>JAZQMX010000069.1:0-89097 GCA_045627065.1 Bacteroidales bacterium | reverse complement strand
ATCTTTGCAATCCTGTCTTCTCCATACCCTTCTTCATAGTGAAGCCGTATTACCTCGTCGTAATACTTGGCCTGTTTTTCTGTCCAGTGTTTGAGCATTGTTGTCTCTTCTTTGTGAGTCAACTTTTTTCAGGGAAAGACAGTTGGAGAGGTTTGGTTTTTGGCGTGTCAACGGAGAGGGTGAGACGTGTCAACGATGGCACTTTGTGAGAGGTGTTTTGTGCCATGAGAAAAAACATATCTCGAAATCGGTTGACACGTGGTTGACACGGGAGGGGGTGTTTGGGGTACGAAAAAACCCTAACTGCTTGATTATCAGTTAGGGTTTTGGAAATTGTTGGTAGTCTCTCCGGGATTTGAACCCGAGTTACCAGGATGAAAACCTGACGTCCTGACCAGACTAGACGAAGAGACCAACGCTTGTCTTTTTTTGACGATGCAAAAGTACAGAAAAAATCAATGCGGACAACAATTTGCCGAAAAATTTTTCTTAATTTGTATAACTTATTGAATACTACTCAAATAAAAGTGAAACTAAGAACGTTTTGTTGGATAATTTTTGGATTGGAGCGTCATAAATTAGGCTTTGGGCCTCGTTCCGTTTCACGATATCGAGCATTCCGTAGCTCATTTTTATCTCAATGCCCATCTTGAACCATTGGTTATAGATGTCGAAACCGGCTCCAATTTCAAAGGCGCAGTCGAAACGGCGAGTGACCAAATTGTTGATGTATTCATTGCCTTGGCTGTCGGTTTGCTTGTTGCTCTTCTGAGAGGCAAGGTCGAGTTTTGGATTGACACCGCTAACGAGATATGCCCCAACGTTGTTGAAACGCTTTGAACGATATTTCAAATGCAATGGGAACTCAACGAAAGTGGTAAAAATGGGTTTGTTGTTGATTGTGTCAAATCTCATGTTGCCATTTTTGTCTTTAATGCCAATGGTGTAGGAAATATTACGGTCAGCAAAACTCAGTGATGGAATAAGGCGAAGATCAAGATATCTTCCGAGACGTTTGCTGCCAATGATGCCTACGGTGAAACCTGGCATGATGTCGGTCTCGATGTTGTATACGCTGATGGATTGGGTGGTTTCGCCGCTGACTGGTCCCATAGGCCAGGTGGTTGGAGCGTATTGGATGTTCTGGTAATTGTCAACAGTCTTGATGGTATACATCATCTCGTTGAATCCCAACAAGAAACCGAAATGATATGGCTCTTGCTCATATTTTGGCAAGTAGTTCATTACCTTTCTTTGAGCTTGGACTGGCGCAATAAAACATGTCGCAATAAACAATGCAATAGCGATTATTCTGGCGGATTTCTTCACTTTCATTCGATTTTGATGTTCGTGTAACGATTTGTTTTCGCTTTTATTGCCGAAAACGCGTGCAAAAATATGAAATTCTATTGGTTCGTCAATTAGTGGCCGTGTATAAAGTGGCAATACCCATTGAGAATGACTTTTTTTCGACCTTTTGAAATCCGTTTTGCTTGATTATATTAATAAAGGTGTCGGGCGGTGGGAAGTTTTGAACGGAAACAGGAAGATAGGTATATGCGGTTTTGTCTTTTGAAATCCACGAACCGATTTTTGGCAATATATATTTGAAATACAGTTGGTAAGCTTGCTTGATGGGGAATGCTGTCGGCATGGAAAATTCTAGGATGTGCAAACGCCCATTGGGCTTCAATACTCTATGAATTTCGCGTAGCGAGTTGGGAAGGTCTTCGAAGTTGCGTGCGCCAAAGGCAACCGTGACGGCATCGAAACTGCATTCTTTGTAAGGAAGTTGCGCCGCATCGCCTTGCTGTAAAATGATTCGGTTTGAAAGACCTTGTTTTGCGATTTTCTCTTTGCCGATTTCAAGCATCTTTTCTGAAAAGTCGAGGCCTGTGATTTTGGCTTGAGGCAGAGCTTTCGCTAATTGCAAGGCAAGGTCGGCGGTGCCGGTAGCAAGGTCGAGTATGTTTTGTGGATTGTGGAGAGCCGCGGCTTTTACGGTCTTGCGACGCCAAATCTTGTCGATGTTAAGCGAGAGCAAGTGGTTCAGAAAGTCATATCGTGGCGAGATGCGGTCGAACATCGCGGCGATAGGAGAGGTGCTGTGTGATGCGTTTTCTGATGACATGACTTACGTTTCTGGCTGCGAAGATAGTGAAATTAGGTTTCGGGTTGCAACATTACAAGTCGTTGCCATGAAATAAATAATGCCGATTTTTGCCGTGTTATGTAACAAATGTGATTGCCCATCGTATTAAAGGAAATCAAAATCAAAAACATCATATAAAAAAATGGATAACTCAAAAAAAATGCATCGTAACACACAAAACAAGGTCATTGCTGGCGTGTGTTCAGGTTTGGCCGATTTCTTCGGCATTGATGTCGCATTGGTGCGCCTGCTTTTCATCGTTCTCTTGCTGGCAGGCTGCTCGGGATTTTTGATCTATCTCATCTTGTGGATAGTGATGCCTTCAACAAATTCCACTCAGAGTCAGAATGATGGCAATAGCCAAGCTGTGGCTCAACGTACTGGCAAAGGTGGCTGGATAGCAGGTACCATCCTTATCGTTATCGGTTTCCTGTGTTTGTTCGACAACTTGTTTCCGCAATTCAATTGGACGGCCTATTGGCCTGTATTGCTCATCATGTTAGGTCTTTTGCTCATTGTCCCATTTAAAAACAAAAAATCATGAAAAGCAAAAATTTGTTTCTTGGAATCATAATCCTGTTTATCGGTGTCATAGCTTTGTTGGCTTCGTTGGATGTCATTAGTTTCAGCTGGCATCTGGCTTTTCGCCTTTGGCCTTTGCTCATAATTCTTCTTGGCGTCGCCATCTTGCCCGTTAATGACTATCTGAAATCGGGCTTGTTGGTCCTGCTGTTGGGTTTGAGTTGTGTTTTGTATCATAACGAGGCAAAGAAACATCCGGTTTCGTCTGTCTGCTCGAAGTTCATGAACCGCATTAAAGACGATTTGTGGTCGGATGATGATGATTCTGACAAGGATGGCCCATTCATCCAGAAGTTTTCTGAACCTTTTGGATCATATTCTCATGCCACTTTGAATGTTGATTTTGGTGCTGGTGAATTCGAAATCAAGCAGCCATGTGCCGAACTGGTGAAGGTGAACAGCCACAACGAATTCGTGAAATACTCCATGCTTGTCGAAAGAGATGATGATCGCGCAAATGTTTACGTCAACGAGGAAAGAAACGCCAAGCACTTGCATAAAAAATTGAACAACGAATTGGATATAGCTTTGAGCGATGTCCCATTGTGGACGGTGAATATCGAAACGGGTGCTGCGGATTGTGATCTCGATTTCTCGCCATATAAGGTTGAAAAGCTGAATGTTGAAACAGGTGTCTGCGATATGGAGATCCGCCTTGGCGACCGCGGATGCAATACCGAACTGATTGTCGAATCGGGTGTTTCGGATATCAAGATTGAGGTCCCGGCATCGATGGACTGCAAAATCTATGTCGATTCGGCCATCACTTCTAAGGATTTCGAGGGCTTCGAGAAGGTCGAAAAGGGAGTGTGGCAAGCCTTTGGCTATGGCTCTACTGTACACAGCGTCGTCATCAAGTTGGATTGCGGCGTTTCAAACATCGAAGTGGAAAGATATTGATTGCCACTATTTCGTGTGCCTCAGTTGTATGTTTCACAATTTGTTTATCTTTGCGGCATAAATTCAGCAACTGAACAATACCGAAATGTCGAAGAAAAACAAACTGGAACGATTTGCAGAGAACAAGACTTTCCCCAACTTGTTTGAATATTCCTACGAACGCATCATGTCGGAAGGCTTCCCGTTGCAAGGAAAGTGGCATTCCGACTTTTTCCATAATGACAACCCCATCGTGTTGGAGTTGGGCTGTGGCAAGGGTGAATACACCGTTGGCTTGGCTCGCGCTCATCGCGATATTAATTATATAGGTGTCGATATCAAAGGCGCACGCATTTGGCGTGGCTTGAAGCAGTCTAACGAAGAACATCTTGACAATGTGGCTTTTATCCGTGCCCGCATCGACCAGATTGAGCATTTCTTTGCTCAAGATGAAGTGTCAGAGATTTGGGTCACTTTCCCCGACCCACATCCTGGCGAAGGCGAACGTAATGCGCGCCACCGTCTCACTTCATCGGAGTTCTTGCAGCGTTATCGCAAGATTGTGACGCCCGATGGCATCCTCAATCTCAAGACGGATAGTCCCATCATGTATGAATTCACACTTCATGATGTGGTGGAAAAGGAAGACCTACCTTTGCTATACGAAACCAATGACTTGTATGCCAATGACGACGATCTTGAAGTGAAAACTATTCGCACTTTCTACGAACAAATGTGGCTCGACCAAGGTTTGACAATTAAATATATTAGATTCAAAATCAATAAATTATAAATATGTATACCGACGAACATCAGTTTTATATCGCACATAGCGACAACGGACCCATCCATATCTTGGGTAATATGGCCAACCGCCACGGCCTCATTGCTGGCGCAACGGGTACGGGTAAGACCGTCACCCTTCAAGTTATAGCCGAATCATTCAGTCAGGCTGGCGTGCCATGCTTCATGGCCGACATGAAAGGCGACCTCTCCGGCATCAGCCAGGTCGGTAAGATGAGCAGTTTCATCGAGAAGCGTTGCCCCGAATTCGGTATCACCGACCCTCAGTTTGCTGGCTGCCCGACACGTTTCTTCGATGTGTATGGTGAGCAAGGCTATCCGCTGCGCGCCACCGTCTCCATGATGGGACCTCAACTTCTGTCGCGCCTCCTTGGCCTTAACGATACCCAGACAGGTGTGCTCAATGCCGTGTTCCGTATTGCTGATGACAACAACCTGTTGCTCATCGACTTGAAGGACTTGCGCCTCATGCTCGATTTCGTGGGCAAGAACGCTTCGAAGTTCACCACCGAATATGGTAACATCGCTTCGGCTTCTATCGGTGCTATCCAGAGAGGCGTCATTGAACTTGAGACCCAAGGCGGCGATAAGTTCTTTGGTGAACCTGCTTTCGATATCGAAGACCTCTTCGCCGTGGAAGATGGCAAAGGCGTGATGAATGTATTGGCTGCTGATAGGCTGATGCTCAATCCGAAGCTCTATTCCACTTTCCTCCTTTGGCTGATGACTGAACTTTACAGCCGTTTGCCAGAAGTAGGCGATTTGGAATTGCCAAAACTGGTGTTTTTCTTCGACGAAGCTCACATGCTCTTCGATGGCACGTCTAAGGCTTTGGTGGAAAAAATCGAGCAAGTCATCCGCTTGATTCGTTCGAAAGGTGTTGGTATTTACTTCATTACGCAAGTGCCTAGCGATGTGCCTGCCGACATTTTGGCTCAGTTGGGCAACCGCGTTCAACATGCTTTGCGTGCATTCACTCCACAAGACCAAAAAGCTGTTCGTGCTGCAGCCCAGACCTTCCGCGCCAATCCGGCTTTCAAGACCGAGGATGCCATTATGGACCTCGCCACGGGCGAAGCTCTCGTGTCGTTCTTGGACGAAAAAGGTTCACCTGCAGTGGTCGAACGCGCCAAGATTCTCTTCCCTTTGAGCCAAATCGGAGCTATCACTCCTGGACAAAGGCTTGATATCCAAAGCGCTGCACCTGACAACATCAAGAAGTACAACGAATTCTTCGATCGTGAAAGTGCTTACGAAGTGCTTACTGAGGTGAATCAAAAACTTGAAGAAGCAAAACAACAGGAATTGCAAGCAGCTGAAGAAGCTAAGGCAGCCAAGGCAAAAGAGAAAGAAGAAGCCAAAGCCGCAAAAGAAAAGGAAAAGAAAGAGAAGAAAGGCGGAGCCATCAAGCGTACGATTTTGGGAACAATGATTGGTGCAGCAGCAACGAGTTTTGCTCGTAGCCTCGGCACTAAGGTGGCCAAGAGCATAGGTAGTGGCTCAACCAGCACTAAATCAAAGTCATCGAAGAAAAAGTCTGACGACTCGATCCTCGGTAGCGCAGCAAAAAAGGCCGCAGAATCAGCTGCTTCAACCGCAACACGTAAAGTCACAGAAGAAATCCTGAAAGGAATATTGAAATAAGGAATTAGTCGTTTCCGATCTCTTTGAGCATCGGGACGAACTTGAAATCACCGAATTCCTCTTGACGCAGTGCTCCGTCTTCCATCTTGGTGAGGCGGAGCATTTTTTGTCCTTCGCCTTCGCTGTTATCCATTGGGATGACCATGATGCCCCCTGTTTTCATCTGATCGACAAGCGCTTGAGGAATGTTGGGTGCACCTGCGGTAATGATGATGCGGTCGAAAGGTGCGTAGGTTGGCAAGCCATCGAAGCCGTCGCCCAGAAAGGTTTTCACGCGGAAAGGAAGTTGTTCCAAGATCTCTTTGGTCTTGAAATAGAGGTTGCGTTGACGCTCGATAGAGAAGACTTTTGCGCCCATGGAGGACAACACGCAAGCCTGATAGCCAGAACCTGTTCCGATTTCCAAAACTTTCATTCCGGGTTGAACTTCAAGTAGTTGCGATTGGAAAGCGACGGTGTGAGGCTGCGAGATGGTCTGACCAGAACCGATAGGGAAGGCCTGGTCTTGATAGGCTAATTCAACAAATGATGAATCAAGGAAAACGTGACGAGGTACTTCGTTGATGGCGCTCAGCACTTTTTCATCGATGATGCCTTTGGTGCGCAGCAAGTCAACCAGTTGCTTGCGCATGCCTTTGTGACGGTAGTTGTCTTCTATTCGAATATTCATTTCGTAGGCAAAAGTACCATTTATTTCACATTTGGCATTTAACAATCCGCATTAAAATTGTATTTTTGCCCAAATTTTCTGAAAATGTTGAAAATAGGAGTTTTAGGCGCAGGCCATCTCGGGAAGATTCATATCAATTGCATCCAGCAGATTGAGAATTACGATCTGGTGGGTTTTTATGATCCAGTGAGGGAGACTGCAGCCGAAGTGGAGTCGAAGATGGGTGTCCATTGCTTCGATTCCATTGATTCACTGATAGATGCCGTTGATGTGGTTGACATTGTCACGCCGACCATTCAGCATTATCATTGTGCCTCGATGGCTCTGAAGAAGAAAAAGCATGTCTTTATCGAGAAACCTATCGTGGCAACTCCCGATGAAGCCAATGCCTTGATGCAATTGGCCTTGGAAGCAGGTGTGAAGGTTCAGGTTGGGCATGTGGAGCGTTTCAATCCAGCTTTCATTGCTGCGGAGCCATTCATCAAGTCGCCACGTTTCATCGAAGCACATCGCTTGTCGATGTTCAACCCACGCGGAACTGATGTTCCTGTGGTGCTCGACCTTATGATTCACGATTTGGACATCCTGCTCACGATAGTGAAATCGGAAGTCTCACATGTCAGCGCCAGTGGCGTTGCTTTGGTCAGTCCGACGCCCGACATCACGAATGCCCGCATCGAGTTTGAGAATGGCACGGTAGCCAATCTTACGGCTTCGCGTCTGTCGCTCAAGAATATGCGTAAGACACGTATTTTCCAAGACGATGCCTACATTACGGTCGATTTCTTGGATAAGGTGGCCGAGGTGGTGCGCCTTAACGATGATGTTGACCCGACCGACCCGTTTTCGTTCACCCTTTGCCTAGCTGATGGAAGCGAACGACAAATCACTTTGGAGAAACCTGAAATTCATCCCATTAACGCCATCAAGACCGAGCTCGAGAGTTTCTATGATGCTATTGTTCACAACACTAAACCAGCGGTTACCATCGAAGATGGCATCGCGGTGTTGAAACTGGCCTATCGTATCCTTGACGCTGTCGAGGAGTCGCTGGCGAAGGTGAAGAAATAAATGAGGGGAATGACAATATAAACCGTTTAGATTCGTTAGCAAACAAATTTAAGAATATGCGCAGAAAATATACTATCCTTTCCGTTTTGGCAGCGATAACCATTTTGGTTGTTTCGCATTCTTGCAAGAAATTTGAAGACGGCATCGAAGTGCCTTCCTACATTCATATCGATTCGATCACTGTATCATGTGACTACTATTCCTTTGGTGCTAGTACATCTAATATCAGCGATGCGTGGGTGTATGTCGATGACCAGATAATAGGTTGTTATGAACTCCCGGCTACTTTCCCAGTCTTGAAGAAAGGCCCGCATAAAGTGACGGTTTATGGAGGCATCAAGGTGGACGGCCGAAGTGGTGCTCGTGCTCCTTATTCGTTTTATGCTCCAATGATTTATCGTGATCTAAACTTGGTCCAAGATAGCATTGTCACATTGAATCCTGTGCTCGGGTATTACGAGATCGGTAAAGGTACCAATGTGGGGTGGATGGAAGATTTTGAGCAAGGCAATACCTTACTGAAGACTTCAAGTAGCGACACTTCTCTGTTCCGTGTGGGTTATCCCGAGGCTTGGCAAGACGAACTTTATTCATCATTCTCCGGTAAGGTAGTGTTGCCCCCTGATTCGCTCCATTTTATGCTTGCTAATTCTGACGAGTTGACGGATTTGCCTACCAATAGTAACCCTGTATTGCTGGAGATGGATTACAATTGCAACGCTGCTTTTACTGTAGGAGTGATGTACTATAAGAACTATCAGATTACTGAATGGCCTCTGGTGACTGTTACGCCAACAGACTCAATCAACGCGATTCCTAATAAGTGGAATAAAATCTACATCAATTTTGGACCAACCCTTGTTGAATATCGTGATTCTGAATACTTTAAAGTGTATGTAACCTCTCATGTGTATAAAGGAACATCATCTGAATACATTCCTGACCGCACCCGTTACTATTATTTTGACAACATGAAACTCTTCTATAAATAAGGATGAACAAGAAGAAACTTACCCGTCTGTATTTCTTAGTAGATTGGCTTACGTCAATCTTGGCTTGGACGCTTTTCTATTTTTTCCGTAAAGCTCACGAGGACCTTTACATCAATTATTGGGACCGTATCACATATTCTCTTGGGACAACTAGTTTCTGGCTGGGCGTTGCCATTATTCCGCTGTGTTGGCTTCTCCTTCATGCCATTACGGGCGCTTATCAAAAAGTCTATCAGAAATCGAGGCTGAAAGAATTGGAACAGACCTTCTTCGTCACGCTTTTGGGTGTGGTAATCATCTTTTTTGTTGCCATCCTTGATGATGAAGTTGCATCTTATAAATCATATTATCAGTCGTTTATTGCACTCTTCTGTTTCCAGTTTGGCTTGACCTACATCCCGCGGCTTATCATTACTACTTCGGTCATTAACCGGATTAGGAACAAAAAGATTAGTTTCAACACTATTGTGGTGGGCAGCAACGATAATGCTTGTGCCATCTTTAAGGAAATCGAGGAAGAAGTGAAGCCTTCGGGCCATAAGCTGATTGGTTTCGTGAATGTCTATGATAAGGATTATTACAAATTGGGCGAATATTTGCCTCATTTGGGCTCGTATCACGACATCGTGAAAATCGTGAAGGAGAACAATGTGGAAGAAGTCATCATTGCTATCGAGCGCTCTGAAACCCAAACCATGAATGTGCTTCTTTCGGTGATGGATAACACGGACGCTACGGTGAAAATCATTCCTGCCATGCAAGATTTAGTCTTCGGAAACATCAAACAGTCAGCTATTTGGCAAGCACCTTTGGTAGATGTCACTCCCGAACTGATGCCGATATGGCAACGTGTTGTCAAGCGAGCCTTCGATATTGTAGCCTCGTCGTTGGCATTGATACTTCTCTCTCCGGTTTTCCTGTTGTGCGCCATCATTATCAAGAAGACCTCTCCGGGACCGGTTTTCTATGTGCAGGAACGTATCGGGAAAAACGGCAAGCCATTCAAGATGGCCAAGTTCCGTAGCATGCGTATCGATGCAGAAGCTTCGGGCGCTCCGCAACTTTCGAGTGGTGACGACGACCCGCGCATCACGAAGTTTGGTCGCACGATGCGTAAGTTCCGCTTGGATGAGATACCTCAGTTCTGGACTGTGCTGAAAGGCGACATGTCGTTGGTAGGCTATCGTCCTGAACGTCAGTTCTATATCGACAAGATTATGGAGAAAGCTCCATACTATCGTTTGCTGCTTAAGGTAAAGCCTGGCATCACGAGTTGGGGCGAGGTGAAGTTCGGCTATGCCGAGAATGTCGATGAGATGGTGGAACGTCTGAAATATGATGTGCTATACATCGAAAATGTCAGTCTTGCAATCGATATCAAGATTTTGATCTACACGGTTCTGATTGTAATTCAAGGTAGAGGAAAATAAACTGGCAAAAATGCCGTTTTGGTCATTTTCTTCGTGGAAAATCCAATTTTTTTCGTTTAATTTGCAACTTCAAGTCTATGTGCTTTTAGACTTGAGGTGTCATTTTACTAATTCATTGAAATTCAATAAGCAATAATATGCGCAACTTTAGTTTTCTAAAAGTTTTTACAGTTCTTTTTTTCCTATCATTTTGCTCGGTTGCTGTAATGGCCCAAGACAATAGCATCAAAGGATTCGTTTATGAGGAATCGACCGGCGAGCCAGTGATGTTCTCCAACGTGTATCTTAAGGGAACAACTTTTGGCGGTTCTACCAACGAGAACGGTTATTTCAATATCACTCGTATCCCGGACGGAAAATACACTTTGCTGATTACTTGCGTAGGTTACGATACCATCGCTGAGCCTGTCAGTTTGGCGAATGGTCAAGTGCTGAATAAGAAGTATAATCTCAGTGAAACAAGCTTGAAACTTGAAACTGTGACGATTACGGCTGATAAGATTGAAGCGCGTACCGAGACGAAGACATCTGTCATCAGTGTGACGCCGAAAACTATCACTAAGATTCCGAGCATGGGTGGCCAGGCTGACTTCGCGCAGTATTTGCAAGTTGTGCCGGGTGTCATCTTTACCGGCGACCAAGGTGGTCAGTTGTATATCCGAGGCGGTTCGCCTATCCAGAACAAGGTGCTCCTTGATGGTATGGTCATCTACAACCCATTCCATTCCATTGGCTTGTTCTCGGTTTTCGATACCGACATCATCCGCAATGCTGATGTGTTTACCGGTGGTTTTGGTGCCGAATATAGTGGCCGTGTTTCGTCTATCATGGATATCTCCACTCGTGATGGTAACAAGAAACGCATTTCGGGCAAGTTGAATGCCAGTACCTTTGGTGCTAAGGTTATGGTGGAAGGCCCTTTGAAGAAAGCCAAAACCGATGATGCGGCCTCGCTTTCGTTCATCCTCACAGCTAAGACTTCCTACCTCGAGTACACCAGCAAGAAGCTTTATAGCTATGCTAACGAGGCTGGTCTGCCATTCGATTTCAAGGATATTTATGGTAAAGTCTCGTTGAGTGCCCCCAATGGTAGTAAGATTAATTTCTTCGGCTTCTCCTTTAACGATAATGTGAATAACTACAAGGCTTTGGCTGATTTTGGATGGAACTCATATGGTTTGGGTACCAATTTCCTCGTCATTCCAGGTAAGTCACCTGTCATGATTGAAGGTAATGTGGCCTATTCAAGCTATGATTCTCGTATGCGTGAGAACAATAGTCCTGACCGCAACAGTAAGATCAATGGCTTTAATATGGGCTTCGATTTCAGCTATTTCTTGGGAAAGAATACTTTGAAATACGGCTTTGAATTCGCTGGTTTTAAGACTGACTATAAGGTGAATTCATCAGGATTTGGTAAAGTCGACCTTGTGGAAAACACTACCGAGATTGGTGCATACGTGAAATACAAAGCCTCGCTTGGCAAACTCTTGCTTGAGCCTAGTTTCCGTTTGCAATGGTACCTCTCCATGTCGGAGATGTCTCCTGAACCACGTTTGGCTATCAAATATAATGTCAACGATTGGTGGCGACTTAAAGGGGCTTGCGGTATGTATTCGCAGAACTTCGTGGCTGCCACTACTGACCGCGACGTCGTCAACTTGTTCTATGGCTTCTTGTCCGACATCGACCATCTCCCCGCTACCTTTGATGGTGAAGAGGTGAAGGGACACCTTCAAAAGGCCAATCACTACATTTTGGGCTCTGAATTTGACGTCGCTAGTAATGTCACCCTTAATATTGAAGGTTATTTGAAGGACTTTACCCAGCTTACGAACATCAACCGCAATAAGATCTATGCCGACAATGTGGCTAATAACGCAGTACCCGACTTGCTGAAGAAAGACTTTACTGTTGAAACTGGTAAGGCATATGGATTTGACATTTCACTGAAATATGAAGACAAACATTGGTATTTGTGGACTGTATATGCGCTCGGTTTTGTAAGTAGAGACTATGAGAAAATGGTTGGCGACGAGACGGTCCTGGTTTCTTATGCACCTCATTTCGACCGCCGTCATAACATAAATGTGATCTTGACTTACACTGCTGGTGCAAAGCGTGAATGGGAATTCGGCGGACGTTGGAACTATGGTAGCGGCTTCCCATTTACTCAGATCCAGGGCTATTATGAGCACTACAACTTCCAAGATGGCATTAATTTCGACATCACCTCTGCCAATGGTGGAATCGGGATGCTCTACGGTGAGCTCAAC
This sequence comes from Bacteroidales bacterium, assembly GCA_045627065.1. Taxonomy (GTDB): domain Bacteria; phylum Bacteroidota; class Bacteroidia; order Bacteroidales; family F082; genus Limimorpha. The sequence goes on along the minus strand of JAZQMX010000069.1, from coordinate 76,597 downwards.
GAAGGCCGTTTGCCAATGTATCATCGTCTTGATGTCGATGCAAAACGCAGATTCTATTTCACTGAAACGACAACGCTTGAAGTTGACTTTAGCGTCACTAACGTTTACAACCGCAAGAACATTTTCTATGTTGACGATATTACTACTGAACAAGTGTATCAGTTGCCAATCATGCCTTCTTTGGGCTTGACGTTAACTTTCTAAACTTTAAGAAACAATGAAATCAAGAAACATTATTATTGCATTGGTCCTATGCCTAGTGACCACAATGGGCTATGCTCAAAAAGCAGCCAAATATACAGACGATGACGTCAAGCAATTTTATCGTACCATCTTGGGTGACTATCATGGATACATCAATGATTCTACAGCAGTCATGATCCATTTCGTGCCAATCTGGGAACAAGACCGCTTCAAATGGATGTATCTTGAAGTGACGGATTCCATCGGCAAGGAAATCTTCATGCAGAAAGTGGTGGAAGTCTATCCAGTTTCTGACGTGAATTTCCGACTCATCTTCCACGGCTTGAAAGGTGCTGAACGCTTTGAAGGCAAATGGCGTAACCGCAATTTCTTTGACGGTTTCACTGCCAGTATCCTAAAAGGAAAATGTAAGTACGGCTTCATGAAGACGAAGGATTTCGAATACCAGACGAACTTTAACGGACGCAAGAAACTGAATTGCTTCGTCAAAGGTGATCGCGTGCATTTCAAGTTCATTCAAGGGAATGAATGCCTATATGTCAAGCGTTTGCCACGCAAAACGATTGAACCTGCTGGCTATGTCTTCCAAAAGGAATTGACCGACTAAATCGATTTCTTCTTATTTCATCTTGAACACCCAAGCGGCGGTGCTCTTCAAGTCCGAGTAGCTGAGGCTACTTGTGTTGATGATAAGTTGCCCGTCTCTGTATTCCCATGGGAGCACTTTATCGCAGCCTAATAATGTGACTTGCATCGTCTCGGCAGGCTTGTCGATGTTCAAAGCCAATTGCTTTTCGGGAAATTCAAGTGCGATGGCATAGAGCGCTTCGTTGCTTTGTGTGTAACAAATCCATGGTTGCTCGCAAGTGTAAGTGGCATTTAAGCCTTCGCAAAATACGAAGTCGCCAGTTACGAAACCATCGACGATCTGCTTGGACATTTTCTTCGAAGACCAGTATAGCTTCACAAGTGCGTTCACATCGCGTTCTTCATAGAATACTTCGATTTCGTGCTGTCCGGCATCGAGTTTTATCGTTGCAGAGGTGCTCATGAAGTTCGTGGCTTCTTGCGCATCGCTTTGTTGCTCTGCGGCTTTTGTCGGATTGTAATCCATCACAGTTTGGCCGTCGATGACAAGGCGGATGTTGTCATCCACTTCGGCTTCAAAGGTATATTTTCCTTTTTCTTTGACATAGAAAACACCTTGCCAATGGGTTTGGAAATGGTCGCAACTGATGCTTGGGTCAGGTGAGTTGCGGGTCCAGTCGAAGTCTATTTTTGGGTCAACGCGGTTCACCGTAATGGTTTTCATCTCATAGAACTTCTTGTAAGGACGTGTGCCATAGATGGCTTCGCCGTTGGTCTCTAGCCATTTGCCAAGGTCGATGAGGCGCTCTTGCTGAAGAAGCGGAATCTTGCCATCGGCGGCAGGTCCTACGTTGAGTGTCATGCCGCCGCCAGCGGCAACCAAGGTGGCGAAGTGACGGATGAGTTCGTCGGAGCTGAGGTAGTTGCTCAGAGGCTCGTTGCGGTTGAGTCCGAAGGATCGGCCCAAGCCGCGGCATTCGGCCCATGGACGGTCTGTGAGGGTGATGCCAGCGCTATATTCTGGTGTGCGGAAGCCGTGCTGGCCACCATCGCCCCAACGGTCGTTGACGATGGCTTCATCGCCAATGGTGTTGTAATACCACGAAATCAGTTCACGGGCATGCCATTGTTCAGCCGAGTTGCGCCATTCGCCATCGGTGAAAAGGATGGATGGCTTGTAGCGGTTGACCAACTCCTTGAATTGTGGAATCATGTGAGTATCGACGTATTCCGTGATGCTGTCGTCAGGCGATTCGTACCAACGGTGCAACGGGCTGGTCCATTCGGGTAGCGAGTAATAGAAGCCCATCTTCAGTCCGCGGGCACGTACGGCTTCGGTCAGCTCACCGCAGATGTCGCGATGCGGACCGATGTCCATCGTGTTCCAGTTGGGCGCATATTGGCTTGGCCAGAGGCAATAGCCATCATGATGCTTCGAGACCAGAAGCACGTATTTCGCTCCCGATTTTTCAAACAGTTCTGCCCATTCGTCGGGATTCCAAAGCTCGGCCTTGAAAAGCGGTGCGTAGTCTTCGTATTGGAAATCATCGCCATAAACGCGTTCCTGGAAAGCCTTGCGCTCGCCATCGTCGGTTTGCAGACCACGGTAATACCATTCGGCGTATCCTTCGTTGGAAGCGAAAGCAGGAACCGAATAGACACCCCAGTGGATGAAAATGCCCAATTTGGCATCGCTGAACCATTGCGGATAGCCACGCTGGTTGATGGATTCCCAGGTGGGTTGTACTTGAGCCATAAGGCTTGAATTGGCCAGCAAAACAAGGACGAAAAGCAGAAAACGACGATACATGCTGCTAAAATTTTAATGAAAATGATTGCAAAAATATGTAAATTGTATGGATTTTTTAATTTTGCGCTATGAATATCTATCAACTCTTTCCTCGACTTTTCGGTAACAAGCAGACCGAGATGCATCTCAATGGCAGCAAGTCGGACAATGGCTGCGGCACGTTTGCTGACATTGACGGAACGGCTATCAATGCTATTAAATCATTAGGAATCACGCATGTGTGGCTGACGGGCATCATACGCCACGCTTCTGAATCCACTGGCACGCATCCCGATATTACCAAGGGTAGGGCAGGCTCGCCATACGCCATCACTGATTATCACAATGTCGATCCCGATTTGGGCACGATGACTGATTTTGAGGCCTTGGTTGAGCGCCTCCATGACAATGGGCTGAAGGTCATTGTTGATTTCGTTCCCAACCACTTGGCACGTGAAAACATGGGCTTCGAACCTTGCAATTTCTATTATTGTGAAGGACAGGCTTTCGTTTGTCCAAGGTTTTTGAATGCATGTCATTCCGAGGCAGGGTCTTTTATAGATTCTTTTCGCTTCGCTCAGAATGACATAAAATACCCTGGCGAAGGGAATCTGTGCATTCAAAAACCATACGAAGAATTTCCGGCCAAGGCAACGGGCAATAATGTCTTTACGCCCAATCCGAGCGTCAACGATTGGTTCGACACGGTGAAGTTGAACTACGATTGCCATGATACTTGGGATAAGATGCTTGAAATCATGCTGTTTTGGTGCGCCAAGGGCGTTGATGGCTTCCGCGTGGATATGGCAGAGATGGTCCCGCTTGATTTCTGGCGTTGGATGATACCTCAGGTGAAAGAGAAATATCCAGTGACATTGATTGCAGAGATTTATCAACCAGCACTTTACAATGGTTTTATTGAGGCGGGTTTTGATTATCTTTACGATAAGGTGGGCTTGTATAACACTTTGGAAGACATCCTCTGCCGTGGGCACGAAGCGCAAGAAATCACGCGAGTTTGGCAAAATCTTGACGGTTTGGATGCTCACATGCTGCGTTTCATGGAAAACCACGATGAGAAACGATTGGCATCGAAGCAGTTCGTTGGCGACGCTCAAGCTTCTTTGCCAGCTGTGGCAGTCGCTGCCTTGATGAACACAGGACCTTTCATGATTTATAACGGGCAAGAGAGTGGGGAAGAGGCTGATGGCGCTGCGGGTTATAGCGGTGATGATGGTCGCACCACCATCTTCGATTATTGGAACATGCCAAGACATCAGCAGTGGATGAATGGCGGACGTTTCGACCAACCGAGTGAACTTTTTGGGTTTTATTATAAACTATTGAATTTCAGATTGCAGCATTCGGCTATTGCTAATGGCGCTTTTTATGATTTGATGTGGTGCAACCCGTGGTATTCCAATTTCGACCCACAGTTCGTGTATGCCTTTTTGCGCTACTCGAAAGATGAAAGGCTGCTCATCGTATTGAATTTCAATAGAAATGAGTGTAGGGACATCACGGTAAAAATTCCAGAGGATGCACTTCGGCTTATGGGACTCCGAAATTACAACGATTTTGGAATGGGCGTTTTCAATGGCGAACAACTACAAATCCACCTCAATCCAAGCGAAGTGAAAATCATTGATTTTGATTCAAAAGAAAGCGTATCTTTGTAGGCAAAATTACAAGTCATGCTTCCTCTCGTGCAACAAGATTCCTGGTTAGAGCCAGTCAGCCGACAAATCGACGAGCGTCACGCGCGTTTTGAAAACCGTTTGAAGGCCATTCAAAATGATTTCGGCAGCCTGAAAGCTTTTGCCACGGCGCATCAGTTTTTGGGATTTAATTATGATAAGCGACGCAAAGGCTGGTGGTACCGCGAATGGGCTCCCGCAGCGCATTACCTTTCGCTGATGGGCGATTTCAACAACTGGAACCGCTACGAATTTCCTCTGGAAAACATCGGCAACGGCGTTTGGGAAATCTTCTTGCCCGACAGCCGTTTTCGCGAGAAACTCGTCCATGGAAGCAAGTTGAAAGTGCTAGTGCAATCTGCCATTGGCGAGCACGAGCGCATTCCCGTTTACATCAAAAGGGTGATTCAGGACGAGGGCAACAAGGACTTTGCTGGTCAGTTTTGGAATCCCGAGAAGCCTTACACCTTCGTAAACAAATCGCCCGATTTAGGCGATGCTCCTCTGATGATTTACGAGTGTCACATTGGCATGGCGCAGGAAAAAGAAGGTGTTGGAACTTACAGGGAATTTACGGAAAACATTCTGCCACGCATCAAGGAAAGCGGATACAACGCTTTGCAAATCATGGCAGTAGCCGAGCATCCTTATTACGGTTCCTTTGGCTATCATGTGTCCAATTTTTTTGCGCCGAGTTCGCGTTTCGGCACGCCCGAAGAACTGAAGGAACTCATCGACACGGCACATGGCATGGGGCTGAAAGTCATCATGGATCTGGTTCATTCCCATACAGTGAAGAACATCCGCGAAGGCATCAATCTGTTTGACGGCTCCGACCAGCAATATCTGCATCCGGGCGAGCGCGGCAATCACAATCTTTGGGACTCGAAACTTTTCAATTACGGCAAGACCGAAACGCTGCAATTCCTGCTTTCCAACATCCGCTATTGGCTGGAAGACTTTCGTTTCGACGGATTCCGTTTCGATGGCGTCACTTCCATGCTTTATTTGGATCATGGCGTTGGCGTGACTTTCGATGCACCAGAAAAATACTTCGGAGAAAACGTTGACAATGACGCTGTTACCTATTTACAATTAGCCAATCAGCTTTGCCATGAACTCAACAAAAGCAACATCACGATTGCGGAAGATGTGAGCGGAATGCCAGGTTTGTGCCAGCCGATTTCCGATGGCGGCATGGGCTTCGATTACCGCCTTGGCATGGGCCTTCCTGACTTTTGGATTAAGATTCTGAAAGACCAACCCGAGGAACAATGGAGCATGAACGAGTTCTTTTTCACCATGACCAACCATTTGCCGACGACCAAGACCGTGGCCTACGCCGAATCGCACGACCAAGCCCTTGTGGGCGACAAGACCATCGCTTTCCGTCTGATGGACAAGGACATGTACACATCCATGAGTACGGATACGCCAAGCATCACTATCGATCGAGGCATCGCGCTGCACAAGATGATTCGGCTTTTCACCATCACCTTGGGTGGCGAGGCTTGGCTCAACTTCATGGGCAACGAGTTCGGGCATCCCGAATGGATTGATTTTCCGCGCCTTGAAAACGGATGGAGTTACCAATACGCACGGCGGCAATGGTCGCTCAACGACAACATGAGCCTAAAATACCACTTCATGAGCGACTTCGACAAAGCCATGATTGAGTTCATCAAACAGACAAAGGTCACTGGTTCGAGTCCGGCATGGCTGCTCAAGGCCGATGAAGAAAACAAGACCATCGTTTACGAGCGCGGCAACCTGATTTTCGTGTTTAACTGGGGCACGAAGTCCATCCCCGACTACGAGATTCCCGTCAGGCAGACAGGCGACCACCGCATCATCTTCACTACCGACGAAAAGCAGTTCGGCGGCTTCGGAAATATCAATAACGAAACAGTCTTTCCGTCAGAGAAACAGGAAGACCGTGTCGTGATGAAAATCTATAATGTCAGTAGGACGGCGGTGGTTTACAGCCCAATCTGAGCCTTAAACCAAGCCTTGTCTTCGTCTTTAAGATTCATGTTTTCAAGTGATTCGTCGATGTTCTCGAAATATTGACGGAACGCTTCCGCATTCTCGTGCAGGGTGTTGGGGAAGTAGGAAACTTGTCTCCCCATACTGCCGAACAAGCCTAGTTCGTCGTTCAACACGATGTTGGCCTTGCGGTTTTTCAGTCCGGCAACGGCTTTGGCGGCACGGCGTGTGTTGCCGATGATGCCATCACAAAGGTTGATGGTGCCGGTCTTTGGGTAAACCACTTGGATGTCGGTCTGCTCGTCCCAATTACCTTCGGGGAGCTTCACTTCCAAGATGAAGCTGTCGCCATCGTATGTCCAATCTATTTCTTCGCCATTGCAATAGACGTGCTCTGGCACATCAGAAGCCACGAATTTCAGCGTAATGTTGCGTGAAGCCATGGTGAACTTGCCTTCGGCAGGGTAGATGTTGGCGAAATAGGTGCTGCCTTGGCGTGTGGCACGGAAACGCACCCACATATTATTGTCTTCATAGTTGTTGTCGTCGCCATTATCGTAATACATCGTGAAGTCACCATCGCCGAGAGGATAAATCATCAGATCGAAATTGGTGCGGGCAATGCCATCAACGTCTTGGTAGTAGTCGGAGTATTGCGGGATGATGGATCCTGCTTTCACGTAGAGTGGGTATTCGTCGATCATGAAGTGGCGGTTGATGATTTGGTTGCCTTCAAGTATGGTGCCAGTGCTGACTTCATACCAAGTGCCGCGTGGCAGCCAAACGTCGATGCTTGAATAGCAGCCTTCCATAGGGGCGGTGATAGGAGCTACGAGCATGTTGTCGCCAAACATGTATTCGTTGCGGAAGGTGTAGGCTTCCTCACAATCAGGCCAATCGTAGTACAACGGACGGCAGAGCGAGAGGCCTTCGTCGTGGGCCTTGCGAGCCATAGTATATATATAAGGTATCATTTCGCGGCGCTGGTGAACGATGTTGGCGAAAATCTCGGTGTATTCGGCTGGCAAGGTCCAAGGCTCTTTGTTGATGGAGGCATCCTTGGTGGAGTGGGTGCGGAGGATAGGGCTCAGGGCACCAAACTGCATCCAACGGGTGAACATTTCAGGGTCGATGGTGGCACCCCAGTGACCGCCGATGTCGTGGCTCCAATAGCCGTAGAGCACGTTGCTGGCGGTGGAGTTGAAGTAGGGCTGGAAGTCGAGGGTGCGCCAAGTGATGAGGGCATCGCCAGAGAAACCAACTTGGTAACGGTGGTTACCTAAGCCGCCCCAGCGGTGATAGAGCATCGGACGCGTTTCACGTGTGCGTTCGAAATTGGTGAAGAAGCAGTAGTTGATCCACCAGGTGTTGCTGAGGTTCTCCAAGCGGTTGTCCATGAGTTTCTGCTGCCAGTCGAGCCACCAGAAATCGACGCCGTTTTTCTCCATGGGCTTGAGTATGACGTCGAACATGCCCGACATAAAGGACTTGTTGGAACTCTCCCAAGGGATGAGTTTGCGTCCTGTGGTGTCGAGGTGCATGTAAGCGGCCATCTCATCATATTTTTCTTCGAAGGGTTCCACACCACCGGCAGGGTGTAGGTTGAGGGTAGCGCGGATGTTGTGCTTCTCGTGGAGGTCGCTGAGGAGACGGGTGTAGTCGGGGAAGAGCTTCTTATTCCAAGTCCAGCCAGTCCAAGCGCCTTTGCCTTCTTCGGTATAGTGCCAGTCCATGTCGATGACGAGGACGTCGAGAGGGATGTCGTATTGTTCGAATTTCTTCACCAAGTCGCGGAGTTCCTTATCGCTGTATGACCAGTAGCGTGACCACCAATAGCCGAAAGCGTAACGAGGCGGTAGCGGCACTTGTCCGGCAAAGACGGTGAAGTCTTTTAGGGCTTGCTTGTATTCGTGGCCGTAAGCCATGAAGTACCAGTCTTGGTTGTCGAGGCTCTCACGTTCGGTCACCCAAGCCCAGTCGCTGTCGTCAAAGAGGTAACTCTTCGAGTCGTCGATGAGGGTCCAGCCATCGGTGGCGAGGAGACCGTCTTCGATAGGCATGTGGAACTCCTTGTCTTCGTAGGTGTAAACGTCGCCATCGTAACCGTCAAGGGTGCGGTAGGTGCCTTTCAGGTTGTTTTTCTGCTGCATGCCGGGGCGCCACTCGAAAGCCGGAACGATGCCTTCCTGCGATCTGATGACCAGGTTGTTTTCGTTGAAGGCTCCAGTGCCTTTCTTGTATTGTAATTCCATCTTTGCAGTGGTGACGGTGATGGTGCGTGCCTCCCTGACTTTATATTTCACTTCGGGATAGTCGCGAATGACGGCCACTTGCGAAGCGTTATCGACAAATTTCCCGTCAGGGGCATATTCCAGACGGATGACACCATCGGTGATGACCGTGAAACGCACGCTTTCATCTTGGTAAGCGATGTTCTTGTTCTGCGCTTTCATGCTGAAAGCCAACAAGATGAGCAATGATAGGGAAAGGAACTTTTTCATAGGAGAGGATTAAAAACTATAGTAAAAACTCAGTTGCGTTGTTGAGGCATCCATCTGGACGCAAAAGCCTTTTTCGCCGAACTGCTCATAGCCAATCCAACCGTAAGAAAATTCGGCTGACCAGTGTTCGGTGAGGTCGAAAGAGACTCCTGGCGAGAAACCGACGTCGAATCCGTTTTCGCCGTATACGTTAACGTCGGCGGCTAAGTCGACAAAGAAACTTAGACGTTCTACATCACAGCAGTAGTAACGTACGTATGGCGAGAGGACGATTTTCTCCAAGGTGAAAGAGTCGCCGTTGAGTTTGTCTTGATGGAAACAGAATTCGGGGGACAGACCGACTCCTAATGGAGCATTTTCAAAGGTGTAGCCGAAGTCGGGGCTGATGGAGAGGGAGTTGTAGCTCTCAAAAAACGCGCCGTCAAGGCTGCCGCCGATGCACCATTGAGCCTTTGCCGTCACGGCGGCAAAGAGAATCAGGATAATAAGCAAAGTTTTTTTCATTACTGATGTGGTTTTATTTGGTACAAAAATAAAGAATTATTCGACACCAACAAAAAAAGCCTACCCGAAGGTAAGCTTTTTAGGGTATGTGATGCGGTGATTACTTTTCGATGAAAGCGATAGTGTCGCCCTTTTGGACTTTCTTGCCCTGTTCGGCAGTGGCTTCCACGATTTTGCCTGGCCACAGTGCATAGACGGGTTCGAGGCCGTGTTCGCTGTCGATGGCGCAGAGGAAGTCGCCTTCCTTATATACCTTACCAGGTGCAGGAGCGCAAGCCTTGTACTCGAAATCAACATCCCACAGCATAGTACCGCTGACAGGAGCAATGACGGGTTCGGCGTTGGGGTGACGCAAGGCGCGCAGATCCGGGATCTTCACGCTGCCGCTAGCCTTTTCCATCTTTTCCTTCATCTTGGCTTCAAGCTCTTGGTTGAAGCGACGCTTGGCTTCGCCCGACTTGTATTCGCGGTATTGCTTTTCGTGCATGGCGAACTCGAAGAGTTCTTCGTCGTCCTGACCGCGGTCCCAACCGTTCTTCTTCATCTCTTCGATGAAGCGAGGCAGCTCGTTCGGGTAGTTGTCTTGTGGGTTGCCCGTGAAGAACTCGAATCCTTTCTTCTTGGCCAAATCGACGATTTCTTGGTCGAGTTTGCCTGGCAGGTTACCGGCCTTGCCCAAAATCATGTTCCATGCGGCTGGGTCGATGGAGGTCTCGTAGCGAGGCTGTCCCATGCTCATTGCGTAGAGGTTCATCAAGGCGATGTTCTTCGTGTATTGGCTGAATGGGGTCACCAAGGGTGGATTGCCCAACTTAGGCCAGATGTTCTGTACCTCTTCGAACAGCTCGACGAGAAGCTCGTCTTCGCTCAGCTCGGGTTTGCCATTCTTCTTGTTGTTGGCGTTGATGGCAGCATGGACACCCTTGAGGTCGGCCATCAGCGAGCCCATCATGCCGCCAGGCAGGCCGCAGCCCACGAGCAGCGAGTTGAGGTAGCGGTTGCGTGGGTCGATCCAGTAGCCGAGGAAGTCGTCGATGAAGCTCTGGGTCATGGAACGGGTTTCCATGTAGGCCTTCATGTTGATGTCCTTGACGAGGAAGCCTGCGTCTTTCAGCATGGCTTGCACGCTGATGACGTCAGGATGGACGGTGCCCCATGACAATGGCTCCATGGCGACGTCGATGTAGTCGCAACCGGCTTTGCACACTTCGAGGACCGAAGCCATCGAGAGGCCTGGGCCGGTGTGACCGTGATACTGTACCTTGATGTCAGGGTGTTGTGTCTTGATGTGGTTGACGATTTTGCCCAACGAGACGGGACGGCCTACGCCAGCCATGTCTTTCAGTGCGATTTCCTTGGCACCAGCAGCGATGAGTTTTTCGGCCATGTCGATGTAATACTCGGCAGTGTGCACCTGCGAGTAGGTGATACTCATGGCGGCTTGCGAAATCATGCCGTATTTGTTGGCCCATTCGATAGACGGGATGATGTTGCGGACATCGTTCAAACCGCAGAAGATACGGGTGATATCAACGCCTTGGGCTTTCTTTACTTTATACATCAGTTCACGGACGTCAGCCGGAACAGGGTTCATTCTCAGTGCGTTAAGGGCACGGTCGAGCATGTGGCACTCGATGCCGCCTTTGTGCAAGGCTGCCGTGAAAGCACGTACTGATGGATTTGGGTTTTCGCCGTAAAGCAGGTTGACTTGCTCTGCAGCGCCACCGTTGGTTTCAACACGGTCGAAGCAGCCCATCTCGATGATCAAGGGCGCGACCTTTTCCAACTGGTCTTTGCGTGGCACATATTTGCCTGACGACTGCCACATGTCGCGATAGACCAGGCTGAATTTAACTTCTTTCTTTCCCATTATATCTAGTTATTGTATGCTTTGAATTGGACCGCAAAGATACTGAATAATTAGGGAAATTGATAGTCTTTTCTTTTTTATTTTACGCCTTCTTTATCGTTAAGTTTTTCTTGCATTTCTTTCAGCGTTTTTTCCATTTCTTCGAGTTTTTTCATCACTTCGTCGTTGTTGTCTTCAGCCATGGCATCGACGAAGAGCGAGTTGATGAGCGACATGCCGATGATACCGCCGGCGAAGAGAAGGATGCAGAAATAAATCTTGACGAGGACCGCCATGCCTGCCGTGCTTCGTTCGGCTACGAGGTTGGGTATCTCATACCAGCCTTCGATGGTGAAGAGCCGGAAAGTGGTATAAACCGACTGGCCGGGAGTGGAAAAGTATTCAGGCGCGATATGACCGAACATGGACGATGATATGATGGCCGTGATGAGCATGAGGACAAAGAATCCGATGATGACCACGAAGCATGATTTGAGTGCCATCTTGATGCTCTTCACCATCTGGTCAAGGTTGGGGACGATGCGCAGGATACGGACAGAACGTATCATTCGCAGTGCCTTGAAAACACGGATGGCACGCAATGAAAGGATGAGGTTCGACTGGATGTTGACCGACTCCAGGAAGCTAAGCAACGAAGGCAACGCGATAAGGGTGATGATGAAGTCGAACTTGTTCCAATTATCTTTCCAATAATCCTTGAAGCCGTGCTCGTTGATCTTGACGATGGCTTCGGCAAGGAAGAACAGGGTGAAAAACGCATCAATGAAGATGAAAATGTTCGTCCCGAAGTTGTAGCCACTCATGAAGATGGCTAAGGTGCTCAAGAGGATGGCAGTGCCAATGACTTTCGGGTTGGTAAAGAAATTATATAGTTTGTTCTGCATGGTTGCAAAAATACACAGATTTTGCTCATCTTGGACAATGTGGCGTAATTGTTCACAAAAAGTAGAGACGCGCCTAGGCACGTCTCTACATATGTCATATCAAATTAAAACAGGTTCTCCAAAACCTTGTCATCTACCAGATTCGGCAGTGTGACCTTCAGTTTCGGTTCGGCTTCCATAGCACGCTTGATAGCGAAGGTGGCGCCTTCGTTGCGGGCCCAGTTGCGACGAGCGATGCCGTTGTTGACATCCCAATGCAGCATGTTGTGCAGACGACGGTCGGCATCGGCTGTGCCATCGAGCACCATGCCGAAACCGCCATTGATGACTTCGCCCCAACCAACGCCACCGCCATTGTGGATGCTTACCCAGGTAGCGCCACGGAATCCGTCGCCGATGACATTCTGGATAGCCATGTCGGCAGTGCGGTTCGATCCGTCGTAGATGTTGGAGGTCTCACGGAATGGCGAGTCGGTACCCGAAACGTCGTGGTGGTCGCGGCCAAGGACGACAGGTCCGCTCAGGCGACCTTCAGCAATGGCCTTGTTGAATTCGGCAGCAATCTTGGTGCGGCCTTCGCAGTCGGCATAGAGGATACGGGCTTGTGAACCGACCACGAGATGGTTCTCCTGTGCGCCACGAATCCACTGGATGTTGTCGCGCATCTGCTGGCGGATTTCTTCTGGAGCAGTCTTGGCGATGTCTTCCAGCACTTGGCAAGCAATGTCGTCGGTGACAGCCAAATCCTCAGGCTTGCCCGAAGCGCAGACCCAACGGAATGGACCAAAGCCGTAGTCGAAGCACATTGGACCCATGATGTCCTGAACGTAGGAAGGATAACGGAAGGTGCCATCGGCTTTCATGATGTCGGCACCGGCGCGGCTGCTTTGCAGCAGGAAAGCGTTGCCGTAGTCGAAGAAGTACATGCCCTTGGCAGTCAGCTTGTTGATGGCAGCCACATGGCGACGCAACGAAGCCTGAACCTTTTCCTTGAACAGTTCCGGATTCTCTGCCATCATGGTCTTCGACTCTTCAAAAGACTGACCGACAGGATAGTAACCACCAGCCCATGGGTTGTGCAGTGAGGTTTGGTCGGAGCCTAAATCGACGTGGATGTCGTGTTCGGCAGCATATTCCCAAAGGTCAACCACATTGCCTTGGTAGGCATAGCTGCGTGCTTCCTTCTTGGCGATGCTTTCGTTGACGTGCTTGAAAAGCACTTCGATGTTTTCTTGAACTTCATCGACCCAGCCTTGTTCGTAACGCTTCATGGTAGCGGCAGGGTTGATTTCGGCGGTGATGCTCACCACGCCAGCGATGTTGCCAGCCTTTGGCTGAGCGCCACTCATGCCGCCCAAACCAGCGGTGATGAAGAGTTTGCCGGCAGTGCCGCCACCGAGTTTACGGGCTGCGTTGAGCACCGTGATGGTGGTGCCGTGGACGATGCCTTGTGGTCCGATATACATATAGGAACCAGCTGTCATCTGGCCATATTGTGTCACGCCGAGGGCATTGTAACGCTCCCAGTCGTCTGGTTTGCTGTAGTTTGGAATCATCATTCCGTTGGTGACGACCACGCGCGGAGCGTCCTTGTGGCTTGGGAACAAGCCCATCGGGTGACCGCTATACATTGATAGGGTCTGGTCTTCTTCCATGTTGGCAAGATATTGCATCACAAGGCGATACTGAGCCCAGTTTTGGAAGATGGCGCCGTTGCCGCCGTAAATAATCAGTTCATGTGGATGTTGAGCCACTGCTGGGTCCAAATTGTTTTGGATCATCAGCATGATGGCTGCGGCTTGCTTGCACTTGCATGGATATTCGTCGATAGGACGGGCGTACATCTTATAGGAAGGACGGAAACGGTACATGTAGATGCGGCCGTATTTCTCCAGTTCTTCAGCAAATTCTGGAGCCAGAGCAGCGTGGTGTTTTGCAGGGAAGTAGCGCAAGGCGTTGCGGATGGCAAGCTGCTTTTCCTCTTTTGTCAGGATGTCCTTACGTTTCGGGGCATGGTTGATGGTGTTGTCGTAAGGCTGCATTTCAGGAAGCTCGTCCGGAATACCAGCCAAAATCTCTTTCTGGAAATCGTTTAAAGTGTTCATATCGTGTGTCTTTATTGTATGCTTTTGAGCTGTTATCAATCTGCAAAAATAGTGAAAAAACAATAATCGCAAACCCAATTCGTTTTCCTTTGGAAAAATTCCTATTTTTGCAGTTTATTTCAGTTAACGAAGAATGAAGAGAAACAATATCATAATGGGCTTGCTGCTGATGGTGATGGCTTTTTCGGCCATGGGACTGAAGGCACAAAGTCCGTGCGAAATCACTTGCAACGTCACTTTGCCGGTCTGTAGCCAAACGCCGGTGACTTTAAGTGTGCCTAACGACTATACGCGCACCTATTTGTGGAGTCCTGATGGGCAGACCACCCATAGCATCACGGTCCGTCCCATGGAGACAACGACATACAGCGTGGTGGTGAGCGATGAAAACGGTGAAATCTGCACCTCCGATCCGTTCACGGTGACGGTGTTGCCGCGTTTCAACGTCGATTTCCGTCAGATTGCGCTCACTTGCAGCAACAATGAGGAAGAGAATGGCCGCACCGCTCAGGTGGTGGCTTCGGTGGACAGCGCTTCTGCCGTCTTCGAACCTCCTTTCACCTACGAGTGGCAAGTCAGCCCGCTGCATATCGCTCCTGGCAACGATGCATGGGCCATCGGCCTCGAAGCTTACAAGTACTACAAGATAAAGGTGACCGACAACCGTGGCTGCATGCAGTGGGACAGCATCACGCTGAAAGCCTATGCCAACCCTAAGGTGGAAATAAAGACTGACCCAGGCGATACAGTCTATCTGCAGAATCCTCACGTCACCTTCTCGTTCGAGAACCAAGAATGGACCGAAGAAGACCCAGGCGACGCCGAAGGTCTCATCGACATTAGTAATTTCTATTGGATCTTCGACAGCCAATATGGCATCACCTCGTCGGCTGAAGAGCCTCACTTCACCTTCGTGAAGACGGGCGATTTCATCACCGAGCTGAAGGTATATAACCCCGAAGGCTGCGACACCTCTTATTACAAGACCATCAAGGTGAACCCTGTAGCCTTGAAGGTGCCGAACATCTTTACGCCCAATGGCGATGGCGTCAACGACTATTTCATCATCGCACTGGATGACAGCGGTGGCGGCTCGGGATCGGGTACCGGAGGCGGAACCAACCGCGATGGCGAACCGCAATACGAACACGAATACGATGCTTACGAGCCTCTGAACAAATATTACGAATCTGCCCAACTCACCGTGTTCAACCGCTGGGGAAGAATAGTGTATTCGTCCAACGACTACAACAACGATTGGGATGGCGACAACTTGCCTGACGGCACCTATTTCTATGTGCTGAAATGCCGCGGCCTGCAACAAGACGCCACCTATCAGGGCTCTGTCATGATTTTCAGGGGAAGTAAATAATAACTTGATTATGAAATATACACATCTATTTTTTGTTTTGGCCTTAGGCCTTTTGACGGCTTGCAACGATGGCACAACCACTGATGGCCAACTCTCGGGCGATCTGGTGACCATCTCGAAGTCGGCTGATGGCGACTCAAATAAACAAGCCGTCATTACCTTCGACAAGACCGAACATAACTTCGGCACCCTCCTGCAAGGTGAGGTGGTGACCTATTCTTTCCATTTCACCAATACGGGCAATGTGCCATTGATCATCAGCAACGTGTCAACCACATGTGGCTGCACCGTGGCTGAGTTCTCACGTGAGCCTATCGCCCCTGGCAAAGATGGTTTCATCAAGGCTACTTACGATAGCAAGGGCCATCACGACTTCCAAAGCCGTGCCATCACCGTTTCGGCCAATACTATGCCTGCACAGACTGTGCTCCACATGAAAGGAACGGTCAAGACTCCTGATCAATATTGATAAATAATTGAATAATAACAAATTAAATCTACAAGCAAAATGAATTTGATTACCATCCTCCTTCAAGCTGCTGCCGAAGGCGCACAACCTAAACAAAGTCCTTGGTCAAGCCTTATCTTTATCGTTCTCC
Source organism: Bacteroidales bacterium (assembly GCA_045627065.1). GTDB lineage: Bacteria > Bacteroidota > Bacteroidia > Bacteroidales > F082 > Limimorpha. Next base: position 60,498 of record JAZQMX010000069.1, on the reverse strand, counting down.
TCATCGTCGTTTTCTGGCTGTTCTTCATCCGTCCACAGTCGAAGCGCCAAAAGGAAGAGCAGAAGTTCCGCAATGAACTGAAGAAGGGCGACAAGGTGACCACCATCGGCGGTTTCCACGGCAAAGTCGTCGAAGTGAAGGAACACACCATCATCATCTCGCTTGCTCCTGATACCAATGTCGAAATCGAGAAGTCGGCTATCGTGAAGGATGCCTCTTCGGTTGGACAAGCGTAAGGGATTGTGAACTCTGAACTTTGAGCTCTGAGCTCTGAACTTTGAGCTCTGAACTTTGAACTTTGAACCATGTCGAAAAAATATCCTTGGCTGAATAGGTATAACATCCTGTCGTTCGTGGTGTTTCTCATCATCTCGACGGGGTTGTGGCTGCTTATCAAGTTGTCTGAGCAGTTCACCACCCAAGCCTCGTTTGGGATCAAGCTCATCGAGGCTCCTGCCAGCCAGCAGCTGACGTCTGGCGAGACGCAGATGGTGAAGTTCTCGCTGCAAGCCAATGGTTTCAAGACCTTGGGCTGCCGTCTGCTCCGCGATTCGAAGCGTAGCGTCTCGGTGTCGCTGGACGAAGTGCCTTTCCGTACGGAGACCGGCAACACCTATTCGTTCAGCAGCCAGTATGTGGCGGAAGAGATTGCCGAACTGCTGCGCGTCAATGCTTCGGATATCAGCATGAACGACGACAAGGTGTATTTCGTCATGGAGGCTATGGAGTCGAAGGTGGTGCCTGTGGTGCTGCGTTCCAACATCCGCACGCAACAGCGCTACGAGGTCTATGGCTTGCCTATCCTCGAGCCCGCCACCATCACCGTGTTCGGTCCTAAGAATGTGCTGGATACCCTCCATTCGGTATCGACAAGGCTGCTCTCCAAATCGTCGGTGGACGAGACGGTGGAGGAGGTGGTGGCCCTCGACCTGCATGATGGCTTGCTGCGTTGCGAGAACACCGAGGTGAAAGCCACCATCGAGGTGCTGCAATATACCGAACAGGAACTCCAAGTGCCTGTCAGCTCACCCGACTCGCTGAAGATACGCTTCTTCCCTGAGACGGTGAAGGTCAAGTTTGTGGTGCCTTTGAAGGACTATCCTTCGATGAGCCCCGATTTGTTCAAGTTCGAAGTCGATCCCGCCCAGGCGGACGGCGTACAGACCTTGCTGGATGTGAGTCTCAGCAAGCAGCCTAGCAATATCAAGTTGCTCTCCATCGACCCACAGCGTGTCGAATATCTGATCGTGGAATGAAGAAAGTAGCTATCACAGGGAACATCGGTTCCGGCAAGTCGTGGGTGAGCGCACTCTTCGAGTTGCAGGGCATCCCCGTATTCTATTCCGATGACGAAGCCAAAAAGTTGTATGATCGCCCCGAAGTCATGGAGGCGATGAAACGTCGTTTTGGCGAGGAGATCTATCAGGCTGACGGACGCATCAACAAGGGGCTTCTCTCACAAATCATCTTCAGCGACGTAGAGGCGCGCTGCTTCGTCGAGCAGACGCTCTATCCCGCCTTGAACCGTTATTTCGATGAATGGGCGCTTCAGCATGAGGCTCCCTTTGTGCTCTACGAGTCGGCTCTCATTTTCGAGAAACGTCTTGCGGATATGTTCGACGCAGTGATTCTCGTCACGGCTTCTGAGTCGACGAGGCTGCGTAGGGTAGTGCTCCGTGACCATTGCCCGGAAGAGGCCGTGCGTGTCCGCATGGCCAACCAGTGGAGCGAGGCCGACAAGCTGGCTCTAGCTGATTTCGTCATCTATCATGAGCATGACGACGAGGATGATTTCCTCTTCGAGCAAATCAAATCTGTTATTTCTGCCTTGACGAAATAGGCGTGAAGGTGACGGTGTCGCCTGCTGTGCTGGCCTTCACCAGGATGCTGGTGCAAGGTGGCACGGGATGGCTGCTGCTCTTTTCGGTGAAGGAACAAATACCTTCCTCTTCCACGATGCTGAAGTAGTCTTTATCAACCGTTGCATTGCAGGTGAAGGGATTCCCTACTAGGCTATAGCTCTTCTCGGGGGCTTCTATGTTGTAGTAGAGGCTTTTGGTGATGCTCTGGGCACAGGCATTGGCAGTGCCAACAAAACGTATGGGTGCCTGGTCGTCGCCATGAGCGAAGAGGTAGCCTTCGCCGTTTGCTACTGTCTCGTCCGTGTTCTTCTTTTCGATCCAATCGTCTGAACCGAGTGCGAAGAGGTCGTAAGGCTCGGTGGTGAGGCCTTCCACGTCGTTGATCATTTTTGCTTCGGTGAGCGGTGACGCAATAAGCTGCCAACCGCCATTTTCCGTGATGTAGGCTTCGATGTTCTTCTCCATGGCTATCGTCACCCCGTTGCTGCATTGGATGAGCTGCGCTCCTTCGGTCAGGGTAATTTGTGCCTGACTGGAGGTGTACGTCGTGCCGTTTACGATGAGGGTGGCATCATTGCTGACGGTGCATTGGTCGAAGTCAAAGAGGTAGAGGTTGTCCATCACGGTATCGTTGCTGACGCGATAGTTTTCTGAGCGGACATAGAGATAAACGTCTTGCTGGCCACCGGTATAGCATGAGAAGATAGGTGACCCGTTATTGACGTTGTATCTTATCGTGTTGTGTGTGTTACTGCCTTGTGCCACGATGGTGGCAGTGTGGTTGCTGCCGATGCTGATGTTCCACTGTCCGTTGGCGTCGTTGGTGCTTTGGGTGCGGAGCTGATTTTTCGATGATGAGGCAGCGTAGAGGTAACCGTTCTCGTTGGCGTCATAGAAGGTCCATTTGCCGTTTTCTCTGCCAAGGCGCAGCTCGCACACGGCATCGGTTATCGTGAGGGTGTTACCGCTGATTTCTATAGATTCACCAGTACGGTTATTGTTAGTTTGGTTCTTGCCAAGGGCCTTGCTGTAGGTGTCGGCACTGGCTATCACGTAGGTCCTGCCGGACACGAGCATGTCGGTAGAGGTGACGAGGTGATACTGTGCGTCGGTCGATGGTTGTTCGGGTTCGGTGCCGCCGCCACCGCCTTGTCCGTCCTCGTCCCAAATCATGCGGGCATATTCTGGGTGGTCGATGAAGGGGTTGCGGTTGTGTTGGTAGTCGTCGTAGATGGCGTTGTTGCGGTCGATCTCCTTTTGGCTGACGGGGTCGAGTTCGTTCCAACGCAGCAGCATGTCGATGGCCCAAGGCAGGATGTCGCTCTTGTTGGTCATGCCGCTGGTCTTCCAGCCTGAGTCTTCGTTGAAGTAGCGCACGCTCATATACATGAGGGCGCGGGCAAAGTCGCCCTTGTAGGCATCGATGGGCTCGAAGACGGTGCCTGAATAGCCTGGCGTGCGGCAAGGGCCTAACTTCGACCCGTTGCGTGAGGTCCATTTGGCGTTCTTCACTTCGCCAAAGGGGAAGTTGCTGCGGCGGTTGTTGACGTAGCCGTCAGTCGGGAAGATATGGTGCAGGTCGGTGCGAGGGGTGGATTGGTCGTTGAACCAGCTCTGGCACCATGAGTGCTCGCGGTTGTAGCAGTCGCCTTCGCTGCTGTAGGTGCCGCATTCGTCGCTGCCTAAATAGAAGGTGTAGAGTGGGGCACCGCCAGGGTTGTCGGAGTACATGTCCCAAACGACGCCGTTGCCTTTGTTGTCGGTGCTCCAGTAGGCGTCCCAGATGGCGCCATACGATATGGAGGTGTGCCCCTTGATGATGTTGTGCAGGGCGGCACGGAGTTCGGTGCCGGTCTTGCCTTGGGCGTTGCTGTAGTAACCTGATGGGGCCTGGGCAAAAGCGTTGTCTTGTTCCCAGAACGAAAGGCTGAAAATGACAGCCAAGATGAATAATAGGCTTTTTCTCATAAAGAGTGCTTCTGTATATGGTCGCAAAATTACGTAAAAATAATGACCAAAGGAACAAAAAAAAGGCTGACCGTTTGGTCAGCCCTTTTTGGTTTAGGGTCGTCTCAGGCTTATTCCTTTCTGCGTTTTGAAGCAGCGTAGGCAGCGCCAAAGCCGATGAGCAGCAGAGCACCACCGCCCAGAGGAGCGGCATCCTGGTTGCCGTCTTGGCCGTGAATAGGAAGCAACGGCATGGTGCTAGATGGTGCCTCGTTGCTAGGTGTTGCACCGCGGCCGAAGAGGCCACCACCTTGGTTAGGCTGGTCGTTGTTGGCGAAATGCTGTGCCGAAGCACCGATTGTCATCCCGAGGACGATTGCAACTGTTAAAACTAATTTCTTCATTTTCGTATCTTTTTTAATTCTACTTTTCTTTTCATATCGGAATCGCTTCCGTGAAGCGAGAAATCGGTCAAAAATCTCTTTTTAAAATCTGTTGAAAATCTCTTTCTTATTTTTGATTGATTTTGAATTCAATTTTTGAATGATTTTTGGGCGAAGCCCATCCCGTTACTGTCATTTACTTATCTCACCACAATCTTTTGGACGTTACCGTTGAGGTTGAGGACATACACGCCGGCGGTCATGCCTTCGGTGCTGATGCGGCATTCGCCGTTGATTTCCTCGCTGCTGACGATGCGGCCCAACACGTCGATGACTTGCAGGGTAGCGCGGCCTTCGTTGCTGATGACGATTTCGCCGTTTCTGATGTAAGCGAAGCTGTTGGCTTGGCTCATTTCTTCGTTGTCGTTCTTCACACCGAACACGAGCTTGAAGCGTGAAGCATAGTCTGAAGTCTTGGCGTCGAAGGTGTAGCTTGGAGTGCTGAGCAGGTCGGTGTCCATGCCGGTCATATTATCAATAAGGTGTAAGTATTCGGCATCGATGTTTTCGGTGTTGACGGTGATGGTGTAGGTGCCGTTCTTCTCGGCCTTGAAGTTGACAGGCATTTCGCCTTCGGCGGCAGTGCTGATGGCTGCAAACTCTTCGCTGTTCTTGGCGAGGCTGATGTTGGTGTGGTTAGGATTCATCATGAACTTGTGTAGGTTGCTGCGGCCGTCGAAGCTGACGATGGCGCGGTCGATGACGTTGCCACGGTTCTGGCTAACGGTGAGGCTCAACAGGCTGGCTGGTGCTTCTGGAGCAGTCGTGCTAATGGTGACGCTTTGACCGGCTTCGGTAGCTTCAACAAAGAAGCCTTCGCAAGGAGCAACATAATTATTTTCGCTGAGTACGAGTTCGGAATCATCAATCACATAGAATGATTTGTCGACGTAAGCGTTGCAAGCGAATGGGTTGCCGATGAGGTTGAAGCCTGGGAAGTCATATCCATCGCCTTCTCCAGCGTAAACAAGACCAAAGGCTCTTGAAGTTGCTGCGTTGAGTATGCCAGCAAAACCGAGGGTGACATTTGTGCTGTTTGCATAGAGGTAACCGGTGCCAGATGTCAAGGTGTTGCTTCCCTTTTCATTGTTCCATTCGAGAGCTTGAGCAGGATTGAAGGTGTAGAGGTCGTAACCGTTTTCGTTGACCAAGTTAGCCACGGTGGTATTGTCGGTTGGGTTGGCGATGAGGTAGTAGTTGTCGTTGGTGCCAGTGTAGCCGGTGATGTTCTTCTGCACGGTGGCAGCCACGTTTTCGGAGCTGTGGATAAGGCAGGCGCCATCTTCAATCAAAAGCATGTTAGCGTTGTCGTTGGTGAGTTCGTAGGAGCATGAGTTGATTTCGCCGGAGGTACTGAACATCTTCAGGTAGGATCCTGTAGGAACGATGGATGGGCCTATGATTTCGATATCGTTGCTGGCGTCCTCGTTGAGGAACACACGGGTGTAACGCTCAGGAGTGGCAGCGCGGGTAGCGGTGGTGTAGTTGACATCGATGGAAGTGATGCGGCAAGCAGCCGAACTCATAATGTATGCGGTTGAGTAATCGTCGTTGAGTGTCAGTGTTATGTTGCCATTTTCGTCGCTTTCTGCCGAGGCGATGGCGTCTGCGTTTTGGTCGGCTTCGGTTCTCAGAAATGCGGTTCCGCCGAATGCATTGCCGCTGCCGTTGTGTGTTCCGTTGAGGACTACCGAGGTGATGATGCCATCGAGATTAGGTATTTGGATGTAGCTCTCAGGCTGGTTGTTTTTAAGGTCTGCCTTCCTTATCTGGATTTTTCCGTCTTGCTTTTGTGCGCTGCAGTTCCATGCGCCATATTGGTTGGTGATCGTCACGTTGCCATATGTGCCAACTGAGAGCTCGCTGTTGTCAATATCTTCAGAACTCAGTGTGGCGGTGTAGGTGGTAGGTGGCGTGGGTGGGGTAGGTGGGGTAGACTCAATATCGCCCTTGTTGTACACAGCGTAAAATGTGGTCATATTATCGAGAAGTTGCATCGATTTGCCGGGAGCCATAGGAGTGTTGACAGCGGTAGGCACGGTGGTCCAGCCGGCGAAGGTAAAGCGTTCGTTGAGGTCTTCGCAGTCCTCGAGGATGACGCTTTCGCCTTCGACGAATTCGTGCATTGCGCCTAGCACACCATTGATGGAGTATCTGTATTGTTTGACGGGCATGGCCTGGAAAGTGGCTTCCACTTCTACGTCGCTGGCTGGCATGGTGAACTGGTTGTTGGTGACGGTAACAGATTCGGCTTCGCCATCGAGAACAGTCCATTCGACAAAGTGGTAATGGTCGGCTGGAGTGGCTGTTAAGGTTACTGTTTCGCCAGCAGCAGCTGTTTCTTTATCGGCAGAAATTGTACCGCCCGTGGATTGATTCAGTGTGATTTGGTATGATTGTGATTGTGGAGCAGTGTAGTCTAAATCATTCCAGTTTTCAGGGCAAAGTTCCCAGGTCTCGCCATATAATTTCCAGGGGCATGTCAGTGTGCCGGACACTGTACCGCCAACAATCCAATTTTCAGGGACGTTGCGGCAATAGATTTCGATTTCTTGGTCTCCAACTTGGAGGAAAATGCCGTTTGTGTAATTTCCAGAAGTGTAGAAATCAGTGATGACTTCATCTGTAATAGTGACTCTGACAGTCTCACCTGTTGCTGTTGGTGTGCCGGCAGCAACGAGTTCGGCAAGGCTTGCGTAGGTCGGAATAATTGTATAAACTGCCGTGGCAACATTACTTGCTTCGTTTCCGACATAAGCGATGGCCTTAATGGTTGTGGTTTCGCTGATATTGATAGCTCCGCTGTAAGGTGTGCTTTCATTGTCTGGGGTTGAGCCGTCCAAAGTGTAGTAGATGGTTGCACCTGTAGTTTCACACTCAATGGTCACGTTTTGTGGTTCATCGTATATGCCAGCGGTAGGGTTGAAGGTTGGGGTGGCAACGGATGAAGAATTGACTTTTTTGTAAAGAGCAACAGCTGTCTGACCAGATGCATAATTTAAGAATCTTGGAGAAGATGCATTGTATTTAATCGAACCATAACTTGAATTTGTTGACGTGATGGTTGCGGTTCCATCATTTGCAATGCTAATGGTCCAGGTTGTGGTTCCATTTCCAGTGTGATTCAAACTTTTTGCGGCAGATGTTCCTATTAGTCCTTCTGATGTTGTAAATGTCCATGCGCCGGTTGTGCCGCCAAGTACAAGTTCAATGGCGTTTTGTGAAGTTACCGTGTTGTTGTCGGAAAGTGTAGCGTCTTCACTTGAGAAGTATGTGTTTGTTCCCATTGCACCAGCAGCTTTGTCTTTCGTTGGACAAACTAAAATGTAACTTGCACCGGCCACTAAATCATTATCTGATGTCACTTTTTCGTAAGTTACAACCTGTGATGGATCAATGGCATTTCCCGAAACATTGATTTCAATGTCGTTTACCAAATCAGTGCAGGAAATGGTGATGACATCAGAAAATTCACCAGCGGCATTTGGCGTGATAGTGTATGAGACTTCTGTTGGAGTTGATGCGCCTGCAACGATGTTTTCAGTATTCAAATTGCCGTTTTCAGCACTCAGCGTGATGTCGTTTGTCAGGTTGGCTTGGCTGACGGTGAATGAGGCTGATGCTTCTTCGCCGATGTTGACAGTGCCCAAGTCAATGCTTGTTGGAGTGACGGTGATGCTTGGGTCGGTGCTGCTAGTGGTATTGTATACTACAGTAAAACCAGCAATGCTGAGCCTATCGCCGCCACAGTTGAAAAACTTGACAGAAGAAGCACTGATTCCACTAACAGTGTGAGTTCCGGATTTTGCCAAAGAAATAGCATCTGAAAGACTTCCTTCATCTACTTGAGTCTTGATAGTGCCACCTTTGTCATTGGAATTTGTTATAGTTACAGAAGCTAAATTGAATCCTGGTGCGGCGGTAATTTCGACATAACCACCTGTGGATTGACCAGAAGCCGGTTTGTAAATACGTAGTGTTTCGCCGCTAATAGCTGGTTCGGTTGTTCCGTTTCCTTTGTATGCAGCATAGCTAATATTTCTATCAATATTACCGCTTGTGGTTGTAAATGAAGTGATACTAACTTCGGTTGTTGTCTGTCCCCACGCCACATTGCGTGGTCCCATAATGGCGAGAATCAGCGCCATTGCTGTCATTAAGAATGTAAATTTCCGTGTCATTTTGTGTTTTAATTTATACTTTTATTTATTTAATTATCAAGTTGTTACGGTGCTTTCTTTATTATAATACGTGCGTGTGCGCGTACAATAGAAGCGGCAAAGATACGAAAAAATCTTAGACATACGTAAAATCACGTAATTAATTAGGAATAAAAAGTCTAGGACGATGGGCTTCCTGCGGCGCTTAGACGCGGAGAATTGCTGGTGTTTGGCTTTTCACAAAACGTGTTATTTCACAAAACAGTCAAAACGTTTAGCAAAACCTCCAAAACCTTATTTGCCCTGTTAGGACGGAACTGGGCAACCGCCCGTTCCTACTGACTGACTGCTGACGCAGTATTGAACACCGCAAAGTCTCCTAAGCATGCTAATAGATGGAAGAACTACTCTCAACCGGGTAGGGTGCGGTGGCCCGGGCATGACGGCGGGGCAGCGCCCGCCTTGTGTGGAGACCGATGGTCCTGCCCTTGAACTTTTGTAACTTTTAGCTTCGCTGAATCTTCGATTTCTTTCAAGAGAAAAGTTAAGAGAAAAAGCGATAAACAAATTTATCTTTTCATCTGAAACACCACCACGAACCTTTCAGCGTCGTCAGAGGTAGTGGCGTGGAAGGTGTACGACCCGTCCTGCAGCAGGTCGACGTCGGTGCCGGTGCGCTTGTCCACGAGGTGGAGATAGCTGGCCTCGCACTTCTCGGCCTTCACGGTGAGGGTGTATTCGCCATCGTTGGCAGCCTTGAAGCTGAGCGTCATGCTGCCCTCGTGGCTGGCGTTGAGGGTGGCGTAGTCCTTGCCGCCGCGGCTGAGGCAGAGGCGTGTGGCGTGTTCGCCGAGCATGAGCTTGTCCATCTCGGTGACGTCGCCGAAGTTGACGTAGGCGCGGTCGAGTGGCGTCTGCTCACCGTTGCCGGTCACCTCGATCTTGAGGTCGCCGACAGTGGCTTTGTAGCTCTCCTCGGGGTCGTAGAACAGCAGGGCGTCGTCGTTGGCCTCGCACTTCACGAAGAAGGCCTCCATAGGCATGACGGTGGCGTCGTCGTTTTGTGCTACGATGACGTTCTGACCGTTGCATCTGTAGAGGGCGGTGGGGCTGACGTAGACCTCGCCGTCGCCAGTCTGGCGTGCGAAGAAGAGGTCGCTGGCTTGTATGCCATAGGAGAAGGGGTTGCCGATGAGGTTGAAGCCGGCGAGGTAGCTGGGCTCGTCGGTGCTGTGCTCGAGCGACACGTAACGGTGGTCGTTTTGGCTGACCAAGGGTCCGCTGAAGCTGAGGTCGAGGTCGTCCTGGCTGGCGTAGAGGTAGCCGCTGAAGGTGCTGAGCTCGTCGAGGGGCTTGCCTTCTTCTTCGTCCTTGCTGTTGAGCCAGTGGCGTGTGGCCTCGTCGTAGCTGTAGAGGTCGAAGGTGCCGCTGGTGAGGCCGTCGGTGGGATAGCCTATGGGCTCGTCGTAGTCGTCGAAGGCGAGGATGGGATAGGAGAGGAGCTGCCATCCGTTGTGGCCTCCCTCGTGGCCTTCGCCGTAGCCGGTGACGTGCTTCAGCAGGGTGGCCTGCAGCCCGTCGTCGTCGTAGCGGTGGATGAGCTGTCCGCCGTCTTCGATGACGAGGCGCTCGGGATAGGTGTTGTATATGCCGTAGCTGGCGTCGAGGACGCCGCCGTCTTTGATGACGAGGAGACCGTGGCTCTCGCTGGCGGTGTTGGCGATGGGCTCGGCCTCGACGTTGCCCGCGATGAAGCTGACACCCGCGATGTCGAAGAGGTGGTCACCGTCGTAGTAGGTCTGTATGAGGGTGGTGAAGTGCTGGCCGTGGAACTGCCGCTTGTAGACGTACACGTTGGGCTCTTGGTATACATTGTTGCCTCGGATGATGAAGCCGTCATCGCTGATGTCGAGGTGGACCTTCCGTCCGGTACGGAAGTAGCCGTCCCAGCCGTCTTCGGTGGTGGTGAAGGTGAAGACGAGGGCGTTGCTGGCGTTGGTGGTGGTGCCGACGATGTTGTTGTTGGCGCTGAGGTATACGTCGCCGTGCCGCAGGGTGTAGCCGCCGTTGGTGCTCTCCACCATCCAGGCCACCTCGTCGGCGTAGTGGGCGATGCCCGATGGGCCTATCATAGGCTCTATGATCTGTTCGTATCCCTCGTCAAAGGTCAGGGCGACGAGCTGTCCTTCGGCGTCGATGCCCCAGTCGTAGCCGTCCCAGGAGCCGTCGAGGACGATGCAGTCTCCGTCGTCGGGTGCGTCTTTGGAAGAGAGGTATGTCGCGGTGCTGCCGGCTTGGCAGAAGAGGGCGTCGACGACGGTGAAGAGGTCAGGGTCCGTTCCGGGTTCGAAGGTGGAGCCGAGTAGCTGTGTCTCGGGCATCTCCGAGGCGCTGTAGTAGATGCCGTCTTCGGTGTCGACTTGCATCCATCCGACGAATTCGAAGCCGGGGATGAGGCTGGTGGCGGGCTCGTAAGGCGTCAGGTCGACGCTTTCCGTGCCGGCTGCCATGGTGGTCATCACCTCACCGTTCACCTTGACCTGCATGACGGGCTCGGTGAGCTCCAGGAAGAAGGTCACCGTGACGTCGAAGGGAGGCATGACGAAGGTTTCGCCGGTGGGCTCTACGAAGCTGTAGTCGTCGGTGCCGAATATCACGAAGCCGTTGGTGTGGGCGTAGCCGTATTCAGGGAGGGTCAGCGTGATGGTCGCACCCTCCTGAGCGGTAGCGGTGTAAGGGTTGGTGAGATTGGCTTCGCCTGCCATCTCGAGATAGGTGATGGTGTATGTCGCGTTTCTTGCCTCGCTTTGGCTATCGGAACCTTGTGCCCAAAGAGGGTGCATCCCGAGTCCCAACAGGGCAACCAAAAAGAGAATTGTGAGTCTTTGCATTTGCTGAAAAATTATAAGTTGGCAAATATACGGAAAAGAATAATTCCGCCAACGAAGTGTTGCGGAATCTCTATTTTTTTTCTTATCTTTGCAGTACTTATGAGATACCTATTCACCTTTATATTATCCTTTGTCCTCGTCCTTGCGGCTATGTCGCAAGATGCAGGTTATGAACGTTTTGCCTCGGCTTTCGAAGCTGCCTACGAGGCCTGTCCCGACGTGCCGCGCGGTGTGCTCGAGGCGGTGAGTTACACCAACACGCAGTTCCATCATCTCACCGATGCCGACTACCATCATGATGGTTCCGACGCCATGCCCCGTGCCTATGGCCTGATGGGCTTGGTGAACGACGGAAAGGGCTACTTCCACGAGAACCTCCACACCGTGGCTCGGCTCTCCGGCATGGCCGAAACCGACATCCTCAACTCGCCCGAGGCGAACGTGATGGCCTACGCCAAGGCGCTGGAGAAAATGTTGGAGGAAGAGACGTATGATAAAACGACGTCAAGGGTCATCACCGCCATCGAAAAATTGTCGGAGTTGCCTGCCGAAGACGACCGTTATCCCATGGAGGTGATGCTCTATTCGGTGTGCGAGTTCCTAAATGATGAAAACGCTGCAACACGCTGTGGCTTCGACGTTTATCATATCGACACGAAGGCGCTTTTCCCTGAATACCACGCCTTGCTCACGGCGCAAAATGTGAGCGTCAGCCGCGAAGGCGACTATGCGAGGGCACTGTGGGACCCTGCCCCGGAGTGTAACTACGGCGAGCGTGTCGAGCCCATCAGCGGGGTGGTGATACACTACACCGAAGGCTCGTATGCGGGCTGCATCAGCTGGTTCAAGAACTGCGACGCCCAGGTGTCGTCACACTACGTCATCCGCTCGCGCGACGGCCAGGTGACGCAGATGGTGCGCGAGGCCGACAAGGCATGGCATGCCCGCAGCGCCAACGCCTACACCATCGGCATCGAACACGAGGCCTACGGCGACATTATCAGCTACTTCACCCCTGAGATGTACGCCTCCTCCGCCGACCTGGTGCACGACATCAGCACACGCTATGCCAGCATCGACGGGCACCGCACCTTCTACCGCGACACCTTAGATAATGGCACCTGCCTCAACAACGGCCTCCACGACCTCGGCGGCGCCACCGCCTGCACGCAGATCCGCGGCCACCAACACTATCCCGAGCAGAGCCACACCGACCCAGGACCTTACTGGGACTGGAACTACTACTACAAACTCATCAACGCCGCCGAGGCTGCTCCCATCGTGCTGCAAGGCAGCAACGGCACCCTCGACCACGAGAACTATGGCGACGACGAACGTAAGATATGGGTCATCGAAGCCCCCGAAGGCACTCAGGTCACCATCACCTTCAGCAGCTTCCAGCTCGAGACCAACTACGACTTCCTGTGGATCTATGACGGCGATGACGTCTTCGCTCCCAAGCTGGGCCGATGGAACACGAAGAGCCCCGGCTCCGTGACCTCGTCGGGCAACACGATGTGCCTCGAGTTCCGCTCCGACTGCCGCACTACGGCAGCGGGATGGAAGGCAACATGGGAAGCCGCGGTGCCAGCCCCTCCCGAGCCACCTGCGCCGCCGTTCCAAGAAGGCGTCTTCCCCAATCCTGTGGACGATGTGCTATACGTCAACATGGAAGAAATTGCCATCCATCAGGCCGCCCTCTACGACATGTTGGGCCGGCAGGTCACCACGATGGTCACCTTTATCAATGAAGGTCAGATTGATACCCGACATCTGCAAGCTGGCGTGTATGTGTTGCGCTACGGCAAGCCCCGCACCCGTGAGAATGCTGCTCGCATCGTCAAGCTGTAAGTTTTTTTTCGAAAAAAATTGTGTTCTTTGTCGTTGAGTCATAATATTTTATATTTTTGCGCAGTGTATTGAGTAAATTTACTCAGTGCATTGAGTAAAATGTAAAACTATGTATCAACGTTCTTATTACCAATTAGTTGTAGATAGGTTGAATGAAGACAGGAAGTTCATTCAGGTGATTGTTGGTCCGCGTCAGGTGGGCAAGACAACACTGGTGAAACAGGTACTGAAGGCAATTGACAAGCCTTATCTGTTCTTTTCGGCCGACAATGTCGCCGAGTCGAATAGCGCATGGGTGAGTGATTGCTGGTCGGCGGCACGACATCTGTTGAGGAATCCTGACAACAGAGAGGTGGTGCTAGTGATTGACGAGATCCAGAAAATCACCAATTGGAGCGAGGTGGTGAAAAAGGAGTGGGATGCGGATAGTTTCAATGACGTGAATATAAAGGTCGTGCTTCTTGGTTCGTCGCGGGTGCTGATAGGAAGGGGTTTGTCGGAGTCGCTGATGGGCCGTTTCGAGGAGATCAAGGTGCCGCATTGGTCGTATTCGGAGATGCGTGATGCCTTTGGCGTCTCGTTTGAGCAGTATGTCTATTTTGGAGCTTATCCGGGTGCTGCTTCGTTGATGAGTGACGAAGATAGGTGGAGCCAATATGTGGGCGGTGCCATCGTCGATGCCTCCATCAACAAGGACATCCTCTACAATGCCAATATCTCAAAGCCAGCCTTGTTGCGCCAGACGTTCGAGATGGCGGCGGCCTATTCGGGTAAGATCTTGTCGTTGACGAAGATGCAGGGAAGCCTTCAAGATGCGGGTAACACAACGACCTTGTCGGGCTATCTTGGCCTGCTTGACGTGGCGGGTCTGGTGACGGGTCTGCAAAAGTATGCGGTAGATTTTTCGAGGCGTAGGGCGAGCATCCCGAAGTTTCAGGTGTATAACAATGCGTTGATGTCGATTTATGGCCAACTGAGCTTTGACGAGGCCGTGGCCGATCCGAAAGTCTGGGGTAGGTATTTTGAATCGGCTGTGGGCGCACATATCCTCAATGATGCTTTCGCCAACAATTACGAAGTGTATTATTGGAGAGAACGTGACAAGGAGGTGGATTTCATGATTCGCAAAAACAGGAAGTTGGTCGCTATTGAGGTGAAGAGTAATTCGGAGAGGTATAGCCGTGGACTCCAGATGATTCGTGAGATGTATAAAGATGCTGATACTTTGGTGGTTGGTGAAGGTGGAATCCCCGCTGAAGAGTTTATGAGATATAGCCCTAGTGGTTTGTTCTCCTGAGAAGTAGTTTTTTTTCGAATATATCGGCTTCGTATCGAAAAAATCCGTATCTTTGTGCCAAATGAAAATTTGAATTCATAAAGATATAGATTAACACATGGAGAAATTATTGTTACTCGGCGATGAGGCCATTGCACAGGGCTTCATCGATGCAGGCGGTAGCGCCATCAACAGTTATCCAGGCACACCGTCAACCCAAATCACTGATTACGTCAGAAACTCGAAGCAAGCCAAGGAACTTGGCATCGTGGCCAACTGGTGCGCCAACGAGAAGACGGCTCTCGAAGCCTCTATCGGTGTGGCTTACGCTGGCAAGCGTGCCATGACTTGCATGAAACACGTCGGCTTGAACGTGTGCGGCGACCCATTCATGAACTCAGCCATCATCGGCACCAAGGGCGTCCTCGTCGTGGTGGCCGACGACCCAAGCATGTTCTCGTCACAAGACGAACAGGACAGCCGCTTCTACGGTCATTGGGCTATGATCCCTATGCTGGAACCTTCCAACCAACAGGAAGCCTACGATATGGTTCACTACGGCTACGAACTGAGTGAACAACTCGGCACCCCAGTGCTCTACCGCATCCCAACCCGTCTGGCTCACAGCCGTGCTGGCGTGGTGCGTAAGGCCGTGCGTCAACAAAACGAAATCAGCGAACCCGCCGACGCCAAGTCGTTCGTGCTGCTGCCAGCCAACGCCAAGCGTCTCTACCGTCAGCTCATCGACAAGCAACCTAGCTTCACCAAGGCTTCGGAAGAATCGGGCTACAACAAATACATCCCAGGCGACAACAAGAAGATCGGTATCATCACCACCGGTATCGCCTACAACTACCTGATGGAAAACTTCCCAGGCGGCAAGTGCCCTTATCCTGTCGTTAAGGTCACCCAATATCCTCTGCCTTACAATATGATCAACAAGCTCTACGACGAATGCGACGAAATCCTCGTCCTCGAAGACGGTCAGCCATTCGTTGAAGAACAGGTGAAGGGCTTCCTCGGCAAGGGCAAGCGTGTGTTCGGCCGTTTGGACGAAACCATCCGCCGCGATGGCGAGCTGAATGCCGAAAAGGTGGCTAAGGCCCTCGGCATGCAGGCTCCTACCGAATTCACTGTGCCAGAGGTGGTCACCAACCGTCCTCCAGCGTTGTGCCAAGGCTGCCCTCACGTGGATAGCTACACCGCACTGAACGCCGTCATGGCTAACCATAAGGGTGGCAAGGTGTTTGGCGACATCGGCTGCTACACCCTCGGCTTCAACATGGGTGCCATCCAGACCACCGTGTGCATGGGCGCTTCCATCACTATGGCGAAGGGCGCCAGCGAAGTGGGTATCTTCCCATCCGTGGCTGTCATCGGCGACGGTACCTTCGGTCACAGCGGCCTCACCGGCCTGCTCGACTGCGTCAACGAAAAGGCTAACGTCGTGGTCATGATCCTCGACAACGACATCACTGCCATGACGGGCGGTCAGCCTTCGTCGGCCAACAACAAGATCCGCCAAATCTGCGAAGGCTTGGGCGTGGCTCCTGAACACATCCGTGACATCGTGCCGCTGCCAAAGAACCACGAAGAGAACGTGCGCATCATCGAAGAGGAAGTGAACTACAACGGCGTGTCCGTCATCATCCCTCACCGCACCTGCTTGGTGGAACTCAAGAAACACCTCAAGAAGTAATCAACGAAAAATCTAACACAATGAAGAAAGATATAGTATTATGCGGTGTTGGCGGCGATGGTATCGTCTCAGTCGCCAAAATCATCTCCGACGCAGCCTTGAATATGGGCATGAACCTGAAACAGTCAGAAATCCACGGCATGTCGCAACGTGGCGGCTCGGTGTTCTCTCACCTCCGTCTGTCCGACGACGAGATCTTCGCCGATGTCATCCCTGAAGGCAAAGCCGACATCATCCTCTCGAGCGAACCTATGGAAGCCCTGCGCTATCTGCCTTGGCTCTGCAAGGAAGGCTGGGTCATCACCAACAGCGACCCATTCGTCAATATCAAGAACTATCCTGATATGGACAAGATCAACGCTGAACTCGGCAAGCTGAATCATGTGGTTTCGTTCAACGCTAACGAAATCGCCAAGCAGATCAAGGCCCGTTCGAACATGGTGCTCCTCGGCGCTACCGTGCCTTACCTCGGCATCGACTTGGCTAAGATCGAAGAGGCTATCGCCCACATCTTCGGCAAGAAAGGCCAAGAAGTGGTTGACCTCAACATCCAGGCTGTCCGCGCTGGCTACGCTCAAGCTACCGGAAAGTAAGTGAGATTCCGCAAAAGCCCATGTCATTCTGAGCGACGAAGGAGCGTGAGAATCTATGGGCTTTTCTGATGAAGCTCTATAAACAAAAATAGCGATAGATTCCCATCGGGTTGAACCCTCGGAATGACATCGCTATTTTTGTTTTATAAAACAATAAACCATGCGTCGCTTCGTTTTTGAAGTATGAGTAAGAGAAGAATCCTTTGGGGCAGGGTCATCCTTGCTGTGGCTATATTAGCTGCGTTTATCACCTTGATAGTCATGCTGTTCAGTCGTGGCTGCAAGCGCGGCGATGACGATGAATTTGTGGAATATGATGTGCCGGAACTCGAGATGGAGCCGGCTGAGCCGCAGTATCTCTACGACATCTGCATCGACTCGATGTATGTCGAGAAAGGCGAGATAGAGCCAGACGAGACCTTGTCGGACATGCTCCTCCCGAAAGGCGTGAGCCAGGCTGTCGTCAACCACATCGCCAACGACTGCCGTGATGTCCTTGACGTGCGCAAGATTCGTGGTGGCAACACCTATTATCTATTATCCACCAACGACACGATGCAGACGCCGCTCTTTTGGATCTACGAAATCGATTACCGCAATACAGCAGTCTTCAGCCTCACCGATTCGCTGACGGCCCGACTCCTCACCAAGGACATCGACCTGCGCATGGAACGCACTTCGGGCACGATCACCTCGTCGCTGTGGAATGCCGTGGTCAGCAACGGAGGCGATGCCAATTTGGCGGTGCGCCTGTCCGACATCTATGCCTGGAGCATCGACTTCTTCGGCATCCAGGAAGGCGACGCGTTTGACGCCGTCTATGAGCGCGAGTATGTCGAGGATAACTCGGTGGGCTTGGGCAAGGTGTATTACTGCACCTTCGTCCATGCTGGCGATACCGTCACCGCCATGGCGTTCGAGCAGAATGGCAAGAGTGAATATTACGACGACAAAGGCATGAGTCTGCGTAAGGCCTTCCTGAAAGCCCCGCTGAACTACAGCCGCATCAGCTCCACGTTCAGCAACAGCCGGTTGCATCCCGTCTATAAATACTACCGTCCACACCATGGCGTGGATTATGCCGCTCCTGCTGGCACACCGGTATATAGCGTCGGCGATGGCGTGGTCATCACCAAAGCCTTCCAAAAGGGTGGGGCAGGCAATTACCTGAAAATCAAACATAACGAGACCTATACCACCAGCTATATGCACCTGAAAGGCTATGCCAAGGGCATCACCCAAGGCTGTCACGTGAAGCAAGGTCAGCTGATTGGTTATGTGGGAAGTACGGGAGCCTCAACGGGACCTCACCTCGATTTCCGCGTGTTCAAGAACGGCACACCGATTGACCCGTTGAAGATGGACTCGCCACCCGCCGAGCCGGTGAAGAAGTCCGACATGGAACAGTTCAATAAGGAAGTGAACTATTGGAAGAAGCTGCTCCGCGAAGGCGGAGAGCTGGCTCCTTATCACGAACCTGAAATCGACACCATAGGCGTCTATCAGCCGATGGTTGAGATGTAATTTAGGTAGTTGTCTGAATTTACTACATGGAAAGCAGCCTCAGGATAGGCTTCTTTGAAACATTTTGGGACCTTGGGATTTTTCTTACCTGCTTTTATCTCAAAAGCATTCAATATACTTGAATCATTCTCTATTAAGTCAATTTCTTGTTGGTCGTAAGTCCGCCAGAAATAGTAATCATGTCCAAGATGGTTGTTGTAATTCTGTTTCATACGCTCTGTGATGATATAATTTTCCCATAAAGCCCCTTTGTCGTCATCTGACCTAAGCGACAAAGGCTTGAAATCGCGAATTACAGCATTCCGAATGCCATTATCAACATAATACCATTTGTTTGATTTGGTTACCTCTTTCCTTAGGTTTTTTGAATAGCCGCCTAAACGGTATAGGACAAAAACTTTTTGTAGCAAATCCAAGTAACTCTCAACTGTGTTTTTGCTTAGCCCAAGTTGTCGGCCCAATTCATCATAAGATACTTCGTTCCCCATCTGAAAAGCAATCAAACGTAACAAATTGAGCATTTTTGAAGTATTCTTTATCCCATCGATGGCAAGAATGTCCTTGAGCAAATAGGCTTCTGCAATTTCATATAAATACTCCCTTTTTTGCTCAAATGAGTCCAATGTAACAACTTCGGGATAAGTGCCATACAGAAGTCTTTGTTCAAGGTTGCGTTTGGTGTCGAGAACGGTTTCCACAGATGAAATTTCTTCTTGTGACAAAGGAAGCAATGTAAATTGTGTGCTGCGTCCAACCAAAGGTTCTCCGGCCTGATTCTTTAAGTCAAATGATGATGAACCACTCGCTATTACGCGGATGCCTGGTACTTCATCAACTATAAGTTTTAGTTTGTGACCGATATCTGGAATATGCTGAGCTTCGTCAATGGCCAATAAATCAACTGATTGGAATAGATGTCTATAATTTGCGATGCTCATAGTCTCTAACATAGCCGCTGTATCGACATCTTCGCCATTGAGTGTCATGGTATTGCCTGAGAAGTTATGGACTATTTGATTGACCAAGAAGGTCTTCCCTACACGTCGTGCTCCAAATAGCAACAGCACTTTTTGAGGTGCGAGTCGCTTTATCAGTTGGCTTTCTATTGTTCTTTGAATTGCACTCATTACATTTTGATTTTGCTTGCAAAAATAAATAAATCTTTAATACGAATCATTTAAATATGTAAATTCAGTCAGTGTATTGACCGAATTTAGCTAAATTCAGTCAATACGTCGACAAAATTAGTAAAATCAAAATAAAATCTAAATCGTTTAGAACCCTTCCTTTGTTAATTTTTCGGTCATTCTTCCTTTTTCATCTCTTTCACTTCATCACCTTTTACCTCTTCCTCTTTTACCTCTTCTACGGTAATCTTTCCGCCCTTGATCTTGATTTTCTTCTTCACGCGTAGCGGCGCGATAATGAGCAGGATGAGTACCTCGATGATGTATTTTAATGGAGGCATGAATCCGGTTGTGAACAACTGCCAGAGGATGAGTAAAATAGAGCCGCCTACGAAGAGGGCTTTGCCGTAGCTCTTTTTCAGGAAGATGCTTATCAGGCTGAACACCAATAGAACCGAAAGCGCCAGCTGGATGATCAGCACCGCAAAATCACGCTGACCTTGGACAAGGTCGTTGCTGCCCATATACACCGAGTCGATGAAATAGCGGCTGAACACAACGGCCGAAATCTCGTAAAGCAACAACAAGCCATAATAGGTAATGGCGAAAGTGGCTGCCAACTTCATCGCTAAGGTGAGTTGCGGCTTCAGGTTGAAAATCTTGCCTTCGGCTTGTTTTTTGGTCATGGCTCTGGGGGTGTGGCTGAATCGGAGTTGTTGTTTTGCATGAAGCTGGTCAGCTCAATGCGTTTGAAGAAGGTGTAATACAGGAAGATAAACGCCAAGGTGAACATCAGGTCGAAGAAGAAGGTCGACTGTGGCTGCTTGGGATAGAGAAATACCGATGCATTGATGAGCATGCAGATCTGCGAGATGGAATAGATGTGGAATCCGCGCTTGTCGAGCTTGAACATCATGATGACACCAACCAATGAACCGATGAAGAGCAAGGCCTGGATGAGATGGTAGTTGGGACTGATGGACAAGGATGCCTGCAAATTGGACAAGAAAGCGTCAATCTCGTCTTCGCCCCATTTCATCATGGTGAAGATAGGCTCGTAGGTCTCCTGCAGCTGGCCGGTCTCCATCATCTTTGCCGCTGTCGGGATGACGAAGAAAGAGACAAGTGAACTGATGATCTTCGAGCATGCGTTGATGAGCGACAGGATGAGGAAAAACATCATCCCTTTCGGACGTTGGGGGGTGAGTTGGTTGGTGTTGTACTCTTCCATGGTTTGTGTTATGATTTAACAACCGCGAATTACGCTAATTTTGCTAATATGTTCGCGTTAATTAGCGAAATTCGCGGTTTGATGTTGGTTGTCTTATTTGTTGCTAAGTGCGTCGAAGTTCAGCGGATAGTCCTTGACGAACTTCACTGACTTGGCGATTTCGGTGTACATCACCTTATCGATTTGGACGAACTCCACGTTCTTGCGGTATTCGGCCACGAACTTCTCGATGGTCTCTGACGACTTCAATGGTCTTCTGAACTCGAGGGCTTGTGTGGCGTTGAAGAGCTCGATGGCGAGGATGCGTTCGAGGTTCTCGGCTACGCGCAGTGCCTTGGTGGCGGCGTTGGCACCCATGCTGACGTGGTCTTCTTGGCCTTGTGACGACTCGATGCTATCCACTGAGGCTGGGCAGCAGAGTTGCTTGTTCTGGCTGACGATGCTGGCAGCGGCGTATTGTGGGATCATGAAGCCGGAGTTCAGACCAGGTTCGGCGACGAGGAAGGATGGCAATCCGCGCTTGCCGCTGATGAGCTGATAGACACGACGCTCGCTGATGTTGCCGAGTTCGCTCATGGCGATGGCCAGGAAGTCGAGGGTGATGGCCAGAGGCTGTCCGTGGAAGTTACCGGCCGAGATGACGAGATCTTCGTCAGGGAAGATGGTCGGGTTGTCGGTGACAGCGTTGATTTCTTCACTGAAGACGGAAGCGACATAGTCGATGGCGTCCTTAGAGGCACCGTGGACCTGTGGCATGCAACGGAACGAGTATGGGTCTTGGACGTGTTTCTTCTCTCTCGAGATCAGCTCGCTGCCCTTGGTGAACTCGCGTACGCGCTTGGCGGTGACGATTTGACCGTTGTGGTGACGGATTTGGTGCACTTGGTCGAAGAAAGGCTCGATGCGGCCGTCGAAGGCTTCCAATGAGACGCAGCCGATGAGGTCAGCGAGGTAGCTGAGACGGAAGGCTTTCAGCAGCACGTAGGTGCCGTAGCTGCTCATGAACTGGGTGCCGTTGAGTAGGGCCAGACCTTCTTTCGACTGCAGGGTGATGGGCTGCCAACCGAACTTGTCGAGGATCTGTTGGGCAGGAACGATCTTGCCTTTATAGTGCACTTCGCCTAAGCCGAGCAGAGGCAACATGAGGTTGGCCAGAGGAGCGAGGTCGCCCGAAGCGCCGAGTGAGCCTTGGTTATAGACCACTGGCAGCACACCGTTGTTGAAGAAGTCGATGAGACGCTGCACGGTGATGACTTGCACGCCGCTGTTGCCGTAGCTGAGGCTCTGCACCTTCAGCAGGATCATCAGGCGGACGATCTCTTCTGGGACCATCTCGCCAGTGCCGCATGCGTGCGACATGACCAGGTTCTTCTGCAAGGTGCTCAGGTCTTCCTTAGAGATGCTGTGGTCGCAGAGTGAACCGAAACCTGTGGTGACACCGTAGATGGGCTTGTCTTGGTTTTCCATCTTCTTGTCGAGGTAGTCGCGGCACTTCTGGATGCGGCTGATGGCGTCGTCTGAAAGGGCGAGTTTGTATCCGTTGTTGATGATTTTGTCAACTTGTTTGAAAGTGAGTTCCTTTGAACTGATGTAATGTACTTTCTTCATTTTATGTGTTTATTTCAATATTGTTTCTACTAATTGGTTGGCGTCGATGGTCTCTTGGCGTCCTTCTTTCATGAATTTCACGGTGAATTTCTGCTCGGCCACTTCTTGTTCGCCTGCGATGATGACGACAGGGATGTTGCGTTGGTCGGCATATTTCATCTGTTTCTGGATTTTGGCGGCATCGGGATAGATTTCTGCGTTGATGCCGTGCTTGCGCACTTGGCTCAAGTACTTCAGGCAATACTTCTCTTCGTTAGCGCCGAAGTTGAGGAAGAGGGCTTGTGTGCTTTCCGATATGGTCTCGGGGAAGAGCTTGAGGCCTTCGAGCACGTCGTAGATACGGTCAGCACCGAAGCTGATGCCCACGCCTGAGACGTTAGGCAGACCGAAGATGCCGGTGAGGTTGTCGTAACGGCCACCGCCTGAGATGCTGCCCATAGGGAAGTCGTTGGCTTTCACCTCGAAGATGGCTCCTGTGTAGTAGTTCAAGCCACGGGCCAAGGTGAGGTCAAGTTCGGTGGTGATGTTCAAGTCCATGTCGTCGATATAGTTGAACAGGGTCTCGAGTTCTTCGATGCCTTTCTGGCCGACTTCGTTGTCGAGCAAAGGCTTCAGCTGTGCGATCTTCTCGCGTACGTCGCCTTTCATGAAGAGGATAGGCTGCAGCTTCTCGATGGCTTCAGGATCCAGACCCTTTTCGGCAAGTTCCGCATTGACGGCATCGATACCGATTTTGTCGAGCTTGTCGATGGCTACGGTGATGTCAACCAAAGCATCTGACTTTCCGATATATTCAGCGATGCCAGCCAAGATCTTGCGGTTGTTGATCTTCAGCGTGACGTTGATTTTCAGGTTGGTGAACACATCGTTGACAATCTGCACGAGTTCGGCTTCGTTGAGCAACGAGTTGCTGCCGATGATATCGACGTCGCATTGATAAAACTCACGATAGCGTCCTTTCTGTGGACGGTCAGCACGCCAAACGGGCTGAATCTGGTAACGTTTGAAAGGGAAGGCGAGTTGGTCGCGATACATGGTGACGAAGCGTGCAAAAGGCACGGTGAGGTCGTAGCGCAGGCCTTTTTCCGAGATTTTGCTGGCGAGTTTCAGCGATTCGAGGGGCTCGCCGTTTTGTTCGACACCCGACATGAAATCGCCTGAGTTCAGCACACGGAAGAGGAGCTTGTCGCCTTCGTCGCCGTATTTGCCGAGCAAGGTGCTGAGGTTTTCCATCGAAGGGGTCTCGATAGGTTGGAAGCCATAGCGTTTGAACACGCCTTTGATGGTGTCAAAAATGTAGTTGCGGCGCACCATGACTTCGGGCAGGAAGTCGCGGGTGCCTTTTGGTATGGAGGGTTTTTGTGCCATTTCTATATGTGTGTTTTTATTTCAGTTCAAATGTCTCGCCTGGTTCAGGGATGACGATGTTCTCGAAGCCTTCTTTGCGCAGCTGACGTTTGTAGAACTGCAGGGCTTCTGGGTCGCCGTGGACGAGGAAGGTCTTCTTGATCTTGCTCGGGTCTTGGCATTTCAGGTAGTCGATCAGCTCGGAGTAGTCGCCGTGACCGCTGAAAGCATCGATGGAGTAGATGTCGGCCAGCACGGTGTGTTCGGTGCCGAAGATGGAGACGACTTCAGGTCTTGGCTCTTCTAACAGCTTGGCTCCAAGGGTGGTAGGAGCGCAGTAGCCGATGGAAAGGATGCTGTTCTTGGGGTTGTCGATGCTGTTGGCGATATGGTGCTTGATACGTCCGGCTTCCATCATGCCCGAAGCGGAGATAATGATGCAAGGCTCCTTGCGGGCATTCAGCGCCTTGGAGGCGTTGACGTCGCGGATGAAAGTCAGGCTGTTGAAGCCGAATGGGTCGGGGTCATACTCGATGACGTCTTTCACATCGTCGTTGAACAAATCCAAGTGGGTGCGGTAGATTTCGGTGGCGTTGACGGCCAAGGGGCTATCTACGAATACTGGGATTTTCTCGGGCAACTTACCTTCGTTGTAGAAGTTGTTGAGCAGATAGACGATTTCCTGGGTGCGGCTGACGGCGAACGAAGGGATGATGAGCTTGCCGCGTTTCTCCACGCAGGTGTGGTAGATGATTTCGAGGAGCTGTTGCTCGGCGTTGGCGCGGTCGCTGTGGAGACGGTTGCCGTAGGTGGCCTCGGTGATGAGGTAGTCGCAGTGAGGGAAGGCTTCTGGCGAACGCAACAGGTAGTTGTATTCACGGCCGATGTCGCCTGTGTAAGCGATGCGTGTCATGTCGCCGCCTTCGTCGATTTCAATGATGGCACAACCGCTGCCGAGAAGGTGACCCGTGTTGTTGAACTTCACCTTGATGTTGTTGTCGAGATAGAGGTAACGGTTGTATTCGACGGTGACGAAGAGGCTCATGCAGGCACGTGCGTCCTTCTCAGTGTAGATAGGCTTAAGTGCGGGCAGACCTTGCTTGCGGCGTTTCTTGTTGAACCACTCCATATCGTTTTCCTGGATGAAACCGCTGTCGGGCAACATGATGCTGCAGAGGTCGCGTGTGGCGTTGGTGCAGACGACTTGTCCACGGAAACCTTCTTTCCAGAAATAAGGTATCAATCCGCAGTGGTCGATGTGGGCGTGGGTGAGTATGATGTAGTCGATTTCTTCTGGCTTGACCATGATGTTACGGTTGGCGGCATCGGTTTCGAGACCCTTGCCTTGGAACATACCGCAATCAAGCAATATTTTCTTGCCATGGTCGGTAGTGATGAGGTGCTTGCTGCCGGTCACTTCCTGGGCAGCACCGATGAATTTGATTTTCATAGTGAGTTCAGATTTTGACCCCAAAATTAGGCAAAAAAAGTGAGGTGGCAATATTTTGTCACCTCACTTTGTGCATATTTCACTTTTTTGGAAAAATGTGGCTTATTCGACCACGATGTGCTTCACGGCTTGCCCGTTCTCGGTAGCGATTCTCACGAGGAAGATGCCTTGTCCGAACTGGCTCATGTCGAGGCTGTAGAGGTCGTTTTCAACATCGGTGCGGAACACTTCCTGGCCGATGCCGTTGACGATGCTGATTTGCTTCATGCCTTCCAACTGGATGGTGATGTTGCCTTGGGTTGGGTTAGGGAAGATGTTGGCTTTCAGCATGTTGTTTTCCACACCTGTGATCTCGAGGGTGACAGGGTCGCTGAAGGTCTCGCAGTCTTGGTCTTGATAGTAGGCGCTGACGACGTAAGTGTGTGTGCCGACTTCAATTTCATCGTCCATCATCTCGTAGTGGTAGGTGTAAGGCACGTTGACGAGTTCGCGGATGAGTTCGTCGTCACGGTAGATGCGGAACTTGGTGACATCCATGTTGACGGCCTCGTTCTTTTCCCACATCAGGCGGGCACCAAACTCCCAGTCGTCCCAGTAGTATTCGGCTTTGAAGTCTTGAGGGCCGTAGCACACGAAGGTGTCGACGTTGATGCATCCACTCAAAATATCAGTGGATTCCACATTTTGGTAAACGGCAGTGACGTAATAGCAGTGGTCACCGTCTTCAAGGTTTTCGTGGAGGAATGAATTGCCGGTTACGTTGGTGGCAATCAACTCGTTGTCGGAATAGGAACCATTGAAGTACTCATACACGTTGTAGTAGTTGGCGAGGATGGCATTAGGCCACGAAATCTGCACGTTGTTGTCATCAACGATTTCCAGACCGATGGATTCAGGGCTTGCAACCACAGCCACTGTGACGTTGGCTTGTGCGGTTTGTCCGTTGCTGCTGACGCTGACGGTGTAGGTGGTGAGACCTTCGCTAGGTGATGCCGTTGTGGTTTGAGCATTAGGATTGGTGACAGATGAGGCTGGTGTCCAGTTGTAGGTGTAGCTGCCGTTGCCGCCAACAGGATTGGCTGTCAGGGTGGTGCTGCTACCAGGTGCTGAAGGATAGACGCTTGGCGTGGCTGTGGCGGTGACGCTCAGTGGTGCATAGATGGTGACTGTAGCGGTGTTCGATTTTGGTGACTCGATGCCGTTATAGACGGTGGCAACTTGGTAGTTGTAGGTGCCTTGCGTGAGGTTGCTGTCGGTATAGAAGGTGGCAGTGATGCCTTGTGCAATCATCACGTTGTTGCGATAGATCTTGTAACTCTGTGCCGGGTTGGCGGGTTGCCATGTGAGGTTCACGTTGGTGTTGTTCTGCACGGTGGCGGTGAGGTTGGTAGGAGCCTTCACCACGGTGACGGTGCAGCTGCCCGAGGCGGTCAAGCCAGCGCTCGTGACGGTGCAGGTATAGGTGGTGGTCTGTGTTGGCGTTGCCGTTGGCGATTGGATGTTAGCGTTGTTCAAGCCAGTGGCAGGTGTCCAGCTGTAGCTGAAGTTGCCGTCGCCGCCAGTAGCCACAGCGTTGAGTTGCGAGTTGCTGCCTTGTGCGATGGTGGTCGGGTTGGCCGAGACGTTGACGCTGACAGGAGAAGGACCGCCGCCAGCAGTGATTTCGATGGTGGCTATGTAGGTGATCTTGTTGTAGCCGAACACGGTGAGGGTGGCGGTGCCCGTCTGACCAGGGGCCGTAAAGGTGATGTTGGCAGTGCCGTTGTTGATGATGGCTGAGCCCATAATCTCGTTGTTGCGGGTGAGGGTGGCGCGAGCACCATTGCCGTTAGTGGCAGTAACGGTGAATGAAGTCGCTGAAGTGCCTAAGGTCGGCTGATGGCTTACGCCCATGTCGGTAGGAACAGCATTGCGCATGGTAAGGGTTGGGTCACCGTAGAGGATCCAGCAGTTGTAAGTGCCGGTGCCTTGTCCTTGGCTTCCGTATTGGTCAAGCACTTTCATGTTGCCGTTGATGGAGGTGCCACCAAGGGTGCGCTTGATGTTGTTGGAGTAGCTCTCAATGAGGATGTCAACCATTTCGTCTTGACCATATTGTGGTGGCTGCCAAGGCTGGGAGATGTAGGAGAACATGCCGCCAACGGCACCGGTAGGTTGCTCAGGGTCGTTGCTGTTGTTGGCGCGCAGCCAGGTTTCTCCGAAGCAAGGTTGGCTGTGATCGTATTTGCCGTTCAAGCATGCTACTGACCAAATGACGGGCAACTTGTTGATGTTGGTAAGATTATTGACATGAGAGTTGTTGTAAGTGCAAATGGCCCAACCGGTTTCCGTGCCGTGGTTGCAATAGTTGCACAGACTGACACCATCATTGAAGTGTTGGCTCATGACGGCAGCCGAAGTTGAGTATCCACTGATAGGATATTCTTGGTACACGGTGGTGTAGTTGTAGTTGAGGAGGTCGGTGCGGATATTGTCAATATGTTCCCAGTCTTTCTCGTTAAAGTGGCCAGGACCGTCGTTGTTGCCAATGCCCATGCCTGTTGTCAGCCAGGTGTCGGTAGCGTTGATGTCTCTCTCATAGTGGATGACCTTGTTGACTTGGGTGGTGACGTGGTCGGTGTTCTCGGCAGAGATACGGCCAACGAAGAGTTCGTTGTAGAAGTCGTTGCCTGTAATCTGTCCGTACCAAAGGTCCGACTTGCCGCCGTATCCACCACTGGCTGACATGTAGTGACCAGGGATTTGGGCAACGTCACCAACCAAAAGGATATGAGTGAGATTGGTGTTGGAGGCGTATTGGGCTTCGATATAAGCCTTGATGGCAGTGTCGGTGGTGCCAGCGGTTGAGGTGCTTACCATCGTGGTTGGACGTCCAATCTGTTTCTTCCAGTTGACGAAGGGCTGCATGGCGGTCATGAAGGCGTCGTGGCAGATGATGAGCAGGTCGCCTT
The DNA here is from genome assembly GCA_045627065.1 of Bacteroidales bacterium. Taxonomy (GTDB): domain Bacteria; phylum Bacteroidota; class Bacteroidia; order Bacteroidales; family F082; genus Limimorpha. Next base: position 32,538 of record JAZQMX010000069.1, on the reverse strand, counting down.
CTTCCTCGATAGGAGTGTATCTGTTCAACGAGGCTTGATAGTTGATGAACTGATTGCTGTATAAAGCATTGATTTCAGGGTCCATCTTTACCACATTCGACTTGCGGGTGATTTGGTTCTCGCCGCCTATGCCTTCGCTGTACATCTCAACAGTCATATTATGATACACGCGTAAGGTCTGCGTGGCAGGGTTGTAGGCGAAAGGATAAATCACCATGTTCTGTCCGCGGAAATCACGCAAGATGTATGGCTCATACAAACCGATGTTGCTCTCGGGGAAGAAAGCGTTTTGGTTGTAGGCTTCGCCGTAGGTGTAAGGCACGTCTTCAGGGTTGATCTCACGGCTGAAGTCGCCTTTCGAAGGGGCTACGTTGAGGTTGAAGTCTTGGTATTGAGCATCAACGACACGGATGCTGTAGCGTTGGTTGTCGCCAATGATGGCAGGGATGGCAATCATCGGTAGGTCAGGCTCGCCAGCTAAGGCGGTAGTCACAGTGCGCGGCACCGAAACGACGTTGGCCACACCGCGTGGAGTGACCACTTCGGTGGTGTAGAAACCCGCAACTTGCACGTTGACGGTGATGCTTTGCTCTGTCGAGGCCACGAGTTGTTTCCTAATACTATTAGGTGTGTCGCTCGTGATGGCGTTCCATTGTTGGCCGAAAGCCACAACGCTGAACGCGATTAAGAGTAAGGTTAGAATGTTTTTCTTCATTTTATTAAAGTTGTTTGTTCGTCTGACGAATTGATTCTGTGGCAAAAGTATTACATTTTCTTGGATTGAAGATGCATTTTTTCGAGGCTATGTGATTTGTCTAATGTCAGCATGACTAAATCATTGTTTTATAGTAAATTGAATTACAAGATTCCAATTTTGTCTTTTTGCTTGATATGGTGTTTCATGTCAAATTCAGTGTTAGACATTTTGTGATTGATGTTATCATAAAAAGCATATAATCAATGCTTTATATTTTCTTGCTTTGGACATTCCTTTTGAGGATATGGAAAACGGTGGTTACAATGAAAATAAACTGTAATTTTACAAGCAAATTCAAAGTCATGAAGTATTTGGTTCGTATTGTTGCAATCTTGTTCGCGGTCTCGCAGTTCGGCTGTCGGCAAATGTCGCGAGAGGAACGGCTCTCGATGGCAGAAAACAGCTTTGCCGAGGGGCGTAGCATGGAAGACGAGAAGAAATATGAAAAGGCCGTTGAGCATTATCTTGAGATTTTGACCTTGTTAGATGATGCTAAAGGCGAAGAATTGCGTTGGACGGGGAAAGCCAAGTATCGTTTGGGTGTGGTTTATCGCTCCCAAGCCATGTATGATGATGCGCTTGCCATGGATAGAGCGGCTTTGAATGATTTTGCCCAGATTGCCGATTCGCTCAATATGTTGAATGCAACGCGAAACATAGCACGTGAGTTTTCGGCTTTGAAACATTACGATAGTTGCAAGTTGTATTTCGACAAGTGCTTGATTTTGTCGGAATTGATTCATGCTGACAACGAAAAGATCTCCATTTTAGGCGAAATCGGGAGTCAGTATTACCGCAAAATCGGCGATTATCCGAATGCTATCAAGTATCTGAAACTTTCCGAAGAGTTATGGCAACATACCGATGATACGAACAAAGAGTTCTATTCCTCAGTCAATGATGTGGTGCTGGCTTATCTCTATTTCGTTTCGAATGATTATGAACAAGCAGATCGATATGCGAAGAAAGGCCTTGACAATGAGAAAGTTGAAAACCGTGTGACTTGCTATCAAATCTTGTATGAAATCTCAAAAACACGTCAAGATGCTGATTTCACCTTGTTTTATGCTGACGCTTTCATTGATAACTTGACCGAAAATTTCACGCGCGAGAAAAACAATAGCGTGCAACATTTGAAAAATGAATTCGACTTGAAGATGCAGGCTGAGCAAATCCGCCATTCCAATGCAAAACGATTGATGATGATTGTGGTAGCTTTTCTTGCTTTGATAATCGCTATCTTGTTGATTTTGTGGTTGAACAATAGGAAGAAACTGAAACGCGAGCTGGAACTGATGGAGGCCAACAATGTGATTTTGCGCAACGAGAATCGTATCCGTGAGTTGACCGACCATCTGAATGGAATCATGCAGGAAAGCGAACGCCAGAAGTCGGTCATGGCCGAAAACTCTCAACGCGAACGTTTGCTGAGTAACCGTCTGTTGGAATCTAATTCTGTGTTTCGTGTGGCGAAAAGCATTGAGGATAAGGATTATACGTTCAAAAAGGTTCTTGACGAAACGGATTGGGACGATTTCCTTGTGGCCGGAAATGCGGTTTTCGATGATTTCTTCGACAGGTTGCACGAACAATACCCAGAGCTTTCGAAATGGGATTTGCGCACGCTTTGTCTTCTGAAACAAGGCTTCGCACCTGAAACTATCGCTTATTTGCTGAATATCCAAACTCAATCGTTGAAGAAACGGCTTTATCGGATGAAATATGTCAAGTTGAGCGATGCCCGTTCCTTGGATGAAATTATCAATGAAAAATGTTAATATTATGAAAATGAATCGTTTAATTATTGGTTTGATATTGCTACTGTTTTTGCCATGTTGGGCTATTGGTCAAACAGAGACGTACCATGGTACGTCTCTACTAACTGCCCTTGAAGGTGATTATCAACCTATCGGAAAGGCAAAAGTGTATGGGAAACTTTCAGTTCTGCGTGCTCGTGCCGATACGGTGCGCATCATTATTTGCGACTCGTCGCTTTTCCGAAATAATGATGATAAAGGTGAGATTTTGCTTTATCAATATGGCGACCGTTTTTTGATCCATGCCGAAAATGCAAAAGGTGAATTGTTTTATAATGCTGCTGATGAGGTGATTACCATTTCTTTCCAAAAGTCGGCAAGTGAAGAACCAGAAATCATCTCATGGAAGAAAATCAAGACGGAGATTGGTGAGGTGAGCGTATTCCCGAACCCGGCACGCGATTGGGTGCAGATTCAAGGTGAATCATTACAATCCGTCGATATTTACGATTCATTTGGCAGAAGGTTGTTGAATTTAATGGCCACCGATTCTAAGCAAATGCAAATAGACCTTCGACGATTCAAATCGGGTGTATATGTGTTCCGAATTCGGCAAACCGATGCTGTGAAAACAATCAGGGTTGTGGTGCCATGATATTCATCCCTTTGTAGAGACGCGCCCTGGCGCGTCTCATAATCTGTTGTCATTTAGTCGCGCCATGGCGCGTCTCTACCTATTCTACCACGATTTCCTTCACGCAAATCATCCCATGGCTGACGATGCGCACGAAATAAATGCCTTGTGGCCAATCTTCGACCGAAATGTTTTGCGTTCCTTGGCCTTGTCCTTGACTCATGTTTTGTCCCATGCTGTTGAAAATGGCATACTCGTAGGTCTCCGTTGGGCCGCAGATAAAAATAGTGTGTGTGGCAGGATTGGGGAATAGGGTGATGTCATCTTCAATGGAATTGTGCGGCACGGCCGTCACTACGCCTTCGGGCGGAAATTGTATATCGTCAACCCAGACGCAGTCTTCGCCAGCGGTGCCTGATGCGTCTTTGGCATAGACCCAACGGAGCAGATGGGTGCCTGCACTGATGGGGAAGGTGGCTTTTTGCCACTCGTTGTTCAGCCCTGACCACACGCCCATCTCGTCGTTGTCGATGTAGAAATGGAGCTTGTCGCAATATAGCTCTGACGAAGTGCGCACCCAGAAACTGATTTCGTTGTCGTCTTGCACGCGCAGCGTGGTAAGCATATCGGTGCTTCGGCTGTTGCCGATGGCTGCCGACTTGGCAGCATAATTGCCGTTGTGTACCACGTCGGTGACGATACTCCAGTTGCCTCCGCTAAAGTACCAGCTGAACTTGTTGAAATCGCCGGTCTCGAAGTCTTCGCGGATGCTGCCTATGTAAAGAAGGGTGGTGGACGAGGCCGAATAATGTCCGGATGTGGCGTCGATTTGTATCTCGTAGGCCCAACCTGATTGGGCGCTGCTGCTGGCGTGGAAGGGCAGGTCGATATTCATTGTCTCGCCTGAGGCAATGCCATCGAATGGGGTCTGGGAGTTGGTGAAACTGATGAAACCGCTTCCGCAGCTCGGCATGAGGGTGCCTTGAGGGGAATCGCTGCTGCCTGAGTTCTTTAGCACGACACGCAGGATGCCGTCATTGCCTGGCTCAACGTCGTTCAGGTTGTAGGCCTCCAGAATCTCTATTGTCGGGGCACTGATGGTGGCGTTGAAACTGCTGGTCCAGCTCTCACCGCCAGAGGCGCAGGTGAGGATGAACTGCGCTTGGGTTAAATCGGGCACGTCATCGGCAATGCTGACGCTGAAGGCATTATGGATATCATAACTCTCGCCTGCTCCTATACTTGAAATGGTTGCCGTTCCACTTTGTATTTCGACGTATGGGCAAGTGGTTGAAAGGGTGGCACTCACGTTGCTGGCGGTTTCAACGCCTACGTTTTTCACGCGCAGGTCTATTTGGGCGGTCTCGCCAAAGTCGAGTCGTCCGTTGCCATCGATATTGTAGCTTTCGGCAATCACGTAGGGACCATCGAGCACGGTGATCTCGATGTTTTCAACGTAAGTCTCTTTGTTGAAACCAATTACGGTGAGTTGGGCAGTGCCTGTGCCAGTGAGAGGCTCGAAATGGAGCTCTGCAAAGCCTCCGTTGATATAGGACGAGGCGATGGCCACACCGTCGAGGGCGAGTGTGGCGATGCCAAATTCGGTGTCGGCTGTGATGTTGAGCGAAGTGAGTCCGGGCATGAGGATGGCAGGTTCGTGGCCGACGTTCATGGCCGTTGGGTTGGCGGTGCGAAGCATCAACGAAGGGTCGCCGAAGAGGATCCAGGTGTTGTGGGTGATGCCAGCATCGGAAGGATGGAGGTCGAGGATACGCATATTGCCGTTGAGCAGTGCGCCACCCATGGTGTGGTTGTAGTGACCGTCACCACGCCATTCGGCGATGATGGCGTTCATCTCGTCTTGACCCGTCATCGGTGGGTCCCAAGGTTGGGATGTCCAACTGAATATGCCGCCGATGGCACCAGTAGGTGCTCCTGTGGTGTTGTCGGTGGCGCGCATCCATGTTTCGGCAAAGCAGGGCTGGCTGTGGTTGAACTTGCCGTTGAGGCATGCGGTGGAGATGACGCAAGGCCAGCGGTAATCGTTGGTCAGCGCATTGACGTGACTGTTGCTGTAGCCGCAAATGTACCAAGCGGTTTCCGAGCCGTGGTTGCAGTAGTTGCAAACTGAGGCTCCGTTGTTGAAGTCTTCGGTTAGGAGTGCGGCAGTGGGGTTGTTGACGCCTTTGTAGCGTTGGCTCACTTCGCTGTAGGTGTAGTGCAGCAAGGTGTCGCGGATGTAGTCGATATGTTGCCAGTCGGTCTCGCCGCCGTTGTGGCCAGGACCGTCGGTTGAGCCGATGCCTACGCCTTTGTCGAGCCAATGCTGGTTGACGTCGAGGTCGCGCTCGTAGTATATCACCTTGTTGACTTGGTTTTCGACGTCGGCAACGCTCTCGGCTGAGAAACGTCCAACGAAGACTTCGATGTAGTTGTCGCTGCCTTCAAGTTGACCGAACCAGCAGTCAGAATAGCCGTCGCCGATGTTGTGAGGGGTGAGGTCGTCATAATCGCCGACCAGAAGGACAAACTCCAAGTTGTTGTCGTGGTATCTGTCTTGTATGTAACCTTTGATTTGGGCTTCGTTGTTGCCTCCTATCTCGCTGAGTGTGACCATATTGGTTGGACGTCCTGATTGGTTTTTCCAATCAACAAGGGATTGCATGGCTTCGGCATATTGGTCAGGACAAACGATGAGCATGCTGCCTCGGTCTTCAATGAAAGTATATTTAGCTGTGCTTTGGCTGAAATTGATAAAACGATGGCTATAAGCTTGTTTCATCTCCGGGTCAACCTTAATATGGCTTGATTTGCGTGCAGTCTTCGCATTATCACCTTTGCCGTTAACCTTCTTCATCACAAGAGTCATGTCGTGAAACACGCGTAAGGTCTTGCTTACTGCATTATAGGCAAATGGCTTGACGAGGATGTTTTGCCCACGGAAATCACGAAGGATATAAGGCGCATCCAAAGTGGCTAATTCGGTAGGGTAGAAGACGTTGGTTTTGTACATTTCCCCGTAAGTAAATGGTACTTCGTCAGGGTTGATTTGTCGGCTGAGGTTGCCTTTCGAGGGTGCAATGCTGATGCCTTCAATGTCGGTGTAACTTATCTTCGCAACATGCACTTCCATCTTTGCCAAGTCATCGATAATCAACGGAATGGATGCCATAGGTAGGTCGGGACTGCCAGCTTCGAGTTGGCTAACCATCTCGGGAACGGAAACGATAAATTCTTGGCCTCGTGGCGTTTCGACAGCTAGCGTGTAATAGCCGTTCAGGTGAAAACTGATGATGATTTCGTCTTCACTTGACGAAACCAGTTTGATGGTAGGTGCATCGGGATTTACACTGCTGATGTTGTTCCATCGTTGTGCGAAGATGCTGGTGGAAAGCAATATGATGAAAGACAGTAAGGCGATTCTCTTCATGACGTCTGAAATTTCGGCAAAGATACAACTAAAACAAAAAAGCCACCCTCACGGATGGCTTTTTTGAACGTATTTAGGTTAGTCTTTATTCCACGACCACCTTTTCGATGCTGACTTGAGCACCTGAAGTGAGGCGGAGGAAGTAGACGCCCTTAGTCATGTTGCTAACGTTGATGGTTTGTGAACCAGAGGCTTCGCCGGCGGCCACTTGTTGACCCATGCCGTTGTACATCACGTAGCTGTATTGTGAACCACCATTAATGTATAAGGTGCCGTTTACTGGGTTAGGATACACGCTGAATTCCACATCGGTTTCGTTGATGCCAAGCACGTCCTCAACTTCGACGCAAGCAGGAACTGAAACGTTACCTTGGTTGTCACGGGCAATCACGCAGTAGGTGTAGAAGTCTGCCATGGTGTTTTCGTCGGTGAAGGCAGGCTCAGCTGATTCGCCAATTTCAACGCCGTTACGGATGATGGTATAAGCGATGGCATTTTCGACAGCATCCCAAGTGAGGATTACGTTGTTGTCAGCCATCTCAGCTTGCAAGTTTTCTACTGGGTCGATGAAGGTAGTGCTGCTGCCACCTGAGCAATTGGTGGTGAAGGTGCGTGTTCCATTGAATGAACCGCTTTGTGAAAGGATTTCAGTGCCGTCTTCATAATGTACGACGAATGAGCATTCGCTGTCCCAGCTTCCGCTGCGCCATGTCAGGGTGACTTCCACGCCGTTACCAACCTCAACGGTGTAGCTTTGTGTAGCGCCGCTGCTGATGGTCATGGTTTGTTGTGGGGTGTTGTCGCTGAACGTAGCAATCAACGAAGCGCCATTCCAACCGTCACCATAGCTGTCGGTGAGGTCGAAGATGATGTTGCAGCTGTTCTTCAGCGTGATGCTGCCTTGTGTGCTGAGATTGCCATCGGCAACGATTTCGAAGTTGATGATGATCTGCTCAGTTTCTGGGCATGCTGGGTCAATGGTGATGTTGAATGCGCCCATGCCAATACCTTCTGGGTCGATGGAACCAATGTTGGCGGTTGGCTGTGCAATGCTGACATACTGGTTTTCAGTGCTCATGGTAGCGATGACGTTGGTGGCCAGATAGTGACCTTCGTTGTTGACGTCAACGATGATGTCGAGGGTCTCGCCTGGAACGAATTCACCCTTCCATTCTGCGCCAGCATAGGTGATGATGGCTTGTCCAGCTGTGATGTTGAATCTTCCGATCCAGACTTCAGTGCCGCAGGTCATGGTAGCGATGCATGGGAATACTCTTCCGTCTTCAACGCCTTCAGCGATGATATAGGAGAACGCATCGGTGAGTTCGATGGTCTCGTTGCCGCCAACGACGTCAAATGTGGTTTCGCCGTTGATGAATTGCATGGCTTCATCGTCGCAGCTGAGTACGATGTTGGTTGTGCCTTCGGTTGGGTCGTTGCCGACGTTCTTGAGGGTGAGGCTTAAGCTCATTTCCTGGTTGACAGGAGCGAAGCGTGGCATATAGTCGTTCACGGTGATGAAAGCACCATCAGCAGGAATCACTTCGATGTCGATGACTTCAGTGACTTTGTTGAAACCTATGACGGTGAGGGTGAGGTTACCTACATTGTCGAGAGGCTCGAAATTGATGACGGCGGAACCATTTTCGATATAGGTTGAACCAAGCACTTCAACGGTGCCATTCTCAATTTTGCTCAATGTGGCAATACCGAATTCTGTTGTGGCACTCACGCTGAGTTCACTCATGCCAATCAAAAGGGTAGAAGGTGAAGCAGTGACATTCATGCTGACAGGATTGTCGGTGCGGACCAAGAGGCTCGGGTCGCCGAAGAGGATCCATGTGTTGTGGGTGTCGCCATTGTCGCTTGGAGCAGCGTCTAAGATGTAGTCGTTACCATTCATACTAGCGCCACCAAAGGTGTGGTTGTATTGGTCGGCACTGTGCCATTCGGTGAGGATGTCAACCATTTCGTCTTGACCGTACATTGGTGGAATCCAAGGTTGTGAAATCCATGAGAACATGCCGCCAATGGCACCGGTAGGAACACCAGTGGAGTTGTCGGTAGCGCGCAACCAAGCTTCAGCGAAGCAAGGTTGGCTGTAGTTGAACTTACCATTCAGGCAAGCCACCGACCAAACGAAAGGAAGCATGCTGTCGTTCGTCAGTTGGTTGACGTTGCTGGTGCTGTAGTTGGCTACGCCCCAGCTGGTTTCTGAACCGTGGTTGCAGTAGTTGATGATAGTGACGCCTTCATTGATGGCATTGCTGATGGAGCTGGCACTTGCACCGCCACCGCCGCCGTGAAGTTCGGTGACGTGTTCATAGGTGTAGTGTTCGAGGGTGTCGCGGATTTTGTCAATGTGTTGGTAGTCGTCTTCACCATAGTGGCCGCTACCAGCACCGATGTAACCGATACCTAAGCCTTTGTCGTTCCAAGTGACGCTTTCAGGCATGTCGCGCTCGTAGTAGAGCACTTTGTTGACGTGGGTCTCCACATCTTGCACGCTCTCAACTGAGAAACGGCCAACGAAGGCTTCAAGATAATAGTCGTTGCCATCGAGCATGGCCAGCCAGTTGTCGGAGCAACCGCCATTCATCGAGTGTGGGGTGATGTCGGCATAGTCGCCAACCAACAGGATGAACTCAACGCCGTCTTTGTCGTACATGTCTTGGATGTAGGCCTTGATGTTGTTGGCGTTGTTGCCGCCAGCTTCGGTTACACTGATCATCGTGCAAGGACGACCTGATTGGTTCTTCCAGTCAACGAGGGGCTGCATGGCTTCCATGTATTGCTCAGGGCAGATGACGAGCATATTGCCACGGTCTTCGGTGAAGGTGTATCTGGTTTGACCGAAGTTGATGAAACGGCGGCTGTAAGCCTGCTTCATCTCAGGGTCAACCTTGATGTTGTTCGACTTGCGGGCAGCCTTTTGGTTTTCGCCGTTGTCGCTCACCTTGTTCATGGCGATGGTCATGTTGGTATAGACACGCAAGGTCTTCGTCATTGGATTGTAGGCGAAAGGCGTGACCATGATGTTCTGGCCACGGAAGTCGCGTGAGATGTAAGGAGCTTCCAGATAAGCTTGTGCAGCTGGATAGAAAGCGTTTTGGCTGTACATGGCACCATAGGTGTAAGGCACTTCGTCAGGGTTGACCTGGCGGCTGATGTTACCCTTCGAAGGGACCACTTCCAGGTTGAAGTCGGTGTATTGTGCGTCAATCACACTGACTTGCATCTCGGCACGGTCGCCGATGATAGCTGGGATAGGGAATTGGGGCAGGTCAGGTGTGCCGGCAATGAGGTTGGCGGCCATCTTAGGAACAGAAATGACGTTCTGGATCCCATTAGGAGTCTCCACACGGTTGGTGTAGAAACCGCTCAATGAAAAGTTGACAACAATCTGTTCCTCGCTGCTCGAGATCAGTTTGACTTGTGGCTGGGCAGGTTTGTCGCTGCTCAGTGCAGTCCATCTTTGGCCGAATGTCACGAATGACAATGCGGCAAGCATGAGAGTTAGTAATGTTTTTTTCATTGTGTAATAGTTAAGATTGTACAATTATCCAAATTAGGCTGCAAATGTACGATTTTTCCCTCATGGTCAATGGTTTTTTTTGACTACTTTTGCAGCGCTAAATCAAAAAATAAAGGATTGTAATCATGAGTTGCTTGACAAGATTGGTGCTGGGCGGATTAGGTTGGGCGTTTGGAGGTCCTATCGGTGGCATTATCGGTTTCGTTTTGGGTGGCGTTTTTTCGGATGATAGTCCAAGAAAACTCCGTGTCGATGTGAATGAGCATCTTGGCAATACGGAAGAGAAACGTGACTTCAACGTGACTCTTCTCGTGCTCTCGGCTGCCGTGATGAAAGCTGATGGTGCAGTGAAGAAGTCGGAACTCGATTACGTGAAGCGTTTCTTCTTGCAGAACTTTGGTCAGGAAAGGGCCGAGAACTACATCAAGATGCTGCGCGGAATTCTTGAACAAGATTATAACCTTTATGAGGTGAGCCAGCAGGTGGGACAAAATATGGACTATTCTTCTCGTCTGCAACTGCTTCATTATCTGTTTGGTATCGCACAAGCCGATGGCCAAATTCGCGACGAGGAAATCTCGGTCATTAACGTGATTTCCGATTATATGGGCATCTATAGCTCTGATTTCGCTTCGGTGAAGGCTATGTTTGTGAAGGAAAACGACAACGCCTATACCATCTTGGGCATCGATCCATCGGCCACCGACGAGGAGGTGAAACGTGCCTATCGCGAGATGGCCAAGAAGAATCACCCCGACTTGGTGAGCAACTTAGGCGAGGATGTGCGTAAGGCTGCCGAAGCGAAGTTCCAAGAAATCAACGCGGCTTACGAGACCATCAAGAAGCAGCGTGGCTTATAAGTGCAGGAAACTGTAATCGTTTCCACTTGTTTTCATGTATTCATCGAAGTTGGCGGCGAATTGCTTGCCTTTTTCCGAGGCCATCTTGTCGGGATTAGGCCATAAACCGACACGAACCAAGTCGAGTCGGTCCGCATCGAAGCAGGCATCGACGGTGGGGATGCCGGTGCGCGAGTGTGAGGTGTGCTTCTCGATGGCTTCTTTTAGGAGCATAAACTGCTGGTCGGTAAGGCTTTTTAGGTAACTGCTTCTCAGCGTCTCGATGAAGGCGGCGGCACGCGGGCCGTGCTCGTAGTCAACGCCGTTGTCGCGTCGGCAGTTGTCGTGAAGGTAGGCGAAACAACGGATGACGGTGAGGTCGCAATCGGGAGTGGCGAGCAGCTCACCGTTGCGCTCCACGCGTTGCTAGTGCGGCATCCCGTGAAGGTCGTCGAGTTGCCAACGTTCGGCAACGAATTTCTTTAAGGCTTCGAGGTCAAGCGTGTTATCCATGATGATGGTTTTTATTGGAGGCAAAAGTACAGAAAATAACAAAAAAAGCCACCCCGAAGGATGGCTTTTTTCAGAATATAAGTGTGTAGGCTTATTCAACCACAACCTTCTGGATGCTGACTTGAGCACCTGAGGTGAGGCGGATGAAGTAAACACCCTTGGTCAAGTTGCTGACGTTGATCATCTGTGAACCAGAAGCTTCGCCAGTAGCCACTTGCTGACCCATGCCGTTGTACATCACATAGCTGTATTGCGAGCCACCGTTGATATATAAGGTGCTGTTGGCTGGGTTAGGATAGATGCTGAATTCCACTTCGGCTTCTTCCACGTCGAGGACGTTGTTGACTTCGGTGCACACTGGCATTGAAGTGTTTTCTTCAGCGTCGAGAGCGATGACGCAGTAAGTGCAAACGTCGGCAGTAGGAGCGTCGTCGACGAAGGTGGTCTCTGTGGTGAAGTCGAGGACGACACCATTGCGGAGCATGATGTATTCGACAGCGTCGGCTGAAGCGTTCCAGGTGAGGGTGACGCTGCCGCCGTTGAGGGTGCCAACGAGGTTGGTGACAGGAGCCACTTCAGCGCCTGAACCGCCAGTGCAGTTGACGTCGAATTGACCGCCAGTAGCGCCGTTTGAGAGGATGATAGTACCGTCATCATATTTGACGACGTATGAGCATTCGCTGTCCCATGAACCGCTATTCCAGGTAATGGTGACGTGGACGCCATTGCCGATTTCTAATTCGTAGTTGGCGCTGCTGCCTGAGCTGATGGTCATGTTTTGTGAAGGAGTGCCATCGCTGAATGCAACGGTCATAGAAGCACCATTCCAACCATCGCCGTAGCTGTCGGCGAGTTCGAAGAGGACGATGCAGCTGTTCTTCAGCACGCCAGTGCCTTCAGCGGTGAGGCCGCCGTCGGCAGTGATGGCGAAGTTGAGGGCGATTTGTTCGGTCTCAGGGCATGATGCGCTGACGGTGACATTGAATACAGCCACGCCTGTGCCTTCAGGATCGATGGTGCCAACATTGTAGCTACCTTCGTTGATGGTGAGGTATTGGCTGTTGGAGGTCAGGGTAGCAACGGCATTGGTGGCCATGTAGTGACCGACGTTGCCGAACATGACTGCGATGTCGAATGATTCGCCAGGGACGAATTCACCCTTCCAGTTGTATCCGCTATACTCGAGGACGGCTTCGCCAGCAGTGACGTAAGCCTTGCCTTCCCAAACGTCGCTGCCGCAGGTAGCGGTGGTGTGGAAGGTGAGACGGGTGCCATCGGCCACGCCTTCAGCGATGCTGTAGCTGAAGTTGAGGGCTGCGCTGATGGCTTCTGGAGCGAGAGAGCCAAACGAACCGGTGCCATTGAGGATGGTCACGGCTGGATCGTCGCAGGTGAGAGTGACGGTGGTGGTACCAGCGGTTGCATCGGTACCCACGTTCTTGAAGCTGATGCTCAATGGGCTTTCGTCACCAACGTGAGCGTTAGCTGGAGCGTATTCGTTCACAGCGATGTAAGCGCCGTCAAGAGCGGCAGCGGTGATTTCTTCAATATAAGGAATATGTTGTGGGTGGGTCACGCAGAGGGTGACTTCACCGCCTGAAGTGACAGGCTCGACTTCGACGTTGATGACGCCAGTCTCGTCAACAAGGCCAACACCGATAAGTTCTTCGTCCTTCGAAAGAGCGACGTATGAACCAGGAGCAGCGCTCACTTCGTAGGTGCTCATGCCGATAGGGAAGATAGCCATGTGGCTGATTTCGTTTTCGGTAGGCTGAACGCGGAAAGGCATGATGGAACCATCGCCAAGGGCGTGGTAGGCTTGCCAGCAGTAAAGGGTACCGACATGCAGGGTGTAGCCGAGGGCTTGAGCAGCGTTGCTGGCCAAGTTGCCGATGAAAGGAATAGCGCAAACGGTGTTGTAAGCGTCGTCGTCCCAAATGGCATCATAGCAACCCATTGTGGTTTCTTCCATGGTTGGCATGGTGCCGTCAGCACGGCTGGTAGCACCAACAGCGAAGTAGTAGTCGTTGAGCCAATAGGTGGAAGGGCAGGAACCAATGTAGGCGTAAGCAGCCTTGTTCTCAGCACGGACCATAGCTTCACCGAAGCAGGTGCCACTGATACCCCAGTCGGCAGCTTCGCAGCAGTTACCCATGGCGAGGAAGTACTTGTGTTCGTTGGTCAGGTTGTTGACATCGTTGACGGTGAACTGCGGGCCAGCCCAGCTGGTGTTCGAACCGTGAGCGGTATAGTTGACGAAACCAACGCCTGTGTTCAGGTTGTTGTAGCAACCACTCCATTGGCCGTGGCTGTATTCGTACACGTTTGCGAAACCATGTTCTTCGTTATAGTAGTAGTTGGAGGCGTACCAAATAGCAGGACGACCTACAGTGATGCCCCAACCGCTGTCATCGCCAGCGATGAGGAGCACGTTGTTAAGGTAGCTTGGGTCTGGCATAGTGTATTGTTCGTATTCCAAAGCTTTGTTGAGCATGGATTCCATCTGGGCTTCGTTTTCGGCAGGGAAACGGCTGTGGAACATTTCTGGGAATTCGTCGCCGTCAGTACTCATGTAGTAAAGGTCGGTGACGCAGTGGGTCTCGCTACCAGTAGCTGAAGCAGCAACTTGGTTCTTGTCGCCCATGATCATGAGGAAAGTAGGAGCGGTTTCAGCGTATTTCTGCTGGATGAAGCTCTTGATAGCTGATGTGCTGGTGCCGATTTCGTCGGTATAGTTGATGTCCATGTAGAAGCCCTTCAGGTTCTTCCACTTGGCCCAATCTTCGATGGTCTTTTCGAACATGCGGTCGGTGATGACCAACATCTTGACAGGTGACTGCCAAAGGTCGGGGTGTTGGTCATAGATGTCGTCGCGCCAGTTGAACATTTGACGATAGATGCTTGCGAAGTATGGGCTGAAGGTGCGAGCGAACTCGTTGTAGGCAACGGTCTCGTCGTATTGGCCATAGCTCACTTCCACCACGATGTCGTTAAACACGCGGATGCTGTTGCTGGCAGCGTCGTATTGCACTGGGTTGACGGTCAGCGAACCGACTTGAATGCCACGCATGGTGCCTTGGATTTCGAATTGAGCCACAGGCATCTCGTTGAAACCGCGCTTGGCGTAGGCTTCAGCATTGTAGGCAAATGGGAGGTCGCCAGGCTTCTGGTCCTTGCGGAGCATAGGCTGTTGAGGATAAAGGGTAGCAATGCCGTATTCGGCAAGGTCGTAAACGGTGGTGCTGAAGCTCTTCACTTCAACGCTGACGTTGCTGGCGCCAAAAGGCACAGCGATAAGCTTGTTGACAGCTGGAACAGTGGGTTCGCCAACCATGCCGAAAGGATAGGTGTTGTCCATGCTGATGCTGGAGAACAGACCCTTTTCGGTGTTGACCTTCTGCGATTCGATGCTGCTGAACGAGAAGGTGGCGGTGAAACCGTTAGCGTTGTTGTCAACACATTGTTGTGCCGACTTGGCTCCTCCTAAGTCGATGCGGCCTTGGGCCTTGACTTGGGAACCGAACAGCATCCCCATCATGAGGATTGCCGACAAGAGTAAACTTGCTTTTCTCATTGTTTTGACTTGTTTGTTAGTTATTGATTTGTTGAATTGTGATTTCTGTATGTTCCTAATAAGCGTGCAAAAATAGTGATTTTAACCAAAATACCTATTTTGTTTAGACCTAAATAATTTTAGGAGAATGAAATGAAAATCATCCCGACAACGCCTCGCCGGGATGATTTATGGCGTGATATAAGTCTGTATTATTTATTGCTAATCACTATTTTGCGGTTGATAATTTGTCCATCATTGGCCTTGCCTCTGATAACGTAGATGCCATTGTTCAGTTCTTCCAAATTGTTGCTGCGCATCAGTTGGCCGCTCAAATTGTAAATCTGTTGGATTTCGATTTCACTATTGGCGAATGTGTCGTCAATACCGGTAACGATGACTTCGATATAGTCTTCGCCGTCTGCCGTGAGTGCGAAGTCGGATTCGCAATCTTCATAAACAGCGGTCAGTTTGTATTTGTAGGTGTTTTGACCAACTTCGTCAAAGTAGCTTGTCTCGGTACCATTCACTTCAATGATGGTTTCTTCGTTGTTGCCGACTTCATATCGATAGAGGTTGTAGTGCAACGGTGTGGTTTCGGGAGCATCCCATGTGATGAGTGCGCCATATTGTTGGGTCGCTTCGTCATAGAAATATTCTCCAGCCAAATTCTCGGGAGCGAGGCAGGTTGTGGGATGTTCAACATCGCCCATAGCACCTTTCATGTCGATGTTCTGGCCGTAAATGTTGCCGTCAGCTTGGTTGGTCCAAACGATGATATTCTGTCCGTTGTGGAAGCCTGTGCTGTTGTCGGCATCGGTCTTCTCGCTGGCGATGGAGTTCATCTGGGTTTGCCAAACTTGGGTGCCTTCCATATCGAAACCGATGGCTTCGACGGTCGTCTCGTAATACGAGATGCCAGGGCTGTGTTGGTACGAAACCATGAAGCCGCTGCCGTCAGGATAGGCATCGATTTTTGCGGCTGTGTATTCCATTCCGTCGTTGTCGGCAATGAGGATGCCGTCACCCCAAACCACTTCGCCGGTCATGGTGATGCGGTTTATATAGAGCCTCGACTCGGATTGCGTGTTGGCATCGCTTTGGCGGTAAACCAAGATGATGTCATGTGTCACTGGATCAACGGTAGCATATGGGTTACCATAGAAATTGTAAAGGTCGGGCGTGTGCACGGCAGCACCGTTAGGGTTGCTAATGGTGGAAACGCCGTTGGCATCGTAGTGGAAGACGTAGGTGTTGAACACTTCGCCAATGCCGGAGTGGAAGATGTAAGCGTAGCCGCCGCCGATTCCATCGGAGATCTCATAGTGGATGTAAGTGGAACCAAAGGTCTGTGATGCCATGAGTTGGGCTGGTGGTGTTACGACACTGCCGTCGGTGCCGAAGCCAGCTACCCAGATTTGCTTGTCAACATACCACATTCCTGCTCCCAACTTTTCGTAGGTCACGAAAACGACACCGTCGGTGCCGGGTGTCAGAAGGCCGAAGGTGCATTTGTAACCTGAGTCGGAAATGGTTGCTTGTGAGTTGAGTGTACCGTCAGCATTGATATAACGCAGATAAGAACTTTCGGTGTCGGAGGCCAAGACCCACACGCCACCATCGGTGCCAGCTTGGAGTTCCACTCTTGAGCAACCATAACTTCCAGTCGGGAACTGCATGACGGAAATGCCTTGCTCACCCCAAAGTGCGTTGCCCCCTTGGTCGAATTTCATGGCGATGCATTGACCGTTGTAATTGGCGAAGCAGGTCACCACGCCATTGTCGGATGTGGCATCCATGGCAAAGCCTTGCGACCATGAGGCAAACTGGTGGCTGCTGATGTGGAGACCAGCGTCGCCCCATTGTGGCACGCCGTTTATGTCGATGCGCTGCAAATTCACAGCCCATCCGTTGGAAGCCATGTCGCTCCATTGGATGTAAGTGTCGCCTGTAGCTTCGTTGGTGCGCAGGTAAATCTCGCCTGCATCGTCGGATGCGGTGGCTATCCTGGTGTTTGTGGTCGGGTCATTGACCCATTGTGCCTGTAACGAGAATGCAGTTAACAAGGCAGTTGCTAGTAAAATGTGCTTTTTCATTTAATGATTTTATTAGATTTGCCCGCAAATTTATTAAAAAATCCTTTTCTTTGCAGAAAAAATAGACCGAATGGAAGAATTATTTACTCGAGAAGAACAAGAGGCTGTGGCCAATGTGCTTTTCAATTTGGCAAAGGCCGATTTTTCGGATCAAGAAATGGAAAATGAATGCGTGAACAAATGTTTGGCAGAACTCGGTTTCGATGGCAAGGATTTTACTCCAATTCAGCGAAATGAGTTGCAGTCGCAGGTTTACGAAACGCTAAAACAGATGTCGAAAGACAAAAAACGCATATTCTCGGGCATGATGACACGAGTGTCACGCTCTGATGGCAATTTCGGCTCTCGCGAGAAGGCCTTGGTCATCGAGATTCTTGAGATGTGCGATGTGCCTTTCGTGCATAAATGAGGCGTTATTTCAGCAACTTGTTGTATTTCTTGTCATTGCCTAACACTTCCATGGCTTTTTGTACGCCAGTGTCTTCGCTGATGACGACTTCGTAGTATTGTTGCATCTCCCATACACTTCTGGCAAACAAGGCTTTGATTTGCAGACGGATGAATTTCTCTGAGCGTGCGAATTGCTCGTCGTCCCATTCTACTTTGCCTTCTTGGGCGGCTTGCTTCAGACCTTCCACAAACTCGTCGGTCACCACGAATTTCTTGTTGTAGTCGGCAAAAGCGGGGTAGGTGGCTCTCATCTCGTCGCGGTGCTTGAGGGCATAGTCGGTGGTGAAGCGGTTGAGGATGCCTTTGCGAACGAGGTTGGTGTATAGCTTGCTGTTGTAGCTGGTGTCAGCGGGAATGAAAATGTCGGGCATGACGCCGCCGCCGCCATAGACGATACGGCCGTGGTCGGTCTTGTATTTCAGTGAGTCAGGGAAGTGGATGCTGTCGGCATGGAAATACTCGCCGTTCTTCATTCGGTCGGTGAGGTCTTTGTAGTAGTCTTCGACACCCTTTTCGTAGGGACGTTGGATGCAGCGGCCCGATGGAGTGTGGTAGCGTGCGGTCGTGAGGCGAATCTGTGCACCATCGGGCAGGTTGAAGGGTCGTTGGACCAGTCCCTTGCCGAACGAACGGCGGCCGATGACTATGCCTCGGTCGTGGTCTTGGACAGCTCCGGAAAGGATCTCGGAGGCCGAGGCTGAACCTTCGTCAATCAAGATGACGAGTTTTCCTTGTTCGTAAACGCCTGATTTCGTGCATCTCAATTCTTGACGAGGCTGATGGGCGCCTTCGGTGAAGACGACGAGTTGGCCATCGCCAAGGAATTGGTCAACCATTTCGACAGCAGTGTTGAGATAGCCACCCGAGTTGCCGCGAAGGTCGAGGACGAGTGAAGTCATGCCTTGTGTGCTGAGCTTGTTGAAGGCATTCTTGAATTCTTGGGCCGATTCTTGCGCAAAGCGGTCGAGCTTGATGTAACCAACTCCGTTGTCGAGCATGAAGGCTGCGTTGATGCTGTTCAACGGAATCTTGTCGCGGACGATTTCAAAATCAATGAGTTCCGGGTCGTTGCCGCGTTTTACGCTGACGGTCACTTTCGAACCTTTCTTGCCGCGAAGGTGTTTCTGCACGTATTCGTTGTCGATTTTCTTTCCTGTCGATTCTTCGCCGTCAATCTTGATGAATTGGTCACCTGCCATGAGGCCCACTTTTTCTGAAGGGCCGCCAGGCACAGGGGAGATGACGGTGATGGTGTCGCGTATGAGTTGGAAGGTGACGCCGATGCCTTCGAAACTGCCTACTAAGGGCTCGTTGGCTTTCTGCACATCTTTCTTCGAGATGTAGGCCGAGTGAGGGTCAAGCTCTTTCAGGGCGGCTATGATGGCATCTTCAACGATTTTGTCGCTATTAGTGGTGTCAACATAATAATTTTCAATGAGATAAAGCGTGTTTGCGAACTTTTGCGCGTTAAGTTGCGACTTTGAAGGTTTGCCTTGGTTTTGGGCGGAGGCTATTGTGGAAATGAAAACGATAGCCAGAAGAAAAAGCGTTCTTTTCATGTGGATTATTGTCTGATGATTTCAAAAGTGTTGTCGTCGTTGAGTTTGATGATGGTGGAACTTTTGGGCTTGCTGATGTCGTCATGAAAGAGCTGGACAGTATAGTCAACAGCTTGCTTGAGTTCCTCGGATATATCGTTGAAAGTCAGTGCGGAAGGTTGACCGGAGAGGTTGGCCGAGGTGGATGTGATAGGCTTCCCGAGGCGGCGGATGACTTCTTGGCAAAACTCGTTGTTGACCACGCGAATGCACACTGACTTGTCGGCAGATACGTTCTTCGCGAGGTTTTTGCTTTCGGCATAGATGATGCTGAGCGGAGTGGTGGCATGCTTGATGAGGTCGTAGGCGATGGCCGGCACGTCAGCGACATAGTCCTTCAGCCTTTCGGGACTGTCAACCAAGATGATGAGGCTCTTGTTGGCTGGGCGTTTTTTTGCCTCGAAAACGCGGTCGCAGGCCTTCGAATTGGTGGCATCGCAACCTACGCCCCAGATGGTGTCGGTAGGGTAGAGTATCGTCTTTCCGGCTTTCAAAGCCGCAACTGTTCGTTCTATTTCTTTTTCTATAAGTTCGTCCATTTATGTTGTTGAATTGTTTGTTGTTGAATTGTTTGTTGTTGAATTGTTTATTTGATTTGGAGATGCGATGAATCGACGTCTCTACACACTTTCCACTTTCCACTATCACACTTTCCACTTCTCACCTTCTCTCTGAGCAAATTATATTTATGTCTCGTGGCTTTCATCGCTGTCCAACAGATGAAGAATCCTGTCTTTCCTTCAAGAATGCCGCCTTTGATGAAATAGGTGCGTATGAAGTTGATGGCCGGACTGAAAATCCAATATATCGTTCTGGTCTTTTTCTTCCGGTCGTAGTAACTTTGCGCGTTAAGTTCTGCAAAATGAAATAGTTGCTTCTTGAAGGCTTCTGGCGAGTCGTAGGAATAGTGCAAGAGGTCGCCGTGGAGCAGCGTCTTCTTGGGTTCGCTTTCGTATTTGAGCCATTCGTGAATCAAGCCTTCCCATTGGGCGAAACCACGCCGCCAGATGCGCACCTTGTTCTCAGGATAATAGCCGCAGCGCTTGATCCAGCGTCCCCAGAAGTTGTTCAGTCGGTTCATCGAAAATATTTCGTTGTCAGCGATTTCACTTTCTTTCAAGGCCTTGATGGATTGCTTCAACTCATCGGAAAGGGCTTCGTCGGCATCGATGGAAAAGATGAGGTCGCAAGTGGCAAGATTGTCGGCTAAGTTCTTTTGTTCGGAATAGCCTAACCATTTCTGTGTCACAAACTTGACGTCATATTTGCGGCAAATCTCTTCCGTTGCATCGGTCGAGTTGGAATCCACGATGATGATTTCATCGGCGATGTCCTTGACGGAATCGAGGCACGGGCCGATTTTTTTCGCTTCGTTGAAGGTGATGATGACGACAGAAAGGGTGTGCATAGGCTTATTTTTATGCAAAGGTACACCAAAATGCCGAATGCGGAGCCGTTGTTGCGGAATAAATTGTTATTTTTGCAAACTTTAATTGAAAAGAAAATGGAATTACTGAAAGGAAAAGTGGCCCTCATCACGGGCGCTGCACGCGGCATCGGCAAGGCCATCGCTTTGCGCTTCGCTCAAGAAGGCTGCGATATTGCATTCACTGATTTGGTTATCAATGAATTGGCTGAACAAACTAAATCCGAAATAGAAGCTTTGGGCGTAAAGGTGAAGGCCTACGCTTCCGACGCTTCCAATTTTGATGACACCCAAAATGTGGTCAAGCAAGTGGCTGAGGATTTTGGCCATATCGACATTTTGGTCAACAATGCGGGCATCACCAAGGATACGGCCTTGAAGCGCATGACCGAGGAACAATGGGATGCTGTCATCAACGTGAACCTCAAGTCGGTGTTCAACTTCACGAAGGCCATCCAGCCTATCATGTGGCGTCAAGGCGCTGGTAGTGTGATTAATATGAGTTCGGTCGTCGGCTTGGGCGGCAATGTCAACCAGTGCAACTATGCGGCTTCGAAGGCGGGCATCATCGGTTTCACCAAGTCGGCAGCCAAGGAGATGGGTGTGCGCAACATCCGCCACAATGCCATCGCTCCTGGTTTCATCCTTACCGAGATGACGAAGAACTTGCCAGAAGAGATTTTGAAACAGTGGGAAGCCAATATTCCGCTGCATCGCGGTGGCACGCCTGAAGATATCGCCAACGTGGCGGTGTTCCTCGCTTCTGACTTGTCGTCGTATGTCACAGGCCAGGTGATTCATGTTTGCGGTGGCATGGCAATGTAATTCATGTCGGTAGGTCTCCCCATATGGATGCTTGTAGTCGCTTTGCTTGCGGGCATGGCGGCAGCGGGATTATTGTATTTCCGAAATAAGAAGCAGCATTATGGCAAGGCCTTGACAATCATTTTGTTCGCTTTGCGAACTTTGTTGGTCGGACTCGTGGTATTGCTGTTGTTCAACCCTTATGTCCGTCAACAATTCAGCTCGGTCGAGCAGCCTGTTGTGGTGGTCGCTCACGACAATTCTTCTTCTATCGTCTTGGGCAAGGATTCGGCCTTTTATCAAACCGATTATCTAAAGCAATTCGCTGATTTTGAGGCTTCCATAAAAGAGGATTTCCAAGTCGATGAATATCTTTTCGGTCAGGAAGTGCGCGATTTTTCTGCTTTGGATTTCACCGACCAGCTTACGGATGTCTCGTCGCTGCTGAAGAGTGTCGAGCGCCGTTACTATAAGCGCAATGTGGGTGCCGTGGTGCTCTTGTCGGATGGCATTTATAACCGTGGCTTTGAGCCTGAGCTGCTTGCCGAGAAGTTCCCGTTTCCGATTCATACCGTCGTTTTGGGCGACACCATTTCGCGTCCCGATTTGGCGGTGCGCAACGTGCATTACAACCGGCAGGTTTCTTTGGGTAGCACTTTCCCCGTCCGCGTGACGGTCAGCGCGCATGATTTGGCTAACCGTAAAGCCACTTTGACGCTTTCGAGCCATGGTAATGTGATTGAGAAACAGGAGATAGAGATTCCATCGAACCGTTTTTCTAAGGAAATCGACTTTATGCTCGAAGCTGACACAAAGGGCGTGAAACAGATTGATATTGAGCTTTCGGGCATCGCCGAAGAGGAACAATTGCTTAACAATGTGAAGCATATCTTTGTTGAGGTGCTCGACCAAAAATACAAGATTCTTTGCCTCGCCCAATCGCCTCATCCCGATTTGGCAGCCATCCGTAGCGTGCTCAACGACAATTATGAGGTCGATTTCGCCTTCGCAAAAGATGGCGTGCCTGATTTCAGTTCGTACGATTTGCTCATTTTGCACCAAATGCCTTCTACAGGTACTGATTTCGAAGGGATTAACAAGCAACTTGAAAAGAATACCAAATTGCCGATGCTTTTCATCGTTGGACAAGCCACTGATTTGGCATTGCTCAACAAACTGCAAGATGCGTATGATATCAGGTCGGGAGCGACGAATACGGTGTTGGATGTCAAGGCGCATTTAAATGGCTCATTCTCAACCTTTACCATCGATGCAGAATGCGGTGAGATGTTGGCAAAATACCCGCCTTTGGCCATGCCTCATGTCGAAATGTCGATTGCGAAGTCGCATGATGATTTGCTGCTGCAAGATGTCTTGGGTGTGAAGTCGGGATTGCCGCTGCTGAGTTTCGTCCGTGGCGACCGCAAGATGGCTTTCCTCTTTGGAATCAACGTGTGGCGCTGGCGTTTGTATGAGTATTATCAGTCGAAAAACCATGCCGTCTTCGATGAGGTTTTTTCGAAGTCGCTGAAATATTTGCTGCTGGCTTCCGACGATGGCTCGGCCATCTATTGCAAGGAAGAGTTCTTCACCAACGAGCCGGTCATCATCACTGCCGAGTTGCGCAATTTGGCCAACGAATTGGTGACCGAACCTGAACTTAAAGCACAACTAACCAATAAGTTGACTGACGAGACTTACGACTTTGTCTTCTCGAAGCGTGACCATGATTATGAGTTGAATGCGGGTGTTCTGCCCGAGGGAATTTATATATATAAGGTAGAAGCGCAGTTGGGCGACCGATTGATTTCGGCTTCGGGTTCGTTCTCCGTGGTTGCTCTTGGCATTGAAGCTCAGCAGCTTACCGCAGATGCCGCGCGCATGCGCAACCTTGCCCTCTTGACCAATGGGCGGTGTTATTCGGCCCATGACTTGCAACAGTTGGCTGAAGATTTGCGTGCCGACAAGCGTATCACCTCGGTTGAGCATCACGAAAGCCGTTTCCAAGACCTGATTCACTCTCGCTGGATTTGGTTCGTGCTGATTGGGCTGGCTGCGATAGAGTGGGTGCTGCGAAAAATGTTTGGAAGTTATTAACTAATTATATCATTAAAAATCAAATTCTTAAGTAAATGAAAATTCAAGATCAAACCGTCGTGACAATGACTTACGTCTTGCGCGAAAACGATGAAAACGGTCCTGTCCTTCAAGAGACCACGAAAGAAAACCCATTTGTCTGCATCTTTGGTATGCATCAGTTGCTTCCAAAGCTTGAAGAAAACCTGATGGGCAAGGAACCTGGTGACAAGTATGCATTCCATTTGACCCCAGCCGAAGCCTACGGCGAACGCGATGAGGCTTACATCATGGATTTGGATAAGGAAATGTTCTGCAACAATGGTGTGCTGATGGACCTCGTGAAAGTCGGTGCCCAACTGATGATGCAGACTGCCGATGGTCGCCCGATTGCCGGTATCGTCCGTGAAATCGGTGAAAAGACCGTCAAGATGGACTTCAACCACGATATGGCAGGCAAGCACCTCCATTTCTCAGGCGAAATCATCGATGTCCGTGAAACGACCGACGAAGATTTCAGCGACAGCTGCGGCTGTGGTTGTGGCGACTGCAACTGCGAAAGCTGTGGCGATGGTAGCTGCGAAGGCTGCCACTAATCGCAACGAAATATCGATTTCAGAAGGGGCTTCGGCCCCTTTTTTCATGCTCCAAAAGCCAAACCTTCCTATCCAATCCCCCAGCAAATCCTGTGAGTTGTCCCTTCGCCCCAATGACGCGGTGGCATGGAATGATGATGCCGATAGGGTTGCGGCCAACAGCGTTGCCAATGGCTCGGGGCGAGGTGTCGAGTTGCTTCGCCAAGTCGCCGTAAGTGATTGTCTTTCCGTAGGGAATTGAGCTAAGCGCTTCCCAAACCTTCAACTGGAAAGGACTGCCGCTGGGCGATAATGGAAGTTCATCGGGATTGGGATTTTCTCCATTAAAATAGCGGTTGAGCCATTCCGCTGTTGCCTTGAAAATGGGTAAGTCGCTGTTGGATATGACATTATGAAGAGCCTTGTCGTCGAAATGCTTCTGGCCTGAAAAGTGAAGCTCACACAACGAAGTGCCGTCGGAGAGTATGGTTAACTCACCAAGTGGTGTGGGATATGATGTGAAATAGACCGACATAGGCATAATGATTTGCAAAGATGCAGCAAAAATAAAAAATCCGCCCATTGGGCGGATTTTTTTTAGTGTTGTAAATGCGTGTTTTTATTTCCTCAGTCCAGCCAACTGTTGCTCAATCACAGCAATCTTTGCTTCGGCATCGGCTTGCTTCTTGCGTTCCTTCTCGACAACGGCAGCAGGTGCTCCGTTCACGAATTTTTCGTTGGAGAGCTTGCCCATGACGCTCTTCAGGAAGCCTTGTGCATACTTCAGCTCTTCTTCCAGCTTCTTGATTTCGGCTTCGACATCGATGCTGTCGGTCAGAGGGATGAAGAATTCGGTGCTGCCAACGATGAATCCGAAAGCGCCTTCTGGGGCTGCCTCAACATAATTGATATTGCCGACATTGCAGAGCTTGCTGATGATGCAGTCGAAATCCTTATTGGCGACATTGCCTTTTACAACCAGTTCGATGGCGTCGCGGAACGAGATGTTCTTTTCGGCACGGACTTTACGAACGTTGTTGATGACTTCCTGCGTGAAGATGAATTGCTTCAGTAAGGCTTCGTCAATATCTTGAGCCTTAGGTTGTCGCGCGATGATAATGTCTTCACCTTCAGCGCGTTCAGCGATGGCGTGCCAGATTTCTTCGGTGATGAAAGGCATGAATGGATGCAGCAGTTTCATCAGGTTTTCGAAGAAATTGATGGTGGCATCGTAGGTGGCCTTGTCGATGGCCTGTCCCATTGGGGCTTTCACCATTTCGAGATACCATGAGCAGAAATCGTCCCAGGTGAGTTTGTAGATGTCCATGAGGGCATCGCTGAGGCGGTACTTGTCGATATTGTCGTTGGCACCGGCCAGCACTTGGTTGAAGCGCGCTTCGAACCATTTGACGGCCATCTTGGCAGTGTCGGGCTGTGCGAGGTTTTCGTCAACGGTCCAGCCTTTCACAAGACGGAGGGCGTTCCAAATCTTGTTGCAGAAATTACGACCTTGTTCGCAGAGCGATTCATCGAACAGGATGTCGTTGCCGGCAGGAGCGGAGAGCATCATGCCCATACGCACGCCGTCGGCACCGAATTTCTCAATCAGTTCGATTGGGTCGGGCGAGTTGCCGAGCGATTTCGACATCTTACGGCCTAACTTATCTCTGACGATACCGGTGAAATACACATTTCTGAAAGGCACTTCCTTCTGATATTCTTCGCCAGCCATGATCATGCGGGCCACCCAGAAGAAGATGATGTCAGGGGCGGTAATCAGGTCGTTGGTCGGATAATAATATTTGAATTCTGCATTTTCTGGGTCGAGGACGCCGTTGAAAAGCGACAGAGGCCACAGCCACGAGGAGAACCAAGTGTCGAGGCAGTCGCTGTCCTGACGCAAGTCGGCGGCTGTGAGGTTGGCGTTGCCGGTCTTTTCGATGGCGAGTCTCAGAGCGTCTTCAATGGTTTCGGCTACGACATAACCGCCTTCAGGCAGATAGTAGGCCGGAATCTGATGGCCCCACCACAACTGACGGCTGATGCACCAGTCCTTGATATTCTCCAACCAGTGACGGTAGAGGTTGACGTATTTTGAAGGGTAGAACTTGATGTCGCCATCCAAAACGGGCTTCAGGGCGATGTCGGCCAGATGTTCCATCTTGAGGAACCACTGCATGGAGAGTTTCGGCTCAATCGGCACATTGGTGCGTTCGGAGTAGCCCACCTTATTATTATAGTCTTCAATCTTTTCGAGCAATGCGGCAGCATCGAGGTCTTTCACGATTTGCTTGCGGACATCTTCGCGGCTCATGCCGACATACATGCCAGCGGCTTCGCTGATGGTGGCATCGTCGTTGAAGATGTTGATGCTCTGCAAATTGTGCTTTTCGCCAAGCATATAGTCGTTCACATCGTGAGCCGGAGTGACTTTCAGGCAGCCCGTACCAAATTCGATGTCAACATAACCGTCTTCGATGACGGGAATCGCTCTGTTGACCAACGGCACGATGGCTTTCTTGCCGCGCAGCCACTGGTTTTTCGGGTCGGCTGGGTTGATGCACATAGCGGTATCGCCCATGATGGTTTCGGGACGTGTGGTGGCAACCACGGCATAGCGGCGACCTTGTGCGTCGGTGTGGATGATCTCGCCTTCTTGACCTGTTGCACCAGTGCCGTCGTCTTCAAACAGGTAATATCTGAGATAGAACAACTTGCTGTGTTCATCCTTGAAAATCACTTCTTCATCGCTCAATGCGGTGAGGGCTTTCGGATCCCAGTTCACCATGCGGACACCACGGTAAATCTGACCTTTGTTGTAAAGGTCAACGAAAGCATGGATGACGCTCTTGCTGCGGGTTTCGTCCATTGTGAATGAGGTGCGTTCCCAGTCGCATGAGCAACCGAGTCGGCGCAACTGCTTGAGGATGATGCCGCCATGTTCGTGCGTCCAGTCCCAAGCGTGCTTGAGGAACTCGTCGCGGCTCAAGTCGGTTTTCTTGATGCCTTGCTGGGCCAGCTTGTTCACCACTTTGGCTTCCGTTGCGATGGAGGCGTGGTCGGTGCCAGGCACCCAGCAGGCGTTCTTGCCTTGCATACGGGCGCGGCGAATCAGGATGTCCTGGATGGTGTTGTTCATCATGTGACCCATGTGAAGCACGCCGGTCACATTCGGTGGCGGAATCACGATGGTGTAAGGTTCGCGTTCATCGGGAGTGGAGTGGAAATAGTTTTTCTCAATCCAGTGCTCATACCATTTGCCTTCGATTTCCGAAGGACTATATTTGCTGCTGATTTCGGTCATTTTAAGTTGAGTTTTCGTTTTAAGGCGCAAAAATAGTGTTTAATTGGGAAATGATGAACTTATTGTTCAAATTTCTGCCCAATTAAGATGATTATAGAAGAATTAAAGAAAAATCAAATCTCCTTGATGGTCTTCGCGACGTTGATGAAATGGTCGGCGATGCGCTCCACATTCGACGAAAGTGAAAGATATTGTGCGCCAACGGCTGCCGAGCACAGACCTTCCGAAAGTCGGCAGATGTGTTTCTCTTCCATGCCTTTGGTGAAATCGTCGATGCTGTCTTCTATGGCGTAGGCTGCTTCCAAAGCCTCTTTGTCTCTGTCAATGTATGCCTTGATGATGAGATTGTAAAGCCTGGAAATTAGATTCTTGGAAACTTGTATTTCGTGAATGGCCTCATTCGAGAACTTCATGCCTAAGTCTCTGAGGCTTTCGGCATATTCGATGATGTTTTCGGCATAGTCGCCAATGCGTTCCAAATCACGTACTGTCCTATAAGTGGTGGCCAAATAACGATGGTCTTCGCTGTTGAGCTGTCTGAGATTCGACAGCCTGGTCGTGAAATCTACAATGCTTTGGTTGAGATAGTTGAGTTCTTCTTCTCTCTTTCTGAAAGTGCTTATCTCGGAAAAATTCAAGGAGGTGATGATGTCCAACGAAAGGTCGAAGTTGTCTTTTGCAATTTGCGCCATGTTGATGATTTCCTTCTTCGTCTGTTCGACGGCAATAGGCGGCGTTTTCAACATGTTGTAGTCGATATAATATAGGTGTGGCTGGTTCGCATTGTCGGCATCGTTGCTTTCGGGAATGATTCTCGTGACCAGATTGACAAGATGATTTGTCAATGGCATGATGGCCAGAACGGTAATCACATTGAAAGCTGTATGGAACATAGCCAGTTGCGTTTGCGGTGCCGATGGAAACAGCGAGGCAAACATGGTTCCGTAGGTGACGAGGCCGTTTGTGGCAAGGGTGATGATGCCTTCGGCAACGAGGAACAGAACGACGCCGCTGATGTTGAAAATCAAGTGTATAAGGGCCGTGCGTTTGGCATTTTTGCTTCCTGAAATGGAGGCGATAATGGCCACGACGCATGAACCGATGTTTGAACCCATGGTGAGGAAAATACCTTGGTCGAGGTTGATGAGTCCGGTGACGACCATCGCAATGGCGATAGATGTCATCACCGATGAACTTTGGATGATAGCAGTTAGGATGGCACCGATGACCACCAGAAGAATAGGATTCCCGATTCGTGCCAGAAACATTTTGACGGAATCGAGGGCTGCGAAGTCGCTCATCGAACTGCTCATCATGCTGAGTCCGACGAACAGCATACCGAATCCGGCCAAAATACCGCCAATGGTTTTGGTTTTGGCTTTTTTGCCGAAAAGCAAAATCATGGCGCCGATTCCAGCAAAGGCTGAGAATATGATGGTGGTCGAAATCGTGTCTCTGCCGAACATGCCCAAGGCCACGATTTGCGCCGTTACCGTCGTGCCGATGTTGGCACCGTAAATGATGGTTGCGGCCTGCGTGAGCGAAATAATGCCCGCGTTGACAAATCCGATGACCATGACGGTCGTGGCTCCCGAGCTTTGAATGGCAGCAGTTCCCAAGGTGCCAATGCCGACACCAAGCCATTTGCTGCCCGATGCTTTGGAGAATAGTTGTTTCAGTTTGTTGGAACTTGCTGATTCCAGATTATCACTCATCATTTTGCAGGCAATCAAGAAGATACCTATCCCGGAAATAAGCGTCAGAATGGCGGAAATAATGGCTGTCGTGGTCATTGATTTTTGTATTTTGCTGCAAAAATAGCGTGAAAAATAGAGTGTTTTTTGTGGCTGATGAAGAATTAGTATAGATTTAACAATTTGACCATTTTTGATGTTCAAAAAGCAGTATTTTTGTCCTGCAAAAAATCCAATCTATGAAAATTCTGATTGTTGACGATGAATCTGATATTAGGGAAATCTTGAAATTCAATCTGGAAAAGGCTGGCTTTGAAGTGCTTGAGGCTGAATCGGCTGAGGAAGCAGAGCCGCTGTTGCTTCAAGGCGTTTCCTTGATTTTGCTAGATGTCATGTTGCCTGGCGTTTCGGGCGTCGAGTTCGCCAAAACAGTGCGTGCAAAATTTGGAAACACGTTTCCGATTGTTTTCCTGACGGCAAAAACTACGGAGGAAGATTTATTGGAAGGTTTTGACGCAGGTGGCGATGACTACATTTGCAAGCCTTTTTCGGTGAAGGAGGTCATTGCCAGGGTGAAGGCCGTGCTGAAAAGGTGTGGCTCCGTTTCGGAATCTGCCGAAAGCAATCGTTTGTGCTTTGGCCCGCTGTCGGTCGCAATGGGTTCGAAGACGGTTTTTGTCGATGGCAAAGAAGTCTATTTTCCAAAGAAGGAATACGAAATACTTGTGCTTCTGATGGCTCATCCAAATACCTATTTTCAACGTTCGGATTTGATTGCCGAGGTGTGGAAGGATGCTCCATACGTCCTCGACCGCACGATAGATGTTCATATTGCCAGGATAAGGAACCGCCTTGGCGTGTATCGCGAAATGCTGAAAAACAAGACGGGTTTCGGTTATTGCATTGAATTGAAATAATAAGTAAGTGGTCAAAAATAAACTGCATGATAAATGGGCATGGGATTTCGAGGTCGCGAGGCTTCGAGACTGCGAGGTTTCGTAGCTGCGGAACTTCGTGGTGCCTCGTCGTCTCGCAATCCCGTGACCTCGTTGCCTCGTTTTCAATATGTAAACTAATTTTGCACAGCTACTTATGAAGAAAAAACTTTGGCTCTGGTTTGTCGGTCTGTTCCTGCTGTTCGGAACGTTTGTCATCACGGTCGTGATGCTCGATGAAAACAATTACAAGAAAGCGGTTTTGAAGGCGAAACTCGAAAGTTACGCTAACGTTCTGGCCGCATCTGCCGATTCATTTGAAACCATTGGATTTTTGCCGCCAAACATTCGCCTTACGGTTATGGATACCGCGGGCTTCGTGTCTTTCGATTCTTACGAGTCGGCTGATTCGCTGAGCAATCATCTGATGCGTCCCGAGGTGAAGGACTGCTTGTCGGGGACGGAAGGCTATTCTATCAGACGGTCGGAGACATCGGATAAGACCTTCTTTTATTATGCGAAAAGATACGACAATCTGATTGTCAGATTGGCGCTGCCTTACGAAGTCGATGTCAGGAACTTTTTCCGCCCGAATTGGCTTGTCGTTTCGCTTTTGATAATCTTGTTTGTCGTCTTGACAATGTTGGTCATCGGCATCGTGCAATGGAACGGCAGGAAAATGACCATCGAGGAAAAAGGCAGGACAAAGGCGCTGAAGCATGAAATGACGAGCAACATTTCGCACGAACTGAAAACGCCGGTCAGCAGCGTGAGGGGCTATTTGGAAACCATCATCAACAACCCAGATTTGGATGAAAACAGAAAGCAGTTGTTTATCGAAAGGTCGTATCTCCAGACGATTCGCTTGTCCGATTTGATTCGCGACATTGCGCTGATAACCAAGATGGAGGAACAACCGGAACAGTTCAAGAAAGATGTTGTTGATGTGAACCAGTTGGTCGACTTCGTGTTTGATGAGTTTTCTGATGAGTTTAAGGCTCAAAGCATTTCGAGCGAAAATGAGGTCCCGAAAGACTTGCAGGTTGTCGGAAACTATAGCTTGTTGTATGCTTTGTTTCGGAATTTGGTGGAAAATTCTGTCCGTTATGCAGGCGAAGGGACTACCATCGTTGTGAAATACAATTTAAAGCAGAAATATGTCCATTTTACCTATTTCGATACGGGCAAGGGTGTGGCAGACAATGAATTGGAAAAAATATTCGAGAGGTTCTATCGGGTGCAGGACGAAAAGTCGCATAAGGCCGAAGGCTCAGGCTTGGGCTTGTCCATCGTGAGGAATGCCGTCGGTATACATGGTGGTGCAATTTGCGCTTCCATTCACGAAGGCGGAGGCCTTCAGTTTGATTTCGATATTTGCGCCAAATGAACGGCTCGGGAAATAATTGTAGGGCAAAATGTCGGAGCGTTTGCATTTTTCCCTATTTTTGTCGCTTGTTGACATTAAAAAGGACAATCATTATTAATTAAAATCAAGCAATATGAATTTGTTATCCATTCAAACACTTTGGCAAGAACACGCTACATGGGTGATTTTTGCCTGCATCCTGATTGTGGTGATTCCTTTCCTGATTTTCTATCTGAAGGAAGCTAAGAAACACCCTAAAGGTCTGATTGCTGCTGCCTTGAGTAACATGGGCGAGCGCTTCGGCTACTACATCATGAACGCAATTCTGTTGTTGTTCATCGTGTCGAAATTCGGTCTGTCTGACGGTACGGCTGGCCTGATTTATTCGTTTTTCTATTTCGGCATTTATGTTTTGAGTTTAGTGGGCGGTATCATCGCTGACCGCAAGCAGAATTACCATGGCACCATCCAATGGGGTCTTGTCATCATGGCCATCGGCTATATCGGCATGGCTATCCCGTTGTTCAGCAAGAATGCTGAAGGCATCATCGCCGACGGTACCAGCACATGGTTGATTTATCTGATCCTCACTTGCATCTTCCTGCTCTGCATCGCCTTCGGTAATGGTCTGTTCAAGGGTAACTTGCAGGCTCTGGTTGGTCAGATGTACGACAATTTCGAAGCAGAAGCCGCCAAGAAAGGCCCAGAGGCTTTGGCTGAAGCCAAGGATAAGCGCGACAGTGGTTTCCAGATTTTCTACGTGTTCATCAACATCGGTGGTGTTATTGCTCCTTTCATTGCTCCTTTGCTCCGCGAATGGTGGCTCAAAGCTCACAATTTCGTGTATAACGCTGATATGGCTGACCTCTGCCACCAGTATCTCGCTAATGGCGAAGTGACGACCAAGTTCACCGAGACAATGGCAAACTCAGTGCTGCCTGCTGCTAACTATGGCGACAACCTGGTGCAGTTCTGCTCCGATTATATCCTTACCTTCAACCAAGGTGTCCATTTCTCATTCATCGTGTCAGTCATTGCCATGATGATTTCATTGGTTATTTTCTTTACCCAAAAGAAGAAATTCCCTCAGCCTGGTAAGAAAGTTGCTGCCGAAACTGTCGGTTACACTGCCGCTGAAAAGGAAGCTATGGCAAAGGAAATCAAACAGCGTATGGCTGCTTTGTTTGCAGTGTTGG
>JAZQMX010000068.1:0-7744 GCA_045627065.1 Bacteroidales bacterium | reverse complement strand
AACTTAATGGATTGCTCTTTCAATGATTAATTATTACTGGGCTGGGGGATTAGGATTAGTTCCTGATGATGATTCCGATGAAGCAGCACTTGCGTTCAAACCACGTACAAGGTTTACCATTGCGAGATTTTGTAAATATGTTGTATCTTCACCTTGACACTCGCAAGAACATTTACAACTGCATTTCGGTTTATCTCCGCCAACAATGGCCTTCATCTCCTTTTTTTGGAGTTTTGTCAATTTAATTGAATTCATATTTAACATTTTAAGATTAATAATGATTTTTCTTATTTGGCGTAACTAGCGTTTCCTAATATGCCTACCCTATAGGGTCTTCCACAAGGCGGATTAAACGCCACCCTTGCCGAAACCGCCGCATCGCTTTAAGCGAAGCAACGGAGGCCACAGCCTGTCCAAGTTGTTCTTGCCCAAGTGCCAAATACCAGGCGCGGAAAGCATTTCGCCGCCACCCGAAAGAATGATATGAGGCCTGCAAAGCGCATACGCCCTAAAGGGTTTAAAGATGGGGCGAAGATAGGAATTATTTTGGAACCTTGCAGCACGCGGCGCCATTTTCGCGGAATTTTTTCCGTTTTCCTGTTTCGAGGGTTGTATGTGGCGCATTTTGTTCATCGCAAATTTCCACAAAACGTCCTCAAATCGCACGAAACGTATCAAATCGCACAAAAGACCATGTCGGGCAGCGCTACTTTTGCCGTGTGATTTGAAGGCCTGGCCTACCGAATGGCTACCGAATGGCTATCGAACGGCTACCGAATGGCTACCGAAGGATTGAGGCCGGAAAAAGCGTTCGGCAGAAGCTTGGCCAAGGCCGCACCAAGTAGCATTCTCCTTCGCACCAAGTAGTAGGTTTGTTCGGGGTTCGTTCGGGGTTCGTTCGGTGTTGCTTCGGTGATTTACCGAAGAAGCACCGAAGAAGCACCGAAGAAACCCCGAAGAAACAGCGAAGAAAGTGCGGCCTTGGTCACTTGTTGTCAATATGATGAAGGCGCGATGAACCGACATTACCGCACTAATCCATGAGACGCGATGAACCGGCGTCTCTACATCAAACTTTTCATTCAAATCTTTTTGAAAGAAATCAAAACAGTTCCGTATCTTTGCCGCGTTATGCAATATCTCATCCTTGCCATAGTATTTTCGACCTGCGTCTTTGTGGCCATGCGACTGTTCGAGCGCTTTCAACTCGACAATCACCAAGCCCTGGCGTGGAACTATGCCGTAGCTGCCGGAACTGGCTTTCTGATGAGCCGGCAAGTGGATACGCTGCCACAACTCACGGGCGAGCCGTGGTTTGGGCTTTCGTTGCTCACGGGTTTCTGGTTCATCTTCACCTATCTGCTGATGACCACCTCAAGCCAACGCTCGGGCGTCACCATCACCTCGCTCTCCAGCAAGCTGTCGGTGGTCATCCCAACCACTCTGGGCGTGGTGCTTTTCCACGAGCGACTCAATTTCATCGCCACCTGCGGCATCGTCCTTTCCATCGTGGCGCTTTGCCTTGTCGTCAGTAAAGGCAAAAACGAAGACAAGCGAAGCAAAGGCTGGCTTTTGCCTCTCGTCATCTTCTTCGGCACGGGCATCGGCGACATGCTGATGAAATTCACCGAACGCCTCAACCAGAGCGACGACATGACCTTCATGATCGCCTTCATCTATTTCATCGCCATGCTTTTCGGCATCAGCATCGTGGTGTTCGACCTCGCGAAAGGCAAATCGAAATGGCAATGGAAAAATGCCATCGGCGGCTTTGGATTAGGCATAGTGAACTATTTCTCAAGTTATTGCATGTATCAAGGAATGAGCATGTTCGACAACACATTCCTGTTCCCCATCTATAACATTGGCGTGGTCAGCGTCACCGCCCTCACAGGTTGGCTACTGTTCAAAGAGAAACTGACCTTGAAAAACTACATCGGTTTGGCCATTGCCATCATTGCCGTCATCCTCATCACCTTCAAGCCATGACCGACGACACCTACAACATGCTTTCCGCGCCGGGCGAAGGCCTTTACAAGGAGAAAGGCAGCAAGTTCATCGCCTCAGCCTTCGCCGTGATGAGTGAAGAAGAAGCCAAGCGAGCCATTGCCGAAATCAAGAAGCAGTATTTCGATGCGCGCCACCATTGTTTTGCCTATATGATTGGTCCCGACAAAGCCAATTTCCGCAGTTCCGACGATGGCGAGCCATCGGGCACGGCTGGAAAACCCATACTGAACCAAATCCTTTCGAAAGATGTCACCAACGTGTGCGTCGTCGTAACACGTTATTTCGGTGGCATCAAATTAGGCACGAGCGGACTCATCAACGCATACAAAACAGCTGCCCGCGATGCCTTGGACAATGCCGTAATCGTTGAGAAAACCATCGACGAAGTGTTCGCGCTCGAGTTCGGCTATCCCTTGATGAACGAGGTGATGCGCATCATGAAAGAAGAAAATCTGGAGCAAATCAACCCACGTTTCGAGATGGACTGTTACCTCGAGTTTTCAACAAGACAAAGCGAAGCCGAAAGAATCGCCACCCGTTTTCGCAATCTTTACGGAGTAAAAATTAGCCACATCAAAACGATATAAATCAGCGAATTAGTCGCATTTTTATATCATTTTCGGCCAAAGCCTCGTATAATAGGCAAAAAATAATTCAATTTCAATAGGAAAAAAATTTTTTTGTAAACAATTAATTCTTCATTTTTGCAGCTTGAAAACGGTGAGATTTTTCCCGCCGTTTTTGCGTCAATAGAGCAGAACAAAACACTACAGAAACACTATGGAAAACAGCCACGTTGAAGCTTGGAAGAAATGCATGGAGGTGTTCAAGGACAACACCACCGAGCAAAGCTATAAGACGTGGTTCAAGCCCATCATCCCTGTCAGTCTGGAGGGCAGCGTGCTCACCATCCAAGTGCCCAGCCAGTTCTTCTTCGAATGGTTGGAAGAACACTATATCGATTTGTTGCGCAAGACCATTAAGAAGGTGCTAGGCGAAAATGGGAAGCTGGAATACCGCATCATCATGGACAGCACCGACCGTTCATACACGGTTGTACTTCCCGGTTCGAACCGCAGCAACACGAAGAACCCTATTGGACGTCCTGCCCCAGAGAACATCTCTCCGGGAATCATCAACCCATTTATCATCCCTGGCCTCAAGAAGCTCCAGATCGACTCGCAACTTAACGAAAACTACACCTTCGACAATTTTGTGGAAGGCGAGTGCAACCGTGTAGCGCGTCAAGCAGGCATAGAAGTGGCCAAAAATCCAGGCAAGACCGTTTTCAATCCTTTGCTTATCTATAGCGGAACAGGATTAGGCAAGACCCATCTCTGCCACGCCATAGGAAACGAAGTGAAACGGCACTTCCCTGAGAAGACCGTACTGTATGTCCAAGCCGAGCAGTTCCTTAACCAATGGGCTACCGCCTCGAAAAACAACAACCAGAACGACTTCGTGCACTTTTACCAGATGATTGACGTCATCATCATCGACGACATCCAGTTCTTGGCCAAAAAGCCCTCCACGCAAGATGTCTTCTTCCACATCTTCAACTACTTGCACCAAAACAACAAACAACTTGTCATCACCAGCGACAAGTTGCCTGCCGACCTCAAAGACATTGCGCCACGACTTCTTTCGCGCTTCAAATGGGGTCTGACCACCGACATGCAATTACCTGACGCCGATACACGCGCAGCCATCCTCAAGAACAAACTCTACAACAACGGTATCGTCCTTCCTGACGAGATCACCAACTATCTCGCCACCAACGTCAGGACCAACATCCGCGAGTTGGAAGGTGTGCTGATTTCACTTGTCGCCCAATCGTCACTCAACAAGAAAGCCGTTACTATCGACCTTGCGCAAACGATCATAGAGCGCTTTATCCGCAGCACCATTAAGGAAGTGTCGGTGGAATACATCATCAACATCGTTTGCGACTATTTCAACATTTCTCCGGAGCAGTTGGCTCTCAACACACGCAAGCACCAAGTGGTGCAAGCCCGTCAGATAGCCATGTACCTTTCGAAGAAATATTCCAACACGAGCCTCGCCTCTATCGGACAACAATGCGGCAAGAAAGACCACGCCACCGTCTATCACGCTTGCAAGACCGTCACCGATCGGCTCGAGACCGACAAGCAATTTAGAGCCATGGTGGCCGACATCGAAAAGAAGATCGTCGTATAAACAGCACAACATCACACGCTTATGATAACCGGAAATTTCGGAAAACTCTATTTGGTGCCCAACCTTCTCGGGGCCACCAAACCCGAACAGGTGTTGCCACAAGGCACGCTCAGCATCGTCAAATCACTGAAGCACTTCGTGGTGGAGAACACACGCACCACGCGTCGTGTACTCAGCCGCATCGGCATGGACACGCCCATCGACGACATCGAATTCATCGAGTTGGACAAACATAATGCCAGCAACCTCGACCTCATGGAACACCTCGGCGCTTGCCTCAATGGCGAGGACATGGGCCTGATGTCGGAAGCCGGCACGCCATGCGTCGCCGACCCAGGCGCTTTGGTCGTCGATTTGGCTCATTCCGCGGGCATTCAAGTCGTTCCGCTCACCGGGCCAAACGCCATGATTTTGGCCTTGATGGCTTCCGGTTTCAACGGACAGGCTTTCGCCTTCCACGGTTATCTCCCCATCAAAAGCCCAGAACGGCCAAATGCCATCAAGGACTTGGAGCGCCGTTCAGCCGCCAACAACGAGACCGAACTTTTCATCGAGACACCTTTCCGCAACAACGCCATGTTGGAAGACCTCTGCAAGAACCTCCACCCTGCCACACGGCTTTGCATCGCTTCTAACATCACCTGCGAAGACGAGCAGATCATCAGCCAAGACATTGCAGAATGGAAAAAATTCAAAGGCGACCTTAACAAAAAGCCCGCAGTGTTTCTCATTTATAGCGAGGCGAAAGGATATTATCACAAGCGATAAATCGCATTTACCCAAACACAAAAGGCTGCCGATGGCAGCCTTTTGTCATATAATAGGACCTGCATCTCAGTTCACATCCATCACCAAGCGGACAGCATAATCTTCATATTTATCTTCTTGATAAATACTACGTGAAGCATAACCATAGAAACGAACACACCATGCCTCATCCAAGTCATAAATACTTGAAGACCAATAATATCCACCATAACCATACCCATCAACGGCCACACTGTTATCATAATACTTATTCCAAACAGTGAAAGGCAAGAAAACTGCGCCAGCCGCTTCCATAACCTGCCACTCATCAAGCGTGTACGAGTTAACCGCTGAATATGAACCATACAAATAATGACTATATTCCGATCCTGCCTTAAAGTGCAATCCTTCCGGGGTTACCCAATTATCAGGCAGAAGCACTATGCCATTGATTAAACCCACCATGGCAACACCAATAAGACTATCGGCATTAGGTCGGTGAGGTTCATCATCTTTATAGCCAAGCAGATACGCCCATTCGTTTCTCTTCAAGGTTCTGAGCGGCAATCCGCCATCATCAAACAGGCTACCCCAGTCTTCCGTCCACAAATAATCTGCATTATTCACGCTGGCATTCGAGCCTGTCAAATCACCCCAACCGAACAAGTCGCGTCCTTGATAGCATTGTCCATTGCCTATGCAATCATATTGGTGGGCAGCAATCTGCCAGTATTTTCCGTAGTTCACATATTGCAAGTTACCAGATGTGAAACGCACTTTTTTCGTATCACTCACCGAGAACTCGCCATCCAACACCCTACCGCCTCCAGGCACTTTTTCGGTGACAAACTCCATCTCTTCACCATAATAACGGACATATAAATTGTCCTCTAGGACAATATATGGCCTCACATAATACTTCGTATTAGGCTGCAGCCCCTTGAAAGGAATGACAATAGTCCCGCTTTCCTCATCCGTAATATCGTAGCATTCATCTAAATTATTATTTGTAGCAGGGCTCACCCTTGAAACGATAACATGCACATACGCTGGCGGTTTCGAACCAACAGGCACTTTCGACAGGTCGTAATTGCAACTAATTGTCGCCCCCGTAAAAGTGACATCATCCACTGAGACGACTTCAATGACATCATAAGGCATCATTAGGGTTTTCTTACAACCGCACAAAACCATGGTCGCCAAGACCGCAAAAAGAAATATATGTTTTTTCATCGTGACAATTTTTCGGTTAATACTCATTCATATTTGTCAAATACCTATTTATATTATCATAGATGTTGGCTCCGTCAATCAGAATTACCACTTTTACCTAGAGTAGTAAAGACCTTTTGGTCACCATATCCAATCCCAACCTCGTTTTCGGCAAAAGCGCGAACATAGTAAGTCGTATTTGGTTCCAAGTCCGTAATCGTTTCTACAGTCTCTAGGTCGTGCCAAGTGTGCCTAGTATATTGGCAATCTTCTATTGTAGGATTAGGCTCCGTACCCCAGCAAGCACCTCGATAAGTGGGGCGGAAAGTACCTTCGTTCACAATGGCACTTGTAACTCTAGCATAATTATACGATACAAATATCACTTCTCCAGTAACGACTTCTGGGACATTGCCTGCAAAGAAGCTCTTCTCCTCTCCATAATACACGGCGTTATACAATGTCTTCGAATAAGCACGTACATAATACTCTTGACCTTCCGTCAAGTCAGTCAAATGGCTTGTGAAAACACCAACACCATTACCATCTACGGTATAATTATCACTCTCCAATTCTGGATATTTTTCAGTACCCCAACAGACTCCCCTTTCAGCCAATTCAACACCCTCAACTGCTTCGATTTCTCCGCCACAAACAGCCGAAGTAGCCGTCACGTCTTCAATGTCATGGGTATAAATAAATTGGTCGTGAGGTAATTTGATAAAAATCTCTTC
The DNA here is from genome assembly GCA_045627065.1 of Bacteroidales bacterium. GTDB lineage: Bacteria > Bacteroidota > Bacteroidia > Bacteroidales > F082 > Limimorpha. Next base: position 842 of record JAZQMX010000068.1, on the reverse strand, counting down.
ATCGCCATAATAGAACTTGTTATCTAACACCACGAAAGGTTTGACATACCAATTATTACAATAGAAATAGTCAGTACGAACGATAAAAACATTATCAACCGCATCATCCATATTAGCATAATGCTTAATACTGTAATAATTATAGTCATTAACCTCTGACTCAGGCTTCATCGCACAACGCACACCCACTAGGTCGTTCGGTGTCATGCCTTTGACGATGGCCTCATCCACCCTGACAGCAAACGCTCCCGAAGTATAGGACACTTCAAGGATCTCCGCGATTTCCACCCGTGGCACAAATGAGTCCTTCTTGCAACCACACAAAAGGCACGGCAGCAAAAGGACCAACGCTATAAACTTATTTTTCATCATACAACATCAGGTTTTATGTTAGCACTACAGATACACCATTAGAAGCAATAGCTCATGCTGAATGTCGGGAGCGTCGGGTCCCAAGATATGGCAAAGCCTTTGTCGCCCATCAGTTCAGGCAAACCGCCATCGTTATAGCCGACGAAACCCACATGCAAGCCAATCGCCCAATGATCCGTTGGATGGAATAGCGCTCCCGGATGGAAACCAAGGCGCTTTGCTTTCAACCCTTCATAAAACGCCATTTCTAATGCTGCATCAAGAAAGAAAGTGATTTTTCCGACCTGTTTCACATCGTAGCGGACAAAAGGAGCCACGGTATATGCCTCATCAATTAAAGTACCACTGTATTTATAAACGTGAACCGTGGAATAACCCAAAGTAGCAGCAACCGACCACGGCGAGTCGGAAAAACTATAACCGATTTCAGGGGCTGCGGTAAATGTAAAATACGCGTCATTCTTCAATAG
>JAZQMX010000067.1:0-28896 GCA_045627065.1 Bacteroidales bacterium | reverse complement strand
GTACTGGCCTTCGTATGGGTGAGTGGTGACGATTTCCCAAGGATAGTTGCCTGGGAAGTTGTATTCGAACTGTGAGAAGTCGCCAGTCTCGAAGTCTTCGATCATGGCGCTGCCTGGCAGACCGCAGCCCCAGTACACCTTAACGTAAGGTGAAGCTGGATCGAGGCTGTCAGGATAGTACTGGGCGATGACTTCGCAAACAGGATTGAAGACTTCGTCCATGATGTAGTTGATGTCAGGAGTCAGTTCATCGTAAGTGATGGTGAATGGGTTGTCAACATAATCAACACTCTGGTAACCAGTGCATGAAGCTGTACCGTTGTATTCACCAGCCAACATGGCACCGTGGTAGTAACCAGAAGCGTTGGTGGTGAAGGTGTAGTTACGGCTGCGGCCAAATTCGTCGGTACCAGTCTTGGTGACGGTAGCGCCAGGAATACCGGTGGTGCCGTCTTGTTCAAACACATAACCATCAACTTCGCCTTCGCCAGAAACGACGATGTTCAGGCTGTTGCTGAATGCCGATTCGCCTTCGTCATACAATGCGGTAACGTTGAAGGTGTAGCCGCCCATGTTGTAGGTCAAGCCAGTGACGGTGTAAGTGGTTTGGTTGGTGTTTGTAGGTGTGCTGCCAATGAGTTCACCATTTTGGTAAATGTTGTACTGACGGAAGGTACGGTCCTGGATGGCTGTCCAAGCCAGGTTGAGGGCGTCGCCTTCATAGAGTTGAGTGCCGTTGCTGCTGGTTGAGTGCAAGTTGGTAGGAGCGTTCAAGCTTGTGGTGAAGCCCCACACTTCGCCGAGGGTCTCGCATTGGCTGTTACGCGTATCGACTCTCCAGAAGTAGTTGGTGTTGTTGTAGAGGTTGGTAACGGTGTAGCTGTTGCCGAGGTCGCTCGTCCAGTCAACCAAGACTTCTTCGCAGTAGTAAGTGCTGCCGAAAACGAGACGGTATTCGGTGGTGAAGTTAGGCAAAGCCCATCTCAAGGTAACGCTTTCACGGCTGATGCCATCAGAATCGTCACCTGGTTCTGGGTCGTAAGCCTGTGCTGGGCAAGGCAGTTCTTCAGCATTGATTTCCAAAGTGAAGTCGTAACTTCTTGAAGAAGCAACCAGATAATAGGTACCTGGAGTCAAGGTCATGTTGGTGATAGGATCGTCACCGCCATTGCTGACTGGGTATTCTTCGGTGCCTTCGAAAGGATTGCTGATGAAGTTGTAGAGGCCTGGGCCTGGTTCGCCGCCGAAGTCTTCAGCGTAGAGGGCCAACTTAGCCTGTTCGCCTTCGGTGATGGCTGCGTTCAGGTTCACTTCTTCAGTGATGACGAGTTTATAGACTGCATCAGGACCATCAAAGTTCTGACCTGGCAGATAGTAGTTGTCGTAAATGTTTGAAGTTTCCTGTGTGGTAACGTATGGGAATGAAGTGACCACCTGTGGCATTTCAACTACGTCAGGAACTTCAGGGGTGTAAGCGTTGCCCGAAATTTCAGTGATGATGGCAATACGATTGACATAATCGACAACCAGATTGTCGATGACTTCACCAGCTTCTGGTGTAGCTTCAACGTTATGGCCGATATTGAGGATAACTCTTTCGTATGGGTTCATCGTGAATGGCTGTGTGAAGCCAGTCTCGTTGACATAGAAGTTGTTGTTTTCGAAGTCGATACCGTTGATGCTGACGACTTCGCCGCTGTTGTTATACAGAGCAACTTCAACAGGGTGCATCCAAGCGCCGATTGGGCGGTCGCCCATGGCAACTGGGCTAGGTTCGATGATAAGGCCTGGAGCAACTGGTTCCTTGAACCAAGGCAGACCGGCATTGTTCATATAGGTATCTTCATACCATAAATTGTAAGCCTCAGCATCTTGGTCTCTCCAAGCATTCAGAGCGGCAAGCAGGTTGGTTGAACCGCCGAAGCCGGCAGCAGCCAAAGTGCAGGTTGTTTCGTCCTGTGTGAAGCTTGTCAGATAGTTGGCATAGCTAGCAAAGCCGTAGGTGCCTGTGCTAACGTATGGTGTGCTGTGCGAGCCAACCTTGTAGTAGTTGGCTTCGGTATAAATGCCGCTGGCATCAGCGATGGCGACTTCACCGAAAAGGGCAGCCTGACCGCTGACGGTGCCGGCATTGTAGTTGTTGCACAGCGTGACGTATGCGTCAGTCGTGTTATCAGCCTGGACATGACCGCAGACACCGCCGCAGCGTGCAGGACCAGTAACGTCACCGACATTGTAGCAGTTGTTGGTCATACCGCCTCTCTGCCAGCCGACTACACCAGCAATTCTACCAGTAGTACCAGTACCAGTGATAGCACCATGGTTGCCGCAGTTGGTAACAACACCGTAGTAGCGGGTGTAACCTGTGATACCACCTACATAGTTTTTACCGTTGACACCACCATAATTGACGCAGTTGTGGATTTCGCCACGGCCACCGAGTTGGCCGACGATACCACCAGCATAATTGTAACCAGCTGCATTGACGTATGCGTAGTTGACGCAGTTGGAAACAATGATTGGAGTGTGAATGATGTGTTCGACACCGCTACCGGCATCCTGACAACCCAAGATGCCACCAGTGTACGTACTACCACCAACCAGTGTACTCAGGTTGCACACGCAGTTATCGATGATGATAGGTGAGAAATCGAAGGTCTCGGTTGCATCAACATCACCGACGATACCACCTGTATTTTTGGCATAACCCTTCAGTGAACCAGTCACTGTGAGGTCGTGGATGTAAGCGCCTGGTCCGAGTTTGGTGAAGACGCCCGTGTTCTGATCGTATGAAACGATGTCGACGTTGAGGGTCTTGCCATTGCCGTCGAATTCGCCTTGGAACCAGTGGTCGGTGTCACCGATCGGGCTTGCCAGTCCGTCGATGTCGTTCAGCAGCAGGAAGTGCTTGCCTTGGGTAGGATAGTTTGCCGTAACTGCGGCATCCAATGTATTCAGGTCTTCAACCGTTCTGAGCATGTAAGGGTTCAGGGCTGTACCTTCACCTGCAATGTCAAGACGGGTAGCGATGCTGACGCTGCGCCAGCCGCTGTGCTGACCACCTTGGCTTGCACGGACGTAGGCCATGTAACCGCTCGATGGGTTCAGGTTGTAGAACGTGTAGGTCGTGCCGGTAACGTTGGAAGCCGTAGGGGTAGTGTTTCTGCCCGGAACGGTGCCGTCCAATGAAACGTACACATCGAAGTTATTTGTGCCTGGGAAAGGAACCCAAGAAATGGTGGCTGAGCTGACGGTGCCACGGGTCTGCATGGCCGAGATAGGCTTAATGCAACCTGTTGGGTTGTAAGCTGAAGTGCCGAGCTTGATGTTCGGAACCTTACCAGTGGTTGAACCGTCGATGAGACCAGGATGCTGGGCAACGCTTGCGTCGCTGTCAGAATGTCTGGTGTTGGTGCGGGCTACGTGATAGGTGTAACGCCACAACTGTGATGAAGAGTAGCCGCTAGACTTTCTTGCCACTGCAACGGCGAGGTTGTCGTTGCCATCATAGTAGAAAGGAGTGTCCAAAGTGAACACTTGCCAACCGGTAGATGTACCAATTGTTGTAGCATGTGAATAGACCAGGACGAGGTCTTCGGCTGGCGTCCACTCGTTGGAGTCGGATGCGAAGCCTTCCTTTTCAACCTCACCTAAGTAAATACGTAAATCGGTGCAATTGACCGATGAAGCATAATCGCAATACCATGCGATTGAGTTGATGACGCAAGGTCCGCCAATCTCTTCTGCAAGATAAACGGATTCCTGCCACGAGTTGTAATAGTACGCATCGAACGGAACAGAATTGCTCGAGTTCGTACCATCGCCGATGATGACATCGGCCTTTGCCAAGCCCGGAGCCAAAAAGCCCACAAGCAATGACAAAACGAGAGCAAAAATACTCTTTCTCATGTTTGTTTAAAAATTTGGTTAATAATAAAATAAAACATTAAGCTTAATGTTGAACCGACAGTTGCTGTCAACATGATGGCTGTCTTCAGTAGCTGTGTGGCTCAAGCAAGAAAGATTTGGTCTTCTCATGTTAATCTCAAATCTAGTGACTAGCTGCGAAATTAAGTTATATAATATAAAAAGGTGTATGGTTCTAATTAGCGTTTTTCGTCAAAGGTATCGACAATGGTTTCAACAAGATTGTAGGCGCCATCGTAAACATCTTTCAGCGATGATTCGAGCATGTAGGCTGGTGTGGTGAACACAAGTTCGGCATTGTCAGCCAGTACGTCGCCGGCTTCGGTCTGCACGTGTTCGGCGCCCATCTTGAAGATGTTGTTGGCGTCTTCGGTACCGTCGTTGCCCAAGGTGACGCAAACATCGGGGATGAGTTTGGCGAACATCACCGGAGCAATGCACATGCCTCCGATAGGCTTCTTGGCAGCGTGCATCTCAAGGATGGCGCGGGCTACATCGGGTTGTACCTCCATGTCAGCGCCTTTGTAGGCATAGTCGCAGAGGTTTTTGGCCACGCCATATCCGCCCGAGAAGAGCAGGGCGTCGTAGTCGTCAGCCTTGAAGTCTTCAATAGGCTTGATGTCGCCGCGCGAGATACGGGCAGCTTCGGTCATGATGTTGCGCTTGGCGTTGCATACCTTCTTGTTGGTTGTGTGGTCGATGACTTCAGTTTGTATCCTATTGGGTGCAAAGCATTGATATTCGCAATGATGTTGTTCGATGGAAAGCAACAAGGTGATGGCTTCGTTGATTTCGGTGCCGTCTTTCCGGCCGCATCCAGCAAGGATTACTGCAAATTTCTTCATGATGTGAAAGTGTTTTTCAGACTTGTGGACTTAAGAACAAGTGTGAATAAGTCCCTAAGTCCACAAATCCTTTACTTTATTTTATTCTTTTATAAATCTTTGTGTTTCGGTAGCGTTGTTTGTGGTGAGTTGGATGAAATACACGCCATTTGGCATGTCGGCCAACGGAACGATGACGTTGTTGCCGCAATCGTTGAGGCTATAGACCAAAGCGCCGACCATGTTGTAAACCTTCAGTTCGCTGATGTTGCTGTTGCAGATGACATTCAGTTTATCGCTTGCAGGATTAGGATAGAGGCGTGAAACCAAGGTGTTTTCACCGACAGCATCGATGTTTTCGAACTCTGCTACTAAGTTGCGCGAGGCTTCAGCGGTAAAGGTGTAAGTAGCTTCTGTTGACACTTCGTTGCCGTCTTCAGCCCAGCGGAGGAAGCTATACATCGTGTTGTTGTTTGCTTCGGCAACGAGCGTCACGGTCTCGCCGTAGGCGTAGGTGCCTGCGCCTGTCACGGTGCCTACTTCGGCAGGATCGATGGTGACATTGATTTCGAACGTTTCGGCAGCGAAGTTAGCGAACAGGTCGCGGTTGGACGTAACGTCAAAGATGTAGAAGTTGTTGGTGGAGACTACGTCGCCGTTTTCGGTCCATGACTCGAAGACATAATGAGGATTAGCATTTGCCGATACTGCACAAGTCTGTCCGTAGTTGAATGTGCCACCACCCGAAACTGTTCCCTTTTCAGGATCGGTGTTGACGGTTACGGTATAAGTCTGAGCCGAGAAGTGAGCTACCATATTGCAATTTGACGTGACGGTGAAAGTATAACTTGGATTGGTTGATACTTGTGCATTATTCATCGTCCATCTTTCAAATGTAAAGCCCGGATTGGCTGTTGCGGTCACCGTGCATGTAGCGCCGTTGTTGTACGATCCGCCGCCGGTGGTCGTGCCGCCATTGGCAGGATTTGATGATGTGGTGACGTTGTAGGTGACAGGTGAGAAATTAGCCACGAGACTGCGATTACCGTTCACTACAAAGGTGTAGTTGGCTTGCGTCGAAACCTGAGAACCGTTTTCTGTCCAGTTGGAGAAGGTGTAACCCGAAGCAGGTGTAGCATGCACTGTGCATGACTGGCCTTGCAGGAACGAGCCGCCGCCCGAAGTCGTGCCGGCATTGGAAGGATTCGATGAAGTGGTGATGGTATAGCTTGGCTGTGTGAAATTAGCCACCAGATTGTGGTTGCCGTTCACAGTGAAAGTATAGCTGGCTTGCGTTGAAACCTGAGTGCCGTTTTCTGTCCAATTCACGAAATTGTAACCCGGATTGGCTGTTGCGGTCACGGTGCATGACTGGCCTGGATTGAAAGTGCCGCCTCCAGTGGTAGTACCGCCTTCAGTTGGATTTGACGAAGTCGTAACGCTATATTGTGTAGAACCGACAGATATCGTGGTTACATAAGGTTGACGTTGTGGTTTGGTCACTACTATCATCACATAGCCTGAAGAGACAGGAGTGACAGGTACGCTGACCGTTCCCGATGCAGGCACCAAAGCTGCGCCAAGCAAAACATTATCCTTTGAAATGCCGACATACGAACCTGGTTCGGCACTGACAGTAAATGAATTGGAGCTACCTGGGAAGGTTTGGGCATGACTGACGGTGTTGGGGGTAGGCTGCACGCGGAAAGGCATGACGGAGCCATCGCCCAAAACGTGGTACGACTGCCAGTAATACTTGTCGTTCACGCTGTGCTGATAGTTGCCTGCATGAGCATAGCACACGGCGAGGTTACCCAAGAAGACGATGGAAGAGACGGTGTTGTAGGTGTCGTCCATCCAGATGCCGTCATAGACACCCGTTGCGGTGTTGGACTGGGTTGGCGTGTTGCTGAACACGTTGGTGGCACCGACGCCGAAGTAGTAGTCCTCATACCAATAGGTGCTTGGGCAAGATCCGATGTAGGAGAAGGCACCTTTGTTTTCGGCACGGGTCATGGCTTCGCCGAGGCATGTGCCATAATAGCCGAAATCGGCAGCCAAACAGCAGTTACCCATGGCAAGGAAGTACTTGTTGGTATTGCTCAAGCTATTGACAGCGCTAACATTGAAACTCGGGTCAGCCCAGCTAGTTTCGCTGCCGTGAGCTGTATAATTGATGAAACCTACACCAGAACTCATGGTGCTGTAGCAGCCTGAGTATTGGCCTTGGGTAAGATAGGTGTTCACGTTAGTGAAACCATGAGCTGTATTGTAATAATAGTTAGTAGCATAGTTGATGGTTGGCTGGCCCACGCGTGGGTTCCAGTAGCTGTCCCAACCGGCAATCAGAGTTACATTATTCAGATAACTTGGGTCAGGCATGGCATATTGCTCATATTGCAAGACCTTGTTGATGATTGCCGTCAGTTGGGTTGTGTTTTCGGCCGACATACGGCTATAGAACATATCCGGGAAGTCGTCGTTATCCACTGAACCATAATAGAGGTCGGTCACTTTTTGCGACTGGTTACCCGTAGTGTTCGGCACTTGGGCCACGTCACCGGCAAGAATCAGGAAAGTAGGAGTTTCGCCTGCACTGACGCCTGTGTTGTATTTGTTCTGGACAAAGGAGCGGATGGCACTATAGGTTGAACCAGCTTGAGCGGTAGTATAAACCTCAACGTCGAAGCCTTTCTGGATCTTCCAGTTGACCCAAGGCTGCAAAGTACCGAGATAGTTCTCAGGTGCAATTACCATCATGTGGACGGGATAAGCCATCAGGTCGGGGTGGTCGCTATAGACGTCCAAGATTTGGCGGTAGTTGAACATCTGCTTATAGACGATGTCGAAATAAGGGCTGTAGGTGTTCACCAACATGCGTTCGTTTTCGGCATAGTCGGCACCTTCGAAGTTAATCTCCACTTCGATGTCGTTGAACACACGCAAGGTGTTGCTGGCAGCATTGTAGCTTACAGGGTTGACGAGCAGCGAGCCGATGCGGATGCCGCGCATGGTGCCTTGCACCTCGATAGAGGCTTCAGGGGCTGTGGCGAGGGCGCGGGTCTGGTAGGAGGCTTGATTATAGACAAACTCGATGTCTTCAGGCCGTTGGTCCTTGCGCACGGAAGGCTGGTGAGGAATGATAGTGTTGATGCCATAATCAGAAAGATTGTAATCTGTGGTCGTAAAACCGACGACAGAGACCGTTGGCGTTGCACCAAAAGGAACAGCAAGGAGTTGGTGGGTGGCAGGCAATTCGGGAGTGCCTATCTCGCCCGATGCGTAGGTGCCTGGAAGGGCGATTTCAGAGAAAGTGCCTTGTTCGGTGGCAATCTCGATGCTTTCCACCGAGCCGTAGCTGAAAATGGCACGCATGGACTTAAATTCGCTTTTAGTGATTTCGGCACGCGATTCCGAACGGAGTTGGATGCGACCGTTTTGAGCCATAGCTATAATACTGCAAAAAGCCATGACGACAACAAGTGATAATTTTTTCATAGGTATGTGTAGTTTGTTATTTATTAAATTCTTTTTTGGCTGGCAAAAATACGACTATTGCCTTATTTGACAATGAATTTTTGGATTGTTTGACCAAATTCGGTAGTGAGTTGGATGGAATAAAGGCCAGGAACAAAGCCGTTAAGTTTTATCTCGCCTTGGGTTGCATCGATGTTACCTGTTGCGATAGCCTGTCCTAACACATTGACAATCTTATATTCGTAAATGATTTCGTCTGATTCGACGTGAAGCAAGCCTGAAGCGGGATTAGGATAAAGGCTCAGTTGTGATTCGGTGCTTTCCTCAATGGCGTCGGGATGCACAGTGCAATCCACCGCTGTAATCAAGAGTGTGCCGTGTGGGTTCTCGGGCAGTTCGTAAACGGGTTCGCCATCGGCGTAGGTGACGGTCATGCCGCACTCTTCATCGTGATTGCCAGCGTTCCATTTCAGCATGATGCGCATTCCTTTTGTGCATGATATGCTGGTGGTGTAGTGGTTGCCTTCTTCGATGGTGAGGTTCAGAGGTTCGCTGTTGTCTTCGAAGTTGACGCGAACACTGGCACCATCCCAGCCGTTGTTGCCCGTGTCGGTGAGGTCAAATACCAACTCGCATTGGTTGCGAAGCGTGATATCAGTCTCGGCTTCGATGCTATGATTGGCGTTCACAAGCACATCGAAATCAATGGATTGGCTTTCGTCTATGTCATCGTCAGTCGTGATGTGGAAGATGAAATTGGCTGTTCCATTAACGTCCACATGGCCATAGTAATAATGCTCGTTTTCGATGGTGACGTGTGGATTGTCCGTGCTGAGGTAGGCTATCACGCCATCGGCAGGGGCATGACCTTGGTTCACAAAGTTGACGGTGAGGTCGAACGAGTAGCCTGCCGTGAAGCCGTCTGACCATTGGATGTTTTGGTATTCGAAGACGGGCTTGTATGCGGTGAAATAGAAGTCGCTGATGGCTCCTCCGCCACAGTTGGCAGTGGCTAACAGGTGGAAGTCTTCACCGTCTTCAATGTCGTCGGTAGTCTTCACCACAATTTGTCCAGGTTCGATGGTGTATTCTTCGTCGTGGGCGAGAGCGGGAATGCTTGTCGTGCCTTGTACTATCATCATGTTTTCGTCTTCCGATGTGATGGTGATGCTTGTAGGTTCGCTCATATCGGCACCCACGTTCTTGATTCGGATAGAATTAGAAGTGGCTTCTCCAATGTAAATGGGGTCGCCCTCATGCCCCGTAACCATCGGGAAAGGTTGGTTGGCTTCGCCTACGGGCAAAGTGTAGATGTAAGGTATGCCTTGTGGTTTGGTGATAACAAGATAGGCTAAACCATTCTCTTCCATCGGGCTGATTTCCAGGTCGATGATGCCACTGTCGTCAACAAGTCCAGAGCCGTGGAGGATACCGTCTTTGGAGATGGCGACAAAAGAACCGGGTTGGGTCTCAATGGTAAAACTTGTTGCACCGATAGTGATAATCGGGTCGTGTGATGCTGTAATATATTGTCCTTCAGTGTGGTATCCAACCAATGATGGGTCGCCTAGCACGTTGTAGGCTTCCCAATAGTAGCGTGCTAAATTGCTCCAGTTGTGATTGGCGGCTTCTAAGACAGATAGGTTGCCGCAATATATGAGGCTGCCTGTCGTGACGTAGCCGCTTTCGTGCATGGCGTCGTAGCTGCCCATGGTGGTTTGGGCGTAGGATGGCGTCTGGCCTTCGTTGCTGCTAGTGATGTGGTAGGCACCTACCGACCACCACTCGTCTTCATACCAATAGGTGCTTGGAGCTGAGCCGAGGTAGCACACGGCACCTTTTTTGTCGGCACGCACCCACGACTCGCCGATGCATTCACCATAGCCGAACTGCGACGACTCACAGCAGTTGCCGATGGCGATAGGGTAGAAGCCTTCGTTGTGCATCTGGTTGATGGTGCCCGAACTTAATGATGGCGTGCCCCAAACGGTCTCATTGCAGTGGGCCGTATAGTTGATGACACTGACGGCGATGCGCTCGTCAACATAGCATCCATCGTAGTCGTCGGGGCCGAAATAGAGCGCAACGTCGTTGTAGCCGTGTTCGGCATTGAACCAGTTTTCTTGTCCGTAGTGCAAGGTTGGCCAACCGCAAGCGGGTGCGCCCCAGTCGTCCCATCCGGCAATCAAGGTAACGTTGTTGAGGTATGATGGGTCAGTGAATTGGTATTGTTCGTAATAAAGTGTCTTCTCGATTTGTGGGATGAGTTGCTCTGGTGTGCGAGCCGAGAAACGACCGTAGTACATCTCTGGCAGGTAGTCGCCATCGACGCTGGCATAATACACATCAGTGACTTTGCCTGACGAAAGTCCCGTTGATGCGGGAATCTGTGGCGTGTCGCCAACGAAGAGAATGAAACTCGGGGCGGGGTCGTCAGGGGTGGCGGCATTATAAAGACCGTGCAAATAAGTTTGTATCTCGTTGTAGGTCGAACCAATCTCGTCGGTATAGGCGGTGATGACGTGGAAGCCTTTCATGGTCTTCCATTCGATGAACTCACCAAGGTATGGCTCAAACATGCGGTCGGCTACGATGACGTATTTAATGGGGTAGCGGGTCATGTCAGGGTGGTCGGGATAATCACGGACGCCACTATTAACAAGTTGCTTTTCAACGATGTCGAAATAAGGCGAACGGGTCTTGGCTTTGATGTCGCGGGTCAAGGCCATGTCGGCATGTTTGAAGTTGATTTTCAACTCGATGTCGTTGCATACGCGTATTTTGTTCTGCACAGGATTGTAACTGACTGGGGCCACGGTCAGCTTGGCGATGCGATAGCCGCGCAAGGTGCCGATGATTTCTATGTTGGCTAAAGGCTGACCAAGATATTTATCTTGCATGTAGGTGGCTTCGTTGACGACAAAAGGTGCGTCTTCGGGCATGTCGGCCTTCGAGATAGGTGCCTGTGATGGAACAATACGCTCAATGCCATAATCGGCCAAATCGATTTTCTGAACGCTATAATTCAGCACGTTGACTTCAACGCCAGCGCCAAAAGGAATCTCGATGAGGCGTTGTGTGACGGGCAATTTAGGTTCGCCGACAATACCATCAGTGTAGCCGCCTTCAAGCAACAGTTCGGCATATTGGCCGCGCTCGTTGTTGATGGTCTTAATTTCCATCGAGGCGTAATCCAACCTCATTTGCAGTGTTTCGGCCTTGTCTTCAATCAGGTTAAGGGTGTTGCCTGAACGACCTAATTGGATGGTGTTTTGTGCGTAACCAAAAACGCAGCCCAATGCCAAAAGGATAATGAGAAATGTATGTTTCATTTTTGCTCTTTTGTAAAGATGCAATGATCGCATCTCAAATAATTGTTTTACAAAACATTATAATATCTACCTTGCCGTTACGATGAATGACAATAACGGCTGCAAATTTAATGAAAAATGAGCAAAATACGTACGGTTTTTTAGGCGTGGAAATTTTTTTTTCTCAAGTCGGTTTTTGTATCAAAAAATGTTCTACTTTTGCAGCGCAAATCTGCAATGGGGCATTAGCTCAGTTGGCTAGAGCGTTTGACTGGCAGTCAAGAGGTCATCGGTTCGATTCCGTTATGCTCCACGAAACAATAAAACCCGCTGATTTTCAGCGGGTTTTTGTTTTTGATAAGAATTTATTTATTACTTTCCGTTGATGTAATCCAGAATCTGTTCGGCGTGAATCTTCGTCTTGATTTCCTTTGGAGTGAAAATCTTTTCGATGATGCCTTCCTCGTTGACGAGGTAGGTGGTGCGAAGAATGCCGATGGTGTGCCTACCGCAAGCTACCTTTTCGCCCCAGCATCCGAGGGTTTGTAGCAGGGTGGTGTCGGTGTCGGCGATGAGAGGGAATTCAAGGCCTTGGGTGTCAGCAAATTTCTTTTGTAGCTCCACTTTGTCTTTGCTCACGCCGATGATGGCGTAACCAGCGGCAGCTAACTCTTCTTTATGGGCTTGTAGAGAGCATGCCTCGGCAGTGCATCCGCTCGTGTTGGCCTTAGGATAGCTGTAAAGGACAAGTTTGCGGCCCTTAAAATCGCTCCACTTGATTTCGTTCCCGTCTTGGTCAATGCCAAGGATTTCTGGTATTTTGTCTCCGATATTCATATTTTATTACATAAAAACTTGTAAAACAATCAATCTGTTCACTGCACAGGCATCAGCCCGTGTTGATCCATATATGCTTTCAGCTGTTCGAGCATTTCGTCACTGGGGCAGGCGAAGAGTGAGATGCCCGATGCTCCGTGAAGGTAGGCTTCATCTAATGCATGCTCGAAATCGTCCTTGATGTCGGAGCACATGAGCCCTGCATAAATGTAGGCGCGTCCATTCACCGCAGTGACGCAGTCTTGCACGGCTTGCCCAATCCATTCCACGCCTTCGCGATAGAACCCGTTGTATATCATTGGGAAATAGTATTTTAATCCCCAATGGTCCCAGTCTTGACGCACCATCTTACGCGCCATGTCGGGGGTGGGAAAGACGGCGGCGGAGAGCGGTGTGGCGTAGTTATCCATCTGCTGGTGAATGGCTTTCACGAGGTGGGTGACGGCATCGTAGCGGAACGAGAGCCATGCCGGCGAGGCCATGGGATACTCCAAATCCTTGATGTCGTAGCCGAAACGTTCCTCGAAGTGGTGACGGCAGCTGTCGCAATAGCAGAAGTCGAACTCAGGGGCTTCGGCGGTCTGCTCTAAGCCGTAGTTTTCCCATAGATCAACGGGCAGGATGATGTCAGGATAACGGATATAGTCTAAATGCATGCCATCGACGTAGGGCAACTGCGATTTTTGCTCGAAGTCGTTCACCAGATAATCGATCACCTCTTGCCGTGTTGGGCAAAGGAAGTGGTAGTAACCTACGTAGGGTGGCTCTTCTGCGCACGATTTTCCGGTGTGGCTCACGGCGTACCATTCGGGATGGGTCTCTACCAACTCGTGGCGGTTCAAGGTCCAGTTCCAGTAGTGGCATTCTAATCCAGCATCGTGGCACATACGATAGATGTGTTCGTCGTAGTCGCAGAAGAGCACCGCGCTGATGCCGCATTCGTGGGCCTTCGTGAAGTGATGGATGTATTGCTCGTCGCTCCATTCGGGGTTGAAGCCTTCCCACATCCAGTTTTTCACAATTCTCTGAGTCATATATGGTTCTTCGCTTTCATCGACGAAACGGACGTAACCCCATTGGGCGGGACGGTGAATGTCAACGAGGCCGGTGGGCGACCATACCCAGTTTTCTTCGGGACCTTCGGCATGAGCCCATTCCACCCTTGAGAAGTTCATCCGCCAGATGGGGTGGTTGAGGAGCGAGTCGCAGTTTTGTTCCAACGATTTAAATGGGATGGCCATCTCCATCGACCAGCCTTGGTCAATGTCGGTGGAATCGTTGAGGGTGCCATCGCAATGCACTGCATAACGTAGGTTGGTGCAATCCCATGAGATGAGAAAACTCCCGGCTTCGAAGTAAGGGCGTTCCATCATCAGATCGAGTAGGGTGCCTAAAGCGTTGATTTCGAATTCGTAATAAAGCTTGCCTTTGCTGTAGGGGTCAATGAAGACTTCGAAGTCGTTGTCCTGCCACACAATGTCGTCGCGCTTGTCAATCTTGGCATTGAGGAAGTCTTCCTGCAAGTTTGCACCTACATAAAGGTAGGTGTCGTCATAAAGCATCCTTATGGTAGTGGCTTGGCGAGGAACAGGCGTGCCTTTGCCTCTGATGTCGGCCAGTTGGTCGATGACTTCGGCACGTTGCCAAGCTGCATCATCGAGACGTCCATCAATGGTGATGTTGCCCGAAGTGCGGTGGCAGTTGTAGATGGGTTGGGCCCAAAGGCTTGTTGCCATCGTTATGGTGAGGAAGAAGAGGAAGATATGCTTTGTCATGATTTGCTTTTATTTGCTCTACGTTAGAATAAAATACAATGCAATGATAACCTGAAGGATAAGGATGATAGGCACGCCAAAACGGAACTTGTTGTGTAGTGTTTTGTGATGCCACACTTTCATGCCTATCAAAGCGCCAATGCTCCCTCCGATGACGGCGAGCATGAGCAACACGGCTTCTGGAATGCGCCATGCTTGCTTCTTGGCTTTCAGTTTGTCAAGGCCATACACAAAGAAGGTAATGACGTTGATGAGAAGGAAATATGCTATGATTAGTTTTGCCATAGCTTAATCGGATTACATTTTCACTAATTCATAATCGCGGCTACCGAGACCAATCTTTTCGGCGTGGGCCACACACGATTTCCAGTTGGTGTCGGGGTGGAGCAGGTCCCAATGGTCGTGGTCGTGTTGGCATTCTTCGTGCGAGTGCTTGGCGGTCAGCACGTTGTCGTTACTGAGGATAGGAGTCTGGTTGACGAGGTCGGCGCAGGCGCAGTCCATGGCAACAGGGTCGAACGAGGCTACCATGCCGATGTTGGGCACGATGGACGCGTCGTTGTAGTTCCAACAGTCGCATTCGGGCGACACATCGACGATGATGCCGATATGGAAATGGGGTTTGCCTTGCACTACGGCTTTGGCGTATTCGGCTATCTTACAGTTCAATATGTCGAGTTGCTCGTCGTTGTCGGCGCAAGCTGCATCGTGTTGGCAAGCGGCCACACACTGTCCGCAGCCCATGCAACGCTCAGGGTCGATGAAGGCCTTGCGCTCGGCGTTGAGGTGGACGGCATCGTGGGCGCAGTTGCTCACGCAGATGCCACAGCTTACGCAGTTGTCTTGGTTGATCTTAGGTTTCGAGCAACTGTGCATCTCCTTCTTGCCGGCGACGCTACCACAACCCATGCCGATATTCTTCAAGGCACCACCAAGACCAGTCATCTCGTGACCTTTGACATGCGAGATAGATATGATGACGTCGGCTTCGGCGATGGCACTGCCAATCTTAGGTGCCTTGCAGTATTCTCCATCGATATGTATTTCCTTGTAATCCAAACCTTTCAGCCCGTCTCCAATGATGATTTGTGCTCCTGTGCTCATCGGGAAATAGCCGTTGCGCATGGCACTGTCCAAGTGGTCGATGGCATTGGATCGCCCGCCCGAGTAAAGCGTGTTGCAGTCGGTGAGGAAGGGCTTGCCACCTAATTGCTCGATGATTTTCACGATGGTGGCAGCGTAGTTGGGACGCAGGTAGGCCATGTTGCCGGGTTCACCAAAGTGTATCTTGATGGCGGTGAACTTGTCTTTGAAGTTGATATTTTCGATGCCAGCGGCCTTGACGAGGCGTTCGAGTTTCTTTAGTTGGTTGCTCTTGGGGTTGGCCCTGAGGTTAGTGAAATATACTTTCGATGCCATAGCGATAATGTTTTGATGTGCAAAGGTATTGATTTTTCTTTTGTAGTATCTTTGCAGCCCGAAAAATAGTTGACGAGGAAGACATGAATAGCCTTACTGACGAACAGAAACTGAACGAGAAATATGTGATGATGACCCAAACGCCGGTGCGTCGTCTCATCTTGAAGATGTCGGTGCCTACCATCATCAGCATGTTGGTGACGAGCATCTACAACTTGGCGGACTCGTTCTTTGTGGGGCACCTCAGTACCGAGGCGGTGGCTGGCGTGGGTGTTGCTTTCGCTTATATGGCTTTCATCAATGCTTGCGGTTTTTTCTTCGGCCACGGATCGGGCAACTACATCTCGCGTGCCTTGGGCGCACGACGTGTGGAGAATGCTGGACGCATGGCTGCGACAGGTTTCCTTAGTCCGTTGATTATTGGATCGATAGCTGGTGTGTTGGGATTGGTTTTCCTTTCACCGCTCTCGCGTGCCTTGGGCGCTACCGAAACCATCTTGCCTTTCGCCAACGACTATCTGCGTTACATCCTCATCGCCACGCCTTTCATGATGTCGTCGCTGACCTTGAATAATCAGTTGCGTTTGCAAGGCAATGCCCGTTTCGGCATGATTGGCATCGCCTCGGGCGCTATCCTCAATGTCATCCTCGACCCGATTTTCATCTTTGTCTTGGATTTTGGCGTGAGTGGTGCTTCGTTGGCTACCGCTGTCAGCCAATTCTTCGGCTGGTGCTTGCTGCTTTGGGGCACTTCTCGCGAAGGCAATGTGCATATACGAATCAAGAACTTTACGCCAACACTCGATTATTACAGGCAAATCGTCAAGGGTGGTCTGCCATCGCTGATGCGCCAGGCCTTGTCGGTATTGTCAACCATCTGTCTCAATCGCATGGCGGTGAATTATGCTACGCCTGGTGATGAAGCCTCGGTGGTGGCGGCTTTCTCCATCGTGAACCGCATCATGTGGGTGTGTTTCTCCATCGCATTGGGCATCGGCCAAGGGTTCCAGCCTGTGTGTGGATACAACTATGGGGCACGGCTCTATGGAAGGGTGAAACAGAGCTATCTATTCTGCATCAAATTGGGCTTTATCTGCCTGACGGCAATGGGAGTGGCGGGCTTCATTTTCGCTCCCGACATCATCGCCTTGTTCCGCGGCGAAGACCCCGAGTTGATTCGTGTAGGCAGCCACGCCATGCGTTGGCAATGTGTGGCTTTCCCGCTGATGGGGCTTTGCACCATGACGAATATGCTGTTCCAAAACATTGGCTACACATGGCAAGCCACCTTCCTCTCGATGTGCCGCCAGGGCATCTGTTTCTTGCCAGCGGTATTCATCGCGCCATGGCTTTGGGGCTTGACGGGCTTGGAAGCTGCACAAGCCATCGCCGATTTGTCATCATTCCTCATTGCCGTGCCGTTTGCCATCCGTATCGTTGAAGAACTGACGACAAAGGAAAAAGCGGTTCAAGACTCCTCCAAGTCGTGAATTTTCTCTCCGAAGTATCGTTGTGCATGTCGGTCAGCCCATTTCTCAGCATAGAGGTCTTTGTGGCGATGTTTTCCGATGCCTTGTAAACAAACGCTGATCAAACTTGGCAATCCGACGATGAAAAGATATAACCAACCTAATCTCAGACTGTCTTTGGTGTGGCCGTATTCGTGCATGAGAATCTGACCGCAGGAATGACGGACGGAATACTCAAAATCGGTGCCGAGCGGATATGTCAGCCACACGTTGATGAAACAACTTAGCGACATACCTTTATAGATATGGTCGCCGCGGCCGTCATCGATGGCGTAGGTGACACCACCAAGATATTCAACCTTTTTGATATGACCGGTGATGTTTCTCAGCTGGGCATAACAATAGCCGAGCAACAATTGCGGCAACTCCCAAACAAAGCGCAAAAGTGCTTGTTCAATGCCATGGGTAAGATGTTGCTGATCAAATAAATATCTGCCAACGAAGAGCCGCCAACCAGTGCTGGGATGCGTGGTGAGACTGATGATCGTTATCAAAATCATCAGCGCTTTTCCTCCCAAGAAGACCCAGGCTAAGAGGTGCCCAATAGGGTAAGGTGAGAAGAGCAGAACGAAAGCTGCTGACCATGTAGCGGCCAACATGATGGAGGCAAT
Organism: Bacteroidales bacterium; assembly: GCA_045627065.1. Lineage (GTDB taxonomy): Bacteria > Bacteroidota > Bacteroidia > Bacteroidales > F082 > Limimorpha. Next base: position 11,186 of record JAZQMX010000067.1, on the reverse strand, counting down.
GAACGTCGGAAATAAGTTTTTCTTTTTCATAGGTCTTCCCAAAACAGTTCTTCAGCCAGCCCGTCAGCGAAAAGCATCTGCTCGTCGTTGAGGTGGAGAAATTCGCGTGTTTGTGTGATTTTTCCTTGTGTGATGAATGGTTGGGCTTTTTGCTCGCAATAGTTCGAAAAGCGCTCGCCCATCTCGCGTTTCATGTATTTTAGGTCGATGCCCCAGGCGGTGCGCAGTTTCAGCATGACGTATTCGTCGTAGGCTTGCTCGGGCGTGAGGATTTCTTTGGTGATTTCCACTTTTTCACTTTCAATATATTGGCCAACACTACTCACGTTCCACTGCCGCGATTCGCCATCGAAGGAGTGGGCCGATGGACCGAAACCAGCGTAAGGTGTACGGTTCCAATAAGATGAGTTGTGGCGTGAGGCATGACGTGGCTGGCAGAAATTGGAAATCTCATAATGCAAGAAACCGTTTTCCTTGGCGCGTTGACAGAGTATTTCGTAGTCGCGCACGGCATCGTCGTCGCTGATGGGGAGTGCCTTGCCCATCTCGATTTGCTTGGTAAGGATGCTGTTAGGCTCAAGGGTGAGGGCGTAGGCCGAAAGATGTTGCGCTCCGGTTTGGAAAAAGAGGTCGAGGTTGCGGTTCCATTGGTCGGCATCGGAGGTGGGGAGGCCATAGATGAGGTCGAGGCTGAGGTTGTCGAAACCAGCTTCTTTGGCCCAACCGATGCATTGGCGGGCATGTTCGGCATTGTGGCGACGGCTGAGGTATTGCAAATCGTTGTCGAAGAAACTCTGAATGCCGATGCTGAGTCGGTTGATGCCCATCTTGCGCAAGGCGGAAAGATAGTCGATCGACAAGGTGTCGGGGTTGGCTTCGAGGGTGATTTCGGGGTTGGCTTCAATCTCGTAATGGTCTTTGATGAGCATCAACAAGTCGCTGATTTCGTTGGTGTTGAGCAGTGATGGCGTGCCGCCACCGAAGTAAATGGTGCTGATGCTTTCGCCGTGCAGATAGTTTTCTCGTTCTACGATTTCGTATTTCAAGGCTTCCAGGAACTCAGTTTTCAGTTTCTGCGAAGCGATGGAATAGAAACCGCAGTAGGCGCATTTCGATGCACAAAAGGGGATATGGATGTAGATGCCTGCCATGCCGCAAAGATAAAGAAAAGCCCCGCATCTTGCGACACGAGGCTTCCGTTTTATTTATAAGGTGTGATTACTTTTCGCACTTGCCACCGAGGCATTTGTAAGCGAGACCAGCGAGGCCAGCGCCTACGAGAGGAGCCACGATGAAGAGCCACACTTGACCCATAGCGAAAGCTTCGCTTGAGAACAGAGCAACGCCGAGTGAACGGGCTGGGTTGACTGAAGTGTTGGTCAACGGGATGCTGATGAGGTGGATGAGGGTGAGGGTGAGACCGATGGCGAGGCCAGCGAACTTACCATTTTCGTGACGGCTGTCGGTAACACCAAGGATGACCATCAAGAAGACGAAGGTCAGAAGGGCTTCAACCAAGAAAGCACCGCCGCAGCTGATAGCTTGGTAGTCACCACCGCAAGCAGCTTGGAATTCAGCACCAAAACCGTTAGAAGCGAAAACGCCAGTAGCACCAGCACCGGTAGCCTTCCAGATGCAGAGCAGGATAGCGCCAGCGATGATAGCGCCAACGAATTGAGCAGCCCAGTAGATGAGCATGTCTTTGAGGCTCATGCGGCCATTAGCCCAAACACCAAAGCTGACAGCTGGGTTGAGGTGTGCGCCTGAGATGTGGCCGATACCGTATGCCATAGCGACGACGGTAAGACCGAAAGCGATTGAAACACCGACGAAGCCAGCATGGCCAAACAAAGCCGTACCGCAACCGCCGAGAACGAGAACGAATGTGCCGAACAATTCGGCGAAGAATTTGTTACAAGTCTTCATAACTGTTTAAATTTAAATTAGTTATTAAATAATTGTTGTTAGTGTTCAATAATAAATTTAACTTGTTTGCTTGTATTATAGCCGTGCAAATGTACAAAATAAATGCCACGCTCCAATTTTTCAACATTTATTTCATGACTTTCTGAGGTTATCACACATTGGCCAAGCGTGTTGAAAATTTCTGCGCTTTGGAAGTCGGAGCCTGAAATAAGGATGTGGTCGTTGGCCGGGTTAGGATAGATGCTTAGGTTGTTGTCGTGTTCGTCCACCGATAGGTCACCCAACTCGATGGTGATTGGGTCGCAAGGTGCTTCACAGCCATCGTCGTAAATGGCTACTACAAAATATTCATAGGTTTGGTTTTCGACAAAGTCATAGTCATCGTATCCTTCTGTTGTCAAATCGGTTATTAGTTCACCGTTTTTATATATGTCATAACGAGATAAATTGCTTGTTGATCCGCTTTCAGGGGCATCCCAATTAAGGACGATGGCACCCAATTCAGCGTCATACGCTGCTGTCAGGTTTTGCACTGGATTGCAACTGATGAATGGTGGCAATTGGATAAACCAACCACTGCGGTCGTTGCTGCCTTTGTAGCAGCCAAATCTCAGGTTTACCTTGTACTGATTGAGGGCGTAGGCAGTGACGATGACTGGGTCGTCGGGCGAGAAGTTTTGTTCGTAACTTAAGGTGACGATTTCCAACATGCCGTCGCCGTTGATGTCACCGAAGTTGGCTCCGTTCATGTAGGTCAAGCCTTGTGGGCGGAGTGGGAACCCATCGGTGATTTCAGTTCCGTCCATCTCCCAGGCGCGGATGTAGCCGTTGCCGTTTTCCATCAGGTTGAAGGTGGTGATGATTTCGTCTTGCATATCGCCATCAATATCAGCCACGCTGATGAAGCCTTCGATGCCTGAACTGAGGTTGAGCGGGAAGCCATCAGCGATGTTACCGTCGGCGTCGTATTGATAGAATACATTGCCTTCGCCCGATACACCGGCAAAGATGTGGCAACCGTCGTCTTCTTTCACTACAGTAGGTGCCGAGTAAGTCCAGTTGGCCACGTTTTTGGGCCATCCTTCGCGGTATTCGCCAGTGGCAGCATTGCGCACATAGTGATTCGGATTATCACCATGGCAGGCACCTACCAGACTGTATTCGCCACTGTCGTCGAGGCTAATAACGAGAGGAGATTGATAGGAGTACTTGTAGGCTTCTTGTCCGTCAATGGAGTATATTTCTTGACCCGTATGGCTGATGCAGTAGAGCACGCTGGTGGTGGCAGCAAAGATTTCGAGGTAACCGTCGCTATCAATATCGGCAAGGGTTGGCGTGAAGGCGGGAGTGCTTGGCAACTCGAAGGGGAAGCCTTCGATTTCGTTGCCTTCGAGGTCCCAGACATGGATGCCAGGAGCGACACCTTGTGCAGTGCGACCACGACCGCAGAAGACGATTTCCAAACTACCATCGAAGTTGACATCGGCAATGGCAGGGGCGCAAATCAATGGGTTATTGGTGGTTTCAACAGCAAAACGCACGGTGCCGTCGTAGTTGAAAATGTTGAAGCCGCCGCGGGCATTGCCGTATGCGCAAAGGGCCACCACTTCGAGATGACCATCACCATCGAGGTCGGCAACCGAGGCTGGATATTGCGCCATGCCCCCAGTGAGCGACTGGGTCCATAGGATGCTGCCGTCGCCTTTCACCACATTGACGGCTTCGTTGTGGCAGACGATGATTTCGTCTGCGCCGTCACCATCAAGGTCGGCAAGGGTGAGGCCGCGCATAGGCTTGTAGGTGGTATTTGAAGGAAATGTCAGCGGAAATCCTGGCATGGGACTGAGCCCGTCGCGTGCTTGTGGTGGTAGCTGAAGGCCTTCAACCACTTCGGTGACGATTTGGCCCTCTTCGTTCATCGTAGCACGGACTACTTGTTGTGCTTGCGTGGCGAGGGTAAACATGGAAAGGATAAGTGTGATAATAAATACTTTCTTCATAGTGATAAAAGTTTGATTTTGAGGGCAAAGTTATGAAATAATAATTTTGATATGCAAGAAAAAACTATTTTTGCCGAAAAGTCAACCACTATGTTTTGGACTATCTTTCTTGTCACCTTAATAATTATAGCCATTGCTTTTGCAGGCATCGGCATCAAGATGTTTGTGAAGAAGGATGGAAAGTTTGAGCGCCATTGCGAAAACGAAGGGTCGGCGCATTGTCTTTGTGGCGGAAAGGGCGGAGAGGCTTGCCAACGTTGTCCTAACAAAGCCAAAAACGGATTCAAAGCCTAATTTTCCCATTTCGGGAAATCATGTGCAATTGTTTTGGTGTTAGGCTTTATTTTTGTAGTCATATTGTAGTCAAAAAATCTTAAAATAATGAAGAAACAGTTGTTTTTCATCTTATTGGTTTTTATGGGTTTCTCGGTTTCGGCTCAGGAAAGCAAGTCGTATCAGTTCTCGCTTGAGGACTGCTTGCGTTTCGCTTTCGCCAACAGTTACGAGCGCCAAACGATGGAACTCTCTACCGAATCGCAGCAAGTGACCTACGAGCAGTCGAAACTGCAGGCTGTGCCTAACCTTAGTGCTTCGGTAGGCGAGAATCTTTCTCTCCGTGCAGATGGCTGGTCAGCCCAAGGAAACCTCAGTGTTGGCTCGTCGGCGACTATTTATCAAGGTGGTAACGTGCGTCGCACCATCGAACAAAACCGCTTGAATGTGGAACGCTCCGAAGCTCAAGTGGAACGTTACGACAACCAGCTCACCACCCAAATCCTGCAGAGTTTTCTTACCATCCTTGGCAACCAGGAGATGCTGAATTATCAGCTCGAGGTAATGAACACAAGCCGCGAGCAACTCAAGCAAGGTGAAGCACGCTATAAGGCGGGGTCCATCCTCGAGAGCGATTACTTGATGCTGGAAGCGCAATATTTTAGCGATTCAAATAATGTGGTGGATTCGCGTATCAACATCGAAAACAACATCTTGGACTTGAAGATTTTGCTCTCAATGGAACCCACCGATGAGCTTGAAATAGTGGTGCCCGACACTGATAATCTTGACGAACTCTTCACTTCACTGCCTTCTGAAAACGAGGCCATCGATCAAGCAATGGATTATCTCCCTGACTTGAAAATGAGCGACTTCGACATTCAGATTGCGCAAAACAGCGTCGGAATGGCCAAAGGAAACTATCTTCCTTCTATCGGTGCTTCGGCCAATGTGGGCATGGGCTTGTTCCCAATCGGTGAGAGCGGCATGTCGCAATGGTATAGCAGTCCGAGTGGCTCGGTGGGCTTGTCGATGAGCGTGCCGATCTATAGCCGTGGCCAACTCAGGTCGAACTTGAAGAAAAGCGAAATCAGCCTTCAACAGGCCGAACTCGACTATCAACAAGCGCAACTTACTGTTCGCCAGACCGTTGTTCAGGCCTATCGCGATGTGGTTTCGGCCTACAATGCCTATAAGGTTTCGGGTGTTAAGGAAGAAGCCTACAGAAAGAATTTTGCAGCCTATAATCTTCAGTATCAGTTTGGTACTATCACTACGGTGGAACTGCTTCAGCAGCAAAACAACTATCTGAATGCGCTCAACAGTTACATCCAAAACAAGTATTCCTTGCTGATGAAACGTAAGGTCTTGGATGTCTATACAGGAAAGTCTGTTACTTTGTAAATCCTATTCGACAAATAAATTGAAATCATAATGAAAAAGAAAAGCATCAAATGGATTGTCATCTTAGGCATCATCATCTTGGCGGTGATCGTGTTCTTCATCGTCAGAGGTGCCAAGGCATCGGGCAAGGAATTGGTCATCCGCACTCATGTGGTCGGCGACTACACGGTTGAAAACACAGTGACAGCAACGGGTACCCTCGAACCAGTGGAAACCGTTGAGGTAGGTACGCAAGTCTCTGGTAAAGTGGAGCGTATCTTAGTCGATTTCAACTCAGAGGTGAAAAAAGGAGACTTGCTGGCTGAGTTGGATAAACAGACGTTGAATCAGAGTGTCAGTAGGGCAAAGGCTAGCCTTACCTCTGCCGAAAGCCAGTTGCAGTATGCGAAACTCAGCTACGAACGCACCAAGCAACTCTACGAGTCGAATGCGGCCACGCTTGCCTCTTATCAAGAAGCGCAAAACAGCTATACGCAGGCGCAGATGAGCAAGAAGAACGCGCAAGCCTCCTACGACCAAGCTTTGGTTGACTTGGCCTATGCCGAAATCTATTCGCCTATCGATGGCATCGTGCTCGACCGCGCCGTCGAAGTCGGACAAACAGTGGCTGCCTCGTTCAGCACGCCTACGCTCTTCACCTTGGCCAACGACTTGACCAAGATGCAGGTGGAAGCCAATGTGGATGAAGCCGACATCGGGCAGGTGAAACTTGACCAACGTGTCACTTTCACCGTCGATGCCTATATGGATGAAGTCTTTGAAGGTACGGTGAACCAAATCAGAATGCAGCCCACTACTACCAGCAATGTGGTGACCTACACCGTCATCATTAGTGCACCTAACGACGGCATGAAGCTCTTTCCCGGCATGACCGCCAGTGTGACCATCATCACAGAAGAACAGAACGGTTTGGGTGTTCCTGCAGAGGCATTCAACTTCAACCCCGATGAGCAGGTGCTGAAAGCCATGCGTAAGAATATGGACAAACCTGATGAAAGTCAGCGCCCACCACGTCCTGAAGGTATGCCAGAAGGTATGCCTCAGATGCAGCAAGGCCAGGCACAAGGTGCTCCAACTATGGTGTGGGTGAAAAATGGTGATAACATGATGCCTCGCCCCGTGAAAGTGGGTATGAGTGATGGCGCATACAAGATTGTGGAACAAGGTCTGCAAGTTGGTGACTCTGTCGTGCTTTCGGCCCAATATGTAGTGAAGGAGAAAGCCAAGAAGACGGGTGATAATCCTTTCATGCCAGGCCCTCCAGGAAAGAACAAAAACAACAACAAGAATAACGGAGCTCCGAGTGGTCCGCCTCCAATGTAATGAAAGGACAAGAAATCATGTCAGATCAGAATTCTATCATCAAGGTCGAGAATCTGAAGCGTACCTTCGTTGTGGGTAGCGAGGAGGTCCATGCCCTAAAAGGACTTTCTTTCGACATCTACAAAGGTGAGTTTGTGAGTATTATGGGCTCGTCGGGTAGCGGCAAATCTACCTTGCTGAACATCCTCGGCTGCCTCGACCAACCCACTTCGGGTGAGTACTATATCGATGGCATTGCGGTGCGTGAGCGCTCGAAAAACGAATTGTCAGAAATCCGTAACCGGAAGATTGGCTTCGTGTTTCAGTCGTATAATCTTCTGCCACGCACTTCGGCATTGGAAAACGTGGAATTGCCCTTGGTCTATAACCCTGATGTGTCGCACAGCGAACGTCGCGAAAAGGCGCAATACGCTTTGGAAATGGTGGGCTTGAAAGACCGTATGGAGCACATGCCTAACCAACTCTCGGGCGGTCAGCAGCAACGTGTTGCCATCGCGCGGGCTTTGGTCAATGACCCAGTCATCGTGTTGGCTGACGAAGCCACGGGTAATCTCGACACACGTACTTCCTACGAGATCATGAGCTTGTTCCAAAACTTGCACGAGCAAGGCAAGACCATCGCCTTCGTCACGCACGAAACGGATATCGCCGTGTTTACTACGCGTACCATCTTCCTTCGCGATGGTCGTGTGCTTCGTGATGGTCCCGTCGAGACGAAATCGGCTCTCGAAGCCTTAAAAGCATTACCTGTTGACAACGATTATTGATATGGATATACTGAATCTTATAAGAATATCGGGAAAGGCGCTCCTGCGCAACAAGACGCGTTCGGCGCTTTCCATGCTTGGTATCGTGATAGGTATCGCAGCGGTTATCGCTGTGGTAAACCTCGGTGAAGGCCTCAAGCAAAGCACGGCTAACCAGCTGTCGGACATGGGCACCAACCTCATCATGGTGATGCGGTCGAACCAAAGGCGAGGCGGCGTTAGCATGGGCAGCAGCAACGTGCAGTCACTGAAAGTCAAGGACTGCGACGCCATCGCTGATTGCGCCAAAAACGTCACTATGGTCAGCCCGGTGGTCAGTGCCTCCGGACAATTGGTCAATGGCTCTAAAAACTGGTCGGGTACGGCTTACGGTGGCTCTCCCGATTATCTCGCCATCAAGAAATACGAAATCGCTACGGGTGTGAATTTCACCGAAGAAGACGTGAAAAAATACGCCAAGGTGGGCTTGATAGGGCAGACCATCGTTGAGGAACTCTTCGACGAAGGCGAAGACCCAATCGGCAAGACCATCCGTCTCGGCTCGATGCCTATCAAGGTCATCGGCACGCTGAAGGAGAAGGGCGAAAACAACATGGGTATGGACCAAGACGACATCATCATCATGCCGTTCTCGACGGTGCAGAAACGTATGTTGGGCCAAGACTTCATCCAACAAATCGTTTGCTCGGCTGCTTCGGAAGACGTGGCTGAGGCTGCTGTCGCCGAAATCGAGGTCATCTTGCGTGATATGCACAAGATTCCTGTGGGTGGCACCGACGACTTTGAAGTGCGTACCCAACAAGAGATGCTTGAAATGATGACATCGCTGACGGGCACCATCACGACGGTGCTTATCGCCATTGCCTTGATTTCGTTGCTTGTTGGCTGCATCGGCATCATGAACATCATGTACGTCACAGTCACCGAGCGCACCAAGGAGATTGGTCTGCGCATGTCGATAGGTGCCAAGAATTCGGCAATCCTCATGCAGTTCCTGACTGAGAGTATCATCTTGAGTTTGATAGGTGGTATCCTGGGTATGATACTCGGTGTAGGTCTATCGTATATCGTCGCCATGGTGATGAGCCTTCCTTTTGCCATCAATGGCGTCTGGATGATCATTTCTTTCGTCTCGTGCGCTGTTCTCGGACTCATTTCGGGATTCTTCCCAGCTTTGAAAGCTTCGCAAACCGACCCGATCAATGCCTTGAGGTATGAATAAGCGCAAGAAAAATACGGAGTTCCTCTCGCTGAAAACCATCTTGTGGCTCTCGCTGGCTATCAGTGTGGGCTTCCAATTGATATTCAACCTTTCCATGTTTTTCGGCGAGACGTTTTTCGCTTCCGAAGTCCACGGACCGCGTCATCATTTCGACATTGCCCGTACCTTGATGTTCACTACGATCAATTTCATTCTGGTATTCCTATTGTTCCTCTATAACCGTCGTATGATGGGTGTAGAATTCAAGAAAAAATACCATGAATTGTTTTTCATTATCCTTGGTTCGATATTGATTACGAGTGCATTAAGTCTTTGCATGACTTGGCTCCCGACTTTGTTTGACGACCCTAACCGGCCTCATCGCCCCGAATTTCTGTTTCGTATCATCCGTGATGGCTTGGTGCGCGACCTCTCGTTGATGGTCATCGTCATCATGGCGGCACAACTTGCGCGGTCGCTGTATAAGCAAAAGACAATAGCTGTTGAAAACGAAATGCTTCGTACGGAAAACATCCAATCGCGCTTCGAGGCTTTGAAAAGCCAAATGGACCCTCATTTTCTCTTCAACTCGCTTAACACCTTACAGTCGCTGATTGAGACCGACAAGGACAAGGCGGAGAGCTACATCCAACAATTGTCATTAGTGTTGCGTTACACGTTGCAAAACAAGGAAGTCATTGTGCTTTCCGAGGAGCTGAAGTGTGTGCAAGCCTATTGCTCGATGATGCAAATCCGTTATGGCGACAATCTGAATTTTGACTTCCAAATCGATTCCAAATATCACGATTATAAGGTGTTGCCTTTGTCGATACAAGGCCTGATAGAGAATGCCATCAAGCACAATGTGATTTCGGCCAAACAGCCGCTCACGGTTACCATTAGCACTGATGACGAGGCTTGTCTCAAGGTGAGTAACCCCATTCAACCCAAGATAATGGACGAAACGGGTAGTGGCATCGGCTTGGCCAACCTCTCGGAACGTTATCGCCTGATGTGGGACGATGATGTGAAGATTCTTGACGACGGAAAGGTTTTTGAAGTAGTTTTGCCACTGAAAGGATAAATTATGAAAGCAGTAATCATTGAAGACGAAATTCTGGCCGCACAGGCATTGCAGAAACTGATTGGCGAAGTCAGTCCCGAAACGGAAATCATCGCCATGCTCGAATCCATCGAAGACAGTGTGGATTGGCTTGAAACGCATCCCATACCCGATGTGCTTTTCATGGACATACATCTTGCCGACGGCTCGTCGTTCGCCATCTTCGAGCAGGTTGACATCACTTGTCCTATCGTGTTCACCACCGCCTACGACGAATATGCGCTCAAGGCCTTTGAGGTGAACAGCATCGACTATCTGCTGAAGCCCATCAACAAGGACGACCTTCAACGCGCGCTCAACAAATACAACGCGCTGACCACGTCTGTTGATAATAAGGAGCATATTGATGCTTTGATGACTCAGTTGGGTGGCAAGAAGAAATACAAGTCGTGTTTCTTGATTCCTGAGCGCGACAAACTCATTCCTTTGGCAACCAACAACATCGCTTGTATTTTCATCGACTTGAAGACGGTGAAGGCCATCTCCATGGACAAGCGTACTTATTATATGAGTCAAACCTTAGATGACCTGATGAACCAACTTGACCCAGAAATTTTCTTTCGTGCCAACCGCCAGTTCATCGTGTCGCGGCAAGCCATCAAGGATATTTCCATTTGGTTTGGCAATAAGCTGTCGCTGAATGTCGTCGTCGATGTTCCCGAAAAGATCATCATCAGCAAGGCCCGCGTGTCAGAATTCAAGAATTGGTTTTCCATGTAGAGACGCACCAGTGCGTCTCCAATCATCAACGTCATTATATATTGAGATGCGCCATGGAGCGTCTCTACAATAAAATAGATGTATTTTAACTGATTGATTTATTGTCGTTTAATAATAAAATGAAAAAAAACAACAAAAATCATTGCCAAAACCAAAAAAGGTTGTACTTTTGCAGCCGCAATGAGATGCTTCCGTAGCTCAGTTGGTAGAGCACCTGACTCTTAATCAGGGTGTCCAGGGTTCGACCCCCTGCGGGAGTACGAAAATTCCAAACCCCTAACTCTAATAATCAACGAGTTAGGGGTTTTTGTCTTTCCCTGAAAAAAGTTGACTCACAAAGAAGAGACAACAATGCTCAAACACTGGACAGAAAAACAGGCCAAGTATTACGACGAGGTAATACGGCTTCACTATGAAGAAGGGTATGGAGAAGACAGGATTGCAAAGAT
>JAZQMX010000066.1:0-26886 GCA_045627065.1 Bacteroidales bacterium | reverse complement strand
TCGCTCAGTCCTGCCGTCAGTTTGCGGCGGTCATTGTACTGCCTCCGTGATATGAGGTTCGGCATCTCGTCCTTGCACGACGAAAGCCTGTGGAACAGATAGTTCTCGCTGTCGATGCCCATCGCTTCGGCCGTAAGGCTCAGGGCAACGACTTCAAGGTCTGAAAAGCGGGGGACGACACCAACATGGGGCACATTTCCAGAGAGTTGACAAGATTTCCCGAGAAACGCTTGCAGATTTCAAGAATTTGTCGGAACTTTGCACAAAAGTTGTACATAGGTTTTTCTCGTGATTTACTTTTGATTTCAACCACAAAATTACTGAAAACCAATGATATGTACAACTTTTTATCCATTTATTTTGATGACTCCTCTATTCTTTTTAATTCCGCCAACGGGTAATACAATTTGCAAATCCCAAAACTTCTGTATCATTTTTTGAATGCCATAAGCCAATTATTTTAAGTTTTCATGCTCTACGCCATATTTTTCCCTCAATTCATGTTTCAACTTTACGGTTTCTGTTGACATTTTCCGAAAATTCATCTATCTTTGCACCCATATATGGCAAAAGTCAACGACAACGGTTTTCTCTCGGGGCACATCGGCCAAATTGTTTATCGAGAGTTGAATGGCATGCAAGTGGCGCAAGCCATGCCTTCGCAGTATCATGACGCGAAATCGGAAGCACAACTGAAGCAACGAAGCGGCATGAGGAACATCCTTGCCACCTACCGTCTGCTCAAGGCAGCCATCAAGGAACAGTTTGAAGAGGCAACGTCTATGAAACGGCCTTATAACTGCTTCGTGCACCACAACCTGCTCCTTCCTGCCATCGAGCTGTCGAAGAAAGACTACGACATGCGGCTCGGCCTCCTCGCTCCTTACATCGTGTCGCACGGCTCCCTCCCACCGCTCGACATTGGAGTCAACAACGATACCATACAGTTTCAGATGAAATATGAAGAATGGAAGGAACTCGACATCCTCCGACTGATTATGTTAGAGAGCACGGAACCATCAGCCGACAAGCCCACTCACCTGAAAGCAGTTGTCCAAGACACATTCATCAACAAGGTTGAGGACAAGCTGATAGTCAGCGACGCTCTCCCCCATGGCGCCTACACTTTCGTCCATCTCCGCCAGACAAGAAAAGGCTTCTTGGTCTCAACCCAGCATCTTTTCCTACTGTAACAAAGTCATTTCCCTATCATATCAAGGTCATTTCCCTAAGATGAAGTCGATCGATGGCTAAAGTGAACTCGATCAGGCTCTACTGTTTCATCGAAGAATGGGTAGCCCTTCATCGAGTTCATGGTAGAGGATGGGTAGAGGAAGAGTAGAGAACGGGTAGAGAACGGGTAAAGAAAGCCCATAGATACCTTCCTTCGTCGGTATGGCATAGGCTTTTGCGAGATGCGTCAACAACTCACGCCACCACCCACCTGTCAATATTCCGGCAGGCGGTGCTGAAGTTCACGCCCACCTTCACGATTTGGCGGCCATCGCTCTTGAATGGCTCGGCATAACCCTTCTCGTCAATCTGAGCCAAGGCTTCCTCGGCTGACTTGTTGAACTTGAACTCGAAGATGTAGATGTAGTCCTTCGTCTTCACGGTCATGTCCATGCGGCCCTTGTTGGTGTGGCTCTCAATCTCCACGTGATAGCCGCACAAGGCAGTGAGTATGAACATCACGCTCTGGAAATGGCGCTCCTGCTGAGGCTCCAGCTCGTAGGGGCAGGCACTCAGGAACGACTGCAAGCGCTCCATGAAGCCCTCAATGTCACCCTCGCGCAGTGAGCGCACAAAGCGGCTGATTTCGAAGCCCGAACCCACGGCATCCACGTTGGTGTAGCTCGGGATGAGGAAACGCACGAAGCCCTGTCGGACCTCCTTGTTCGGGAAGCCCAGTTTGTATAGTTCGAATTCTTCGTCGTAGCCCTTAATGGTAAGGTAGCCACTCTGGTAGATGACTGGCAAAGGATTGGTCGAGGCCATGTCAACGCTGTTCAGCACGTCGCTCACGACTTCCTCTTTTTCGATGCCGGAAAGATTGTATTGGTGCTGTTTCAGCAACTCGACAAGATAGGTCGGTGTGCCGGTCTCGAACCAATACTGATCTATAATGGAATTCTTGAGCGCATTAAGCAGGCTAAAAGGATTGTACACACCCGGCATCGCCTCTTTGCAGAAATGATAGCCGTCGTAATTCTCACGGAGTGCTGCATAGGTTTCGTCAACTGACTTTTCCATTTTTGCTGCCAGTTCCTTTACTTCTTCCTCGAAATTTGCATGAAGTTCTTTCTCAGAAATGCCACAAACATCAAAGTACTGCGAACGCATGGAAATGTCCTCCAGGTTGTTCAGGTCGCTGAAGACGCTCACCTTGCCGAACTTGGTCACTCCAGTGAGGAAGGCGAAGCGGATGCATCCGTCCATCGACTTCAAGGCACCGTAGAAGCCTTTCAGCGTGGCGCGGTAGGCATCCTGAAGCTCGGTGTTGCCGATGGCCTGAAGCAGAGGCTTGTCGTATTCGTCAACCAGAATCACCACCTGGCGGCCGGTTTTTTCGTAGGCCAATCGAATCACTTGCGTAAAACGCTCTTCGATGCTGCGGTCACGGTAATCATCGCCATATTTAGCCTCCCATTGCTCAAGATGTTTGTTCAGTTCCGCTTCAAGGCTGCTTTTATCTGCATAGTTCCGTGTATTCAAGTCGAGGTGCAGCACGGGGTATTCCGTCCAGTCGTGCTCCAAATCGGCGATGGCGAGACCTTCGAAAAGCTCCTTCTTTCCCAAAAAATATGATTCCAAAGTATTCAGAAACAAGCTCTTACCAAAACGGCGCGGACGCGAAAGGAAATAATAGCATCCTTCTGTCACCATGTTGTAGATGTGCGCAGTCTTGTCTATATAGCAATAGCCTTCTGTACGCAATTTCTCGAAGCTCTGTATTCCGATTGGCAGTTTCTGACCCATGACCGTATTAATTTAGATTGATGCGCAAAAGTATGAATTATTTGTTTTGTGGCAGCAATTTTCACGTTTATGGCTATTTCTTCTTCCGTCCGCTCTTCTTCAAGGCTTCGGCAATGATCCACTGAAGCTGGCCGTTGACCGAACGGAACTCATCGGCTGCCCATTGCTCAAGGGCGGCCATCGTTTCCTCATCGACACGCAAGAGGAAGGTCTTCGTCGTGCCGTTACTCTCCTTCGCCATGGTCTCCCCTTTCTAATGATTCACCAATCGTATTCGCAAAGATGCCGTCCTTGGAGACATAGCAGTCGAAAATCCAAAGGCAAAGTATGGCGATGCCCATCGTGATGAAACCCGCCAAGCCCGTCATTCCGTTGAGGAAATCGTTGCCGCCTTGGACGAAATAGATGACTAGGCCACTGATGGCATTTATCGTGCCGTGAATGATGGCTGCCACAACCACCGACTTGGTTTTCAGCACAAAATACAATTCGATGACGCCCAACAAGATGCACATGACGACCATCAGCAGCACGCCCCAATATGGCTCGTTGGGATAGTTGTGACCCGACATGATGAGCGGGAAATGCCAAAAACCCCAAACCGTGCCGATGAACAAAGCCCCAACCCAAAACTTCTTTTCGCGCAAGGCATCAACGAGGTAGTTGCGCCAGCCGTATTCTTCGCCGAAGGCAAAGAGCGCATTGATGGTAACGCCCGCCAGAAGGCCAGAGAAAACATTCGCAATCACCATGATAGCCGCAGGCATGGCTGCCATTTGCGAACGCACCAATTCCTGCTGTTCTTCAGGGACCTTATACTGGCTGATGAGTTGCTCAGCGCTGTATTTCAATTCGATTCCAGGGAAACATCCATTAATCAAAATGCACAAAAACACCATGGCCACCGGCAGCAGCCAAGCCACCAACCACGTCCACGAAATCTTGAAGTTGACCAATCGCGTGTGGTTAAACCTTTCCTTTTTGACGGCTTGCAAAAGCAAAGCCGTGAGCATCGGGAAAAACATGTAGATGGACTCAAAAACGGTGAATCCCACCGCACTCTTTTCGCTCGTAAGGCCAAAGCCGAAACGAACGATAGCAAACATCGCCCAGCTGAATAGGCAGACCGCTATGGAGAATTTTATTGCTCTTTTCATTTCATTACTTTTAATGTTTTGTCGAATTGAACATATAACAATAGATTCCTTTCGTCCATTGCCCATGTCATACCGACCGACGAAGGAGGGAGAGTATCTATGGGCAATGGCCTCGGAATGACATGTCATTTATTCATACAGACTTTCAACTCATCAATTAGTTTCGTGGTTTCTTCGGGTGTTTCTCTATTCAAATAAATCAATTCGTCAGCCGTGCGCAACTCGATGTACGGGCCTCCATTGTAAGTGACAAAAAGTAGACATTTCTCCTCATCGGTGGTCAGGAAATGACCTTTGTTCTTGTTCTTGAACGACGAGCCATTGGTGCGCATTGCCATGACGGGCATCTCATCGAGTACCTTCATCGTGGCAATGTCTTCCATTGGGATGTCGCGGCCATACATGCCGGAGATGTGAAGTACGCTCTCTTTCACTTCAATCTGCGAGGACTTGCTCGCCCTTGCCAAGACGATCACCGTAAAGGCCGTGGCTGCCATAGAGATAACAATTGCAGTAATGATCACCACCGAACGGTCTTTGTCATGAGTATAGGTAGTTCCATCTTGGTCCTTGCCCCAACCGTTGTGTCGCTTCATGGCAATCAAGACAGCTACAAACATGGCCGTGCAGATGCCTATAATTGCCCAGAAGTCGGCCATGGGATGGGCGGCGAAGTATTTATGGAACACTGCCATTATAAGAAAAGCGATTCCCGTAACCACCATAATCCACAAAATGCTTCGTTTCAGGCCATCGATATCCACCAAGGTCTTCCTCTCGGGCGACATGCTGCCGTATGGATTAATCTGGTTCGGAAACTTATAGCAGAGAATCCCAGCCAGGATCAGTATCACTCCTAAAATTAAATTTGTAATCAACATAACTTTCAATTTAAGCTATCGTTTTTCAATTGGTCATTGAAATCTGGTATTTCAACTGAATCTACCTTCAGCAAAACCGAATAATCAATATCACGAGAATCGAAATGTGGCGTTGGCAAGTCATTCACCGAGGGCTGACGCGGCTTATCCAATTTGATGATCCCGAAGGCAAGGCCAAGCAAGCCCAAGAAAATGAGAATGAAGAACCACCTGGCTTTGACAAGACCAAATCTCTCTCTGTACATACGCCACACCTCACCCAATATCTTATGCCTTGCCAACACGACCAGCAAGGCCACGAAAACGGCACAGATGGCCACCAGTGACCATATCTTATATTGAGGATGAGCGTCCATATAGCTTGGGGACACCCCCATAAGGAGAAGAACCAATCCCATAACAAGCATGACTATGCACACCTTTTGCGACAGACCTTCGTTGTCAACGTTGTCTTTCTTTTCAGGCGAAATATTTTCATTACGCCTACCCAGATTCGGAAACTTGAGCCCGAGGATTCCGCACACAATCAGCACGACCCCCGCTATAATATTTAATACGGGTCCCATAACAATCAATATAAACTACCCGTATTCAACACAGGCTGAGCCGATTCGTCGGCGCAAAGCACCACGAGCAGATTGCTCACCATAGCGGCCTTACGCTCCTCATCGAGTTCAACGACGTTTTCGTCCTTCAGCTTGTCGAGCGCCATCTTCACCATCGAAACAGCACCATCAACAATCTTTTCGCGAGCCGAGATGATGGCGGCAGCTTGTTGGCGACGCAACATAACGGCAGCAATTTCAGGCGAATAGGCCAAATAATTGATGCGTGCCTCGATGACTTCGAGTCCCGACATGGCGAGACGTTCGTTCAGTTTCGACATCAGCACATCGTTGATTTCCTTACCGCCCGAACGCAAGGTGAGTTCTTCGCTGCGGCCATCAGTTTCGTCGTAGGCATACATGCCAGCCACCTCACGCAAGGCGGCATCGCTTTGCACTTGGATGAAGCTCTCGAAAGCCCTCATGCGGCTCGACACCGACACGGGCGTGGTGCTGTTGCCGCCAGCCATGGTCTGCGAGTCGATCTCGAACATGGCCTTGTAGGTATCCTTCAGTTTCCACACGAGGATTTGTCCAATCATAATCGGGTTACCGGTCTTGTCGTTCACCTTGATGTTGTCGGGGTTCAGGTTACGGGCGCGCATCGAGACCTTTTTCGAGGTCATCAGGAAATTGACCCAATGGAAGCCCGTCTTGGTGAAAGTGCCTTTGTAGGTGCCGAAAAACAGCATCACCATGGCTTCGTTAGGCTCCAATTTGCGGAAGCCAATGGGAATAAAAACTGCCAAGATGATACCGATGACAGATAAAACGAACAGAAAACTCGACTCGCTTGACGAGCAAGCAAAGCCCATAATGCTCAGGACGACGATAGCGATTTCAACAAACAATGCGACGAATCCGTTCATCGCAAAACCCTTAAATTCAAATTCTTTTGTTTCCATAAATGATATTATTTTGATATTATTTTGATGCGCAAAAATACAACAATTTTGGAATATGCAAATTAATTCGGAGTTATTTTTCGCAAAATATCTATTTTTGCACATTATTCACAATCAAAACACAAACAGCATGAAGAAATTAATCATTGGAGCCACCACCTTTTTAATGATGGCCAGTTGTTCATCACTTAAGATCGTTGATTCAAACGCAGCCTTGAACGCAGGTGCTGCCGCAGTGCAAGCCCTTACCATTTCCGACGCAGAAGTCGCTCAATTGTGCGTCGAATACATGGCTACAACCGATGCCGAGAACACGGTACTACCCGCCTCGAACGAATATACCCAACGCTTGTCTCGCATCATGGCGAAATTCAAGAACCTCGGCGACCTGAATGTCAACTACAAGGTTTACCAATCCAACACCGTCAATGCCTTTGCAAGCGGTGATGGCAGCGTGCGCGTGTATTCCGGTCTGATGGACGTGATGTCCGACGACGAGATCTTTGCCGTCATCGGCCACGAACTCGGTCACTTGAAGAATAAGGACGTGCGCGACGCTTATCGCCAAGCCTACCTCATCGTAGCGGCCCGTTATGGTCTCGGTGCCATCAACCAGACCGCAGGTGCCCTCTCGACCGGTGTCATGGGCGACATTGCCCAAGAACTTGCTTCAAACGCATACTCACGCAAGCAAGAATACGAAGCTGACGAAGCCTCGTTCCAGTTCTGCATTAGCAACGGCGTGGACGCCTTCGCCATGTACGACGCCCTCAACGTGCTCATCAGCCTCAACAACAACAGCGGCACCCAAAGCAAGGTGGCTGAGATGTTCTCAACCCACCCTGACAGCAGCAAACGCGCTGCCAAAATCAAGGACATGGCCGAAGCTGCAGGTTATTCCTACAAAGCCAAGAGCGGTACCACCAGCAAGCCCAAGACCATTAACACTGGCACCACTTCGGGCACTAACTCGGGTACAAACTCTGGCAGCAACTCGGGCAGCAATGGCACTACAAAGCCCAAAGTAATCAAGAAGTCTTAACGAATCTAGCGCGGTAGGTCATACCTTCCGAGCTGACTTCGAGGAAATAGATTCCCGGACATAAATCACTCACATCGATACGCAAGGTCGATGTGAGTTTTTTTATGCAACGACCCATAATGTCGAAAACCTTGACTTCATCACAATTTTCATTTGGCAAAGCTATTTCGACTTCCGACTTCGCAGGATTAGGATATACAGAAACCATTCTGTTTTCGTGCTCACCAACTGATTGACAAACAACAATATCTGCATTGAAAAGTTGTAAACCACCAGCAAAATTACCAACAGCCATTTCAAGTCGACCATCAGTGTTCAAATCGGATAGAGCAACGGAACTGCGCATTCCAAAACGGTTATCGAAGTTTTCCACAAAGCGATTCCATTTGTCAGAAATGTCAGTAAATTCACCATCTAGATTATCATCTAAATGATTGAATAAAAATAATTTTCCCTGCTCGGATCCAACCGCAAACAATGTCTCGTTTCCATCACGAAAAACAAACGGGACGCTATAGCCATAATAAGACATCGAAGGATCATGCACATCCACCCGACCGAAGTCGTCAGTTTGCCACTGTAAACCATTTTCAGTTCCATGGAAATAACTCAAACGGCCAGTGGCATTACCCACGACCAAATCCATTTTTCCGTCACGGTCAAAATCGAAGAGAAATGGTGCTGAATAAGAGATTTGATAGTTCAAGAAATCATCGTCAATCATTTGAAAATCATTGTCAAAAAGAAGCATATCACCTTCTGCACTACCAACAATCATTTCATTTTTTCCATCCCCATCCACATCGCCAAAAGTTGGGACAAGCGCCATCCTGCTCAAGGATTTCAGATGCGCAAAATCATCATCCCCAAGTTCGAATGATGGATTTTGTGCCGTTCCAACATTCCTATAATAATAAAGTTGCGCCGAGCGATGCGTTTGCAGACTACCATAATGATAATAAGTCGAGTCAATGTCGCCAATGGTTCCCACCACAAGGTCAACCAATCCATCACCATCCACATCATTGAAGACGGGATAGGCTCCCGTGCCAAAATCCAACATCTGATCTTGTAAGAAACAGTCGGAATATAACTGGAAATCAATATTTTGTCCGTTACCTCGGTTCAAATACAGCCACACGGAACGACGTCCTTCGCACACCATCGGATTGGGGTCGAAAGGCGATACAATCAAGTCGTCAAGGCCATCGTTGTTGACATCACCGAAAAAGGGCACAGGCATCGAATAGAGATGCACAGGATGACTTTCCGGAAATTGCGAAGTTTGGCTCACCATCAAGGCTTCATCTGCGGAGCCACCATTTTGCAAGAAGGTCAATCCCGGATAATCAACGTCAGCGAGCAACAAATCGGGCAAACCGTCACCCGTTAGGTCATGCACCGCAATGGTCGCTCCCCGATGACGAAAATCGTCCTTATTGACAATCAGCGAATTGCCAAACAAGCAAGTATCCAAAAACATGACGTTGTCTTCTTCACTCTCGCCCACCCGTCCCCAGCAATAATCAGTTCGTTCAAAAACGAGAGAGTCAAGCACGCCATAACGTTCGACAGACAAGTTAATATGCTTTTCGATGAAAGTGCCCAACACGCCGAAAGTGAGAATATCCAAGTCGCCATCGCCATCCACATCGAAGATGGCCGGATAATCCGCATTAGTGGCCAAGATGTTCACTTCTCCCCCACTTTGCCAAGAGGTAAGATAAGGATAGGCGACGAGTTCAAAAGCCAACGAATCAGTCGTCACATTGCGATACACTTTGATGCCAGCCCAACCTTGAGAATAAGTTAAAATATCGTTTCGTCCATCGCCATCGTAATCTGCAAAAATGGCCCAATCGCTAAGTTGCGGAAAATATTTTGCGTAGGAATTGTCGAATTCATAATCCACTTCACCAATCGATCCTTTGTTGATAAAGCACGACAAACGGTTACCATGGCGATCGAAAACCAACAAGTCATTTTTACCATCGCCATTCAAATCGATTTGTCCAAACTGGCAAGCGTTCAGGCCGCCACACCATGGCGATTTTAATGTCCTATCTTCATCAACTCGCACATTTTGAGCCAATAAAGGAAGCGATAAAAACAAAATGAATAAAGCCATGAAGATTCCGCCATTGGCGGAATGGAATCCTAGATATAAACGCACTCCATTCCGCAAGCGAAGCAAAGCGGAGCCTATCATTTCATTCTTCATCTTCCTTGACATATTTTGCATCCAAGCAAAGCCTGAAGCCACCGAACGAATTCTTTGCGTCGGGCATACGTTTGCCACGCCACGACACACGGCACGCATTGGCGGGAAGCTGCCAAGCACCTCCTCGGATGCACATCATCTTACCGTCGTTGCCTATCTTAGCATTCCGAGCCTTATCGAAGAAATGGTAGTTATCAGAGCACCACTCCCACACGTTGCCCGACATGTCGTAAATTCCCAATTCATTGGTCGCTTTTTTACCCACCTTCTTCGTCTTGCGGGCATTGCCGTTGAACCATGCCACACGTTTCAGTTCATTACTGCCGCAATAGATATAATGGCGCGAATGGTTGCCGCCACGAGCAGCGAACTCCCACTCCTCTTCCGTCGGCAAGCGGAAATGCATCCCCGTCAGACTATCAAGCGCTTCGAGGAACTCCATCACATCGTAATACGATACATTCTCAACCGGTCGTTTCGGGCATTTCTTCTTGCTGGGATTATTCCCCATAACCGCTTTCCAAAGTTTTTGCGTCACTTCGGTTTGCCCAATGTAAAAATCATCCTTGATGCTCACGAAATGCACAGGCACTTCATCGCTTTGGCTCAAGCGATCAAAATTAAAATCGGCTGTATCGACATGTTGAGCACCCATCCAATAATCCCCCTTCTCTACTCTTACCATCTTGAAAGTCACACCGTTGACACGATAACTCGAAGGTGCAGGCAAAGTGTCTTGAGCCCAAAGCACCGACAATCCCATAAGGAAAACCAAGAATATTAAAGCAAACTTTTTCATCGTTAGATTAGATTTGAAAAGGCAAAGGTAAGTTATTTTGTCGATTTTCCTTACTTTTGCGCAAAATTCAACACAATGTCTAGAATACTCATCATCGACGACCAAGACCCAATCCGCCGCGTCCTTCGTGACATCTTGGAGAACGAGAATTACCAAGTAGATGACACTGGCAGTGGAGTCGAAGCGCTGCAACTCATTAAGGAGCAGGAATTTGACGCCATTCTTTGCGACATCAAGATGCCAGAGATGGATGGAATGGAGGTATTGGAAGCAGTCAAGCAAGTGTCAGAGACCCCTGTCATCATGATTTCGGGCCATGGCACCATCGATACGGCAGTGGAGGCCATCAAGAAAGGGGCCTTCGATTTCATCGTGAAGCCGCCCGATTTGAACAGATTGCTCATAACCTTACGCAACGCATTGGATAAGAAAAACTTAGCCAATGAAAACAAAGCCTTGAAAAAGGCGGTAAAGGTTCAAAACGAGATGATTGGCGAATCAGGACCAATGCTTGACGTCAAGGACATGATTGAGAAAGTAGCACCCACCAACGCACGCGTGCTCATCACGGGCGAAAACGGAACGGGCAAAGAACTCGTGGCACGTCAGTTGCACGAGCTCAGCACCCGCAAATTCGCTCCGTTCATCGAAGTGAACTGTGCCGCCATTCCTTCAGAATTGATTGAAAGTCAGCTGTTCGGGCACGAAAAAGGCTCCTTCACATCAGCCATCAAGACCCGCAAAGGCGACTTCGAATTGGCCGATGGAGGCACTTTGTTCCTCGACGAAATCGGCGACATGAGTCTGGCCGCACAAGCCAAGGTGTTGCGTGCCTTGCAAGAAAATAAGATTACGCGTGTCGGCGGAGAGAAAGAAATTCCTGTCAACGTGCGCATCCTAGCAGCCACCAACAAGAACCTCAAGGAGGAAATCGAGAAAGGAAACTTTCGCGAAGACTTATATCACCGTTTGAGTGTCATCGTCATCAATGTGCCGCCATTGCGCGAAAGGAAAGACGACATCCCGTTGCTGGTCAGCAGTTTTGTTGAGACGATCTCCCAAAACATGGGCCAAGCAGCACCCACCTTCAGCGATGACGCCATGGAAGAGCTGAAAAGTTTCCAATGGACAGGCAACATTCGCGAGTTGCACAACATCGTGGAGCGCTTGGTCATTTTGGGTGGCAACACCATAACGAAAGACGAGGTCGTCAAGTTTGGCAATCCGCTACACTAAAAAATTAACACCAAAGGTGGCGGGGTATTGAAATAAGCAGTACTTTTGCCGCCGGTTCTTTGGGGATGCTTGGTTTTGACAGCAAGATGAATTGTCATGTAAGCATGCCGAGCCTCGCAGTGACGCTCGTAAATCTTGACTGCAAAAAAGTAATTGGCGAAAACAACTACGCTCTCGCTGCCTAACCGAAGCACAGTAAGTTAAGGCTCAATCCGCACACAAGGTGAGCGGACGAGACATCTCGCAGATGGACATGCCTGATTCCGGTCTGAGTCCGAGGTGCTAAGCAATTTCAGGATAGTTTCAACGGAACTTCGACGTTGGAGCGAAATTCAGAAGATAAGGTTGCGTTTAGGGTGTCCTTCCCCTTGCGCAACACGAAAACCAACGACGGAATAAGCATGTAGAAAGCCTGAGGGTTCCTTGTTTGGACGAGGGTTCGACTCCCTCCATCTCCACAAAAATTCACTTAAACTCGCTGATGTTCAGCGAGTTTTTTTATTTGCAATAGGCATCATTGATTTACGGAATCAAGAAATGAGAAATTTGCAAAGTAATTATCATTTATTTCACCACAATCTTTTGAGTCAATCCATTGAGGTTGAGGACATACACGCCAGCGGTCATGTCTTCTGTGCTGATACGGCATTCGCCTTCAATTTCTTGGCTACTGATGATGCGACCCATCATGTCGATGACTTGCAGGATAGAGCGGCCTTCGTTGTTGATAATGATTTCGCCATTGCTGATGTAAGCGAAGTTGGACACTGAATCAGTCGAAGTTTCGTCCTTCACACCAAACACCAGTTTGAATCGTGAAGCATAGTCTGAGGTCTTAGCTTCGAAAGAATAGCTATCGGTAACGAGCAGGTCAGTATCGTTGCCTGTCATATTGTCGATGAGGTGGAGATACTGGGCGTCCACATTATTGGTGTTGACATTGATGGTGTAGGTGCCATCGCTGGCTGCTTTGAAGTTCACAGGCATTTCACCGCATGCTGAATTTGTTGAAATGACTGCATAATCCTTATCATCTTGAGGGATGTAAAGCTTTGTGCCGTTGGCGTTGAGCATCAATTTGCCGAGCTCGTCGCCTTCGCCGAGGTGGACGATGGCGCGGTCGATGGCGGCATTGAATCTTTGACTGAGGGTAAGGACAACGCTTCCGACAGGCAGGCTTCGTGTATCGGATGTGCTGAAAGTGACGCTTTCGTCTGTGTTATGAGCCTGCACGAAAATGCCTTCGCATGGCGCAATGGCAGGATGATCGTTGTCAACAATGAGTTCCGTGCCGGCATCATTCATGCGGTAGAAACTTCTGCCGTCGGCAAGGTAGGCATCGCAAGTATATGGATTGCCAATAAGGTTGAAGCCTGCAAATTGTGCTCCTTCAACATAATCCAAAGTCTTTGCCGTTGGGGCAGCGAGTCGCCCTTTGAAGGTGAGTGTTGTGTAATCCATGTTAGCATACAGGTATCCGTTTTGGTTTTCCATCTGGAAAGCCTCTGCCTTATAATTGAGCCATTCGTTGCCATGGTCATCGCCGCTTTGGCTGAAACGGTAGAGGTCATAGTCGCCGATTGTCATGTATGAAGTCTGGACATAGGCCTTAACCGGTGACGAAACAAGATACCACCTGCCTGTGCCTGTGCCATAGCCGGCAATGTCTTTATTCATGCAGACATCATTGCAAGCAACCGTTCCGTTATTGAGCAATTGTGTGCCGTCTTCAAGGGTGATGGAAGTTGCCGTCAGGGTTTGTCCGGCATTGATGGTGAGGGTCTTGCCAAGTGTGACATTCACATTGCATACCATGGCGTTGGCTGTCAGTTCACAATTGGACCTGATGACGACATCATGATAGCTCTGGCTTGGTACTGCATTTTCCGTCCAGCTGGCGGCTGTGTTCCAGTCGTGGCCTGTGCCTGTGAAATGATAGGTCATGGCTTTTTCAATGAATGTGTAACCATAACCTTGCCATTCGCTTTGGTATGAGGTTGTTGAACCTGATGGAATATACACCTCGTATGTGGCATCTGGTATTTCTTGAGTCAGGCCTGGGGCGGTCTGTGCTTTGGAAACAATCTTGTTGAAGGTGCAGTCATAAAAAGCGTAACTTCCGATGCTTTCAAGGGAATTGCCAAGGATAAGGGTGCCGGAAAAGCCCTGGCAGTAATAAAACGCCCACATTCCAATCTCCGTCACGGAATTCGGTATGGTAAGCTCACCGGTCAAGTGATTGCACAAGAAAAAGGCATATTCTCCAATGCTTGTCACTGAATTCGGGATAGTGAGCGTTCCGGTGAAGCCTGAACATCTCAAGAAAGCCGATTCACCGATGCTTGTCACTGTGCTTGGGATGGTGAGCGAGCCAGTCAAGCCTGTACATTCGTTGAAAGCATAGTTGCCTATTTCGCACACGATGTAGCTTATGCCTTCGTTGGTGACGGTTTCGGGCAGCACGATATCACCGCTAGGTTTGGTATAGCCGTCCCAGCCATCCTCGTCATTGCTTCTTGGTGCCACAATTCTCACCTTGCGATTGGCTGCATCGATGATCTTGTAGTAAAGGGTCTGGCCCGTTGAGCATTCGGCGGTGAAATCATATTGTCCCGTAATGGAGAAGTTGGCCACGAAGTCGCGGTCGTCTTCCAAAATGAAAACAAATGGATTGTCGGTTGACACCAACTCACCATGTTCAGTCCAGCCGGTAAACTCATTAGAGCCGTATGGCGTGGCTGTGAGTGTGATAGTGGATCCTGCAGGTGCAGTTTGGATGGTTTCGTCGCCGCAGGTTGCTGTGGCAGTTCCGGCTTCTACAGGACTCGAAGAGACAAAGACCTGATAGATGGTCTTGCGTTCAAAGAAGCACAGGTTGCCTTCATTTGTTCCTGTATGGCTCTTGATGATGTAACCATCGTGGAAAATGGTGTAGTTCGGTGCTGCAACAGATGAAATGTTTCCATTTTGGATGGTTAAATGGCAATTGTCCGGCTCGCCGAGTAATGAAACACCGCTTTCGCTGACTGCAAGATAGCCGCCGTTGCATTGCGCAAGACAATAGCCCGTCTCAGGTACCGACAGACTATACTCGACAGGGTTTTCCGGATTCGATGCAAGCGTCATTTCTCCTCCTTCAGAACCAGATGCGTGCAGGAAGTAATTCTCATCGATGTTGTAACCGAGAACATAAACAGCATCAGGATTTGGCGCGTCAGGAATCGAGGTGACTGGCTCGTAGACATAGTCTCTCTGCTCGGCAAAGTTTGCCACAATGTCCATGTCGCTGTCCGCATCCTTCATATCGAAGGTGTAAGGATTGTCGGAAGAGGCATATTCTCCGTTAACAGTCCAATTCAGGAAAATATAGTTAAGGTAAGGCGTTGCGGTAACGGTAGCTTCGGTGTCTTTGCAATCGGTCGGCTTGGTAGTATGTTCAACGCAGCCGTAGTTATCGTTGGATGACGACACATTGAAAGTGAAAAGCAGGGTCTCTCTTATTGTCAAATCATGGGAGATGCTGCCCCAGCCTGTTGAAGCATAGGCTTCTCTTCTGTCACAAGGAACAGTAAGGGTTTCAACATGTGTTTGATAGAACGGACTCAGCGTCTCCGTAAAGTAATCAAAATTCACCGGTGTTAGGGGCTTCGCTACTATCTGAATGAAATTGGTATTACTGAAAGCATTTATTCCTATGTCGTTTACGGAACTCCCGATGGTGAGTATGTCAATTAAGCCTGTGCACCCATCGAAAGCGAAGCTTTCGATAGTCGTCACTGAATCTGGGATGGTGAGTGAACCGGTTAGACCTGAGCATCGGGAAAAAGCACTAATTCCGATATATATTACGGAATTTGGGATTGTGAGCTGACCTTTAAGGTTTGAGCAAGCAAGGAAAGCCTCGTCTCCAATGTAAGTAACGCTCGTGCCAATAGTAAGCGTGCCCTCAAAGCCAGTACAGTCGGAAAAAGCACCTCTTTGGATTTCGGTTACTGAATTCGGAATAACGAGGTCGCCACTGAAGCCAGTACAGCCATTAAATGCCAGAAAGCCAATTTCGGTCACTGAACTTGGAATAGTGAGGGGGCCTGTAAGGCCCGAACAACCGTTGAAAGCAGAACCTCCGATTTTTGTTACGGTTTCAGGGATGGTGAGTTGGCCTGTAAAGCGGCAATTCTTAAATGTGCCTTGTGAGATGCTTGTCAAGGAATTTGGAAGGCTGAGTGTGCCTGTAAAGCCCGAACAGCCTTCGAAAGCACTTTCCCCGATGCTTGTCACTGATGCCGGAATGGTGAGCGGCCCTTCAAACCCCGAACAGCCTTCAAATGCAGAGTTTCCGATGCTCGTCACGGATGTCGGAATAGTGAGCGTGCCTGTAAAGCCGCAATTCTTAAAAGCGCTTTCGCCAATGTTCTGCACCTCGTTAAGGTTGAGCGAACCGGTAAAACACGAACAGCCTTCAAAAGCGCTCTTTCCTATTCTCTTCACGGAACTTGGGATGGTGAGCGACTGAGTGAAAATATTGGAGCCGCAAAAAGCATAGTCGTGAATTACATAATCGTGCTCATAATAGGATTCAGGCAAAGTCAGTTGTGTGGCACTCCCTTCGTAACTGATCAGATAGTTTATGTCATCAGCAGTAAAGAATGTGAAACCATCGACAACATCTAGAGGGGTCGGTGTTCCATCATTTTTCACCGATATTGCGTAGTAAGCGGCATAACCATTATCCGTAGAGCCCTTTTCGACATTCAATGCTGAATGGTTCACTACTTCCACGAGTTTGCGGCAGCCGATAAAAGCATCGTCGCCAATTCCTTCCATGTTTTGACCGAGAGTGAGCGTTCCGGTAAAGCCTGTGCAATTGCGGAAAGCGAAAGCTCCGATGGTTTTCACGGAATTCGGGATGGTGAGCGGGCATCTAAAGCCTGAGCAGCCCTGGAAAGCTTTCTTTTTGATGTATAGAACTTCATTGCCGATAGTTAGATTGGTAAAGCCTGAGCAGTCACGGAAAGCTGATTCTTCAATACTTGTAATAAAACGGCCAATGGTAAGCGTTCCGATAAAGCCTGTGCAGCCTGTAAATGCTTGAGGCCCGATGGAAACGAATTCGCCAATGGTGAGCGAACCGGTGAAACCTGTGCAGTATTGAAAAGCAGATGGCCCGATTTCCACCATTTGCGGAATGTAGAGATCGCCGGTGAAACCTGAACAATAGGCAAAAGCGAAATTGTCAAGTTTAATATTGCCCGGGAGTGTAAGGGTGCCGTCAAAGCCCGTGCAATATGCAAAAGCCGCGAAGCCAATGGTTTCAACAGACCCAGGGATGGTGAGTGAACCAGTCAAATTGTTGCAGCCGTAGAAAGCATTGTATCCGATGGTTTTGATTCCATCCGGGATGGTAAGCGTGCCGGTCAAACTGGTGCAGTCTTCGAATGCAAAGGTGCCTATTCCTGTAACATTATACTCCGTATCCTCGTTTGTGACGGAAGATGGAACCTCGAAATCATGAGCAGAGAAATCCGCAGTGTGTCCCGTTATGGTGACGGTCTGATCGCCTGTGACATTATAATTGAGTCCATCACAAGTGAATGTTTGCGCTTTCAACACAAAGCAGCAGCAAATGGCTGCGATAGTTAAAAAAATCTTCTTCATATTTGTTTGACAGTTATTTTTCGGATTTGGGCGGCAAAGATACGACTTTTTTCGATAATAATTTCACTTCATTGTCAATTGGGAATACCTATTTTTGCAATCTAAATTCACACGATACTTATTAAATCTGATATGAAAAACCGCATTCCTAATTTACTCGCATTGTTGACAATTCTATTTCTGGCATCATCTTGCTCAAACACAGAAGTTTATGATTTGACCTGCGAAGGATTGACAGAACCTTTAGCAATCGATTCCGATGTTCCGCATTTCAGTTGGAAAACGAGTTGCGACAAAACGATGACACAAAAAGCCTATCAGATAGAAGTGGCTTCATCCGAAGCAAAACTATTGGCCGGAGAAGCGGATTTGTGGCAAAGCGGCAAGGTGAAATCAACGGAACAAATCATGGTGCCGTATGCTGGCAACAAACTGAATTCCAGACAACAATATTGGTGGCGGGTCAAAATTTGGAAGAGCAGCAAAGCATCAGAATGGAGCCAACCTCAACATTTCGGAATCGGAATCCTTGACCAAATTCAAGGAAAATATATCGGCATGGCTCCTGGAAAATCATCACTTTTGAGAAAGAAATTCAATGTCGTAGGCGATTTTTCACAGGCATTGCTTTATGTAAACAGTTTAGGCTATCATGAGGCTTATCTCAATGGACAAAAGGTCTCCGATGCGGTCTTGTCTCCAGCGGTTTCGCAACTCAGCAAACATTCACTCATCGTCACTTACGATGTTTCCGACTTGCTGAAGGAAGGCGAAAACGACTTGGTGTTATGGACCGGAGCAGGCTGGTACCGGAAGCATTTCGGAGCAGTGTATGACGGAGCGGTGGTCTGCGCGGAATTAGACCTCGACGGTCAAGCCGTCCTCACCACCGACGAAACTTGGCTTGGCCGCGAAAGCGGTTACCACGACATAGGAACCTGGATTCACGATGACTATACCGGCGAATGCATCAATGCGATGCTCGTCCCAAAGGCACTTACTGGCGAGGCACTCGACACACTGAAATGGTCGGCGGTGGACACTGTAACCGTCTCAGTTAAAGCCGTGCAGCAGATGTGCGAACCATGCACTGTTCAAGAGACTTTTTCAGCCGTGAGTGTAAAACCTTACGGAGAAAATCTATGGATTGCTGACATGGGACGAGTAGTGAATGGTCTGCCAGAAATCACGTTGCCACAGCTTCCCGCAGGGCATGAAACCACCGTTGGATTCTCCGACACAAAATTTGATGATGGCACGATTTTCACCTTTTTACACAACACCTATATCAGTTCAGGAGCGGAAGACGGTGACACTTTTGCTGGCAAATTCATCCAGCAGGCCTACCAATATCTCGTGTTCGTCAATCTGCCTGTCGCCCCAAAACCGGAAGACATCAAGGTGCACCGGATGCGAACTGATTATCCAAGAAGAGCTAATTTCAGCTGTTCCGACGCTGACCTTTGCACCATTCACGACATGGTGGCCTACACCACCGAGAACCTCGCTTTCAACGGTTATATGGTGGATTGCGGCAGTTTGGAAAAGCACGGCTACGGCGGCGATGGCAATGCCTCTACTTTGGCTGTTCAAACACTCTATGAAGTTGCTCCGCTCTATTACAACTGGTTGCAGGCATGGAACGATGTGGTCAGGGAAGACGGCTCGTTGCCGAATACGGCGCCAAGCACGCATCCGGCAGGCGGAGGACCTTACTGGTGCTCGTTCATCACACAGGCTCCTTGGCGAACTTACATGAGCTATGCCGACGACCGGAATTTAGCCAAAGGCTACCCTTATATGAAACAATGGTTGGCATTTACCGAAAAATCGCTTGAAGACGGCTTGTATTTCAGAAGCACAAATGGCAAAGATTGGGGCCTTGGCGACTGGTTGGCTCCAAAAGGTGTAGATGTGAAAGACCGCGAATCCATCGACTTGGTGAGCAATTGCACGATGAGCCAATGTTTCCGTGATATGGCGTTTATTGCAGGGCATCTTGGGATGAAGCAAGACAGCATCAGTTACGCGACACAATTAGAGGCACTAAACCAAAACATCCATCATACTTTTTATCATAACAACGGAACATACGGAACTGGTTCACAGATTGACATGGCCTTCCCATTGCTCGTGGAGGTAGTTCCTGATAGCCTTATTGAGTTAGTTGAAAATAATCTTATTGAGCGCACCGCAAAACTTCATGAAAATCACGTTGCCTGCGGCTTGGTTGGCATCCCCGTATTGACGGAATGGGCCACGCTTGCCGGCAAGTGCGACTTCATATACAACATGCTGAAGCAGCCCGACTATCCTGGCTATTTATATATGAAAAA
The DNA here is from genome assembly GCA_045627065.1 of Bacteroidales bacterium. Classification (GTDB taxonomy): domain Bacteria; phylum Bacteroidota; class Bacteroidia; order Bacteroidales; family F082; genus Limimorpha. Next base: position 7,070 of record JAZQMX010000066.1, on the reverse strand, counting down.
CTGTGGGGCAACGGCCGTTTGGGAGTCGTGGAACGGCGAGCGTTCGCACCTTCACAACTGCTACAATGGCATAGGCAGCTGGTTCTATCAAGCTCTTGGCGGCATCATTCCGACACAACCAGGCTATAGGCGTGTAACCATCAATCCACAGACGCCCAAGGAAATCACTTGGGTTGAAGTAAGCGAAGAAACGCCTTACGGAACTCTTCGTGTGCGTTGGGAACAAAACGATGGCCTAAGGATTATGGAAGTCACCATTCCGGTAGGCATCACAGCCGACATTTCCGGCAAGACTTACGGCAACGGCAAGTACACAATTGAGTTCTAAATCCAGCCCTCATAAATCTTGCAACTTTTCAATCTTATAAATTATCTTTGCATCAACAAACCATCAAGCTATGATTTACTACTTTTCTGGCACGGGCAACAGCAAATATGTGGCCCAAAGGCTTGCCGAAGCACTTAACGAGACCATCTGCGACATAGCGGCAACTGACGAAAAACACACCGACGCCGAAACGCTCGGTTTCGTGATGCCCGTCTATTATTGGGGTCTGCCAAACATCGTCATCGACTTTCTTAAAGACTTTAGAATTGAAGGCAATCCATACCTATACCTCGTTTTCACCTGCGGTGGAAGCACTGGCGCAGCAGGAAAGATGTTTGAAAAAACGCTCGGACGAAAGACAGATGCACAATTTTCCGTCATCATGCCAGATACTTGGACGCCCATGTTCGATGTAAGCGACAAAGCCAAGATGGAAGACATCCTCGATGCTGCCGAGCCCAAGATTGATGAAATCATTGGCAAGGTGAAAGTCCAAGCCAAAGGCAACTTCAATCGTCACAAAGGTTTCACGCCACTTACGCCACTGGTCTATCCAGCCTACAAGAAACAGACAACGCTAAACTTCACCGTCAGCGAAGATTGCATAGACTGCGGACTTTGCGAGAAGTTGTGTCCTTCAGGTATCATCAAGTTGGAAAACGGCAAGCCCGTCTGGACCCAGCACGGATGTGCTTTCTGCTTGGGTTGCCTGCACCGCTGCCCGAAATTCGCCATTCAATTTGGTGGAAAGACGAAGAAGCACGGACAGTTTTACAATCCTAGGGTGAAGTGATAATGGCGAAGACCTACCCCATCCTATCAGTCACCCAAGGAAATCGTCTGGAGAAATGTTGTATTTTGATACGTTCGCGTCTCCAATGAAAGGACATATATCTCCTCTCCATTTGAATTGGCAAATACGAATTGTGGGTCGGGCGTGGACAACATGAAATCCCCATTAACATGATAGGTCATAAGCGCATCCAATGGGTATTGGCGCCTGAAAATCAGATTTGCAGAATTGAATTCGTAAACAAATGGCTCGTTTTTATCGGAATTCGCATCCCCCAAGATAACGAATAGGCTTTGCGTACGCTCAAGGTGGTCAATCCAAGAAAATCCATGAGAATACTGGCCATCATCAATCGTAATGGTGCCATTGTAATACATATCATGTTCCTGATTTTCAGAAATCTTCAACACGATTCCACTCCTTGTATAAAGCCGATTTCCATCTTCAGCGAACCATAGATCACCACCCAAACCACCAATTGACGATTCATAAAGGTATTCTGCAACACCATTTTGGATGTCGTATTTTTCAATATTCGCCGATGACAACCCGTTGATAGCACCATATATGTATTTTCCAGAAGGATGCATCTTCGCTTTTGTGCCTCCAAAGCCCCAATCTCCCGTATGTAAAGACCCAACCGAATTCGGAACTGAAGCATCAAAACAATAGATACGATCTCCACCCATATACTTTCTAAAAGCATACGCCCAGCCATTTGTTCCCATGACAATATCTTCCGCCGAACGCTGAATTTCATTCTCCGTCAATATACGTTTAGTTTGTAAATCAACGTATGTGGCATGGTCGGCATGACCAACAATAGCCTTGGTGCCATCTTGCGAAACACTGACCGACAAAGGCGGATAGGAAAGTTGAACAACATCAATGCACCTCGTTTCTGGATGGTAAATGCCGAGGGTGGCGTCTTCGGCAACATAAACCAAAACATCCTCAGATTTGGCATATTCAGCATCGATGACAGAAGAAGGCAAGCGCATCGCCCGATCAATTTCAAGCGCAATCGTGTCCGTAGTTCCGTCAATCGACACATAAAGTTCAGGCTGTACATTGCTATTCAAAATTGCATCCCTATCAATGGAAACGGAGAACCAAGCCTTCACCTGCTCTTTTGCCATATTTCCTTCCGACGCGCTCAATCTGACATATGCAGACGAAGAAACAACGGAATAGCTCATGGACTCATCAACAAACTTGGTGACAGCAACACGCTGACAATCTTCTCCGCTAGGAAAATAAACCACATCAGGAACATATTGGCGGATTTGAGTGTCAGGATGACCAATTACGACAACCGTATCCACTCCAAACGTTGACGAGACCACAAAAAAATCCTCATATATGACATCAGGTTGAAGCATATAAAAATCGGATTCGACTGATACTGAAGCAGATTCGCCATTATCCAGATAACCATACCATGGGCCCACATCAAACCATTTAAAGAAGTAATCCGAAATCTCATAGTTCCATGCTGCATCAGATTGTGGCGTCAATGTCAGTACTTTGGTTTGCTCGCCGCGAAAAACTAGCGTGTCGTCCGACAGAAAGCCGTTCTCCTGCTCGTCAACATCAATTGGTTCTAACGGATCGTCAGATTTGCGGCATCCCGTAAAGAGACCCAAGAACATGGTCAACAAGAAGACCAGCGTGATTATTTCACCATAATATTTCTTCATTATCATACTAATTCATTTTAAAAGTTTGTAATGCCCAAGGGTTGGTTAAATCAGAGCCTACAGCCTTTGTTAAGACATATATCTCTTCGCCATTCGTATTGGCAAATACGAAATGCGGTTCTGCATCAAAGAAGGTCACCGATCCAGATGCGTCCGTCGTCATATACTTCTCCATCTGAATCTTATCCTTTTGCTGAAAACCATCCGAATCATGCACATATACGAAATGATCGTTCACATCTCCATAATCCTTATTCACAATCAAATAAAGGCTTTTCGAACGTTCCGAATGTTCGATCCAATAGCACCTGGTAGCGTAATTTGCTCCCTCAACAGGAATTTTTCCAATGATGCTCAGATCCTGCTCTTGATCTTCCGACGTACGATAGGCCGTTCTCCCTCTAGTAAAAATCCGGTCACCATTTTCAGACAGCCATAGGTCACCATGAGGTTCTCCTCCCGCATCATACATGGCATGAGCGACAAAGTCCCGGATATCATATTTTTCAATACTTGAAGGACTCAAACCATTATCAGTCCCATAAACATAGTTTTCCGATACATCCAATTTGATTTTAGTAGCGCTTCGAATCTGACACCCTTGACAATCTTGGGAGCCACTTGTCGTGACATCAATACAACGCAAATTGACCCATTGGCCTGTTCTTGGTACTAGATAAGCCCAACCATTAGAGGTCACGACCGCATCGTACGCATTATAGGATATATCGTTGGTCGTCAAGACCTGAAGCGTTGTCAAATCGACATACGAAACATGGGCGTCATAGCCTACAACCGCTTTTGTCCCATCCGGAGAAACACTCACACAAGTAGGCATATAGAAAAGCGGAACAACATCAGTCTCCTTCGTGTCAGGATGGTACACATTCAGCGTTGCATCGGAAGCGACATAGACCAATTCATCTGTCACTTTCGAATATTCTGCATCAATGACTTTTGCTACCAAATATTGTTTACTCTCAATGTCAAGAAACACTTTCTCTGCAACACCATTCAACGTAATCTCAAGTTCGATTGGGTCACAAACATACGGGAAAACATTTCTATCGATTCTGACCACCAGATCCTTTGTCTCTCCAACCTGACAATCACCTTGGGAAGAGCTTACAGCGACACCAGGCACGTCGCTCACCTCATAATGGAAAGGAATGTTGCCAATGTTTTTCAATTGCATCGATGCTTCATCTAGATGGATAGGGAAACGCAAGGTATCCGGCAATTCGTAGCGCAACTGTTCATCCGGCATTCCTATCACCACTATCTCAGCCTTGCCTAATTCGGAATCAAAGCAAATTGTTCCGGAGCATTCTTCCAAAGGCATTCCCTCCATATATGACTCGATAGTCATAGACAACACATCAGAACCGTAAATCTCATAAAAGTTTGGTTCCCCAGCATTAATAATAATCCAACCCGGCTTTTCGTCCACTATAAGCCATTCGCAAGGCCTATCAGCCCAAACATACAGCATTTTTGTTTCGTTGCCATCAAACACAAGCGTATCGTCCGACAAAAACAAATGCTGTTCAGCAACAGGTTCGTCAGGGACATCCGGTTCATCAGGTACGGGAATTTCAGGTTTGTGGCAGGCCACCAAGGCCATCGCCATCAAAATCAAAAGGAATAAAGGTCTTTTCATCACTCATAGTTTTAGCATTATGGGTGCAAAACTATACCTTTCTTATAAAAAAAGCAAATAATTATCTTAATTTCTCAAGATTTCAAGACTCAAATATAATTTTCAGGACCTTCTCCATCCTTGGCGCAATCGGCGAAAAATGCGTGCCTTCCACCAACTCAAAACTTACTTTACCTTGACATTTTTCTTTCAGTATTTCAGCGATTTCCGTCGTCTTCTCCTCTACTGTCGCCATACGTTTTTCCTTGGCGTTTTTCTCTTTTTCGCCCAACAAAAGGCAGAGATGCTCCACTTTCGGTGAGATCTTCTGAGTTTTCACCCATTCGGCAAAGCCATCATACCACAAGGATCCGGAGATGCTGATGATGTTTTGGAACACATCCGTGTTGAAAGCCGCCCAAACAGCAAAAAGTCCCGAAAGCGAGACGCCCATCAAGGTCCTTTTTGGATGGGCCAGACCCAATTCACATTCCGCTTTCGTAATGATTTCATCGCACAACTTAGCCAAAAATGCAGCAGCTTGTCCACCGAAAGGTTTTGCCTTCTTAAAGACTCCATCAGCAGGCCATGGCGTCATGTCATCATTCCAATCGACACCTTCCACCAAAACAAACGCAAGCGAAAATTGCTCGGCAAGAGCCCGCAAATCATCATTCAAATCCTTAGAAACGCCTTCGGGCAGAATCAAATAACAGACCTTATCGGTTTTACAAGTCGTGATGAAAGAATAACCCATGTCTTTTCAGGTTATCTCTTGCAACCGTTTCAAAAGCCGCAGCAAGTCACCGTTTTCAACAAATGATGCGATATGTCCATCGCAGAAACGCTCGCCTCGGTTGATGAAGGTGAACATGGTCTTGAGCTCATCCAAACTGAATTCCTCAATCGCTTTCCCCGATGCAACAATAGCATCGTGATGCGACAAATAATCATAGTCAGATTCCAGGAAGTCCAAAGCCTTAAACACTTCAGCGGGATAGCATGGATAGGGATTGTATTCTATCTTCGGATCGTTTTCAAAAAACGCGATGCAATTCTTTAAGTCTTCTTTATTGATCATAACCTGTTCTCATTAGTCATCGAAACAATGTACAAAAATACAAATTTCTGATGGAAAGACAAAAGATGTGTCAAGATTATCCGAAGAAGCGGTTTAGACTGCAGGATAAGTTTTTCATCAAGCGAAGCCTATTACAACGAAATAAATTCCTATTTTTGCAGTCCATAAAGGACCCGTAGTCTAATGGATAGAATTAAGGATTCCGGTTCCTTCGGTCCGGGTTCGAGTCCCGGCGGGTTCACGAAAAAACCGCAACTTGATGAACTTCAGGCTGCGGTTTTTTTTCATTATTTCTTGCGGAGTAGCAAACAATCACTTCTTATCAGTGATGATCACATCAATAGCGCCCACGCCAAATTTGGCAACACTAGCCATTCTGTTTTCCGTATTCTTGTAATTTTTCAACTCCTCGATGATAAAATTCTTCAGCACGCCATTTCCAACACCATGAATAAAAGTCACTTTCGTGTATTCCGACACGATGGCGCTTTCAAGCATCTTCTTGAAATAGTCCTTCTGGATGTTGAACATATCGTGACTCGAAAGGCCGAGGATATTGTCAACCAGTTCGCCAATATGCAAATCGACAGTAGCCTCACCCGGAGCAGTGCGATGCTTGTCAATAGGAGCCTCTTTCTTAACCAAATCTTTTGCAACCGCTTGCGAGCCGACACCTTCCTTCATGATTTTGGTAAAATCGCCATCGCCACTCTTCAAGGCAATCAGCTCAGAAAGACAAATCACGACAGCCTTTTCGCCAAGTATGCCCGACATCAGGTAACTGCCATCCTTAAAGAAACGTCCTGGACGCAGAGAGAAAGGAGCATTAAGTGGAAGTAGTACATTATCAGACGTTTCAGCCGTAAAAATAGCTTGAACAACGCCATTGAGCCAATATTCCAAATCTTCACGCGAAATGGTCTCAATCACCACTTTCTCGAATTTATCGACCTGGCCGTAATCCACATTGGCGAATTGCTCGGTCTCCTTAACAGTAAAGGTGTAGAGCATTTCAAAAGGCGTATTGTTGACCAAAACGATGTCCATCGGACCTGTCAGAAGCCATTGTTGCTCGTGCGGAACAAAAGCGAGATAAATGCCTTCTTTCTCCGAATCCTTGGCAAACCGACGCAATCCACCTTTGCGGGCTGCTTCAGCTTTTTCTTGTTCCAAAAGCTGCTTTGCCTGCACTTCTTTCTGCACATTATCAACTACTTTCTGCTGTTGTGTCTGCTGAGGACGGCTGCGATAGTCGAGCACCAAATCGGTCACCAAAGTCGGAATCTCGAAACCATCTTCCACTTCTACCATTACCATTCTCGAATCAATAATCTTCGTGACTTTTCCACCGCCAACACTGCTCAGGAAATTCACCTTGTCGCCAATCTTTAATTCTGCCATATCTCTTTAAGTTTAGGGCGCAAAAATACAACTATTTGGGCGAAAAATCGTATTATTGCAAACCGATTTTTGAGCACGATGAAACGAGTTATCCCTATATTTTTTTTGGTCGCGATGTTCTGCATAAC
>JAZQMX010000065.1:0-6867 GCA_045627065.1 Bacteroidales bacterium | reverse complement strand
GCCCTGATGCTCAGCGTCAGCGCATTTGCTCAGACAGATGAAAAAAAGGAAGTCAAACAAGAAGAAGGCTTCCAATTCACCACCGTGAAGGAACTCCCTATCACATCCGTTAAAGACCAGAACCAAGCTGGTACTTGCTGGTGTTATTCCTCATTAGCATTCTTCGAGTCAGAATTGCTCCGCATGGGCAAGCCTGAATACGATTTCTCGGAAATGTACATCGTTTACAAGACCTATTTGGATCGCGCTGAAGCTTCAGTCCGCACCCACGGCGATGTTTCTTTCTCACAAGGCGGTTCATTCGGCGATGTCATGTACGCCATCCGTCACTACGGCCTCATTCCTGATTCAGAAATGCCAGCCGGCGCCATGCACAACGATTCCTTGTCGAACTTCACCGAACTTTCAGCCGTGACCGACCCATACGTCAAGGCTATTGCTACTGGTAAGAAAATCCAGATGGATGCCGACGGCAACCCACTGTGGAAGAAGGGCCTTGCCGGCATTTACGATGCTTATCTTGGCAAATGCCCTGAAGAATTCACCTACAACGGCAAGAAATACACGCCTATGAGCTTTGCCGAATCGACAGGCCTGAACATGGACGACTACGTCAACCTGACCTCTTTCACTCACCATCCATTCTATGAAAAGTTCGTCATCGAAGTCCAGGACAACTGGCGTTGGGGACAGGCTTGGAACCTTCCTATCGACGAACTCATGCAAGTGATGGACAACGCTATCGAAAACGGTTATCCAATTGCTTGGGGCTCAGACGTCAGCGAAAGCGGCTTCCTCCGTGGCAAGAACTTAGGTGTCATGGTGGTTCCGGATCTCAAGTCAGACGGTAAAGACCTCACTGGCAGCGACATGGCTCACTGGACAGGCCTCTCAGCAGCCGACCGCAGAAAAGAAGCCCAGAATGGTCCTACCCCACAAAAATGGGTCACTCAAGAAGAACGTCAGATGGGTTACGACAACTTCGAAACTGGCGATGACCACGGCATGTTGATTTACGGTACTGCTAAAGACCAAATCGGCAACGAATACTTCCTCGTGAAGAACAGTTGGGGCGATGCTGGCAACTACCACGGCATTTGGTATGCATCCAAGGCATTCGTGCGTTACAAGACCATGAACATCGTTGTTCACAAGGACGCTCTTCCAAAGGATATCGCCAAGAAACTCGGTATCAAGTAAGTAAATCAATTTAAATCAATCTAATATGAAAATTAAGAAAATGTTATTCGCTGCTTTCCTTACAGCAGCATTAATGGGCGGAAATGCACTGTTTGCCCAGTCAAGTTCATATCTTAACCTTGGTCTTAACATCCCTACAGGCAGCTTCGGAAGCAAAGCCAGCACATGCGCACTGTTTAATCCCACAAGCATTCAAGGCGGTGCCAATTTAGGTGCTAACCTTGGATTCAAGTTCATCACCGACACAAAAGTTGATGGCTTAGGCATCATGCTTACCGTCGACGGCATGTACAACGGGCTGCAAAAGAGTATCAATGTTGAAGACTATTGGTTCAACAGTATCCCTGAATATGTCGGTCTCAAACCAAGAATTACAAAGCCAAGTTACATCAACGTGCCTTTCTTGTTAGGCTTGAACTACAATTACAACTTGTCGAATACCATTGGCCTTTATGCAGAAGGTGGCGTTGGTGTTAATGTCAGATTCGTTCTTCCTTGCAAGATGAGCGCCAAAGGCGACGTACTTGGTGTAAATACCGAATATTCATATGAATATCACTACTCACCAAAACTTGCCTTCGCCTTCCAACTTGGCGGTGGTGTCGTCATCAGCAAGGCACTTACCCTCGGCATCAACTACTATAATCTTGGATCTGCCCAAGTTTGCGGACATGAAGATAGTTATCTGAAAGTTGCTTCAGGCAATCCTACTTCGCACTCAACTGATTTCGAATACAAAGACCTATCAACCGGCATGTTAATCATCCGTATGGGCATTCGTATGCAATAAAAACATTTTTGGAAATGTTAAAAAAGCAGGAGCAAGAAATTGTTCCTGCTTTTTTTGTCAATACCAATAGAAAAAATACTTATTTTTACACCCTAAAAATAGGACATTCATAAATCACATAATGTTTAATTAAAACTTACAAACATGAAAAAGTTTTCTTTAATGCTGGCCATCTTGTTAGCCGGAACAATGGCCTTCGCCCAAAATGGCGAGAAAAAAGCCGCTCCAAAAAAACCAGGCGAGAAACAACCTATTGAAAAGAAATTTGAAGGGAAAAAACCTGACGGAAAGAAGTTCGAAGGGGAAAGACCTGACGGAAAGAAATTCGAAGGAGGAAAACCTGGTGGAAAGAAATTCGAAGGGAAAAAACCTGATGATAGACAGGCTATTGACCAATATGGTAACCAAGTAGATGTCAAGCCAGTGGAAGCCTCAAGTCGCGATGGCATCATGGTATTCGAATCAAGAGACAAGGAATACAAACTTTGGTTCGACTGCCGTGTGCAAGTCGATTTCGGTGCTTACTTCGGACAGCAAAGTTGGGCCGATGAAATTGGCAATGGTGCCAGCATCCGTCGCTCACGCTTTGCCGTCAAAGGACAAATCACCCCTGACTGGTATGGTGAAGTTGACATGGAACTGGCCAATGGCTCGTTCGAACTGAAAGACGCTATCTTCCGCTACAACGGTCTCAAGAACTGGCAATTCAGCATTGGTAGCCAAAAGCCTGACTTCTCACTGTCGCGCAACACCTCTTCACGTTACCTCGAATTCATGGAACGCCCAATGGTGGTCAGCGCCTTCGCACCAAGCCGTCACCTCGGTTTGTTTGCCAAATACACAAACAAGTATTTCTTTGGCAGTGCTAGCGTTCTGTTCCAAGAAATCGAAGGTCAAGAAACCCGCGATTTCGTGGAAACACAAAACAAGGATTATGGCATGGACGAAGGTCTGTCGTATGTTGGCAAAATCGTTGTCCGTCCAGTCAACGAAGCCGACTATGGCATCCACATCGGTGGCGCCTTCATGTATGACACTCCTAAGACTTCCGACGAAAACGGCATCATGGGCGTGACACGCTATAGCTGCCGCAACACCACCAACATCAACCGCAAGAAATACGTCGATACCGACGACATCAAGTACACCGACCACAACAACATCGTCACCGCCGAACTCGCTGGCCACTACAACGGCTTACGTCTTGAAGGTGCTTGGATGGCCGACTGGACCTATCTTGATGCAGAACATGCTCTGAACAAGCCATATTACTTCAATGGTTGGTATGTTGAAGGCGGCTACCTCCTCTTCGGTGGTAAGCAAAGCTACGACAGCGATGGTGCCAAGTTCAACCGCGTCCGTAATGGCCGCAGCTGGGGCGATTTGGAACTCGCTCTCAAGTATGAATACATCGACATGAACGACTACGAAGGCCGCGCTGCCTCTGAAGCCATCTATGGCGGTTCAGCTGAACTCTATGGTGCAGCCCTCAACTTCTATTTCAGCAAGAACGTGAAGATTGCCCTCAACTATCAGTATGTCAACAACGACCGTTACGCTAACGGCAAGGGCAAGCTCTACTGCGGCCTCGATGCTGATGGCAATGCCACCAAGGATTTCACCAAGGTCAGCATGGCAGCTGGCGAAGCTGGTGTCAACTACCACATGTTGTTAGCCCGTTTCCAAATTGCCTTCTAATCAGTCAAAAACTATTGTTTAACATTTAAAATTGAATGAAAATGAAAAAGATATTATTTGTGGCATTAGCCCTTTTAGTCGGTTTCGCTTCATGTGTGAAAGATGAACAATATCCCGGCATCACCATCACTGAGATGAGCTATTCCCCAACAGCTGTCACCGAAACGACACCTGTCACGGTGAAAGCAAGAATCACAAGCTTCGATGCTTTCACAGCCACCTTATTTTATATAGACGCTAATCTAGCTGGTGGACAATATACGGCTGTCGAAATGAGCTCATCTGGTGAGAGAAACGTCTTCGAAGGCATCATCCCTGCCATGCCAGACGGCACAAAGATCGTGTTCTACGTCAAGGCTGTCAACGATAAGGCTGAAGCTGTTTCTCCTGAAATGGATTATACCGTAGGCGCTATCGCTGTCGATTACTCAGTCCTTCGTCTCAACGAGCTGAATGGTAACGACAAGTTCATCGAAATCTACAATGCTGGTGCTGAAGCCATCAATATGGCTGGCTGCTACATTGAAAAAGATGGAGAACAGAACTGGCTCGCCACTGCCGACGTCACCATCGAAGCTGGCGGTTATCTGTTGCTCTATAGCATTGACGTTTGTGAAGCAGAAGGCATGCCTCACTATGGCTATCCTGAATCTCTGATTTTCAGCAGCGGTCTCTCTGCAAAGAAGAATGTCCGCATCCAACTCTTCACCCCTGCTGGTCAAAGCATCGACGATTTCAACTTGGTGAACATCGACATGAACGACCCAGCTATGATTCCTGCTCCAGAATCCTACGGCCGCAACTCTGATGGCTTGTGGTATTATGCCCCAGCTACTCCAGGCGAAGCCAATATCGATGGCGCTAACTTGCTCTTAGGCCTTGAAGGTGGCGAACCAGTCCCTCCAACTCCTGACTACACCAACATCGTCCTCAACGAACTGAATGGCGACACCAAGTTCATCGAAATCTACAACATGGGCGACCTCGACCTTCCTTTGGAAGGCATGTACCTCTGCAAGGATGGCAACGACGGCATTGAAAACGCCAAGTGGATTGCTGACGCCACTGTCGTAGCTCCAGCTCACGGCTATATCTTGCTCTATAGCGAAGACGTTTGCGAAGCTGAAGGAATGCCTCACTATGGCTATCCTGAAAGCCTGGTCTTCCATAGTGGTTTGTCAGGCAAGAAGACCATCCGCATGGCTCTCTTCATGGCTGACGGCACTGAAAGAGACGTATTTGAAAGAGGTACAACTGGCGAATGGGGCCAAACCATTTCAAACGTCGGTGAAAAGTCGTTTGCACGTACACCTGATGGTGGCGATTGGAAACTGGCCGATGCTACCCCTGGCGAAGCTAACCCAGCCGAAGGTGAAGACATTCCTCAAGAATAAATAATCAGCTTTAAGCTATAAGCAGTAAGCCACAAGCATCTTTTGCAATGGCTTATTGCTTATGGCTTACAGCTTAAAGCTCAAAAAATAATGGCAAAAGAAGAAATGAAAATCGGCGAAGAATCGAAGCCGAGATTTGAATTCCGTTCATTCGGACAGTGTTTCTGCGAAGCACATAAGCGCATGGCACGACTTTCAGCCCCCGTCCCAGAGAAGGTTTGGGAGCGCCTCAGCGATGAGATTTACATCATCTCACGCAAAAACGACATCAACAACACCAAGATCCGCAATGGCAAGATGGACATCAAGACCTACGTCCAAACTGTCGATGGATTGGAACAATGGAATCCTCTGATGAAAGGCGAATTCCCTATTGCAAAAGAAGTCCTCGAAAAGGAAGTCTTCCCTGCTTTCATGGTTGAAATGCCTAAGTTGGATAAGGACACCTACACCTACGATGAGTTCATGGCTATGGTGAAAGCCAATCCTGATTTGGCTGCCGTGCGCGTCCACAAGAAGCGTTGGGGTTACATGGTCAACGACACCATTTGCGAAGTGGGCGAAGTGCTCATCAATGGCGCTAAGGTGATGACCATCAATTCGGAATCGACTGAAATTGAAGACATCAAGAAAACCATCAGCGAAATCGGCCTCGAAGGCGTCGAAAACATCAATTACTTACAGGCTATCAAGCGCGTCATTGGCATGTCCGACAAACCATTAGCTAACGAGTAATTTGTTGGTTTTCGGTTTTCGGTTCTCAGTTATCAGTTTTTAAGCTAACTGAAAACGGATAACTGATAACTGAAAACCAATTAAATCATTAAATCTTAAATCTTTGAATCTTAAATCCAAATGGCTCAAGAAATAGAAAAGAAATTCCTTGTTAAGGGAGATTTTAAATCGGAGGCTTTTAAAGCCACAAGAATCACGCAAGGCTACCTTTGCAGCGTGCCTGAACGCACCGTCCGCATCCGGGTGAAGGGCGATAAGGGCTACATCACCATCAAAGGCATCGGCAACGCATCTGGCGCCGCCCGCTTTGAATGGGAAAAGGAAATTCCTGTTGAAGAAGTGAAGTCGCTGCTCGAATTGGCCGAACCCGGCGTCATCGACAAGACCCGCTACCTCGTCAAGAACACCGATGGAAAACACACCTGGGAAGTGGATGAATTCTACGGTGACAACGACGGCCTGACCGTTGCCGAAGTCGAACTTGCAGACGAAAACGAACCTTTCGACAAACCTGCATGGCTCGGTGAAGAAGTGACGGGCGACCCGAAGTATTTCAACTCCATGTTGATGAAGAATCCTTATAAGAACTGGAAATAATCTTCAGCCGTTAGCTCTTAGCCTTTAGCCATTAGCTGCCTGCTGGTAGCATTGGCTAATGGCTAAGAGCTAACGGCTATAGCTAAAAAAGAACATGAGCACATTCGATCCCTTAGACATGAACAATTACAGGATTGAGAAACTGCCAAAGATGCAGAAATCGTCCTTCGAAGTGTGGATGGCCCGTTTGGGTGGTCCGTTGGCTATCATCGCTTTTGTCGTCATCTATTGGTTTTGCCATATCGGGTTTATCGACAACCTCGATACTTCCATGCTGACCGAAAAAGCCTTGAAACGTTGCAACGACATTGGTTTCGACACTTTCATCCGAACCAACTACGCCATGCTGGCCATTTTTGTGGCAAGTCTCATCCTTTGGATGACGGAAGCCATTCCTAACTACCTGACTTCCTTATTGTTGATTCTTGGCATCGTGCTCTGTAACGTCACCAC
>JAZQMX010000064.1:0-7611 GCA_045627065.1 Bacteroidales bacterium | reverse complement strand
CTTTCTCGTATTCTTCCACGATAGTTTGACCGCTGTATTTCGTGCGGATTACTATGTGATATAGTGACTGTGTGTAACTCATTCTATCTCCTTCTTCTTAGTGTCCTCCCGTAGGTCGCTGACCTATGGTAAAGTGATGTCTGACCTTCCAGGTCAGGCGTCCCGCGTCGTCCAACCACCTGAAAGGTGGAACTTCACTTTTCCGTATGCAAGCCTTAGCGCAGCTTACGGTTTTAGCGTTGTCGGCAGACTCTGTTGTTGGCAGACTTAGACAGACCTTTACAGAACTTCCTCACTAAAACAAAGAACAAAAACCTATCTTCTTATCTCTTTCCTTTCATCAGTTCAACAAATGGGTTCAGGTAGTTTTCACCCTTCATGGTGACGCCTTCCAGACCCTTACCACCGTTCTTCGGGCGTTTCACATCGCCAAAGATACCCTTTTCGAGTGCCGTAAACAGACCTTCCTTGTTGATTTCTTCCAACAGTTTGATGGTGTTGTCGACGACTTCCTTAGCGCGGCGGCGGCAGATACCGTCTTCAGCAAACTGCATTTCATCGCCAATGCTCTTCATGTTGTTGAAGATATACTTGGCGTTTTCGATTGACAGGTAACGGTCGCTCATGAATGGTGTGTGGATGGCCTCGGTTGGCATACCCAAAAGCTGAATGCCTTGGTGCGTCCAGATGCCAATCATGTTGAACAAAGCATCCTGAATGTGACCACGGAAAATGTTGCCCGTCATGAACTTGGTAGGTGGCATGTATTTCAGCGTAGCCTTCGGGAAGATTTCACGTGTCATCTGAGCCTGAGCCAGTTCCATGAGGAAACCGTTTTCAAGCATCGGATCCATTTCGAATGCATGACCTAAGCCCATCTGTTCTTCCTTCAAGCCAGCCATCAGAGCGAGCTGTTCGTTGATAAGGTCGGAAGCCAAAACGGTGTGAGCGGCTTCAACAGCATCGGCAGTGGTGAGGTAGTTGTCTTCACCCGTGTTGATAATAACGCCAGCGAAACCGTTGATAATGCGCGACATATACTGGTCAATCAGAGTGCGCTGCATGTTGATGTCGCGGAACAGGATGCCGTAAAGGGCATCGTTCAGCATGACATCGAGGCCTTCGAAAGCGCCCATGATGGCGATTTCAGGCATGCAAAGACCTGAGCAGTAGTTGCAAAGGCGGATGTAACGGCCTTGCTCCTCGCCCACTTCGTCGAGAGCCTTACGCATGATGCGGAAGTTCTCCTGTGTTGCGAAAGTGCCACCGAAACCCTCTGTCGTAGCGCCGTAAGGCACATAGTCGAGCAAGCTCTGACCTGTGGTGCGGATAACGGCAATGACATCGGCACCCTGGCGAGCGCCAGCCTGAGCCTGAACTACATCTTCGTAGATGTTACCCGTGGCAACAATAATATAAAGGTAAGGCTTCGGACCTTCGCCGATAGTGTCGAGATAATGTTCACGGCGGGCACGGCGTGTGCGGATGCGGCTCATGCTTTCGTCGATGACAGGTTGCAAAGCTTCTGCAATCTGCTTCTGGTCTTTTGTCACGACCTTTGTAATGTCGAGTTCGCCGGCAGCCACCTTTTCGGCAATCTGCTGTGGATTCAACTTGGTCTGAATCATGGCATTAGCGATGAAGAACAAGGCACCTTCGTTCAGGACACCCTTTTCTTTCAGGCATTCTACCACCACATTCGGCAACGGAACGCCGTTCTCATCAACGCCATCGATACCCATCAAGCGGCACAGCGTGCGCTCGACGGCAACAGTCGTGTACTGTTCAACAAAAGACTGAACGTCTTCTGCAATGTTCTTCGCCAGCCCCCTGGCATACTCAACTTTCTCAAAATCTAATCCTAATTTGCTCTTTTGCATTGTATTAAGTTTATTTCTTTATGATTTGTTCAAATTATTTTCTTTATTTTGAACGAGGTTTTAAAATCCCTCTCGCCTTCTCAATCCATTCGTCATCAATGCCCAGACTTTCAGCAATGTTCAAAGCTTCGTGCGGCACTTCACCTTCCTTCACCTCAACAAGCTGGTAGTTCATCTGTCCGTCGACAAAGCCCTTCACGCGCAGGCGTTTCGAACTTGCCGATTCTATATCATAATGCGTAGTCAAGACGAGGCTCACATTCTTACCCGAAAGCAATTCTATCAAGGCAGTCACCAAGGCTGCGCCTTCCGTCGGGTTGGTGGTACGAGCTGGCTCGTCGACCATCGCCACAATATTTCCTTCTTTTCGCGATGCCTTAATCACGGCATCGATGTTTTTCATCTCTGCGGCAAACGACGACAGCCCTTTTTCAATCGACTGCTCATCGCCAATGCAGAAAAATATTTCGTCCCTGACTTCAATCCCAGCTTTTTCAGCCGGAATGCCAAAACCGAATTGGAAAAGATATTGGCATAATGTCAAGGTCTTCAAAACCACGGTCTTACCGCCCATATTGGCACCCGTAATCAGCGTTGGCTGCTTGCCAAATTGGATGTCAACAGGTTGAAATTCCTTCCCTGCCTTATTCAACGATTCTTTCACTTGTGGATGGAATAGACCATGATAAAGGGTTGTGGTTTCCGAAATCTTCGGGAAACATAATCCCATCTCTTTCATTTGCAATGCCTTAGCAAGATTGACATCAATCAACGCCAAAGCGGTTTGTGCATCTTGGATGGCATTTGCAAACGGTTGCAGTTTGCGGCTCAAATCAGCACGTACTTGGGCTTCAATCTCACCCGCTTCAATCATCAATTGCTCTTGCTGCTCAGGTTGCTTCCGCATCAGCGTGCGCAAGTCTTTCAACTGTTGGCAATAGGAGTCATATATATAAAAGGTGGCGAGTTTCAGCCCATCAGGGTCAAGAATGGTGATAACTTCGTCCAAATCGGGTATCGAGACGACATCATCAAAGCCATGTTGTTTCAACAGTTTGGCGACATCAGTTGAAAGGATAGCCAGATGCTTCACCTCAAACAACTCAATATCGTCCAGCACCGCCGATTGCGCCAGGTTACGTATGGTGGTCTTGATGTCTTTCAAGCCTTGCAACCGGAAGCGCAACGTATTAATATAAGGTGTATCGACCCGTTCGATGAAATCGACGAAGCAATGCAACATTGCATAGCAATCACTCACTTCTTCCTTAGTCCGCATCATAGGCTTATCAAGCAAGAAACGGCGCGCATAACCCGACTGAAGTTCCAATCGGTCAATCATAAAGCGCAATCCACAAGGCGATTCTATGGCATTTCTCAGTTGCATTCGTTGTTCTTTAATAGGTCATACACAGGTAGTTGTATCGTTTCTGAAAGCCTTTTGCATAGCATTTCGGAATCGAGCACATAGCCACTTGGCGAGGTCGGATTCACCGTCACAGCCAAGAGCTTACTTTTTTGCAGCACGCGAATTTGTCCACCCGTTTTCACAAACAATCGGAATTGCTCGGGCGAGACAAAGATTTTCGTGAAGTCGCGCACAATCAGCTCCACGTTTTTCAAGTTCTTGTTTTGACGCACTTTTTCCAAGAAGCTATCCGTCAAGGCACCAGCCACATACAGACTTGCGCAGTTTTCCATGCCTTCGAAACTGATCTTTTGCGAAAGCGAAGAAAGGGTTTCCAAACCATGAAGTTGATTCTCCTTGTCGATAAACCACACGCCTTTTTCGATAGGCAGCAAAGTCAAGATGTTTTCCGGAGTGGTCAGTTCCAAGTTGATGAGTTCCACCACGAAAGCTGTTTTCTGCACCAAAGTGTTCATGTTGGCAGAATAAGCCGCTCCAGTAGAAAGTATCATCGACTCGCTCACGGCCGGCGATGCCGAACTTAGGCGCGACAAGGCTCCGTCAACGATTACGAGGTCAATGCCGTGTTTGTGCATCTCGTTCATCCAGCGTTTCATGCTGACACCTGATGATGGTCCTGAGAGCAGCAACTTCCCACGCGTCAATGCTTTAGCCGTGACGACTCTGCCTAAAGACGTGGTTTCATCGCTGACATCAATCAACTCAGAGACTATCTTCCGTTGCCGATAGTGCATCTCGGACGTGCCGAAATACATGCCTTCGCGCAAATAGATTTCAGGCTTCTGTGTCTGCGTCACTTGGTCAATCTGTTCTCCATCAATGCCTATTGAAGTCACAGCAATATGTTTCTCATCCAATGGAAGGCGGTCAAGAACATACTTCAAGCACTCAGTCTTGCCAGTGTTCTTTTCCAATCCCACAATGGATAAACTACTGTAATTCAATATTTCGTTGATGAAGTTCATTCTATTTTGCTTTCAGCCGAAGCTATAAGCCATATTGCTTCACGCTTTATGGCCTATAGCTTGCAGCTTATAGCTCATTACTTTTGATTACGTTTCTCGTTTCTCTCGTGACGAATCAGAGCCTTCGGCTCAATGTTCATTCTCTCGCCTTCGAGCAGTGAAATCACGCCATCGACAGCCTTGTCAGCTGGAACTTCTGCCTTTGCTCTTGCAGCCTGGCATTCAGGGCAGTTGCATTCGCTGTGATATTCCAGAGGTTCGGTATAAGTAGTGATAACGCCTTCGAAGTTGCGCAAGACAACCTTACCAGGAGCTTGTGAAATGACATACTGAGGCATGACCGGGGTCTTGCCGCCACCACCAGGAGCATCGACGACGAAGGTCGGGATGCAGAAGCCTGAGGTGTGACCGCGGAGGCCTTCAATGATTTCGATACCCTTTGAGACTGGAGTACGGAAGTGTTCCAAACCCATTGAAAGGTCACACTGATAGATATAGTAAGGACGCACACGCATCTTCACGAGTTCGTGAACGAGGTTCATCATGACATGGACGCAGTCGTTGACGCCACGGAGCAACACGCTCTGGTTGCCCAACGGAATACCAGCATTAGCCAGCATTTCGCAAGCGCGCTTTGATTCTGCCGTCACTTCGTTCGGGTGATTGAAGTGTGTGTTGATCCAAACCGGATGGTATTTCTTCAGCATGTCGCAGAGTTCAGGGGTGATACGCTGTGGGCAAACCACAGGAGTACGGGTGCCTAAACGGACGATTTCGACATGAGGAATCTGACGCAGACGAGAAATGATGTATTCCAGTTTCTTGTCGCTGACCATCAGAGCGTCACCGCCTGACAACAACACGTCGCGGACACATTCTGTCTTTTCGATGTATTCCAAAGCCTTTTCGATGCGGTCGTTGCTGCATTCGTTGTCGGTTTGGCCAGCAAATCTTCTGCGGGTGCAGTGACGGCAATACATCGAGCACATATCGGTGATGAGGAACAACACGCGGTCAGGATAACGATGAGTCAAACCTGGAGTTGGTGAGTCTTCGTCTTCGTGAAGCGGGTCGAGCAAGTCGGCCTTAGCCTGATGGGTTTCAGCTTCAGTAGGAATGCATTGACGACGGACCGGGTCTTTAGGATCGTTAGGATCGATGAGGCTCAGATAATAAGGGGTGATGGCCATGCGAAGGGTCGAAAGGGTCTTCTTCACACCTTCTTCTTCGGCTGGAGTCAACTTGATGTATTTCTTCAAGTCTTCCAACGTCTCGATGCGGTTCTTCACCTGCCATTTCCAGTCGTTCCATTGTTCGTCGGTGACGTCCGGAAATAATTGTTTTCTTCTTGATTCTGCCATTTCTTTCAGCTTTAAGCCGTAAGCCGTAAGCCGTAAGCCATAAGCAGTCGAGCACCATGCTCAATGCTTATAGCTTACCGCCTAGGGCTTATTGCTGATTATGCATACAATTCTTCAAAAATCTTACGGAGTTCTGGGCTTTCGCGGAGTTCTTGCAGTGTGAATTCAGCGTGGCCTTTGGTGTAGCCGTTACCCATGATCATGTTCACATCGCTGCCAATGCCTTCAGCACCGAGAGAAGCCTTTGTGAACGAGGTAGCCATTGAGAAGAAATAAACAACGCCGTCATCCTTTGTGCAGAGCACAGCTGTCATTTCTTGGTCAGGCACATTGACGCAGTTGATGGTGACATCGGCCATCTTGCCATTGGTCAGTCTTTCAACGAGTTCATAAACCTGAACTGGAGTCATGCCGGCAGCGCTTTCAACGATATCGCAGAAACCGAGGTCCTTGATGCGTTGTGTTGATTTCGGGCTGTTGGCAATACCGATGACCTTACCAGTGACGCCAACGCGTTTCTTGGCTTCGTAGCAGCAGAGCATACCGCTCTTACCGCCAGCGCCGAGGATAACGACAGTCTGACCATACTGGCAGAGTTTTGCAGTCTGAGCTGGAGCACCAGCAACATCGAGAGCTGACAGAGCGAGCTTTTCAGGCATGTCGGTAGGAATCTTGGCATAGATACCGCTTTCGAAGAGGATAGCCTTACCCTTAATGTCAACTTGGTCAACATCTGGACGGATAGCGAGGATTTCGTCGATGCGGAGAGGAGTCAGTGACAATGAAACGAGCGTAGCGATGCGGTCGCCTTCCTTCAGGTCAATCTTGCCTTTCAGAGCGTCACCAATCTTTTCTACCTTACCGAGAAGCATACCGCCAGAACCGGTACGACGGTTGCGGTGCTTGCCTTGCAATTCAACATTAAGGAGCATTTCCTTCTTCACTTCTTCCATCACTTGGTCGTATGAAGCATTAGGACCAGCCTGTTGCTTGGCATAGTTGTGAATGTCAGTGAATGAAGCTGAGTCGATATTCAAGGTCTGGACATCAATTAAAATCTCGTTGTCGTAGATTTCGTCCATGTTGTTGTCGAGTTTGTTAGCTGGCTGTGGGAGAACGCCGACTGGTTCGATTACACGGTGTGTACCGTATTTATTACCATGTTTTTGCATTGATTTAAATGTTTAATTGTTAATTGTTTATTTGTTGATTTGTTTGTTTAGTTGTTGGATTGATTGTGAAATCTGAGAAGCCGCTTCGCGCAACTTTCAACTTTTTCACTTTCCACTTATTATTTGCGAGGTTTAAGACCGAGGATTTCTCTTGCTTCATCAGAAGTGGCAATCGGACGGCCTAATTCGTTGGCGATGCGGACGACTTTTTCGACCAATTCGCCATTTGACTTGGCGAGGACACCTTTTGAAAGGTAAAGGTTGTCTTCAAAGCCAACGCGCACGTTACCGCCCATGGCGATAGCAGCGGCAGCCATTGGGAAAGCATTACGGCCAACGCCAGTCACGGTCCATGTTGAACCGGCCGGAATGCCGTTCACTAACCAGCAGAGGTTGGCAACGGTTGCAGGTGTGCAGCCAGGAACGCCCAACACGAAGTTGAACTGCATAGGAGCGCCAGGAACCTGACCCTTCTTAGCCATATTCAGAATGGTGTCGAGATGACCCATTTCGAAGCATTCGTATTCAGGCTTGATGCCGCGTTCGATCATGCGCTGACCGAAAGCACGCATTGTAGGCATGGTGTTGTCGAAGATTTCGTCACCGAAATTGCAAGTACCGCAGTCCAAGGTTGCCATTTCAGGCAGCGGATTGGTGTCGGTTGATTGCAGACGTTCGTCTGGAGTCATGCCGACAGCACCACCTGTCGATGGGATAAGGATGACGTTAGGGCAAACCTTCAGGATGGCTTCTTCACATTCCTGGAAACGTTCACGGCTTTGGGTTGGAGTGCCGTCGTCGAAA
>JAZQMX010000063.1:0-3924 GCA_045627065.1 Bacteroidales bacterium | reverse complement strand
AGTTCCTTAGCCTGTTCAAGCTGACCTTCAATGTTTTCGACTGCGAAAGCGATGTGGTGCATGCCACCACGGCCACCATTCTTTTCGATGAACGAGGCGATGGTGCTTTCAGGACTTGTAGGCTCAAGGAGTTCGATTTTGGTCTGTCCGCAGCGCAAAAAAGCGGTCTTCACTTTCTGGTCTGCAACTTCTTCAATGGCATAGCATTTCGTGCCAAGAAGATTCTCGAAGAATGGAATGGATTCTTCCAAGCTGGTAACAGCGATTCCAATGTGCTCAATGTGAGTAGGATTCATGATTTATTCGAATAAAATTAAAATAAAAAATACGTATTTTGAATTCGGCTGCAAAGGTACAAAATAAAAGGAGACGGACAAGCGTCCGCCTCCAATTATTAATAATGTGTAAGTGAATTATTTGTGCACCTTGCGGATGAAGTCTTCCACTTCGGGCACGCCACCTTGATAGACGAGGTAACCGTTGTAAGGTTCACGAGGGGTGATTTCACTGTTGACAGGGGTCAACATGATGTTCTTCACCTCTTCCCTATCATGGGTCTGACCCAAAGCCCAACCCAACTTGATGTAAGCAGTTTCAGCCAGCATGTTGCCTGCCGGGATGATACCACGAGCCATCAAGTCGCGGCCAGTGTCATAAACGAACATGTGAGCATAGCCCCAAATGGTCTGCACGGTCATGTATTGGTGCACACCCTTTTCGGTAGCGCGTTCGATGGCATCAAACATGCCGCGATTAACGTGACCCAATCCAGTTCCGTCCCAAACGATGCCTTTATAGCCGTTGTCAACCAACGCATCAAGCACATCGGGTTTCATGCCTGGATAGTAGTAAAGGATAGCGACACGGTCGTCAAAGGTCGGGACAATCTTCACGTCGCGGTCGTTGCGGCGGTGGTTATAGACTTCCTTGATTGGCACCACGCCACGCTTACGGTCAACAGTAGCCACAGGCGTATCGCCGATGGTGCGGAAAGTGGAACGATAGCTGGAGTGCATCTTGCGGACACGAGTGCCACGATGCAAGAAGCCATATTCATCAGAAGTTGGACCAAACATGCAGACCATCACTTCTGCCACATCACCATGACCAGCAGCCGTCATAGCATGCATCAGGTTGAGGGCAGCATCGGACGATGGACGGTCAGACGAACGCTGTGAGCCAACCAATACAACCGGAACTGGCAGATTTTGGCACATGAAGGTCAAGGCTGCAGCGGTGTGTGACAAAGTGTCGGTGCCGTGACCGATGACGATACCATCAATGCCGTTCTGAATCTCTTCACCAATCTTCTTGGCCAAAGCCACATATTCTTTTGGTGACATGTTCTCGGAGAACACAGCAAACACCTTTTCGGTTTCGAGGTTGCAGATGTCTGCCAACTCAGGCACAGCGCCATACAATTCACCCGGCGAAAATGCAGGAATGACGGCACCTGTACGGTAGTCCAAACGCGAAGCAATGGTACCACCTGTGCCAAGCAACTTCACATGAGGAAGGCCTTCGGTGTAAGGAAATTCCTTTTCAGGAATATGGTAATTGGCTTTTTTGTAGTCAATCTCGACCATGCTGGTGATGGTGCTGATATCGACACCGATGTTATAGCCCGTATTGACCTTCATCACGATGTGCTGGTCGTCTTGGTTAAGGGCACGCGGCAGAACCGTTCCTTTAAACAAGCCACCAGTGGTTTGGCATTCAGCCTGACTCCATACGCGGCAGTTATATTTCTTGAGCACTTCGAGGGCTGCTCCATAATACCCTTGGAAAAAATCTTCAGCCATGTTCTTCTTTATTTGATGTTGTTAGCCAATTCTTTCATTTCAATATTACCCATTGCTTCGGGCATCTGACCCATAATCCAATTCATGCGGTCGAGGTCGGTGCACGACTTCTTCTTGGGCTCGAAGCCAGCGCAAAGGTTGTCGAGCTTGGTGAGCAAGTCGTCCTTTGCATAACGCTTGAAACCAATCTTGTTGAGCACCTCGGCCATAGGCATATCGGCATTCTCAACCAAAGTTGGAGCCATGTTCCAAGCCAAACGATAGTTCAAGCCTTCTTGCTTCAAGAATGCGAAGAGGTTGAACAAAGTTGCGTTGTTGAATTTCGATTCTGGGTTCTTGCCCAAGAGGTTCTTCAGGCGCATTCCGATGAAACGACCCAACACACGACCATCAACACCCAATTTATTGACGATTTCTTCCATGATTGGATAATAGTCCTTCGCCAAGATGTAGGTGAAGCAATCTTGTGGCACGTTCCATTCGGTCAGTTTATAGTAACGGTCGATGATTTCTGATGGCATCTCAGCACGCAGTGCCTTGACGTAGGATGGATCCAACGGGATAGGAGCCGAGTCGGTGTCAGGATACATACGGTCGGCACCTGGGAGCACGCGTTCGAAAATGGTGATACCGTTCGAGATGGCCTTACGGGTTTCTTTCGGCACGCCTTCCCAAGCCATCTGACAACGTTCTTCGATGACTTCGATAGCCGTAGGCATGTCGTTCTTCGGTCCCCAAATGAGGATGAGAGCATCTTCATCGGTAGCATGAACCTTTTTGCCAATCTTATGCCATTGCGAAGCGCTGAGAACAGGTTCAAACATCTCGTCGTGGAGCATGTTAGGACGTTCAAGGCAAGCGATGACCTTCAAGCGGTCAGCGATTTCATCGGCAAACATCTTACCAGGTTGGGTGAAGGTCGAGAGCAAGCCACGCATTTTAGGCAACTTCACAATCTTCAAGGCGCCGCCATCGGCAAGGGCATCGTTGATAGGTGCATAATCGCTCTTGAAATAGACATCGGCGACTTCCACCTTCCAGCCCTCGCGTTCCACTTCCTTATTGAGGCGCTCAGCCAATTTGACTAACGACCATTGACGGAAGCATTCGTTGTGCGAAAGCTCAGGAATCCACTTGGTGTGTGCCACGCCCTTCAATTCAATACGGGTTCCACCCGTGCAGCTCACGTTCACGTCTTGACGGCCAGCGCCAATACCAGTGCGGACTAAACCCGTCGAACGGCCAAGGAAACGGATGAAGTCACCCGTCTCACGCAATTCGTCAGGATTCTTGCAATCAGGATAGGTAACTGTTTCAATCAACGGCACACCGAGGCGGTCGGTTTGATAAACCCTGCGGTGACCTATATCGCTGATTTCGCGGCAAGCGTCCTCTTCGATGCTCAGTTGGATGAGGCGAATGTCTTTCTTAGGCAATTTCAGCAGGCCTTCCACACCGATGATAGCGGTACGCTGGAAGCCGGTAGGAATAGAGCCATCAAGATATTGCTTACGGGTGATATGGACTTCGCCAACGATGTTCAAGTTGGAACGCAAAGCGATGACGATAGCGTTGTGCAGAGCTTCCTTGTTGATTGGGAATGGTGGTGTATCATCGATTTCGTAAGTACAAGCCGTTTCGTTCTTGATACGATAGACGATTTCCTTCTTAGTCTTGAATTCCATCAGTGCAGTGCCATCATATTCGCCCAATTCGGAAAGCGTAGGACGCATGTGACGAACCAGTTCTGCATCGTAGTTCTCAAACTTGTTGAATTTCCCAGCGGGGCAACGGCAGAACAGCTTTTCTTCCGTCTTGATTTGCTGGTGCACTTCCAAGCCCGACATGAAGCCTATGCGGTCATAGTCTTCCTGGGTGGCGTTCTTGCGCTCAACGTAGCCGATCTGTTGCTTGGTCTGCTCGTAGTTGGCGCGTGGGTCAAAGGTAGTATTCATTTTTTATGAGTTTTAATTGTTTTACTTGTCGAAAAGAAACCGCTAAATTAGAAATTTTCTTCTTTCAAAGCCCAATATTCTTACTTTTGCACAAAATTTTATCACGTGGAAGAAAATTATCAACTCATAACGAAGACTGTGGCCGGTTTGGAAGACGTTTTGGCCGC
>JAZQMX010000062.1:0-5101 GCA_045627065.1 Bacteroidales bacterium | reverse complement strand
GATACAAGACACCGGCAAGCTGCTATCTCCATCAAAAAGAGGCTGCTTGACGCAAAAAGAACAAAAACACTATCGAATGAGAAACAATTTGTATATTTGCAACGCTAACCCGCAAACGAAAACCACCTTAATCTCACCTATCAGTGGTTCAAACTTCGGGACGCATTATACTCATTGATGATAATTTGTGTCCGGCACCTTCCCAACAATTCCAATTTATCACTACTTTTGCAGCGGTAAACATTTCAAAAAACAGACAATATGGCATTTAAAGATATACTCAGAAAAATCAACAACCGTTACGTTTACGCTTTGTTGATTTTTCTCATCATCATACTCTTCATCGACCAATTCAATGTGTTCGAGCAACGACGCTTGAAAAAGACCTTAGAAGACAACAAGCAACAAATCGAGTTCTACAAGCAAGAAATCGAGAACGAGAAACAACTTCTCAACGACTTACAGACCGATACCGCCACCATGGAGCGGGTTGCCCGAGAAAACTACATGATGAAACGCGATAACGAAGTGATATACCTCATCGAAACCCAACAATGAGATCTCGAGTCACACAACGGATTTCGTTCATCCTGCTTTGTCTTCTGTCGTTCTCGGCACTCTCGTTTTCGCAAAACTACACCATTTCAGGAAAGGTCAGTGACGCTCAAAACCGGCAAGCCTTGGCTTTCGTCAACATCATCGTCAACGATGGCACGTTTGGCGGTATGAGCGACATCGACGGGCGTTACAGCATCACAGCCCCCGAAAGCATCAAGAGCATCCGTTTTTCGTATATCGGCTACGAGGCTAAAACCATCGAAAATCTTAATGGCCAAAGCAAGCTCAACGTCAGCCTCACCCCTATCAGCATAGAGCTTCAGGAAGCCACCGTGGAAGCCGGCGAGAACCCCGCACATCGCATCATCGACAGCGTGATGGCCCACCGCAAACAAAACAACCCTTCGAGCCTCCATTCCTATTCCTACAACATTTACGACAAAATGGTGTTCACCATCGACAGCAGCCAATTCGAAGCCGCTAAAATGGCCGATACAGTTCCACATTCGAGTCTCAGCCTCTTCGACAGCATTTTGCAAAAGAACGACTTGATGGTGATGGAGACCGCCTCGGAGGTAAAGTTTCTCAGCCCCGACCACTTGCGTCAAAACGTGCTCGGTACCAAGATCTCTGGCATGAAAGACCCGACCTTCATGTATATGGTCAACGAGATGCAGACCGTGAGTTTCTACGAAGACATCGTGAAAATCCTAGGCATAAGCTACGTCAACCCACTCAGCCAAGGCTCAAAGAGCAAATATTTCTTCGACATTGAGTCGGCCACACCCACACACGATGGCGACACCCTCTTCGCCATCAGTTTCCACCCTTACAAAGGCACGCACTTCGATGCCCTCACTGGCGTGCTCAACATCAACTCTGACGGTTGGGCCGTACAAAGCGTGAAAGCCGAACCTTCCGAACAATCGGGATTCTTCAAGTCGAGCATCCAGCAACTTTACCAAAAAATCGATGGGCAGTGGTTCCCGAAGCAATTCAATGTCAACCTCATAGCACCTTCAGCCGTAGTAGCTTTGGAAGGAAACGATTTCCCATTAGTGGCCATCGGCAAGAGTTACCTCACCGACATCCAAATCAATGCTGAACTCAGCAAGCGCGAGTTCTCGGAGATGCAAATCGTCGTTGACAAAGACGCCGCCCATCGCGACGAGCAGTTTTGGGCACTTCAGCGCATCGACTCGCTCAACGCACGCACACAAGCCACCTATGCTTTCATGGACTCGCTCACTGAAGGCAACGACATTTTCGACCGCGTCCTCGGCTTCACCAACGAAGTGATAGAAGACGGCACCCTTCCTATGGGCAAAGTCAGCCTCGACTTGGGAAGAGTCGTACGTTATTCGCAACAAAGAGGATGGTATCTCGGCTTAGGCCTCAATACCAACGAACGCTTCTCGCGCACCATCAGTTTCAACGCCTTTGGCGGTTATTGGTTCAGGCTGAAAGGATGGGACTTCGGAGCAGGCTCGCGCATCAAGCTCAACCCACAGCGGCAGATGGAACTTGGTCTCAAAGCCAACTTCACCTCAGAAGCAGCAGGTGAGTTCCATGGCATGGACGATGACAACTCACTCCTCGGCGAGTCGAGCTACAAATACACCTTCTACGAAAACATCGACGTACGGCAGAACCTCTACGAAATGCAGTTCTCAAGCCGTTTCGCCCGCTATTTCAAAGGCTTCCTCAACTTCGACTATGTGAAGAAACACTACCTGCGACAGTTCTACTGCCAACCTGCGGAAGCCCTCACCGACGCCAACTACTGCATCGCAGAAGCCAAGTTGCGGTTCGCTTACAACGAAAAATTCATCAGCACGCCTAAAGGCATCCAATCACTAGGCACCACATGGCCCATCTTTTGGCTGTCGTACGCCCATTCCTTCAAAGGCATCTTCGACTGTCCCTACGAATACGACAGGCTGAAACTGCAAATCAACAAGAACTTCTATACCAAATACTGGGGCATCACCCAAATCCTCTTCCAAGCCGGTTATGCTTCCAAGAGCGCTCCCGTTATGGAGACCTTCAGCATCCTCGGGGCATATGTCCCACTCGGCATTTATTCGCCAGGTTGCTTCCAGACCATGCGTGAAGATGAGTTCTTCTGCGACCGCTTCGTGGCGCTCTACCTAAGCCACAACTTCAGCGGTATGCTTTGGCAGCCCGATTCATGGTGGTTCAAGCCTAACCTCGTAATCGTCACAAACTTAGGATGGGGCGATATGCCCAAAGCCCACGACTGCCCCCAGCACAACTTCAAGACCATGGAGAAAGGCTACTTCGAGAGCGGAATCTGCGTGAAAGGCATCATCAACGCCTCCATCTGCGAAGTCGGCGCTGGCGTGTTCTACCGTTATGGACCATATACGTTCCCAAAAGTCTGGGACAACTTCGCATGGAAACTTACCGCATCATTCAACATGTAATATGAAAAAAACACTCTATCTATTCCTATTGATCCTTTTGGCTTCCTGCCAACAAGAAACACAAAAGACCATCCTTCAAGGTCTCGCCCAAGGCTCGTATTACGCCATCACCTACTTCGACGAGCAAAACCGCAACTTCCAGCACGAGATTGATTCCATCTTCAAGGCCGTTGACAACTCAGTTTCGCTCTGGAACGACAGCTCCATCATCTCGAAGGTGAATCGCAACGAAGACGTAACGCTCGACCAGATTTTCATCGACAACTTCAACATCGCGCAACAAGCTGCCGAACTCTCAAATGGCTATTTCGACCCCACCATCTCACCTTTAGTGGCTGCCTGGGGCTTCAGCTACAAGAACGGTGACAGCATCACACCACTACTCATCGACAGCCTCAAAGCCTTGGTAGATTATCGGAAAATCAAGATTGAAGATGGCAAGGTGGTGAAGGAAAATCCACTGATGTCGTTAGATTTCAACGCCGTAGCGCAAGGCTACACCTCCGACCTCATCGCCAGCTTTCTCATTTCGAAAGGCATACGTAATTTCCTTGTCGATACGGGAGGCGAAATCGTGGGGCAGGGCTGCAAACCCGACGGCTCAGATTGGATTGTAGGCATCGAGAAACCTGCTGCCAACTGGGACTCAGAACGCGATGTGCAAGAACGACTCTATCTGCGCGACAAAGGTTTGGTAACTTCTGGCAGCACCCGAAAATATGTGGAACGCAACGGCAAGCGCTATTCCCACTGCATCGACCCAACGACGGGCTATCCTGTCGAGCACAACGTGCTGAGTGTCACCGTCATTGCCGAGAACTCCGTTTGGGCCGATGCCTTAGCCAGCATCTGCATGGTGATGGGCATGGATGAATCACTCGAAATCATCAACGCCCGCGAAGGCACCGAAGCCTATTACATCTTCGTGAACGACGAAGGACAATTAGAAACCTTCGCCACCGAGGGGTTTAAGGAACTTATCGTGGAATAAAGCCAGTCAATCCTTGGCGTTCTCGTTATACTTGTTGTAATAGACGTCAAACAACTCATGGAACTCCTCGAAACGCTCTTCGACTCCCGAACAAACCTCGTCGAACTCGTCGCGATAAGGTGTCAAATTCATATTGCCTTCTTCATCAGCAATCTTGTAGATAGAAAACGACTGTTTACCTTGCCTATAATAGTAACGCAGCTCAACCTTCCCCGAAGTGCCGTCAGAGAAGAATCCATCATAACGGGCAAACCAGAACAAAGGCTCGCCGTCAACATCATAAAGGAATTCTTCATAGAACTGACGAGCAGCCACATTATAGCTACGACGAACCAAAGTCAGTTTATACGACGATGGATAAGGCTCCCATTCGTTTTCATGGACCTCATCGTAGAACAACTCAACCACTTCCTTGCACTGACCGACAGCGGCCTTGTTTTCCATACGGGTTATCGTAGTATAGTTGTTCGGGACCTCAGGGTCTTTGCTCTGCGCAGCACTAGCCTGTGCAGTAGCATAACGTTCGCGAACATACTCCATCCGTTCTTTGTCGTTACCATATTGCGCCATCATTGGCATCAAGGCGAAGAGCACAAAGCCTATGAGAATGAATATCTTTTTCATCTTTTTAAATTAGTTTAGGTTAATGGTCAAATGAAATCCAAACAATTTGAAGCAACAAAAATAGGAAAATTTGGGCTAATAGACAAAAATTAGGCTAAAATCTTTGGGAAGTACAGTAATAACAAGGGCTGAGGTGCGTTCAAAAGTTATGAATAAAAAAAGTGCATTCATTGTTGTAGCCCGATTACGAAGAAAAATGGCATGGTGAATGGGCGGCTGTGGCGTAGCGTGAAGCAGGAGTACGTGTACCTGAACCCTTGCGAAACGGGAGACGAACTATGGCGAGGCCTGGACAGATACTTCCGCTTCTACAACAACGAGAGGCTTCACCAGAGCCTTAGATACAAGACACCGGCAAGCTGCTATCTCCATCAAAAAGAGGCTGCTTGACGCAAAAAGAACAAAAACACTATCGAATGAGAAACAATTTGTATATTTGCAACGCTAACCCGCAAACGAAAACCACCTTAATCTCACCTAT
>JAZQMX010000061.1:0-202999 GCA_045627065.1 Bacteroidales bacterium | reverse complement strand
AATCATTGTGCAGGTTTGCGAAGCTGTCTCTTGTTTCAGGGAATTGGCGTTGAAAAATGGTGTCCCGTTTATTTGGGTTGATAGGATTGAACAATATTTGTCTTCCATCGTTCCAGAAGAATACAAGGAAAAAATGTCGTCTTGGAAACCCAAGCAGTTTTCCGAAACGATTAAAGGCCACAGCGTCAGCAATGTGCGTTTCGAAATGTCGGCAAACGGCAATATTCATCTCATGGCTGTGATTGATGGCTTTGAAAGGAAATATGTCATTGCACCAAAACGTGCGGAGTACATGGAAATTATGGAGAAAGGCTTCAATACCATGCCTGATGCGCAGAAAATGGAATTTGTGGAACGGTTGATGATAATAGATTGAATATGGATTTCACATTAAAGAAATATCGCGAACTGCTTGTGGCTTTGAAAGGCTATGGCGAAATCACTTTGCGCCATGATGTGGATTTGAAACCACAGAATAGTTTGGCCACAGCAAAAATTGAGCATGAACTCGGTTGGAAGGCAGTCTATTATTTCCGAGCTGTTCCGGAAAGCTGGGACGAAGGCATCATTCGTGAAATTGCATCGCTGGGTCATGAAATCGGCTATCATTACGAATCGTTGACCACTTGTAACGGTGATGTGGATGCCGCTTATCGTGATTTTTGTAGGAATTTGGAAAAATTGAGGGCTATTGTTCCTGTGAAAAGCATTTGCATGCATGGTAGTCCGAAATCGAAATGGGATAGCAAGGACATTTGGAAAAAGTATGATTATCATCAGCTTGGCATCGAGTTTGAACCCTATTTTGATATTGATTTTTCGAAGACTTTCTATTTGACAGATACGGGCCGTCGATGGGACGGATATAAAGTGAGCGTGCGGGATAAGATTCCGGTCTTTCAGGATGAATGGGTGAGGCAAAGCCTAGTGTACCATTCAACGGATGACATTATTCGTGCAATAAAAGATGAAACATTGCCGCACAATATAATGTTTACTACTCATCCTCAGCGTTGGACTGATTGCCTAACAGAGTGGCTCAAGGAACTTTTTGTGCAAAACGTGAAAAACTGTGTTAAAAGACTAATCGTCAGGAAGTGAGGAAATCCATTTTTTTTATGTATTTTTGCAAATTCTTTTTGAAATGAATAATTTGAAAAACATACAATCTATGAAACTGTTTAAAATGTTGATTCTGTTGGCTGGTATCGTGCTTTGCACCAGCTCTTGTGTGACATCCCGCAAAGTCCGTTACCTTGGCGATATGCAAAAATTAGGTGAGGTGAGTGTTGATGGAAAATTCGAAGCTAAAATCAGCCCGGCAGATGAACTGAGAATTTTTGTATTGCCCAATGGTGACCCAGAAGAACAAGAACTGATTAAACCATTCAATATTTATTCGAACGGAACGGGAAACGTGACCAATACAAGGCAAACTCTCGGATATTTGGTTGATGTGGATGGCTATATACAGTTCCCTGTTTTTGGGAGTGTGAAAGCGGCAGGATTGACTTGTAGAGATTTAAGGGATACGTTAGAATTTCGCTTGAAAAATGAAGGCTATCTTAGTGACCCTTTGGTTGATGTGCGTATCACTAATTTCAAGGTCTTCTTCTTGGGGAGTGACGGTGGAAAGGCAATCACTATTGATAATGAGAGATGTACTTTCCTTGAAGCCTTGGCAATGTCGGGCGATTTAAGCTTATATACCAAAAGAAGCAAGATCGGTGTGGTGCGTGAAAAGGAAGGCAAAATGGTCATCCATTATCTTGACCCACGTTCTTCCGATATCTTTAATGACGAGTTTTTCATCCTTCAGCAGAATGACATCATTCTTACCGAGAACATGAGCTATGTGTTCTTTAAGGAGTGGATGTCGAATTTGGGCGTGTTCCTTACCCCGCTTACAACTGCGGCTTCTGTCTTGGCGGTAGTAGTAGCAATTAGGACGAGTTTAGGAAACCGTTAAAGTGTTGTTATCTTAAGTTTGTTTATTAAATATATGTTATATGGCAAATGAACCATTAGAAAATGCGAATACCGATTTGTCTTTCCTTGAGGAAGATAACGGGAATGGCATTCAGATTAAAGACATATTGTTTATCATCTTGCGCAATTTGCACTGGTTCATCTTGTGCGGCCTGATAGGTGCCGGTATCGCCTATTGGAAAGTTAAGGGAGAGGAGAGAGTTTATGCAAGTAGCGCGTCTATTATGATTAAGACGGGGGCTTCAAGTGGTTCCGAGTCCATACGCTCATCATCTTTTATGAACCAAATGCTCGGAAATGAGGGCTTGGTAAGTACGATCAATAACGAAATCATTATTTTGAAGTCTGCATCCTTGATGGACTCAGTGGTGAGAAACCTCGGTTTGAATGTGAGTTGTTCCTATAAGACAAAAATTGCGAAACGCAATAAGGCTCTGTATCAGGATAGCCCTGTATCCGTCATTTTTGAGAATCTGGATGAAAGCGCTCATTATACATTCGTAGTTACCCCTAAGGATTCCAAACATTTCATGCTTTCTGGCATGGGAGAAAATGATAAAGGGAAAGAGGTAGCTTTAGGAGAGAAAATCGTTACTCCTGTTGGAGAGATGATCGTGTCTGAAAAATGGAATTACAATAGTCTGATCGGCATTCCGATTGTCGTCAATGTGGTCCCTGTTTCTTCTATGTCAGCTTCGTTGCGCCATAGATTGAGCGTTGTCAGAGATGACGAAAAGAATTCTATCCTCAGACTCAGAATTACTGACAACTCGGCTTCGCGTGCTGCTGATGTGCTGAATACTTTGATTGCGGTATATAATTACGATGCTATTGCCGATCAGGAACGCATGCTTGACTATTCTTACAAGTTCATCAATGGACGTATAGACCAGCTTTATGGAGACTTGGATTCATTGCAGGAGCAAGTCGTTGGCTTTAAGGTAGCAAATGTGCTTCTGGATACAAGGTCGTTGGGTGAAGCGGACCTCGCAGCACGATCGGCTTCTTCAGCAGAGGTGAAAAACTTGCAAGCGAAGGCTTCTCGTCTTTCCTATTTGTTAGATGCAGCAAATGGTGTTGCCGATGATGAAATATTGCCAGTCATGTCTGACGCGGGAACTGAGGCTGCTGCTTTGATAGCAAATTATAATGCCAATTCTCAGAAACTTTCTAAATATAGAGAATCAGGAGTGACTGAGAATCCGGCTGCAAAGAAGTTGGTTTCTGAGCAACCGGCATTGCTGACTAATATTATCGCAATCTTGGAGAGCGAATTGAGTTCGTTGCAAACCCAGATAGAGATGGCTCGAAGGGAGGGATCGGTGGCAACGTCTAGAATTCAAGCAGCTCCTGAAAAGCAAGTGCGTATTGGCTCGGTTGAAGACATGCTGAAAATTAGACAGCAACTATACTTGACCTTGCTTACCAAACGTGAGGAAATGCTTCTGAACCGCCCGAAATTTGAAGGCACGGCAAGAGTGATTGATGCTGCCCAAATCAACAATTCGCCTGTAGCTCCTAATCCTAAGAAACGAGTTACATCTGGCTTGTTGATAGGCTTGTTGATTCCTGCCGCTATCATTTTGTTAATTAGATTGCTCGATACGACTATCCATGGACGTGCAGATGTTGAAAAGGCAACGAAGACTCCATTCCTGGGCGAAATACCCTTTAAGAAAGATCAGGATGAACACGCTATAGTGGTCAAGGAAAATGGTCGAGACTCAGTGTCAGAAGCCTTCCGGTTGGTGCGATCCAATTTGGATTACATGGGTAATCGGGATGCAGCTAGTCAGGTGGTGCTGTTCACTTCTTTCATGGTGTCGTCAGGAAAGACCTTCGTCTCTTCCAACTTGGCAACGAGTTTCGCTCTTGGTAATAAAAAGGTAGTTTTGGTGGACTTGGATATCCGTAAGGGTACTATGAACAAGGTGTTTGGCCTGAAAGCAAAGTTCGGTGTCTCTAATTATCTTTCGGGCAAGACTGATGATGTGGAGGAGATCATACATCATGACTATATGACCAAGAATTTGGATTTGATTTTTGCTGGTCCAGTGCCTCCAAATCCTGCCGAGTTGTTGATGGGCAACCGCTTGGAACAATTGGTCAATTATCTTAGAGAGCACTATGATTATGTGTTCCTTGATAATGTGCCGCTTGGCATGGTCGCTGATGCTGATATCGTGAAACGCGTTGCAGATACTACCTTGTTCGTTGTGAGAGCAGGTAAGACGGATAAGCGTTTACTGAAAGAAATCGATAAGCTATACAAAGGCAATAAGTTCCCGAACCTTGCTATCGTATTGAATTCTGTGAAATACAAGAAACAGCGTGGCTATGGTTATGGCTACGGTTATGGCTACGGTTATGGCTACGGTTATGGCTACGGTTATGGCTACGGTTATGGCTACGGTTATGGCTATGGTAATGAAGAAGAGAAGGGAAAGAAACGCCGCCATCGTCGTCATCATAGTTCATCTGAATCATCAACTGAGGATAAGGATTAAGATAATGTTAGATTTCTTCAAAAAGAAGGTGTTGCCTGATGACTTTTTTCAGGGTGCTTGCGATATGCATTGTCATATCCTTCCCGGAGTGGATGATGGTTTCAAAAATGCAGAGGACTCCATTGAAGCCTTGAAACTCCTAGAAGGGAAAGGTGTCAAGAAGATGAAACTGACACCGCATTTCATGAAGGAGTTTGGTGAGAATACCAAAGATACGATTATCCCAAAATTCGAGGAGTTCAAGAAAAAGGCTGCAGACCAATGTAACATCGAATTGCAGCTTGCCGCAGAACACATGCTTGACGCCGGTTTCCCCGAGCATTTCAAACGGGGGTTCTTGACCTTGGATAAGGAAAATAGTTTGGTGTTGTGCGAGACATCGTACATGATGTGTGATCCAAACTATTCAACCATGTTGTACGATGTCATGTTGGAAGGCTACAATCCTGTTATTGCTCATCCTGAGCGTTATCAGTATGCATCGAAGCACCAGTACGAACGATGGAAGGAAAAAGATTATCTGTTTCAGTTGAATCTTTTGTCGTTGACAGGCGCCTATGGAGGTCCGGCTATGGAGAAGTCACATTACATGCTTCAGCATGGAATGTATGATTTCGTCGGCTCCGATATGCATCGATTGGATAATTTTATGAAGTTTATGCCAAACTTGAAGTTGAAGACGGCTGAAATTGATGCTTTGCATCTACTTTTTGAGAATAATGCAAGGCTGTTTTAATTGAAACAGACAGTGACTAAAAATCCCGGTGAGTTATTCATCGGGATTTTTTTTTGTCTATGGTAGCTTGATGGAAATGCAATCTCCGTTTGTGATGACTTTGCGCGGTAAATTGCTATTATTGCTATTCTTTGACTTAATGATGATGCATATTTTGTGTGCGCTTCGCCGCTCAATGCGGATGCTGAAGTCGTCGCCAAAGGCCTTGACGTGACTGAGTGTCATCTCATTCCAGCCCTCTGGAAGTTGAGGCTTTAACTCGAATTGTTTGAATCCGGTTGGGCGGATGCCAAACAGCCCTTCTGTGATGATGCGGCAATACAGACCACTTTCGGCAGAGAGGTGTCGTTGCGAACCTTCAGGGTAGGCTTCGATGGGGTAAGGCACGTGGTCGCCAAGAAGTCTGCGGTTCGAATAATA
Organism: Bacteroidales bacterium; assembly: GCA_045627065.1. GTDB lineage: Bacteria > Bacteroidota > Bacteroidia > Bacteroidales > F082 > Limimorpha. Next base: position 197,347 of record JAZQMX010000061.1, on the reverse strand, counting down.
GTGAAGGTATTCGGCGGCTTTATCGGGTCGCCCGGCAATGTAGGTGCCTCGAAGTGCATAAAGTGTCGAACGATCCCAATAGGTGTCATCGCCTTGTTGGGTGAGTAAACCGTCGTCATGCCAAAGGTATTTGCTGAATAAGGCATCCAAGGTGCCTTCGGAACGATCGAGAATCCCGACAGTCAGTGGAATGCAAATCCAAGAACGGAGCAAGTTGTTGCCTTCATAATACTGATAGGTGTGGTAACCATAAAGGTCTTTCCCGAAATAGCTCTCTATGGCTTGACGCAAATCTGTGGCTTGTTGGATGTATGTGTTGCGTATTTCTGCGTTTTTGCCCAGTTCTTTGCAGAGATAGGAGGCGGAAATGAGAGCGTCATAATATAAAGATGAGGTGCAAAGGTTGGCTTCGCCAGATGGGAAACGTCCCTCCAATTCGTCGGAGTCGGAAATAACTACGCCAGCATCATTCAATTTACGGTGGCAGTATTCCAAACACCATTCAATCAGCGGCCAAAGCTGTTCTGCTTCTCCTTTGTCGGCTCTTTCAAGGGCATATCGCGAGGCTCCATAAGCTATCATGGCGGCATCGCCACGGTCGCCGGCGCCATCCCAGATATCATCGCCTTCTGCAATGATGCTGCTGGGGATTGGCTTGAACTCATCATTCATGAAACGGGCGAAATGCAGATAGGCATTCAGAGCTGATAGGTTCCCGATGTTGTAGCCTAGATAAGGAAAGAACGGGTTGATGTATTCGGCTTGGTCATTGGCCCAGATGGCGGCGTAATATGACTCGCCTCCGGGGCCGTGCATATATCCACCTTTAGTCTTGTAAATGCTTTCGGAAGCTCTAAGTTTTGCGAATTGGAACTCGGTGTTGATGACAGAGTCAGGTGTTTCTAACACCAAATTGCTTTCGATTTCTTCAATGAATTGCATTCTGTTATCGAGTTCTTCTCTTGCGTCGGCAACCACCATGCTTTGTCGTTTGCTTTTGCCATGGATGACGAATTCGAATTCATGGCTTTCTTGGGACTTGATGACATAAGTGCCCGAATGACCAATGGTAGCAGTAATGCTATAACTCCCTTCAACGCCTTTCTCGTATGGGGTCTGAAACTGTTGCGTGAAGCCGGGGATATAAAGTGTTATGTCGTTGTCAGTCAAGTTTTTGATTTGGTATATTTCGCAAAATATAGCTTTGTCGTAACTCGGGAAGAGGATGCGTGTCAGCTCGATATCGTCACCTGAGGTGTGGTTCGATATGGTGAAATGACTTTTCGCAGTAATGGCTCCATGAATGGATATGGATTGTACGCGTTCGTGTTTCAATGTTTTCCCGTTGATGCTCAACAGGCTAGGCACGTCGGTGGCAACACGATGCATGAGGCTAGCATGTGTGTTGTTGGGGATGGTGCGAAGCATGGGAAATACCAATGAACGCTCTTCGTAAAAACTTTGGTCGGCATTGACGCCCCAACGGATGACGGAGGAAATGAACTGCCCGCTCATTTCGATATGGTCATAGTGTGGAATGCCAGATGTGGTTATGTTCCACTTTATTGATCCGTCGTCTTGCAGATCCCAGCGGTTTTGTGCATCGGCAAGTGCGCAAATGCAAAGCGCTATGGCAATGCTTATTATCTTTTTACTTGAACACATAGCCGATATTGATGTAAGCTCCCCAAGGTTGGTCGGTGTCGTTCAACCAATGCAGCTGGAACGAGATGGGCCCAATGATGCTGTTGTATGAATACATGAATCCGGCACCATAGGAGTCGTCCGAATACTCCTTGCGGAATAAATCTTGAAGTTCAACAGATGCTCTGCCATAATTGAAAATGGCGGTAAGGTAGCTCTTTTGGCGAATGTTGTAGCGCACATCCAAACGGGCTACATGGACGCATTTCATTTCACCGGTGAGGTCAGTGGCATGGTTCAATCCAATGAATGGCAACTGATAGTCGTATATGCGTCCGAAGATGTTGCTGCCGATATTGTTGTGATAGGCATAAAGTCTGTTCTCGCCAATGATCATTCGTGAATAGAATTGTGGGATGAAGGTGATCCTTTTGCTGCTGAGATAACCTTTTACATAGAGGCAGATGTCGGCGAAATTGGATGGTGCAAGGTTGCCTATGGTGTCTTTGTGTTGGTGGTCGAAGCGCCAATGGGCTTCAAGCGATGCGTCAATGCCTTTTGTCGCAAAATAGGCATCGTCCATATTGTCGAACTTGAGTTTCGTGAACGGACCGAAAGAAGTGTTTGTGTAACTCTGGTTTTCAGATTCAGCGTTGATGTATAGCATGTTATTGGGTTTCTGATAGTAGGAAATCCTTTCTGATTCCATACCTACTGCGGCCTGAATGTGCCTCAAGTGAAATTCTGAGATGTAAATCCTAAACCTGTTTTGGTAGAACAAGTTGTTGGTGAGGACGAATTGGGTATCGGTTTGGTCTAAATCTGTATAGTCAAGTTCAAAGACATTCGGGTGCATCATTCTGAAATCGTATGAAACGCTGATGTTGGCAAGGGAAAGACTTGCTAACGTGACGGTAGCATTGAACCAGTTGTTGTAACCGAGACAGAGTGAAATGTTGGATTTCAGTCCTGAAAGTTTTCTTTGGTTTAATCCGACATTGAAAAGGATAGAGGCGCTTTCTTCGTTGTCGTATCTGAATCCGAAATCGAGGACGTGTGGCTCGGAAGGTGTGAAGTTGATGTTTAGGTCGTATGTTTTGATGTCCGTCGTGTCGTTTTCGAAATCAATGGGATGGAGTTCATAGGTGATTTTGGAGAAACTTCCAATGCCTCTGTAAGTGTTGATGGCTTCAACAATGTCGTCAAAATGAATTGTCGTGCTGGATTGGAGATTGCCTTTGCGCATCAGCCAATCGGCTTCTTTGTAATTGACATTTTCCATGTTGATGTTACGGATGTTGATGGAGTCGTTGCCAATATATCTCGCCTTTGGAGCGCGCAAAGTCTTAGTGGTTGGTTGGTAATTGTCGATGTAATCCTTGACGGCTTGAAGTTGGTCGTGAAATGCACGGGCATCGCGATAGCCTCTGTTGACAAGTGAATCGATGGCAGATGCATTGAAGCTCAGCATGCCAAAGTCGCTGACGTTGGGCTGGATGTAAATGTCGCATAACTGGCGATTTTCTTCGTTGTGACCTTTTACGGCGATATTCTTCAATTGGGCTAGAAGTTGCGGCAATGATTGAAGTTGTTTGGAGTCTGTCACCAAGCCTTGAGCGACTTCGATGCCAATGATGATATCGGCACCCATTTCACGGCAACGGTCGGTCGCGAAATTGTTGACCAAACCGCCGTCAATCAATTGCTTGCCATCAATCATAATGGGGTCGAAGACACCCGGAATGGCCATGCTTGCACGTATGGCTTCGGGAAATTTGCCGCTGCGTATGATGACTTCTTCACCAGTGGTAAGCTCTGTGGCGATACATGCGAAAGGAATCGGGAGATCGTTGAAATTGATGGAGTCTTGATAGCCTACGCAAAGGCTGTTGAACAGATTCAAAAGCGTCGAACCATTCATGAAGGATTCGGGCAAGGAAGCCAATAGTGGGTTGCCGGAAGCACTTTCAGCCTTTTCGTCCAACTCGCCAGTGTCGAAGGGCACAGAGAAAAGGTATGTGCCGCGACGCTTTTTTTCGGCGGATGATAAGTTTCGTCTGTCGACGGAATTTGTGATGTAAACCGACCAGTCCAAGTCGGAAATCAGTTCTTGCATCTCGTCAGGTGAATAGCCTAATGAATACAGTCCACCGATGATGCTTCCCATGCTGGTTCCGACAACATAATCAACGGGAATTCCCATTTCTTCGATATATTTCAATACGCCAATATGGGCGCTTCCCTTGGCTCCGCCGCCTCCCAAAACGATGCCGACTTTAGGACGTGGGGGTCTGATGGTGTCATTGGTCGCCATTGCGGAAAAGCATATCACAAATGCCAAAATCAAAAAGATTACTCGTTTCATATTTGCTTAATTTTAAATTGTCTTTATAAGAATCGCCATCCAAGGCAGAATTGTATAATCCAACCATTTGAGGTGAGGCTGATGTCACTGTCTGAACTTGAACGTGTATGGTTGTAAACCGCGTTGAGACCTGTTATCAGTCGATCTTGATAGGTGTAACATATTGCAGCGCGTGATATTACAGTTGCCGTAATCGTGTTCTTCTTCTCTTGCACATTGCCAGAGTTGGGCAATATCCCGCTAGTATTTTCATTGATTGTGAAAAGTGCCATCGGCATGGCTGAAAGATGGATTAGCAGTTGCGATTTGCAGCAAACGAAGTTGTAGCCGTAACCGGCACCGATGGATGCTTGATTGATGGTGATGATTGGGTTGTAGATTGTGGCTATTTCGTTGGTGTCCTCGAAAGGCTTGATTTTGTTGCGGAAAAATGACGCACCAAGCAAAAAACTACCGGCACTTTTCTTTTGGACGTAGGCTTGTGTAATGGCTGCTGGGTAGGAGAAAGCCTTGTAATTGAAAACGTAATACAAGTTGACTGTCATACGGTTGGTATAGTCGTTACTGAAACTGAAGGTGCTGTCGGGGTTGTGCGTCTCGACAACAGAGTTCGTCTTCCTGTAAGATTGGTATTGAAACTCACCTCCAAAACGCTTGTTGTAGAGGTTGAGCTTTATGTCGCGGTTGTATCGGTTGGTTTGGTCAATGGTGTAGCCGAGTTCTAAACCCCTATATGCCAACGAGAATGAGGATTTAAATCCTACGCCAGATCCGATTTTCATCATGGCGTAATCATAGTCCGGAATACCGTTGAATTGGATGTGGAGCTTTGAAAATGTAGAAATTCCATTGAGTTTGATAGTCCAAGCATTCTCTGGAAGTTGGATGTGTGTCGTATCGCAGCCTTTCATCATGCTCCGTTCGCGCCAACTGGCAAAACGTTTTGGGAAACTTCCCGTCTGGTCGTTTTGTGCAAAAGAATAAGTGCAGCACATGACAAAAATGAGCTCAAGTAGCAGTGCTTTTTTCATTCGTGTCGTGAATTTGGGTGCAAATATATGAAAAAAAGGCTCTGACTTGCGTCAAAGCCTTTGAATGTTTGAAATATAGATTGGTTATTTCAATCCTCTTGCTTTCAGGTATGGGGCGTATTCGGGGTCTTGACCGCGGAATTTGCGGTATTGCACCATGCCTTCGTCGTTGCCGCATTCTTGCAAGCAGTTTTTGCGGAACGATGCAGCCAATTCAGGATTGAAGAGGTCGCCTGAGGTCTTGAAATAGTTGAAGGCATCTTTGTCGAGGACTTCAGCCCATGTATAGGCGTAATAACCAGCACTATAGCCGCCGCTGAAGATGTGCGAGAAATAAGTTGAACGGTAGCGTGGCAGGATTTCGTTCATCAAACCGATTTCGTCCATGGCTTGCTTCTCGAAGGCATCGACGTCGATGTCGGTGACAGTGTTGAGTTCGTGGAACTTCATGTCAAGAATTGAGGCTGCGATGAGTTCGGTGGTGTTGAAGCCTTGGTTGAACAGAGCGCTGTTCTCGATTTTGGCAATCAGGCTGTCGGGCATGACTTCGCCAGTTTGGTAATGCATGGCGTACATGCGGATGACTTCGGGCTCAGCGACCCAGTTTTCCATGATTTGTGAAGGCAACTCCACAAAGTCGTGAGGCACGCTGCCGCAAGTGCGTGAATAGAGACCATCGGAGAAGAAGCCGTGCAGCGCGTGACCGAATTCGTGCCACATGGTCTCGGTTTCGTCCCAGTTGAGCAGGGCAGGAGCGTCGCCCGAGGCAGGCGTGAAGTTCATAACCAACGAGATGACAGGATATTCCTTCTCTCCGTTGATGTCGTGTCCGCCTTCGCAGAAGCTGGTGCACCAAGCGCCACCGCTCTTCGAAGCACGTGGATAGTAGTCCATGTAGAGGATGCCGAGGAAGTCGCCATTGGCTTCTTTCACTTCGTAAGTCTCAACGCCTGGATAGTAAATAGGAAGTTCGCTATTTTGAGTGAAGGTGATGCCATAGAGTTTGTTGGCAGCCATAAACATGCCATTCTTCACGTTCCCCAAAGAGAGATAAGGACGGATTTGGTTTTCATCGAAAGCATATTTGGCAACGCGGAGTTTCTCGGCATAATACCACCAATCCCATGATTCGAGCTTGAAATCAGCGCCTTCGGCATCGGCAATGGCTTGCATTTCAGCAAGTTCTTTCTTGGCCAGTTCTTGTGCTGGATTGAAAATGTCGATGAGGAATTTATCGACGGTGGCGGCATCGTGGGCCATGTTGGGCTCGAGGACGTAGTCGGCATAGTTGTCGAAACTGAGAAGTTGAGCTTTTTGGACGCGCAGCTTGCACATTTCGTTCACCAAAGCCTTGTTGTCAAATTCGTTGCCGTTGTCGCCGCGCATGAAGTAACCACGATAGATTTGCTCGCGGAGCGTACGGTTGTCGGCATATTGCAGGAAAGGAATAAGACTTGGCTTGGAGAGGGTGAATACCCATCCTTCAACACCTTGGTTCTTAGCTTCTTCTGCAGCGGCATCGATGCTCGATTGCGGCAGACCGGCGAGATCGGCTTCGTTGGTGATAACGAGCTTGAAGTTGTCGTTTTCCTTCAGCAGGTTGTTGCCGTATTGTAGGCTCAAGGTCGAAAGTTGCTCGTTGATTTGGCTGAGTTGTGCTTTTTGTTCGTCGTTGAGACCTGCACCACTACGGATGAAGTCGTTGTGGTATTTTTCAACCACGCGAATCTGTTGGTCGTCGAGCCCCATCTCGTTACGGTGTTGATAGACGTAGTCGAAGCGCTCGAAGAGTTTCGGGTTCATGGCGATGTTGTCGCCGTGCTTCGAAATCATTGGGTAGATTTGTTCGGCGAGTTCTTGCATCTCGTCGTCGGAGCTGCATTCCATCAGGTTGAAGAACACGCCCGAAACGCGTTCCAGAGTGCGACCGGACTTGTCGTAAGGCAGAACGGTGTTTTCGAAAGTAGGAGTCTCTTCGTTGTTGATGATGGCTTCCACTTCGGCCACTTGTTCGGCGATACCAGCTTCAAAAGCGGGCAAGTAGTGCGATTTTTCGATTTTGTCGAATGGCGGCACTTGGAAAGGTGTCGTGTATTCGGTCAAGAATGGGTTTTCACCAACGGTTTTCTCCGCTTCGTTTTCCTTAGGAGTGTTGGTGCATGATGCTAATGTGATGATACTTAATGCAATCACGTGAATAAGTTTTTTTGACATGTTGTTTAAATTGAAATTCTGAAATTTGGCTGCAAAGATAAAAAATAGAATAGTCTTTTGATTTTTATTTGAAACTTATTATTTTTGTAGTCCTTTTTCAGATAAAAATTCTTCACTATGAGTTATATTTCATGGAATAAGCGCGATTTGGTCAACCTTGAGTTTACGCTCAATCGCGAGATTTTGCGCTCGAATTCGAAAGGTGCCTTTACGGCCACCACGATGATAGGTTGCAACACGCGAAAATATCACGGGCTTTTGGTAGTGCCGCAGCCTCAGTTGGACAACTACAACCATGTGCTGCTGTCGAGTCTCGATGAAACTATTATCGAGAACAAGGAAGAGTTTCACCTTGGTGTTCACATGTATCCTGATGGCGTTTTTGCTCCTCGTGGTCACAAGTATTTGCGTGATTTCACTGCCGACCCGATGCCGAAACTCACTTATCGCATCGGTAATGTGGTGCTGAACAAGGAGTTGATTTTCTCCATGTCGGAAGCGCGCATCTTTGTGCGTTATACCTTGGTGGAATCCGCTTCGCCAATCACTTTGCGCATTTTGCCGTTTTTGGCTTTCCGCAATGTCCACATGCTCACACATGAGAATTACGAGGCTTCGCGCAAGGTGGAACTGGTGAAAAATGGCGCTTCGTGGCAGTTGTATAAGGATTATTCAAGGCTGTATATCCAATTCTCGAAAGCGGTGGAATATACTCATGTGCCTCATTGGTATTACAATATGTACTACATCCGTGAATATGAACGCGGCTACGAAGCTGCTGAAGATCAGTTTGTTCCTGGTTTCTTCGAGATTCAGATGAAGCAGGGCGACTCGGTCATTCTTTCGGCCAGTTTGGAGGAAGAGAATACGGCTATGATTCGTAGGCAATGCGAAGCTGAAGAGAAGAAGTTGCTGCCACAGCACGACTATGCTGATTGCTTGGTGAAGGCTTCGCAGCAGTTCATCTATAAAGACGAAAGAGGAACGCGCCTTTGGGCTGGTTTCCCGTGGTTTGGAAGTTGCAGCCGCGATATGTTCCTGTCGTTGCCAGGCATTGCGTTGGCACAAGGCGACGAAAAGACTTTCAAGGAGTCGTTGGATTATCTTATCGGACGGATGCAAGGACCGTTCTTCCCGCATAAATATTATCAGAAGAGCCTGTATTACACCGCTGTAGATTCGCCTCTATGGTTCTTCTACAACTTGCAGCTCTATGAAAAAATGCTCCACAAGGACAAGAAACTGATATGGAAGAAATATGGTGAAGTGATGACGAAAATCTTGGAGAGTTTCATCGCGGGAACTAATTTCAACGTACACGTTCAAGACAACGGCTTGCTTTATGCAGGCAATGCCGATTTGGCATTGACGTGGATGAATGTCTTTGCTCAAGGCAAACCATGGACACCGCGTACAGGCTTGGCTATCGAAGTGAATGCTTTGTGGTACAATGCTTTGTGTTATGCCGTTGAATTGCTGAAGGTGGCTGAGCCAAAGAATCCGTTGGTAGAGAAGTGGCAGTCGGTAGCCGACAAGGTAAAGACCTCGTTTGCCGGCACCTTTATTAATAAGACGACTGGCGGCTTCTATGATTTCGTGAACGAGAATGAGAAAAATACGTTGGTCCGTCCCAACATGATGATTGCTGCGGCCTTGCCTTACACTCCGATGGACGAAGCCATGCAGAAACAGGCTTTCGACATCACCTATTCCGAGCTGCTCACGCCACGCGGCATCCGCTCATTGTCGCCGAATAGCGAGACGTATGTCGGAATGACGATTGGCAACCACAGCGAGCGTGAACGTGCTTACCACAACGGCACCGTTTTCCCGTGGCTGATTGCGCTTTTCGCCGATTTGTCGGTGAAACTGTTCGGTAAGAGTTCGGCTTCTTATCTTGAAGAGATTTATCAAGGCTTCGAAGTGGCTATTCAGGAAAATGGAATTGGCACGATTTCAGAGATTTACGATGGAAATCCGCCACACGAAGCACGCGGTTGCATCTCGCAATCGACCAGTGTGGGAGCATTGCTCTATCTGAAATATGTGATTGATGGTTTGAGCCAGAAAGGAGGTGCCCAATGAGAGTCTTGATGTTTGGTTGGGAGTTTCCTCCGCATATCACGGGTGGTCTCGGAACGGCATGCTTTGGCATGACCAAAGGTCTGGCAAAGAATGATGTAGAGGTCTTGTTTGTGGTGCCTCGCGCCTATGGTGATGAGGACCAGACGAATATCCGTTTGCTCAACGCCTCTGATGTCACCATCGACATCGACCATGAGGTGGAACGCAGCTACTGGGAGCGTGTTCAGTATATGGAAATCGGGTCGAATATCATTCCGTATGTCGGTCCGGAGGAATTCGCCAAGGTGATGGAGAATGAGCGTCGCGTGGTGGAGAGTTTCAGTCGCGAAGGCTCGGTCTTTGCTCGCAACTATCAGTTTTCGGGCAAATATGGCATGAACCTGATGGAGGAAGTGGCTCGTTATGCGCTGATTGGCTCGTCCATCGCCACGAAATATGACTTTGATGTTATCCATGCGCACGACTGGCTCACCTATTCGGCTGGCATTGCAGCCAAGGAGACGACGGGCAAGCCGCTTGTTGTTCACATGCATGCTACCGAGTTCGACCGCTCGGGCGAAAACATCAATACCGATGTGTATGCCATCGAGCGTCGTGGCATGGAAGCCGCCGACCGTGTCATCACGGTGAGTAACCTGACGCGCGACATCGTAATCAATAAATATGGTATTGACCCCGCTAAGGTGGTAACGGTGCACAATGCCGTTGAGCCTAACGACAAGCCGAAGTCGGATTACGAACGTAGCGGCTTGGATGCCAAGGTGGTTACCTTCCTCGGAAGAATCACTTACCAGAAAGGCCCGGAATATTTCATCGAGGCTGCCTACAAGATTCACCAAGTAGATCCGAGTATCCATTTCGTGATGGCTGGCACGGGCGACATGCTTGAGAAGATGATTCGTCATGTGGCGCAGTTGGGCATGGGCGACCATTTCCATTTCACGGGCTTCCTGAAAGGTGAGGCCGTCGATCAGATGTTTGCCATGACGGATGTGTTCGTAATGCCTTCAATCTCAGAGCCATTCGGCATCGTTCCGCTCGAAGCCATGCGCCTCAATGTGCCAGTGGTCATCAGCAAGCAGTCGGGCGTTTCGGAAGTGGTGAAGCATGCCTTGAAGGTCGATTTCTGGGATGTCAACGGCTTGGCTGACGCCATCTACGGTTTGTGCAAATACAAGCCATTGGCCGACTGCTTCAAGAACGAGGGCAAGGATGAGGTCGATAGCTTGAAGTGGGAACTGGCCGCCAAGAAGATCAAGGCGGTTTATGAATCTGTTATTTAAAACTTAAATAAAATGAAAAAGACATTTATTGCATTTGTATTGCTTTTTGCGATGGTTGCGCCATCATTTGCTCAGATTGAAGAAGAAATCTTGCAGTCGAAAGTCCAAAAGATTGCCAAAGGAAGAGAGTATCTTCTTGAGAAATTCCTTGGCCGAGATTATGAAAAGGTGAAGGAGATAAAGGATTATTTGCTTGATATAGAAGACAAATACTATGTGGCTTTATATCCTGCCGAGTTATGGTGTATTCTTATGTGGACCAATGAGTATGACGAATTGGTTTCGCTGCTTCACCATTCCGATTCTGCCTATTTTGAGGCTTATCAACGTGACTTTTATACTGGTTTGAGTACCAGTATGAGAGTATTTCCGCGCTATGATGAATTGTATGGTGTGGTGAAAAAACAAAGTACTGAAGATAGGCATCTCCTTGAGTTTAGCCTCCAGGAATCAGGTTTGTCGCCAGAAGACAAGGCCCTAATTACGTTGATTTTAGATAAGCTTATTCCTGACCAATCCCGAACGACAGTCTCGAACAAAACAAGTCTAGAGACAGTTAATGAATCAGCCACACAATTCCTTTCGGATTTTCCTAATAGCGATTATGAATGGTTTGTCAGGCATGTGATTCGAGAACAATATGTTGAGAAGGACTGGGGCATGGGTTTAGGCTTAAGCTTTTGCTCAGGTTTTTCGTCGGGGAATATGCCAACCAATGGGATTGGCATGGGGGTGAGTGTTGATGTCCTTTACAAGAAGTTTGATTTGACAATTGGGGCTAGTGTGATGACATTGAAGACAAGAGTGGATCAAACATATAGTTATAATGGAGTGTCAAATCTTGTATATCCTAAAGGTAGCAATTGCAATTGGAATTTACCTTACGCAAATTTGGCCTATACAGTGCTCGATCATAAGCGTATAGCCCTCTCTCCATTTATTGGTATTGGAGGTTTAATTGAGCATTATCCACAAAATGACAATAAGGAGTATGAATATAAGGAGTTGGATAATCGTCACTTGTTGTATAAGGCTGGACTAAACTTTGACATAAAGTTTAATGGGCTTGATGTAGATAAAGATGTGATAAGAATCAAATATGAGTTTGGTTTGACAGAATATACTCAAGGTCAAGTCTCTGCTGTCCATTTGATTTCTGTAGGTTTGTCTGGTTTTCTTCGTGGGACAAAGCGTGCGTATTGAATTGAAAAATAAATATCTAACAATATGAATAAGCAAATCTGTTTCTATTTCCAAGTGCATCAGCCTTATAGGCTTCGCACTTATCGTTTCTTCGAAATCGGGAAGAAGCACTACTATTACGACGATTTCAACAACCGCATGATAATGAGGCGCGTGGCCGAGAAATGCTATCTGCCTATGAATGAATTACTCATGCGACAAATCGAGAAGTTCGGCGACCGCTTCAAGGTGGCGTTCTCGTTCTCGGGTGCCGTCATCGAGCAGATGCAACAGTATGCTCCCGATGTGCTTGAGAGTTTCCAACGCCTTGTGGCAACGGGCAATGTGGAAGTGCTGTCGGAGACCTACGCGCACTCGTTGGCTTCGCTTAACGATGCTGCCGAGTTCAAACGCCAGGTGCTGGCTCACAAGAAGTTGATGAAGGAGACTTTCGGAGTCACACCGAAGACTTTCCGCAACACCGAGCTGATTTATAGCGACGAAATCGGTGCTGCGGTGGCCGATATGGGCTACAACCTCATGCTTACCGAAGGTGCCAAGCACATCTTGGGCTGGAAGAGTCCTAACTATATGTATGCCAACGCTATCAATCCGAAACTGAAGGTCTTGCTCCGCAACTTCAAGTTCAGCGACGAAATCGCTTTCCGTTTCACGCAAGATGCTTTCCGCACCGAGGATTTCGTCAACTGGCTGAATGCGCTGCCCGAAGACGAGGAAGTGGTCAACATCTTCATGGATTACGAGACCTTTGGTGAACATCAGTCGGCTGAGACGGGCATCTTCGATTTCATGGAACACTTGCCTGAAGCGGTGCTCTCGCAAACGGGTTTCGGCTTCGCTACACCACAGGAGTTGGGCAAGGCGTTGCAGCCGGTGTGCGCTGTCAGCGTGCCAAATGTTCTCTCGTGGAGCGACGAGGAACGCGACCTCACGGCATGGCTCGGCAATCCTTTGCAAGACGATGCATATAAGTCGTTGTATAAGCTGGCCAATAAGGTGCATCGCATCAAGGATGAGGAATTGCAGCAGGATTGGAACTTGCTCCAAACCTCCGACCATTTCTATTACATGTGCACGAAATGGCTCTCCGATGGCGTGGTCCATAAGTATTTCAACCATTACGCCTCGCCTTACGATGCCTACATCAACTTCATGAATGTCGTCACCGATTTTGCTGACAGGGTGGAGAAATTGTCGAAGAAAAAGTAAAAGAAAGTCGTATCTTTGCAGCCTTTTTAAATGTATTGAATAACGAGTATTTTATGAAAAATCCTGAGTATTTGTTTGAAACCAGTTGGGAAGTTTGCAACATGGTGGGCGGTATCTATACCGTTTTGTCGTCCAAGTCGAAAATGATGCGCCAACTGCTTGATGAACATTATATTACCATCGGTCCCGATGTGGTGAAGGAAGCCCACGAGACCCTTTATTTTGTTGAAGACAACACGCTTTTCCGCGAATGGCGCGAAAAGGCAATGGCTCAAGGCTTGCGTTTCCGTATTGGACGTTGGAAAATCGAGTCGTCGCCTATCGCTATCTTAGTGGATTACACTCCGCTGTATCAAGCTAAGAATGAGATACTTGGCCATCTGTGGGAACAATATGAGTTGGATTCGATTCGTGGTCAGTGGGACTATATTGAGCCAGTGTTGTTTGGTTATGCAGCGGGTCAGGTGATTGAGAGCTTCTACAATTTCTATCTGCAACGTACCGCCAATGTGGTAGCGCATTTCCACGAATGGATGACGGGCTCGGGTGTGCTTTATCTCAAGGAGCATTGCCCGCAGATTGCTACGGCATTCACCACCCACGCTACCTATCTCGGTCGCGCCATTTCGGGCAACGGACTGGCTTTGTACGAAAACCTAAAATCGTATCTCCCTTCGGTGATGGCCATGCAGTTCAACATCGTTTCGCAACAGTCTATGGAGCAGAAAGCCGCCAAGAATGCCGACGCTTTTACGACGGTGAGCGACATCACGGCACAGGAATGCGAGCAGTTCCTCTATCGTAAGCCCGATGTGGTGACGATGAATGGTATCGACAAGACTTTCCACAATGAAAAGCGGGAAGAAGCACGCGAAGCCATCCTGAAAATTGCTGATACCTTGTGCGGACAACCTCTTGACCGCGACTGCATGATGGTACTTAATAGTGGACGTTATGAGTTCAAAAACAAGGGAATAGACCTATATATCGAGGCTTTGCGTCGCTTGAATGAGGACAAATCCTTAAAGAAACAAGTGCTTGGCGTGATTGCGGTTCCGGCCAATATCGCGGGTCCATCCAAAGACTTGCAGCATCGTCTTGACGGACAGGTTGCTATCGATGGCCATACCGAATTTCCTGCCACTCACCATATTCATGGCTACGAAAACGATGCCATTTTGAACACCTTGCGCAATGCGGGCCTCCAAAACGATGCCAATGATCGCGTGAAGGTGATGTTTGTCCCTGCTTATCTGAACGGCAACGACGGCATTTTCAACTTGACATACAGCGAGTTTCTTTCGGCTTTCGATTTCTCGGTGTTCCCATCTTATTATGAGCCATGGGGCTACACGCCATTGGAAAGCATAGCATTGGGCATCCCGACTTTGACGACCGACTTGGCCGGCTTCGGAAAATTTGTGCAAAAGCAAGGCGATGTGAAAGGTGCTGTCACAGTGATTCATCGTCAAGAAGGCAATGGAAACCAAGTGGTTGACGACATTGTGAAAGCTTTGCGTGGCTTCATGGAAAAGACCCACAAAGAACTGAAAGAAGCATCGAATGCAGCCCTTGATCTGGCCAACAAACTTCGCTGGAACGATTTGATTGTCAGTTATCAGCAGGCTTGGGATGTGGCTTTGGAGAAGTCGAACAGCCGCCATTATATGCTTGAATCGGTGCCATACGCCGACATGCTTCACGAAGTGACTTACCAGAAAAACGATGGCCCAAGTTGGAAGAAAGTGCTTGTCAAGCCTAATTATTCTCCAGAGATGCAGAAGTTGCAAGAGCTTTCGCGCAACATCTGGTGGTGCTGGAACGTGGATGCCATCGAGCTTTTCGAATCTATCGACCCTGAAGCATGGAAGGCCACGGAGCAGAATCCAGTCGCTTTGATGGATGGACTTTCATTGCAACAGATTGAAAATCTTGAAAATGACAAAGATTTCGTGGCCCGTTTGAATCGGGTTTACGACACCTTTAAAGAATATATGGCTCAGCCGTGCCAACAGAAGGATCTCATCGCTTATTTCAGCATGGAATATGGCTTGATGAAGAGCTTGAAAATCTATTCGGGCGGTTTGGGTATCTTGGCTGGCGATTATATGAAACAGGCCTCCGATTCGAATGCCAACATGGTGGGTATCGGTCTGCTATATCGTTACGGCTATTTCGCTCAGGAGATTTCCGGTTCGGGCGAACAGCGTGCGCAATACATCCCGCAGAAATTCTCGTTGCTGCCACTTGAACCAGTGTTTAACGACAAGGGTGAGTGGGTGAAGGTAAGTATCGCTTTCCCAGGTCGTTCGGTGTATGCAAAGGTGTGGCGCGTCAATGTGGGTAGGGTAGGACTCTATCTCATGGATACCGACATTGAGGAAAATTCGCCAGAAGACCGTGGCATCACAGGCCGTCTGTATGGTGGCGATAGCGAGATGCGTATCAAGCAGGAGATGTTCCTCGGTGTGGGCGGCATTCGTCTGCTCGAAGCCATCGGCTTGAAACCGACGATTTATCACTGCAATGAAGGTCATGCCGCATTCAGCGGATTGGAGCGTTTGCGTGTATATATCAGCAAGCACAACCTCGATTTTGACGTGGCTTTGGAGCTGGTGCGCACTTCTACTTTGTTCACGACCCACACACCTGTCCCAGCAGGTCACGATGCTTTTGAAGAGAATCTGATTAGGACATATATGCCTCATTATGCGCATCGTATGAACATCAGTTGGGAACGTTTCATGGGTTTGGGCCGTTTCAATGCCAACGATCCGAACGAGAAATTCTCGATGAGTGTGTTGGCTACCAACTTGAGTCAGGAGGTGAATGGCGTGAGTGCCATTCACGGCCGTGTGTCGCGCGAGATGTTCCAGTCGCTGTGGCCAGGTTATTTCGCTTCCGAAAATCACATCAAGTCGGTTACCAATGGCGTGCATCTGCCCACTTGGAGCAGCCGTTTGTGGCAACGCCTTTATTCCGAAACCTTTGGCGCAGATTATGTTGATAACCAGTCGGATGAAAAGGTTTGGGAAAAGATTTACGGTGTGCCCGATGAAAAGATTTGGAGCATCCGCAAACAACTGAAGCACGAACTGATTGCCTATCTTGGTGTAAAACTGAAAGAAGACATGCGTCAGCGCAACGAAAGCCCGAAACTCATCATGCAGACGGTCAACAACTTGAACGAGAACGCTTTGATTGTCGGTTTCGCCCGTCGTTTTGCAACCTACAAGCGTGCACATCTGCTGTTTGGCAACTTGGAACGACTTTCGCAGTTGGTCAACAATCCTGAAAAACCAGTGATTTTCCTCTTTGCAGGTAAGGCTCACCCCAACGACAAGGCTGGTCAAGACTTGATTAAGATGATTATTGATTTTTCGCGTAAGCCAGAATTCATGGGTAAAATTCTGTTTATCAGTAATTATGATATGGAATTGGGCAATCGTTTGACAAGTTGCGTTGACGTTTGGCTCAATACGCCTACGCGTCCGCTTGAGGCTTCTGGCACCAGCGGCGAGAAGGCCATCATGAATGGCGTGCTCAATTTCTCTGTCTTGGACGGTTGGTGGGCCGAAGGCTATCGCGAAGGCGCTGGCTGGGCCATTCAGGAAAAACGCACCTATCAAGACCAACGTTATCAGGATGAGATGGATGCCGAAACGATTTATAACACGCTTGAAAACGAGATAGTTCCGCTCTACTACACCCGCAAGAATGACATCCCGGAAGGTTGGGTGGCTGCCATGAAGAAGTGCTTGGCTGAAATCTCGCCTCGTTTCACGATGAAGCGCATGATGGACGATTATTTCAACCTGTATTACAACAAGTTGATCGAACGCACCAACTGGATGCGCGCCAATCGGTATCGGAAGGCCTTCGAAATCAATACGTGGAAGAACCGCGTGCGCAACAACTGGGAAAAGGTTGAGGTGAAATCGCTGATTTTGCCTGATACTAACGTGCGTCCTCTTACCTTTGGAGAACTCTTCATCGCCGAAATCACCTTGCATACTCCTGATTTACAGGCCGGTGATGTGGCCATTGAATTGCTGTTCGGTAACAAGAACAACGACGTGGTGGATGAAATTACCTCTGTCGTACCGATGAAACTCGTCGATTCGGGCGACAACTGGGCGAAGTATTATATAAAGGTACCGATCGACCGCGCGGGCGTCTATAACTACACCTTCCGCGTGTTCCCAACCAACCCGATGTTGCCTCACAGACAAGATTTCCCGTTGGTGAAATGGATATAACGAATATGAAAAAGGTTGCAACATTGCAGCCTTTTTTTGTGTGTTTACAGATTTTCTATATTTGCATCACAAAACACTAAAACAATTACATCATGGAAGTTTATCAGTATTGGCTCATCGCCGCATTCATCTTAGTTATCATTGAAATCTGTACTGCAGGTTTCGGCTCTATCTGCTTCGCCTTTGGGGCAGGCTTCTCAGCGCTCACCGCTTATCTTGGTGGCGGTTATGTGTGGCAACTTATCGTTTTTGCTGCAGTTTCATTGCTCACGTTCATCTTCCTTCGTCCGGTTGTCATGCGTTTCCTCGAACGGAATTCGAAAGACGTCAAGACCAACGTTGATGCTTTGATAGGGCGAAAGGCTGTTGTCAGCGAGACTATCGACCGAGCTGCTCACACGGGTCGTGTCGCCGTTGATGGCGATGACTGGAAGGCAGTTGCCGAAGACGATTCGGTGATTGAAAAAGGTGAGGAAGTGACCATCGTAAACCGTGAAAGTGTCATCGTAACAGTAAGAAAATAACATTATTAACATATCTAAATCCTTAAAATTATGAATATCGTATTATGGGTATTGATTGCTCTCGTTGTGTTCTATGTACTCAGCGGAATTAAGATTGTCTCCCAGTCGGAGAACATGATTGTCGAACGCCTTGGTAAGTACAACCGTACTTTGACCGCAGGCATCAATGTGATCCTTCCTGTCGTTGAACGGGCCAAGGATACCATCATCCGTCGCCAAAATGGCTATCTGTCGAAGACCAACCGCATTGATATGCGTGAACAGGTTTATGACTTTGATAAACAGAGCGTTATCACCAAAGATAACGTTATGACCGAAATCAACGCACTGCTGTATTTCCAGATCGTTGATCCTACCAAGGCCGTCTATGAAATTCAGAACCTGCCTGTCGCTATCGAAAAGCTGACCCAGACCACCCTTCGTAATGTGGTCGGTGAGATGGAACTCGACGAGACTTTGACCTCGCGCGACACTATCAACTCGAAGCTGCGTAGCGTTCTTGACGATGCCACCAACAAATGGGGCGTTAAGGTCAATCGTGTTGAACTGCAAGACATTACACCTCCTGAAAGCATCCGCCGCACCATGGAACTCCAGATGCAGGCTGAGCGTAACCGTCGTGCCGAAATCCTGAAGGCAGAAGGTGAGAAGCAGGCACAGATTCTGAACTCAGAAGGTGAGAAGCAGGCTGAAATCAACGCTGCTGAAGCTGAAAAGCAAGCCAACATCCTGAAGGCCGAAGGTGAAGCTCGTGCCAAGGTGCTGCAAGCCGAAGCTGAAGCTACCGCTATCCGCAACATCAGCGAATCGGTGGCCAACTCGGGTGCCGACCCAGTCAACTATCTGCTGGCTGTCAAGTACATCGAGACACTGAAGGAAGTGGCTGGTGGACAGGACAACAAGACCGTCTATCTGCCATACGAAGCCACCAACATGCTCGGATCGTTGGGCGGCATCAAGGACATGTTTGCCAAGTAATCGCCTCGCGTAATTTGGCAGAATGCAAAATGAAGGGCGTCTCTTCAGAGATGCCCTTCTTGCATTATTTCAACGTCAGTTTGGGGTATTGGTTTTTATTTCATATCTTTGCAGCGAAAACACAACGAATGAGATAATGGAAATCCTCGACCTTTACGATAAGGACCTTCGTCCCACCGGACTGACCATCGAGCGCGGACAGCCTATCCCGAAGGGTTATGTCATTCCTATCGTTGCCGTTTATATTTACAACGACAAGGGCGAGTATCTCATCCAGAAAGTGGCCAAGGCAAAGGGCAATTACTATGCCACCACTGCGGGTCATGTTCAAAGTGGTGAAACGGATTTCGCTCTCGCCATGATGCGCGAACTGAAAGAGGAGTTGGGCCTTTCGGTGAAAAAAGAAGAACTCAACTTGGTGAAAATCAGACGATACGAGTATAAGTTTACGATGCTCTATATGCTGAAGTGCAATGCGGATTTGGATAAGCTGCACTTGCAAGAAGAGGAAGTGGATTCGGTGTATTGGATGACCCGAAACGACATCGAACTGCTTATCGGCGTCGGATTTTTCAATCGCATTCACTATCAATTGTTGCTCGATTGTGAGGAAAGACTGCATTTGAGATAGTTAAGTTTTCCCGCATTGCTTTTTTCCTTATATTTGCGGCAAAATATAATGCAATAAATTACATAATATTATGATAGCAAAAGAATTACTCGACCCGAAAAGTATCGTGGTCGTTGGTGCTTCCGCCGATATTCACAAGCCAGGCGGAAAAGTTTTGATGAACCTTTTGGCTAGCCCATTCAAGGGACAAGTCTATGCCGTGAACCCGAAAGAAGCTGAAGTGCAAGGTGTTAAGTGCTTCGCAAAAGTCGAAGATTTGCCACAAGTGGATTGCGCTATTTTGGCCATCGCTGCCAAATATTGCCCTTCAACCGTTGATGTCCTTGCCTTGCAAAAAGGCACCAAGGGCTTCATTATCATCTCGGCTGGCTTCGGCGAAGAGAATGCTGAAGGCGCTGCTTACGAGCGTCATATCGCCGACACCATCAACAGCGTGGGCGGCTCGCTCATCGGTCCTAACTGCACGGGCTTCCTCAACACCAACTACTGCGGAGCTTTCGATGCACCTATCCCAACCCTCGACCCACAAGGCGTCGATTTCATCACGGGTTCGGGCGCTACGGCTGTGTTCATCAAGGAATATGGCATCAGCAATGGCTTGACTTTCAACAGCGTTTGGGCTGTCGGCAACTCGGCTCAGGTAGGTATCGAAGATGTCCTTGAACATTTGGATGAGACCTTCGACCCAGAAAAGAGCAGCCGTGTCATCATGCTATACATGGAAAAGATTGGCAACCCACAGAAGATGCTGAAACACGCCCGTTCGCTCATCAACAAGGGCTGCAAGATTGCTGCCATCAAGAGCGGTGGCTCAGCTGCAGGTAGCCGTGCTGCCAGTTCGCACACTGGCGCTCTCGCTACGAGCGATGTCGCTGTCGATGCCCTGTTCCGCAAGGCTGGTATCGTGCGCTGCCAAAACCGTCAGGAGCTGACCACGGTTTGCGCCATCTTCATGCACCCTGAAGTGAAGGGCAAGAACATGGCCGTCATCACCCATGCTGGTGGTCCTGCCGTGATGCTTACCGACACACTTTCGAACAACGGAATGGATGTGCCGCACCTTGAAGGTCCTAAGGCTCAGGAATTGCTTGGCAAACTATTCAACGGTTCTTCTGTCGGCAACCCAATTGACTTCTTGGCTACGGGTACCGCTGAGCAACTCGGTTACATCATCGACGCATGCGAAAACGGCTTCGACAACATCGACTGCATGTGCGTCATCTTCGGTTCGCCAGGTTTGTTCCAAAACTACGAAGTCTATAAGGTGCTGGACGAAAAGATGAAGACCTGTAAGAAGCCTATCTTCCCAATCCTGCCTTCCATCATCAATGTGAAGGACGAAATCGCTGACTTCATCCAGAACAAGCACCGCATCAACTTCCCAGAAGAATGCGTGTTCGGTAACGCACTCTGCAAGGTGTATAACACGCCAAAGCCACAGCCTGAAAATCCTGTGATGCCTGAAATCGACGTGAAACGCATCCGTGAAGTCATCGACAGCTGCGAAAATGGCTACATTGACCCAGATAAGATTTATCAACTCCTTGATGCTGCTGGCATTGCACAAAAGCAGATTCGCGTGGTCGATCAAAAGCAACAAGCCGTCGACTTCGCTAACGAAGTAGGTTACCCACTCGTAATGAAGGTCGTTGGTCCTGTCCACAAATCGGATGTGGGTGGCGTGACCTTGAACGTGCGCGACATCGAGACCGTGCAGCGTGAGTTTGACCGCCTGATGGCTATCAAGGACACCTACGCAGTGGAAATGTATCCAATGCTTGATGGTACGGAAGTCTATATCGGTGCCATTCGCGATGCCAAGTTCGGACATCAGGTGTTCTTCGGTTTGGGCGGCATCTTCATCGAAGTGCTGAAAGACGTTCAAAGCGCTTTGGCTCCTGTTTGCGTTGACGAAGCCAAGGATTTGCTCACCAAGTTGCGTGGCTACAAGATTTTGCAAGGCGTTCGCGGTCAACAGCCTGTCAACGTGGATGTTTATGCTGAGCAGATTGCTCGCGTGAGTGCCCTCGTGATGGCTGCTCCTGAGATTGCTGAAATGGACCTCAACCCATTGCTTGGCAACCCGAAGAATGTTGTCGCTGTCGATGCTCGCATCAGAATTGAAAAATAAATGATTGGTATTTGTAGAGACGCGACGAATCGCGTCTCTACAAAAAACCGAAAATGACAAATATGGTTATTGAGAGAGGTTATTATTACCTGGTCTATGCTGTGTTGGTGGCCATCACCTTCGTGGCTGACCAAATGCTGAAGAAGACCGACAAGAAAAGCCGTGTCATCGGTTATGTCATCAGTATCGTCGCTGATTTGGCTATGTTCGGTTTTGGCATTTACCTGTATTACGCCAAAGGCGAGAGCCAGACGGGTTTCGTCCTTGGTGGTTTATTGTGCCTCGTTTGCCTGCTGATGTTGTTGGGCCGTTACTGGCAAAACAAGGAAGCAGACAAGCGTCGCAAGGCCGACATCGATTCGAAAAAGTAGAAATGACATGAAAAGGATCCTTTTGATTTTTTTGCTGTTTTGGGGCTTGCTTTATCAGCCAGCCATAGCGCAAGATGAGAGGGTGATATTCTCGAAGTCAGGAGGTTTTTATGATGTCAGTTTCAATCTGTCGTTACAATGCGTTTCTGCTTCCAATCACGTGAGGTATACACTGAATGGCGCAACACCTAATGCGACATCAAGACTCTATACGGCGCCATTGCTGCTTGATTCGAGGATGTTTTCTCCTTCTGACATTTACACGATTGTCAACTGTATCCCATCTCAATTCTACAGAGTGGATGACGTCGAACGTTCCATCGTGATTCGGGCTGCGGTCTTTGATGCTGACGAAAACCGTGTTAGCGATGTGTCTACACAGACCTATCTCATACGTTCGTTGGGCGCAGATACTCATGGCTTGCCGGTGCTGTCGTTAGTCGCTGACTCGCTAGATCTGTTTGACTACAATACGGGTATTTTTGTGCCTGGTGCTTGTTACGACTATACTGATTCTACCCACACTGGTAACTATTATAACCGAGGAAGGGAATGGGAACGCCAAATCAACATGGAGTTTTATGAAACCAACAATATGGGAATTAACCAGCAGTGTGGTTTGCGGACTCATGGTGGCGCCTCAAGATGGTTCCAGCAAAAAGGTTTGAAATTGTATGCTCGTGAGGAATATGGAAAGAAACGTTTTGTTCACCGCTTTTTTGAGGATATTCCTTATGCATCTTTCAAGCACCTTAATCTAAAGCCATTCCGTTGTTCCAATTGGCTTCAGACGGGAGGTCAAGATTATCTTGCAAGTAGGATCACACATAATCTGAATTTAGAATCGCCTGCAGTACGCGAAGTGGTCGTTTTCATTAACGGTGAATATTGGGGCATATACACGCTTGAGGAAACCCCAGATGAACGTTTTTTGGAGGATCATTTCGATGTTGATATCGATTCATGTAACATCATCAAATATTGGGGTACTACTGAATATGGCGATGGCACGGATTGGTGGAACTTGCGTAATTGGATGGAAGAGGCTAACCTGAATCATGAAGATGATTATGCCTATGCTGATGAACGCGTAGATGTTCCATGCTTCATTGATTACGAGTTGTTTGAAACCTTCTCGAGCAATTTGGATTGGCCAGTCAACAACGCTCTGTGCTGGCAAGCTGCTGAAGGTGAACCATTCCGGTTCATATTCTATGATGGTGATGGCTGTTTCACCAAACTGAGTTTCGATGCATGGGGAAATGCTATCGATTCGCTTTGGCAGTTTCCCACGTCTTCGCCTTCGGCGACTTTGTTTTTTAGACGCTTTTTGCAGAATGAAACATTTAGGGAAGCATTTACTGCTCGCTATTTTGAACTGAAGGAAAGTTGCTTTAGTTATGAAAGAATGCATGACTACTTGCAGCAATACAATGATGAGGTGTCTGGCGAAATCCAGAATGTAGTTGATAGGTTCCATTTCCCGGTCAGCTATGATCGATGGACTCGTGATATGTTGGCTTGCGACGATTTCCTGAAATGTCGTAATACCTTTTTCCAACAGCAACTGTTCGATTATTTTTCTGTGCCCGATTATGGCGAATGCAACGTTTTTGCCTGCTCGCCCAATCCATTCAATGAGCACATTGCCTTGACATTGCCAGATTGCATGCCTGGAACAATGCCTATTGAGATTTTTGATGTTTGTGGAAAGAAATGCTATAGCTGTGACGTGTCAGCTCATGGACAAACGCATACTGTAACCATCTATCCAAACCTTGAGCCTGGTTTGTATTTTCTGAAGGCAGGCAATGTCACTTGTAAAATTGTAAAATACTGATGAGAATGAAAAAATCCGATTTAATTACCATTTTAATCGTTGCCATAGTTGTTTGCGGCTTCGCTTTCATCCCAGGAGCTTGGGATTGGTTCAACACTACCACAAAAAACCATGGCTTGTTGATGAGTTTCTTCAAGTTTGCCATTTTGGGTACTTTTGGTGAGATGCTCGCTTTGCGCATTCGCGAAGGCGTGTATCACAAGAAAGGCTTTGGCGTTTTGCCTAAGATGTTGGTCTGGGGCGTGTTGGGCGTCGTCATTGCTTCAGCCATGACCATTTTCAAGACGGGAACGGTGGCCTTGCTCGACAATGGCTTCCATCTCGGTGGTAAGGCTGCAACATGGTTTGCTGGCGATTTGAGTTGGGGCAAGTTCTTTGTGGCTCTTTGCGTCAGTGTGCTGATGAACACCTTGTTCGCTCCAGTCTTCATGACTTTCCACAAAATCACTGATATCCATATCGCCGAAACGGGAGGGACGCTGAAAGGCTTTTTTGGCAACAAACTGAAGATTCGCGAAACCATGTCGCAAAAGATTAATTGGGACACACAATATGGTTTCATCTTTGCCAAGACCATCCCGCTGTTCTGGTATCCAGCCCACACGATTACATTCTTACTGCCAGGCACTTATCAAGTGCTCTTTGCGGCAGCTTTGGGCGTTGCTCTTGGTGTGATTCTGAGCATTAAGAAGTAAGTACTGATTCCGCCGTTTGCGGCGGAATGGAATGTATATTTTAGTGATAGGCGGCGGATAACACTGTATTCGATCCGATTGTGGTAGTCACCGCCGTAGGACAAATTTAATAAGTACTCCATTCCGCCGTTTGCGGCGGAATCTTTATTTCTGTATGTTACTGTAATCAACTAAACATATTTTTATTTCAAAAAATATCACTTTTTTCTTGACAGTATCATTTATTGTTGTACATTTGCAGTGTCCTAATATACTAATACACTAATAAAAATATAACAAAATGATTGAAATCAAGAACTTAGACTTTGGTTACAAGAGCCAAAAGGTGTTCAGCAACATCAGCTTGAACTTTGAAAAGGGCAACATTTATGGTTTGCTCGGCGAAAATGGGGTAGGTAAGACCAGCCTGCTCAAGCTTATCAGCGGATTGCAGAAACCATCGGCAGGCACATGTACTGTTGATGGCATCGACAGTTTCAACCGCTTTCCTGAGACTTTGCAGAAGATTTATTTCATTTCTGAAGACTTTGCCATTCCGGAAGGTACACCTATTAATAATGTACATTCCATCGGTGTGTTTTATCCCAACTACGACGAGAAGCTTTTCCTTGAACTTTGCGAAGAAATGGAAGTCGATCCTCAACGTAAGTTTGGTGAAATGTCGTATGGTCAGCAGAAGAAGTGCCTGATAGCCACGGCTCTTTCGCTTAATACGGATTATCTTCTTCTTGACGAGCCAACCAACGGTTTGGACATCCCTTCGAAGAGTCTTTTCCGCAAGGTCATCATGAAGTATGCCAATGAAAACCGCACCATCATCATCTCTACTCATCAGGTGAAGGATGTGGAAAACCTCATCGACCCAATCGTCATCCTCAATCATGACGAAGTGCTACTCAAGGCTTCGTTCCGCGAAATCACCGAAAAGCTTTATTTCGACTACGGCATGAATGAAGTGGAAGGTGCGCTTTATAGCGAGATGATTCCTGGTGGCTTTGTCAGCGTGACTCGTAACCCCGAAGGCTTCGACAGTAAGGTCAGCATCGAGGTGCTCTTCAATACGGTGATGAAGAACAAGGAAACCATTAAGGAAATCTTTGGATAAGAAAGGAGATAGTCATGAATAACTCATTTAGTTTCAATCGCTTTTTGATGGTGCTCCGAAAGGATTGGCAAAGGTTCTTGCAGAACTATGGCATCTCTTTGCTCGTCTTTAGCAGCATTCCTTCCATTCCGTGGCTTACGGGTTTGGTGTTTGGTAATGAGGTCGATCAAGCTGTCCGTGTGTTAATGCTGGTTTGGATTTTCGTTCTTGCCTGTATGTTGGCTCCTTCGAAGATCTATGGTGAAGTCAACTTGCCGCATGAAGGCGTGGCTTACGCAATGCTTCCGGCTACCAATCTGGAGAAGTCATTCAGCATGTTTTTCTATTGCGCTATCGTTGTTCCAATTGCAGTGCTTTTGGGCACTTGGATCGTCGATACACTTTTAGCATTGATTCCTGTTAAGACTTTCACTGGAATCTTGACTATTCCTGTGGATGTTCTTGACAATCTGGGACTTGTTATCTTGTTGACCATTGTGCTTTCTTGGTTAAATTCAGCCGTTTTCATGTTTGGAAATACGATTTTCAAGCGTCGCAAGGCGGCCAAGACTTTCGCTTGGTTGCTGCTTGCCATTTTCTCAGTGGTCATCATTTTGCAAATTTTTGACGCTTGGGATGGAATCGACAATTTCATCGAAAGTTTGTCAGAAAGCTTTGCTCCATGGTTCTTTATCATCTCGATTTTCATCGTCGATTGTGTGTTGTTCTTTTTCACTTTCCGTAGAATCAAAAATCAAAAGTACTGATTATGGGTAACAAGTTTGATTCCGGCCGATTCGGTCAGATGTTCTCTCTCGATTTGAAGAGATGCATCAGTAATTTCGGGACGAGTTTCATCGTCATGTGGTGCATTCCTGTTGCACTTTGGATTCCATCCTTGGCGTTCAATTTCACTATGCCACCTTTCGCTCGTGTGTATGCCATTATGATTACGGTCTTTATCTCTACCATTTTGGCACCTTCAAAGATTTTTGGCGACATCAATATGCGGCGCGAAGGCATCCGATTTGCCTTGCTCCCGGCAAGTACGTTTGAGAAATATTTGAGCTATGCCTTTTGCTGTACCCTCGTCCCTATTGTGGCGCTTTTGGGCTCATATGCTGTTGATAGCCTGCTGACCTTGTTGCCCATTAGAGGGTTCGAAAATTATGTCACGTTGTCGAGTTTCAATTTTACCAGCATGTTTGGCGACCCAAATTCAGGTGTCTGGAAAGTGGATGATACTGATGCTTTCATGATGTTTTCTGGCATCGAAAAGTACATGACTTTGAATTATTTTGTGGGCCTATTATTTAATGTCGCGTTCTTCATGTTCTTCAATCTGATATTTAGGTTCCGCAACAAAGCAGGTATGTCATTCTTGGTAATGATGGGCTTCTCCTCAATTTTTTCTGTCTTTTCTAGGATTATTTTCGCCATAATAGAAGGCAGTTCTTATCTTACAGCGATATTTGAAAATGCAGGAATGGAAACCATGATCCATTATACAAATCAGACAATACTGATTAGTGTTATTTCAAATATCATCTTAACCATTGGCCTTTACGTTGCATCATATTATAGAATGAAATCTCTAAAATATTAACACTATGGAATTTAACCCACATAAACCTATATACTTGCAGATTTGCTCGCAGATGTATGAGAGAATCTTGAATGGCGAGCTGAAATCGGAAGACCGTATTCCTTCGGTGCGTGAGCTCGGTGTAGAACTCGGCGTGAACCCTAACACCATTATGCGCTCTTACGAAAGCATGACCAATGCGGGAATCATCTACAACAAGCGTGGCATCGGCTATTTTATCGCTGAAAATGCTAAAGAAATGGTTCTGAAGCAGATGAAGGATGAATTCATGAATACCGAATTGCCCGAAGTGATTAAAAAGATGAAACTGTTGGGCATTACTCTGTCCGATTTAGAAGGAATGCTATGAGAAAACGAATCGTAAATATCGCACTGTTTGTCGTGTTGAGTTTGGGCGCTTTTGCCCAAACTCAGCAGGACCGGCTGAACCGGCATGTGTATTATTTGGCCAGCGACTCGTTGCGTGGTCGTCAGGCGGGTAGTGAAGATGCTGCCAAGGCCGCAGCCTATATCGTCAAGCAATTTGAAGAGATAGGCATTGAGCCTTTTTATGAAGACGGCTTCTATCAGCCTTTCAAGAAGTTTGACGTTGATTATAAGAATGTTGTAGCATGGATTCCGGGCAACGATCCGGTTTTGAAAGACGAATACATCGTCATTGGCGCTCACTACGACCATCTCGGAATGCGTGGCGACGTGGTATATAATGGCGCTGACGACAATGCTTCGGGAACGGCGGCTATCATTGAGATGGCTCGCATTCTGAAGGCGCGTCAAGATGAACTGAAACGTAGCGTCATCATTGCGGCTTTCGATGCGGAAGAAATTGGATTGTTTGGCTCCGACTATCTGTCGAGTCAACTCGATGTCAGCAAGATAAAGCTGATGATGAGTCTCGACATGGTGGGCTGGCTTGAGGAAGGGAAAACGCTTCGGCTGAATGGCGTGAAGACCATTAAGAACGGCAAGCGTTTGCTCACGAGCGAGGCGGAAAAACTTGACATTCCGATTCGCACCAAGGATTTCGAGAACTCCATCTTCACGGCCACCGATACGCAAGGATTTGCCACCAAAGGTGTTGCTACACTGCATGTTACGACAGGAATAAAATCACCCTATCACAAACCTGAAGATGATGCTGAATTGATTGATTACAAAGGCCTTGATAAAGTGACAAGCTACATGGCCGACGTGACGTTGAAATGTGCCACCGACCCAGATTTTGCGCCTTCGGGTAAGGTCGCTGACATTCACAGCAATAAAAAGCGCGTCTTCGACATCGGCGTGACGGCTTCGCTGAACAATACCAATCTCCGTTTCCCCAATGCGGGTTTCGTTGGCAAGAATCGTTATGCCTTCAATGTCGGTTTGGCTTCGCAAATCAATATGGGAAAGACGTTCTCATTGGAGATTGATGCTTTGTATGACTATCAAGACGCCAAACTGCCAAGTGCTACGGCTCCATTCGATGAATATAGCCTCTATCATCAAGAGTCAATTACTGTGCCTGCGCTTTTGCTGATGAATGCAGGTAATGTTGGCGCTAATTTGTTTGTCGGCGTAGGTGGCTACTATTCACGTGTACTGAAAAGCAGCGAGGAGGTCAACCTCAACCAATTTGGCTGGGCATGGTGCCTAGGCTTGCGACTTGGGAAAATCAAGATTGAGGGTTTGGTGCGTTATCAAATCAATCCGCTTTTCATTGATGCGCCTAAGGCGAAACTGAGCAACGGACAGTTTGCCGTGACCTATTTCTTCTAATAGAAAGTAAATCATTTTTTCATATCTTGTAAAAGGAAGGGCGACCCCGATAGGAGTCGCCCTTCTGATTTTGTTTGTCGTTGTAGAGACGCGATTCATCGCGTCTATTTGGACAATTCATAAGACGCGATGAATCGCGTCTCTACAACCGTATTATTACATGACGTTGACGTTCTTCACAATCATGCCATTGCTGGTGACAATGCGGATGACGTAAACGCCCGTGCCAAATTGTGACATGTTCAGTGTCTCGCTGTTGCTATCCACTTCGGTGTCGAGCACAACCTGACCGAGGGCATTCACCACGGTGATGCGTTGCATCTTGGCGGCTTCGATGGTGATGTTGCCGTTGGTTGGGTTAGGATAGAGGCTGGCAGCGAGGCTGTTTTCGTTCACGTCGTAGCTGTTCTTCACATTGACGACGTATTGTGTGCCTTCCACGTCGCAGCTCGTTGGTGTGGCGGTGAGGATTACTTCTCCTTTGAATTGCTCTGCCCAGTTGATGGTGACGGTCTTGCCATCATTATTTGGAGTCAAAGTGCCTGCTTCAGGTTTGTTGATGCTCCAGCTGACCATGACGTTTTCGGCTACGCTGTATTCTGATGTTGGTGTGACGTAGGCATCAAGTTCGGTTTCGCCAATGAGGGTGAGCGGTTCGCTTCCGAGTACGGCAATGTTGACATTCGTTTCAATAGCAGCCGTGCAGTTAGCATCGCTGATGGAAGTGAATCTGACGACGGTGTTGGCCTCTGGAGTAAGGCTCATGGTGTAGGTCGTTTCATCGGTGCTGATGGTCTCTTGACCTTCCACTTCGATGACGAATGGAGCAATACCTGTGAAACTGAGTTCGATGTCGGCAGTTTCGCCAGGGCAGATGGCCAGATCCGTGTTGGCGACTTGAATTGCTGGCAGGGCATGAACGTTGACCGTGAAGGTGCGTTCGCCAGATTCGTAATCGGTGGTGCAGTAAATATTGGAAGCCCAACTGATGTTGAAAACGTGTGTTCCAACTTCCAGCGTTCCAAGGTCAAGTGTGTTGGCACCGGAATGAGCGTTGTTTGTTGTGCCGTTTATTCCATAGGTAAATTCTGGTTGTGCGCCCCATGTACCGGCAGAACCCATCATGGTGAATTCCATGATGGCGTTTTCGCCTTCGCAGATGGTGATGGATTCGTTGCTCAATGTCAGTTCAGGCATTGGGTTCATCTCAAACGGATAGTCGAAGCGGATGGTTCCGCAGCCGGTCTCGATGGTGGCATAGATTTGGAAACCAGCCGAGAAATCGGCAGCGTTTGGTGTGTAGTTGGTTTCGAGAGCGGTTTCGTCATCGAAAGTACCTGTACCAGTGGTATGCCATTGGAAATCGCTGTATTCTTCATCGATGGTGACTGCTATAGGTTGTGGCTCAGCGATTTGGCAATAGTAAATGTCGAAGAGTGCATTCTCGATGTGTGTGGCTTCGTGGATGTTGACAGTCATGTCGTCGGTGATGGTTTCGCCGTCGCCACTGATGGTGATGGTGAGGACGACACTGCCGTTAGCGATGTCGTTGGCACCTGGAGTGTAGATTGGAGTATAGCTTGTTGCATCGTTGAAAGTACCGTCGCCAGCTGTGGTCCACTGCAAGGTTTCGTAATTGGCAGCGTAGCCGACGATTTGAGCATCAAATCCTTCACAGATATCCACATCATTGCCAGCGGTTCCGGCCATGACGCGAGCGGCGGGCAACGAGACGAGGTCAATCCAGCAGCAGTCGCTGCCGCCAGACACACTGATGTCTTTCTGATAGGTCCACTTGTAGGTGTGACGGCCTTGGTTGACAGCGTATGCTGCCTTTGTCCATGCCACATCGCCCGACCAGTTGCCTTTCTCTTGATTGTCTATGTAGAAGTGCATCTTGTCGTAGCCTGATTCACTTGATACTTTATAGTAGAAGGAGAGGGTGTCGCTAGCACCGGCTTCGTGGCTGAGAATCAGAGTGGTGGTGCCGTTATTGCCAGCTGCTCCAGAGCGCAGGCAATATTGGCCTTCGTATGGATCTTCGTTGACGAAGGTCCATGGCTTGTTGCTGTCGTTGGTCCATCCTGCGCCAAGTTCACCGCCTTCGAAGTCTTCGATGATGAGTCCGACCTTTGCTGAGAATTCCTTAGAGGCTTCGTATTGACCGAAAGCGACATCGAATGTCATTGGGCAGATATAACCCATTGGGGTGTCTTCGCTTGTGTGAATGGTATAGGTCGCTGAGAGAGTTTGTCCTGCACTGAGAGCCTCGATGTTGACTTCATCGTTGTCGATGGTGATATAAGGCGACAAGAAATGCAATGAGGCAAGGCCGTTCAAGGCATCGCTGTGTCCTTTGTTCTCGAAGCTGAAGGTGAGTTCGGCATCTTCGCCAGCATCGAGACGACCATTGCCATTGCCGTTGGTCTCGTGAATGGTCATGTGGCCAATCTTAAGTACAGGAGCAAAGGCTTTCATGGAGATGCGGCTGACATAGCTGTCGTCACCGTTGTTGACAGTGATGCAGAAAGTATTGATGGTGTTGTCGGGAACATTGTTGGCAACGGTGAAGCTGAAGGCGTTTTCAAGGCTTTGGGTCTCGTTTGAGGCGATGCTACCAAAGTTGGCGGTGCCGTTGGTGATGTTGATATACTCTGATTCAGTGGTGAGAACAGCGTCGAAAGCGTCCATGGTTTCGCTACCTACGTTCTTCAGGGTGATGTCGAGGTTGATGGCTTCGCCGAAATCAAGTTGGCCGTTGCCGTTTTGGTCGTTGATGACTTTGCTGTCGAAAACGATATATGGACCTTCGGCAGGGACGACCGTGATTTCGTCTTCGTAACGGAGATAGTTCTGTCCGGTGACGACGAGGTTGATGATGGTAGGAGGAACCTGAGGTTCGAAGTTGATGGTCTGCAAGTCGCCAGTGGCTTGTTCCACGGCGATGATGTCCCAACCGCCATCAGCATTTTCGGTGACGAGGCTGATGGTGCAGCCTTCGGGAGCGGTGACGGTCATCTCACCCAGACCAGCGATGACGACTTCTTGGTGCGTGACGTCCATGGTTTCAGGCACTTGTGTGTAGATGCGCAAGAATGCGTCGCAATGTGCGGTGAACATGGTGTAGGTGATGTCTTTGTCGTCTGTATTATATGGCCATGTACTTTGGTGGAGGAAGTATTTGCCAGCCACGTTACCGAAAGCAGGAAGCCAGTTGCCAGAATTGGCTGCATATGGACCATAATCGGGCATGAAGTTAGGATCAAACAAGTCGTAGACGCCCCAAACGAAAGCGTCGTTGACGAAGGAATAGGAAACTTCGGTAGGGCAGAGAAGACCTACAGCACCGGCATTTTCACCATTGTAGGTGCGACGCATCCATGCTTCGCAGAAGCAAGTGCTGCTATAGTTGAATTTACCTGTCAAACAGTTGATTGACATTACGAAAGGCAACTTGCCGACGTTGGTGGTTTGGTTGACGTGGTTGTTGCGCATGGCGGGTTCGCCCCAGCCTTCTTCCAGACCGTGGTCACGATGCTGGAGGAAGAAGGTTCCTTCGTTGACGGCTTGGACGATCATTTCTGGAGTTCCGTTGTTCCAGTCGCCAAGTTCTGCAGGAGTAGCTGGGATGTATTTCAATCCGTTAGGACCGAAGTAGTTGACCACTTGGCTGGTATTGTTGGCTGACGACCATTGTGAGCCTGGGGTGCCTTGGTAGATGCAATTGATGCGGTTCACGTCGTAGCCTTTGTCGCGCATATAACCACCAAACACTTCGGAGCAGAGTTGGAACCAACGCTCGGTTTGCCA
Source organism: Bacteroidales bacterium (assembly GCA_045627065.1). GTDB lineage: Bacteria > Bacteroidota > Bacteroidia > Bacteroidales > F082 > Limimorpha. The sequence continues at coordinate 164,623 of JAZQMX010000061.1, read as the reverse complement.
GCCCAATGCAGTGATAGGTCTGGTGTAGCTGTCGGGATCCATGTTAGGGTTGGTGTATTCATATTCTATTTGCTTGCCGACAAAGATAGGAAGTTCGCTGGCGTTTTCGGCAATCAGACGTGAAAACACCATGTCGGGAAGGTTATCACCAGATGGGTCAGCATAGCGATTGTCTGTAATGCAGGAGCCTTCGTAAGGGTGAGATACGACTTCGGCTGGGATGTATTGGCTCATGTTCGTGCCGTGGTCACCCATAAGGCAGACTGCCACAGGAGCGATGTCCCACGTTCTGTATGCGTTGTGGAACCAAGCTTTCATTTCGTTGGTGGAGGCTGCTGGCATCTCGTCGAGACGATAGACCTGGGTGATGATGCCTTGACGGGTACGGTATTCCTTCAACTGGTTGGCGTATTCAGCCCATGCATCGTTGTTAGGGGTAATGATGATGTATTCGGCACCTTCTTCTCCATCGCGAAGCCACTCTTGCATACGGGCTGCGTAGTCAATCACTGGGAGTTGGTCGTAGTTGAGAAGTTCGGCAGCAAGGATAGGATCCCAATAAGGAGAGCGTAAACGGTTGTCGCCAAAATGGCCATTGCCACCTTCATACTTCACTGCGAGTTCCACGTTGGTGAAGACCTTCAGCTGCTTGGTGACAGGGTTATATTGGAAAGGAGTAATCGAAACGGTGGCTGCATCGACACCACGGATGTAGGATGAACCGATGACGAATGGGTTTTCTGGATAGAAAGCGTCTTTGCCATACACCTTCATGTCTTTCACATAATTCATGTCGGGTTCTTCGGTCTCGGCTTGAATGCGCAAGGCTGGTGCAATATTTACGTTTTCAATGATTTGCGTTTCGCAATTGATGACTTCCAAAGTGGCGCTGGCACCTTGTGGGATAGCCATCATACGGCTGTCGGCCGGGAGGTTAGGACATCCGGCGGCATTGGGAAGAGTGATGGCCGAAATGCTGATTTCCGACATCTCTTCGCCACGGTAGTTGAGCGAATTGAGCGTGAATTGGCTCATGTTGTAGCTGATGTTCACACCATCCATGCGCTTTTGGGTGAGGGTGTAACCATCCTTTCCCTTGGTGGGATAAGTGAACGTCTGAGCTACTGCCATGTTAACCGAGAAGACGGCCAACACGATGGCAACGATTCTAAGTAATTTCTTTTTCATTGAAAATAAAGTTTAGTTATTGTATTGTTTATTTATTTGTCCTATGATACATTTGGTTGACTATGTGGAGACAGAGCGGAGTCGAAGCGGTATTTTAGTTTTTGTGACTAAGTGCTTTTTTTATTGAAATTAGCGGATAATAAACATTACCCGCTAATTCTTATTTCCTAATTCCTAGTTCTGATTAATCATACTCTCCCCAGTTCATGCAAGCGCCTTTAAGTTGCTTTTTCAGTGGGAAGAATATTGAAAGTTTCAAGTTGGCATCGGTGCTGAAACGCTTCTCTAACAGTTTGGGCTCGATGTAGCTTGAACCTATGACACTGCCAATGTTGTCGTCCATCTCTTCACGAGTATGTGTGTTGATGAGGCCGACGTGGTAGGAAGCGTCAAGCTTCACGAGGAAATAATAACTGTTCAGGTTAATGCGCATTACGACACCGCCACCAAGGACCACGCCTAAGTTGAAGACTTGGAAGTTCTGCTTGCTCATGGCAATGGTGTCGTATGTGGTATTAAGGATGGTGTCGTTTAACAAGTATTGCTTTTCCCAACGCATGGAGCCGGCAAGCGGAATAGTCACGCGTGGAGCGGCGAAAATGTATGGTCTGAAAGTAGCATTAGGGGTGTTGTTAAAATAGTATGAGAACGGAGCTTGAACTGCTATTTCGGTATAGTCTGCGTCAAGATGCTTCAAGATATCGTTGGATTGACCGATGGCAACAGGGAAATCCAAGAGAACGTGCGAGACGTCAACATTGCGCATGGCATAGAGGGCTTCGATGCCCACAGAGGTGTGGTTGTTGAGTATCCTCTCAAATGTAAGACCTCCGATAATGCCCATGTTGTCAAGAAGGGGATGATCGAAAGTGGTTTTGGTGCCGCCAAGGTGAATCCATTCGGTGAATGTTAGTCCTCCCGTGATGCCAATGTTATATTTGGCGTCATTTGACGCATTAGGTGAGTAAGCTGCTTGGAGAGGCTTGCTGAATTGTTTCTTGGTTTGTTGTGCTGTAGCTGAAACGCTGATGAGGCACAAGGCCAAGGTGATTATGATGAAGTTAGATTTTTTCATTGAGAATCAAAATGAGTTAGAATGTTTCGGGTGAATCAGTCGTTGGAAGGATAGATTGGCTTGCCAGAGTTGTCGATGATGGCAACGTCACCAGGTGTAGGTTGACCGCCGCTTGCTATGAGCAGTTCTATGGCAGTTCCTTCTTTGAAGTATCCCATATCTTCCTTGCCCCAGCAGAAATCGTCAATGCGGTATTTGCTGATGGTGTCCATCATGCTAGAGTCGTTGGCGTTTGGTTCCACTGTTGTGTATTTGGTGAGTTTTCCCGAGATGATATTGGCTGTCACGCGATGGAAGTCATTGCGTGAATATGGCCAGTTGCTTTCATATTGTTGAAGGGTGACGTCATAGTAGTAGATGGTGAAATAAGGATAGTTGCCGATGATGAAGCCATGGGAAAAGTCCTCCTTGTCGTATGAATCGTTCTCGAAATAGATGGGCTTGTCGGGACTTGTAGCAATTGGTCTGAACGAATCCTTGAAGTAGTGATAGGTTGAATCGGGGTCTGACATAGCAATGAATTGCGAGTAAACCGAACCGTCGATGGGGTTGATGATGGGGTTGATGTTCGTGTATTTGCTCGAAATGATGCCTTTGATTTGGTCATAGAAGTGGAAGTCGAAATCACCTACAAGGTTGCCTTCGTTATAGGGATGTTGAGCAAGTGCCTCATTTTCGAATCGCACTTGTTTATATATGAGGCTGTCGAAGTGATAGTGGCCTGAAAAACGTGGCGGTTCGTCACCGTAGTGGATCCGTTGGCTTCCCATCATTTCAATGAGATGGCTGGGCATGAATTTGTTGATGTTCGGAATGTGCTGCGAACTGTAGATAATGGTGCTGTCAGTGTCGTCTTTCAGACATGAGCTAAAGCAACCGACCAACGCGATGGAGATTAAAATAAGGAAAAGGTGTCTTTTCATAGTCGTGTTATTTTAGGCCTTTTTTCTTCTATGGATTGAGATGGCAAATTTATTGACTTTTTCGTTCACTTCGTCAAAAATCTTCTCTTTTTTCTAATAAAACTGATTTGTTATGCAGTTATTGTGCGATTATGACTTTTTGAGTAGTGGTTCTGCCTTGCTGGTTGATCACGAAAAGGTAGAGCCCGTTGGATTTGTTCGGTAGTTGGTAGCTGTGTCGGCTGCCGTTTGTGGCGTTGATCCTGAATTTATCAACAAGCACACCCGACATGTTGTAAACAGCTATTTGCGTGTCGCCTTCCATACTTTCGAATTGCAGTGTCATGACTCCACTGTTAGGGTTGGGAATGATATTGACCATTGCGTCGGGATGCTCTTCTATACCATAGAATGAGCAAACCATCCAATACTCTTGTTGCACTCCAACAGGCTCGCATCCATTGTAGGCGGTGCCAATCAGTCTGACGGTGTCTTCAACGTAGTTGAGCGCGTAGAGGTCGCAGAAATAGTTTTTCCTGCTGTATGATGTGCTATCGATGTAGGTATCGAGGACCCATATAGGGTTGCCCAACTTGTCAATACATTGCCAACTAACGCTGTCCCACTCGCAACGTGCATTGTGATCGTAGAGGCGGAAAGTATAAGCGTTCACTTGGAATTCTGTGGCGGGTACTATCCAATGAGGGGCTATGGTGTCGTGTGGAAGTATTTCTGAAGGATTGGGCGTATATCTCATCTGTAGGTCGAGATGGACAGTGCTGTCGCAGCCGAGTACGGTGCTAAGTGTTTCGGTATAGAACCCGGAGACAGTGTATTCGTTTTCTAACCAAGTGAAAGAGTCACATGCACTCTGTTGTTCTGTGCCGCCATCCACAGCGTCGCTAATGGTATGATGACAAGTTACTACGCTGTCGCAACCGTCATATGTGACGAGGGTCTGTATGTGGTCGCCGCTGGAGTTGTAGCTGAGACCATTCCACTCGAGGGCACCGCAAGTGATGGTGTCGAATTCGTATGTGCGGTTGCTCCCCATGGTGAGATGTAGCGTGACAACGCTGTCGCACCCATACATCGAAGTGAATTCTTGCTCGTAATCGCCAGGAGTATTATATGAATGCCCGTTCCAAATAAAACTGCCGCTGCATTCGTGGTGGTCGAACTCGCTAGTGAGTTGGTCGGCGACATCGAGAGTGAGGGTGACGATGCTGTCACAGCCATGTACTGAAGTGAGAATCAACTCTTGTTGGTAAGTGTCAGGATGGTCGTATTCGAAATGGAAACCATTGTCATTGTACCATTCGGGTTGATTATGCCAGCAACGGCTGTCGTGTATCCTTATGTAGTGGGTAGGGTTAGCGTGGATGTGGAGCCTTAGACTGTCTTGACAAACGGGGTGAGTTCCGTTGGCTTGCAACCGGTAAAGTATGGTGTCGTTCATGACAAGTACGTTGTTGAATCCGTTTCCACTGTAATATGAACCCATGCAGATGGTGTCGTAGTCGTCAACGTATTGTTGAGTGACGTCGATATAAAAATAGGTGGTGTCGGATGCCGATCCAACACAGCCTGCTTCATCGGCGGTGACGATGAGCGACGCCGGGAAGACACGCTTGTCATGATAGGTGTGGGTCGTCGGGTTTTGGCTGCTGGTTTGGCCGTCGCCAAAATCCCACAATAGTTCATAGTCTTGGTAGTTGACTTCGGCGGCGAAGGTGACAGGTTCTTCGGTGCAGTATTGGAACTCGCCGTTGGCTTGAACGCTGAGGTCGTTGATGATGAGGTTGGTGCTAAGGTCGATGGCGTTGGAACCGACGAGGTAGGCGTAGCCTTTGGCACTGCCGAAGCCATACACGTGAGCATTGAAACCGTGCGAACAGCTCAGGTGGTGCACGCCATGGCTAATTTCTTTGGCGGTATAGCAGTAGTCGTTGTTGCCGTTTACTCTTCGGAACTCAAGAGGCGAGAGGGCTTGGCCGTCGAAGTAGACAGCGTTCATGTCTTCTGCGTTGATGATAATGTTGACGTAATGGTTGGTTATGTTGATGTTACTGTTGTTGAAGGTGGTGAAGGTCACTTCATCGATGCGCTGTTCGACAGGGGCGATCCAGACCATGGATGGGTCTCCAAAACCGCCACCGGGGTTCTGGTCGTAGCTTGAATTGTTGTATAGATATACAGCGCAGGCTTCTGTTGCTGAAATGAAACAGGAATGCTCATCGTTAGAGAAGCTGAAGGTGTATGACTCGCCGGCTCGAAGGGTGATGAGGGGCTCTCCGTTCTTTGTGATGCTGTTGTTGTCGATGGCTGAAGTGATCTTCACAAAGTCGCGGTTGCGGTCAGCGCTGGAGGTGACAACGAAGTTCTTTCCCCACGAGCGTATGGGCATGGCTTGCTCGTAAACGTGGTCGTAGCCGTTGCCCATGTTGATGGGAATGCAGGTGAGGGTGTTGCCATTGAAGACGGCTATCTTTTTGCAGTCGTGAGCGGTGACACGTGTCCCGCTCAGGTCACGTCCTCTGTTGTTATAGCTGCTCAGATTGGAACGCACTTGATAGGTCTGACCTGCATTAAGGGTGATGGTGAAGGTCTCGCCTGCGGGATGGTTGCCTAAAGTGGAAACAGTAGGGGTGATGTCAATCTCGGTGCCGTTTTCTGTGGCAATGATGACGAATACACTGGAAAGGTTGTTGTTCACATAGCTGTTCAAGCTACTTTCGTATGATTGATCATAACACTGAATGATGTAATCGTCTCCCAAACTCTCTGTGGGTAACACAAAAGAGGCATCGAACGACACGTGGGCAATGTTGGTGGTGTAAACCGAAATGGTGTCGGTAGCTACGATTTTTACGCCTCTATTGTCAACTTGCTCGTAGTCATTTCCGTCGTGGTAGCCGTTGCGCTCTGGCACATTGATGGTGGTGATGCTGTTGGCTTGAACCGAGAAGTCTTGCTGCCATAATCCGCTAGGGTTGCTGATAATTCCAGTGCAGTCACGCTTGGCGCTGATGAGTACTTGAGTCGTCACCCAGCCTCCTTCGGTATGGTCTTTGAAGCCATTGTGCATGAAAGTGAGCCAAAACTCCTTGCCTTGAGTGGAAGTGTTTTGGGCAAATATTGAAGGCAATGTAGTGAAAATCAATAGAAAAATGATTAGTCTCGTTATGGTGGAACGCATAGTGCAGATGGTATTATGAATTATTCCGCTAAAATATGTAAAAAAGCCGAAACTTTATAGGTCTCGGCTTTTTTTTCTTGTCTTTGAATTTTATGTCATTTCTGGCCGTTAGGCGGAGAAATCGTAGTCATCCATCTTATCTAGTAATGATAACTTTCTTTGCAACGGAACCTTCCTTCCCGTTGGCGACGAAGAAGTATATGCCAGGGGTGCAACGTTTCATGTCGTAGGTCATCGAGCTTGGACCGACCTCGTTGCTGGTCTGCATATTGTCGATGAGGTTGCCGTTCATGTCATATACCTTAAGGTTGATCTTGCCGGTAAGGTTGCCGAAGTTAAGGGTCATCTGGCCATTGTTGGGGTTTGGTACGACGGTGAAATCAGCCGAGGTGGCTTCGTGTTCCTCTGCACCATAGAACGAGCACACCAGCCAGTATTTCTCTTCGATTAATTGGCAACGGTTTTGGATGTGTGCTGTGAGGTGGATGGTGTCGGGAACGTATTCAAGAACGTAAAGGTCGCAGTTGCTACTTCTGTAGTCGGTTTGGACCCAGTCAAGTAACCAGCCTGGAGCCTCGTCGCAAGTCCAATAGACAGTGTCCCAGTGACAATTCGGGTTGGTGTCGTAGATAGTGAATTGGTAGGTGTTAATTTGGAATTCGGTGGCAGGCACAACCCAGTGAGGGGCGGGAGCGTTCCAGTCTTGTGGACGGATGTCGAAAGGCTGTGGGGTGTATTCCATGGTGAGGTGCATCGTCACGATACTGTCGCAGTCGTATATGTTCTTATAGGTGCGAGAGTAGTTGCCGGTGTGGGTGAAATCAAGGGTTTGGTCACCGCTGAAAGGTTTGCCTTGTGGATCCCAGAAGTAACTGTCGCAGGTGAGGTCTTGGCTGACGGTGAACTCTGTCTCGTCGTGGTCAGCAATGTCAAGGTGAAGGGTGACTTCAGATGGGCAGCCTGCATAGTTGATGTATTGAACGGTTTTGTCGTGGTGGCCTTCGGTGTTGAAGGTCATGTCAACGCCATAGTAGTCGTTCTGCCAACGGTAGCTGTCGCATGAGAACGCGTATTCGTCAAGGAAGTCACCGCTCTTGAGGACTAAGTTGAGGACAAGGGTGCTGTCGCATGTAGTTGGGAACGATAGAGTGTCGTAGTAGGTGCCACTATTATAATAGGTCTCACCATTGGATCCCCAAGTGAATTGGTCTTGGCAGAGTTCAACGTTGTATGTCTTTGAGTTGTATTCGGTAAGGGTGAGGTTAAGGGTGACGATACTGTCACAACCGTTAACGGTTTGTCCGTTGTAGGTGTATGTGCCTTCTTCGGTGCGATAGGCACCGTCGAACCAGTAACCAATGCCGCCTTCGCAAGTCGATTCGTAGATGTCATATTCGTAGCGTGGGTCCATGATGAGGTTGAGCTTGATTACGCTATCGCAAGCATTGACCGATTGTAAGGTGTGATAGTAAGTGCCTGAGTTGGATAGTTGTTCGCCAAAGAAGTTGTAGGATTCGCCTTGGCAGAAGTGACGGGTGATTGGGGTCTCGTAGGTATCGTAGTTGGTGAGAATGAGCTTGACGAGTTTTTCGCAGCCAAATTCGGTTTGATCCATGTGCTCGTAGGTGCCAGGGGCTTGGAAATATTCGCCGTAGAACTCGGTGGAGTCATTTTCGCAGATGGTGCGCTCAATTTCAACTTCTTCGTTAGGATGTACAGTGATGCTCACACTGACGTCTTGTGACGACATACCGTCGCTGACGTGGCAAGTGTAGGTGGTAGTACCTACTGGTGGTGTAGCCACTGGGTCTTGAATGTTTGGATTATTCAGGGTGTTGGCTGGCGTCCATGCATATGTGAAGGTGCCTGTGCCGCCGCTAGGACTGACATGTAGGGTGGTGGAGTTGCCTTCGCAGATTTCGGGTTCGTCCACAGAGGCCGTGGCGGTCATGTTTGAACCTTCGATGGAGACGGTCACCTGGGCTGAAGATGAGCAACCTCCTTGTGGGTTGGTTACGGTGACGGTGAATGTGGTGGTCTGTGTGAGGGCAACGGTAGAGGTGCTTTGTGAGTTAGGCGATGTCACCTTATTGGCCGGTTCCCAATGGAAGTTGAATGAACCTGAAGCACCGGCTTGAGCGTTGAGTTGTGAGGTTCCGCCATACATTACGGTATTTGGCATGGCACTGGCTGTTGGGGCAGGTGCTGCATAGACGGGAACGGTTTGTGTCTTTGTGTCGCGGCATGCTGTGCCGGGGTTCTGTGCAGTGAGTGTTACTTGGAAGTTGCCAGCGTTGGCATATGTGTGGGTCACCGAAGCGCCGCTACCAGTTTGACCATCGCCGAAGTTCCAGTTGTAAGTAGTGCCTGAAGGGTTGCCAGATGTGGTGGCGGTGAACTGTGTCGGGTTGCCACGACATACCGATGTGAAGGTGTAGTTGGCCGTAGGCTTTTGGCTGACGACAACTTCGGTGCTAGCACTGTTGGTCTGCGAGCCCACGGTGATGGTGCAGGTGTAGGTGCCCGACATGGCAACGGTGGCGTTGGTGCGGGTTGGGTTCTGCAAGGCTGATGTCCAACCACCAGGACCTGTCCAGCTATAGGAAGCTCCGGCTTGGCCGTTAGCGGTGAGGTAGATGGTCTCGCCCGTGCAGTAAGGACCGCTGTTGTTGACCAATGGAGGCAGGATGCCACAGTTGGTGGTGCCCGTGCCAGCTACCTTACTGAAGGAAATGTTACAAGATTGGTTTGAATAGTTCGTGATGATGAGAATATAGTATTCTCCAGTTTGCGCCGTTGCAGGAATCAAACAGTGCTCGGTTGCACTTGCAGAATAACTGCAACTCACCACCTTATTGGAGGTCAGTTGGCTGGTACATGGACTATTTGGGTCAGCGAAAGGCCCCCAGCAGCAAAAGTCGATGTCGTGCGACGGAGTACTGTACATATAAATGTCAATGTTGCCAGGCTGATCAATCTGCATGTAATACCAAGCAGGGTTGGGTTGGGAATACAGGCAGTCGTAGGCAGGGCCACTTTCGCCTGAGCCAGCGTTGACGCCAGCTGGGAATTCGTACATGCCGTTGTCGGTGCAGAAAGGCTCTGCAGTGGCGCAAGTGTTGTTTTGGCGTGAGCGGTAGTAGACATCCATCATCAATGAAAGGAATAACTCGTCTGACATGCGGCTCTTACATTCGTATGCCACTTCGCCTGCTTGCATTTTGTCCATCGCTGCGAATTCTGAGGCGTTCTGCTGACGGAACTCGGCAAATGACTCTGCAAGGTTCATGCCTTCGAATGCACTGCTGGCATTGATGAGGAACGTGCCGTCTTCTTCGCCGCTCTTAACGTCGAAACGGCAGTCGTTGACAAGGTTGTAGATGAAAAAGACTCGTTCTTCGAAGAGCGCGATATCGGTAATGTCGAACTCGATGGTAGGCTGAGTGTAGATGGCCTTTGGAGTTTGTGCCTTTACTGTCATTATCGACACTAAAAGGGTTAGGATAAGAATGATTTGCTTTTTCATAATGATGATGAATTTATTGTTGCAAAATAGTGTTTAGTCTTGTCTTATTGTGTCACTACGACTTTCTTGGCGATGGTGCCTTCCTTGGCAGTTGCCACGAAATAGTAGATGCCAGGTGCATGGCTTTGAAGTGCGTAGTTGATAGTGCTATGCTCCACTTCGCCATAGGTGTCGAAGTTGTCGATGAGGCTACCATTCATGTCATACACCTTGATGTTGACTTTGCCTGATAGTCCGTTGAGGTTAAGACGCATGTTGCCGTTGTTAGGGTTAGGAACAACGCTAAAGTCGGCTGCCGTTGTGTGTTCGTCGGTGCCATAGAATGAGTTGACAACCCAGAAACGTTGGCTGACGCCTACGGGTTCGCATCTGTTGTAGGCAGTAGCGGTCAGGAACACGGTGTCTTCATAGCGGTCGAGCACGATTAGGTCGCAGAAATACATTTTATGGGCATAGTTGACTTCGTCAATATAGGTCTCAATTGGCCATACCGACTCGCCGTGGCGGTCAACGCAGCTCCATGCGATGCTGTCCCAATGGCAGTTGAGGTTGTGCTCGTAGACGCGGAAAGTATAGGTGTTCACTTGGAACTCGGTGGCAGGTACCACCCAGTGTGAAGTGACTGTGTCTTCTGGAATGATTTCGGAAGGGTTAGGAGTGTATTCAAACTGCACATTCATGGTAACAACGCTGTCGCATTCGGTGATGGTCTGGTAGGTGCGGGTGTAGCTGCCAGATTGGTTGAACTCAAGCGTTTGATTGCCTTCGAATGGCTTGCCTTGTGGGTCCCAGTAATAGCTGTCGCAACTCTCGTTTTCTTCAACGGTGAAATTGTATTCGATAGTTGGGTTAATGTCAAGGTGGAGACGAATGAGACTGTCGCAGCCGAGGCTGGTGGGAATGTGAGCCTCGTAGATGCCAGGAGTGCTGAGGTCGCCGTGATCAAAGAAATGATATGAACTGTTTTGGCAGATGGAAATGTAACGCTCTTCCACTTGGTTAGGATTGACGTTGATAGTCACGGTGGCGTCTCTGGTTACCATGCCGTCGTCCACATGGCAGGTGAAGGTAGTAGTGCCGACTTCAGGTGTTGCCACTGGATTTTGAACGTTAGGATTATTGAGGAATTCTGCAGGTTCCCAAGTGTAAATGTAGTTGCCTGTGCCGTTTATCGGGTTGACGTGTAATGAGGTAGAACTGCCTTCGCAAAGGGTGTATTCGTCGGCGGTGGCGGTGGCGGTGAGGCCTGAACCAACGGCGACGGTGACTTCAGCTGAGTCATTGCATCCGGCAACAACGCTAGTGACGGTGACGGTGAAGGTCTGTGTGCTGGTAAGGGCTACGGTTTGTGGGTTTTGTGCGTTAGGGTCGGTGACCATGTCCTCAGGTTCCCAATGGTACACGAAATCGCCTTGTGCGCCGGGATTGACGTTGAGTTGTGCGGTAGCACCATAATTGATGCTGTTGGGTTGGGCACTGGCTGTTGGGTTAGGTATGGCGCTGACGATAACTTCGGTATTGGCGGTTGTGGTTTCTGCGCCCACGGTGGTGGTGCATGAATAGATGCCCGACATCTCTACGGTAGCGTTTTCACGGGTAGGGTGAGGTAGGGTAGAAGTCCAACCATCAGGACCAACCCATTGGTAGGTGCCGTTGGGTTGTTCGTTGACGTCGAGTTGGATGGTCTCGCCGTCGCAGTAAGGGCCATCATTGGTGACGATGCCAGGCAGGATGCCGCAGTCGGTCTCGCCTGGACCACTGTCGGGAGTCTTGGAGAAGTTGATGACACAGGGCTCTCGTGAAAAGTTTGTAATCATCAGGATGTAATATTCTCCCACCTCAGGCAGGTGATAGTTGATGGTGCCATGGCCGGAGTTGTGATGATGTTGTCCATCTGCATATCCGAGATAACAATCCTCGATTTCATCAGCTGAGTAGCAGCAGTCGATGATCTTGTCGCTCGAAAGGTGTGAGCAGGCTGTGTGATTCATCACATCCTCCTCGGTGTATGGACCCCACATGCAGAAGTCGATGTCTCTATCATAACCACTAGTTGGATCGTGACCTTCCATGTGAATGATGAACTGGCCACCTACGCGGATTCTCATGTGGTAGAACGATGGGTTGTATGAACTTCCGATGCAACCGTCATCCATGCCAGGTTCGTTGGCTGTGTTGCTCGTGTTTGCTGCCTCGAACGTAATCGTTTCTGAAGTGCAGAAAGGCAGTGAGTTGGCGCAATGGTCATTGTCAACGCGGTTCTGGATAAGGAACCAGTCCATCAATATAAAAGTCATATCGGTGCTGGAAATGCCGCTTTTCCATTCTCTAATTTGCTCGTCGATTTCGTTCTTGCTGAGCAAGCTGAAATTGTTGAGATTGTTGTAGTAGTATGTGTCGAAGACATCACTAAAGTCTTCGTTTTCGTTATTCGACGTAATAAGGAACACTCCATTTTCCTCATCTTGCATAAAGGAGAACAGCCCATCTTGCTGCAAATGATACATCAGATAGACTCTAAAGTCGAGGTTCTCGATTCTCTTGAAGTCGAGAGAGATGCCGTCATTAGAATACTGTTCATAAGGTGCTTGAGCCTTGGTCATCAGGGCGACCATGAAGAATAATACGATGAAAATATACTTTTTCATGATGAATAGTTTATAACAAAGTTGCAAATATACGTTTTTTTCTTACAAAGGAAAGAAAAATGCATTTTTTTGAACGAAAATATCACTTGTCTCCTCGCTGATTTGGAAACGAACGCTTTAAATTTATCTAACAAAGGTTTTTGCAAATGAAATTTTTGTACTTTTGCAACTGATATGTGGTGCCGAAAGGCTCAATAGGGAATCGGGTGTGAATCCCGAACAGTTCCCGCTGCTGTAAACGCCAATCCGCTTGCCATCATGCCACTGTCCGACGCTCGTTGGGTGGGAAGGCGGCCAGCGACGACGCAAGTCAGAAGACCTGCCTCATGTCATTTTGAAACAAAGCTTTCGGGACAAGAGCTGGCCTTTCCTTATATTTAATAAGGTGTCAACCATTATCCTTGGAGTTTTGAGGTAATTAACTTATTATTAAACCTTTAAACTTTAACGTTATGCGTTTTAAAAATTTCTCAATCGCAGTCCTCTTCGGACTCACACTGTCACTTTTTAATGCTTGCAACAAGCCTGACGATCCTGTCAATCCTCAACCTGCCTCTATCGGCAAGGGCGTCTTCGTCCTTAGCGAAGGCCTATTTGGTAATGCCAACGCCTCGCTTACATTCTACAATTCTGATGTCGATACCGTTGCTAACAACCTTTTCTACAAGGTAAATAACGCACCCATCGGCGATGTGGGACAAAATTTGGCTATGGCCGATGGTAAACTCTATCTTGTGGTCAATAGCAGCAATTATATTTATAAGGTGGATGCAAACACTATGAAATACGAAGCCAAAGTGGAAGAATTCTATTCGCCGCGAGAGATGTGCATCGTGGCTCCTAACAAAGCCTACGTCAGCGATATGATCGGTACGGGTTTATGGATTGTCAATCCTCTGGACATGACGCATTGTGGTTCGGTCGAGACAGGCAAACCAACCGAAAGTCTGCTGCAAATCGGCAATGAGTTATGGATTACTAATTGGTCGAATTATTACCAGCCGGAAACTACCAATAATACAGTGCAAGTAGTTGACATTCAAAATGATGTTAAGGTTGCTGAAATCGAGGTTGAAATGGAGCCCAACAGCATGGTGGTGGATAAGGACGGCATGGTGTGGGTGCTCTGCGACAATGGTTGGGAAAGCACCACTTTCTCTCTCTGCAAGATTAACCCGATGCTGAGACAGGTAGAGAAGACCTATACCTTCGATGGCGGCTACCCGAGTCATCTCTGCATTGACAACTCGGGCACACGACTCTTCTTCATTGACTATAATGTATGCAGTATGGACATCAATGATGAGGCATCGCTCAACACTTCGTTCATCGCTGCCGAGGGTCGCTCGTTCTACAACATGGCCGTCAATCCTGCCACAGGTGATATCTATGTTTCTGATGCCAAGGATTATGTGCAAAACGGTGAGGTGTATCGCTATTCCTCTGATGGCGTTTTGCTGAAACAATTCCCGGCAGGTATCTGCCCGTCGGCAATGGTATTTAATTGATGAAGCGGATTTTTCTTTTTTTCATCCTATTGGTTTTATTTGCCGCATGCGGTAATGTAGAGACGCATCATGGTGCGTCTCTACCCATAACACCGCAAGCCGACAACCTGATGCGTTACGCCCAAAATGTCATCGTCAACGAAACCGATTCGGGTTATTTCATTTCGGTGCGAAACCCATGGGACACGACCTCGTTGTTGGGACAATACTTAATCGACAAACCTTTCCAAAAGGTGGTTTGTTTTTCGTCCACGCAGTGGTCGGTGTTCGAACAATTGGGTGAGATAGATAGGGTGAAAGGTATCTTGGAAGGCCGATATGTGAGCGATTCCACCATGCGTGCCTTGCTCGATGCGGGAAAGGTGCTGGATGTGGGCACCGAAGCGCAAGCCAATATGGAACGCATCATCGCATTGCAACCTAACATCATTCTATATACCCCATATCTCGGTGGTGGAGACGTGCCATGGCACGTCTCCACGTTGCCTGATATGGTGGCGTTTCCTTTTGCTGATTATCTGGAAAACAATCCATTAGGTCGAGCTGAATGGATTCGAGTGGTAGGCATCTTGTGTGGAAGACAAAAGGAGGCTGACGCTTGGTTCGATGAGATTGAACACCGATATCTGTCGCTGAGGGCATTGTGCGATGACATAGAAAATCGTCCAACGGTATTTTCCGACTTGCCTTTCAATGGACAATGGTTTGTGGCTGGCGGTCAGAGTTATATTGCACAACTTTTTGCCGATGCGGGTGCTTGTTACCTTTGGGCTGATAATGAAGAGACGGGTAGCGTGCCGCTCGATTTCGAGACCATTCTCGCCAAGGCACAACATGCTGATTTTTGGCGTGTTTCAAACTCAACCATGCAGGCTGTAACTTATGCTTCGCTTCAGTGCGAAAGCGAGTTGTATTCGCTTTTCGATGCCTTCAGTAATCACAAGATGATGGTGTGTGATGTCGTGCAAACAGGCTATTTCGAACGTTCTTCAATGGAGCCTGACGTGCTACTAGCTGATTTCATAAGCTTCTTCCATCCCGAATTATTAACGAGTGAATGGAAGGATTACCAACCAAAATATTACCATTGGATGTCCTTGTAGAGACACGCCAGAGCGCGTCTCTATTACATTTTGATGACACTGCAGGTCCAGCATGTGCCGCCTTTCATTACCTTGATGTGATATACACCAGGATTCAATCCTTTGAATGAAATGGCATTTGTGTTTTTCTCTTGTATGACCAATCTTCCTTGTTCGTCAAAGACGCTGACGATTGCCTCATCGCTATTCTCAATCGAGAGGTAGACCATATCAGTGACGGGATTCGGATGTACTTCCAAGATGTTCGTCGAATGTTCGTCGACTTCGTCGATGAAAGGCGGCATGGTGATGTAGTCAAGCCAGGCGCAGTCGCTGCCATTCGATACGGATAGGTCTTTTTCGTAACTCCATCTAAAGGTGTGAGTGCCCGGGTGGACGTTGAAGATGCGTTCGTACCAAGAGCTTTCTCCTGCCATGGAGAGCCTCTCAATATCGTCAATATAGAATCTTAACCAGTCGTAATTTGCCTCTGATGAGACCTTGCAACAGAATTTGATTTGTCCCTCTACATTAGAAGTGTATTGCAGCGTTAGGGCTGAGGTCTCGTTGTCGGTGATGGTGCCTGATTGGGCGCACACTTGTCCGTCAAAGGATGTGGAATTGGTGATGGTCCATGGGTGGTTGGGGTCGTTGTCCCAAATGACCGGATTGATGCCAGTCTCGAAACTCTCATTGACAAAGCCTATTGTGCAATCAAAGTGGCTTGTCGTTTGAAGCTGTTCCGTGGTAGAGATTAAAGTGAGTTGGGTGAATTGCGTTTCACCGGCAACCCATTCCACAAAGACATCGAAAACGATTTCTGCAGATTCTCCAACTCCTAAATGGGTGATCGTATTATTGGGGGTAAGTATGCGTAGGTATCCGTCAGAATTCAGTTCGAAGTCGATTTCGTTGGCTAAATAGTGCCCATCGTTGGTCACAAGGAATTTGATGTGGGCATAGTCGCCTGGGTCGAGTAAATTGTTTTGATTTCCTGAATAATCATCTATTTCGGAGATCAAGCTAGTGATATGAGGCGAATTGACTTTGATGTTGAATCCATTGTTGCTGTAGCAGAGTCCATCGTGTTCGGTCATGACCCCGAAGGGGATGATGGTGCCATCGGGCGTGGCGTTCGAGATGCTGAATTGGAATGCGTTCTCCAAAACTATAGTGTCAGAGGGCTCCAAGGCAGGAAATGAGATGGAGGAACCGGTGATGTTCATGAATTCGCTTTCGGAGTATAGTGTTGACGTCCCGGCTTGGCTGGCTTGTGGGCCAAAATTCTTCAGCATGACGTCCATCGATAGGTCTTGTCCTAAGTGGATGAGGCTGTCGCTATGAAGTAGGTAGTCGTAAGTCACCACGCAAGGACTTGTTAATGGATTCATTACGAGGTCTTCTTCGTGACGTAAGTAGTTGAGTCCAGTGATTGTTAGGTGAATCTGCTCTGAGGGCAGAACGTTTTCCATGATATAGATTTCTTGTTCTTGTCCAGTGGCCTCAACAACATCAAGGATGTGAACGGCTCTGTTCCTGGTGCATGTAATGGCTATCTGAGTGCCTTCGGGAGCCGTGATGTGGAAAGGAATGAAACATGCTATGGTGGGGTCGTGCTGGACTTCTATGGGCTGAGGAATGTCGGTATATACTCTCAAGAATGCATCGGCATGGGTGTGGAAAATGTTGTAGGTCGTGACGCGCATCTCTTGGTTGGTGCTTGGAAACACTTGCTGTTCAAGGAAGTATTTACCAGCGACATTGGCAAATGCTGGCATCCACTCTGAAACGTGGTCGGCACAAGGACCATAGTCGGGGAGGAAAGTGGGGTCGAAATGGTCCCAAATGCCCCAGAGGAAGATGTCGTTGGCAAAGGAATAGGACTGTGCGGAAGGACTGATGGCGCCCACAATGCCTGCGTTGTGACCGTCACGTGTCATCCTAAGAAGACCTTCGGTGAAGCATTGCGAACTGGCATCAAACTCGCCGGTCTTGCAGTTGACTGAAATCATGAACGGCATCTTGTCGTTGGGGTTGTTGATTCTGGTGAAGTCGCTGACGTAAATTTCTGGCTGATACCATTTGTTGGTCCAACCGTGATCGCGGTGTTGGATGATGTAAGTGCCCGCGTTGATAGCTTGGATGACCTCTTCTTTAGTGCCGGTATCCCAATTGCCTAATTGGTCTGGAGTAGAAGGGATGTATCCTATCCCGTTGGGACCAAAATAGGACACTATGTCGTTGGTGTTGCTAGCATTCGACCATACGTTGTCAGGGACACCGTTATAGATATTGTTGATGCGGATAGGGAGTTTCGCGTGCTGTCTCAAATATCCGCCTATGGTCTCGATGGTGATCTGAAACCATCTGTTTTCGTCCCATCCACAGGCAGTGATCGGGTGCGTGTATGAATAGAAGTCCATGTTCGGGTTGGTGTACTCATATTCCATTTGTTTCCCTACGAGGATGGGAAGCTCTGATGCGTTTTCGGCCACGAGGCGCGAGAAACAAATGTCAGGAAGGTTGTCGTCGTTGATGTCGGCATATGGATTATCGGAACTACACCATGTGTCTTTTGGGTGGGGCACTGTAAAAGATGGGACAAATTGATTGATGTCGTCTCCTTGCTCACCGAGTAGGCAAACCGCCGCTGGAGGAATGTCCCACGTGTCGTATACCTCCCTAAACCATTGCCTCATCATTCCGGGTGTGGTGGCTCCCAAATCTTCCATCGTGTAGACCTTGGTGAGAATGCCTTGCCGTGATCGGTAATCAGCTAACTCTTGAGCTGCATTGCGGAATTGGGCGTTGGATGGGGTGATGATGGCATATTCGCAGCCTGTTGCACCATCTCTTACCCATCCTTGCATGCGTTTCTCGTAGTCGATGGGCTCAAGGCATGTGTGATTTAGGATGTTGTTTTTGAGGATTGGATCCCAATATGGCGAACGCAGACGGTCGTCGCCAAAATGTCCGTTGCCGCCTTTGAATTCGATTTCAATATCAATGTCGCGATGGACGAGGATCTCTTTTTTTACTGGGTTGAATTGCACGGGGCATACGCCCAAGTGGATAACATCGACGCCACGAAGACAAAGTGGATTGGCGGTTGTGACCTCTGAAGCGGGGTATAAAGCATCACAAGAATAGACCTTGGAATCTTTGAAAAACGGACGTATTGCTTCGTTTTCGCATTGGCTGCCTGATGATGGTGCGATGTTGATGCCTTTTATGGTCTCGCCGCCTTTACTATTTATCTTCACAACGGCTTCTGCTCCTTGGGGAATGGCAATGAATCGACAGAATGTAATCAAGTTGGGCATTCCGTAGTCGTTCGGAACCGTAATTCCTTTCGAGGTGATTGAATGCATCGTCTCGCCATTGATTTGTAAAGTATCGATGCTGAAATCGATAAGCTCGAAGTGAATTGATATGTGCTCCTTGTCTGATTCCTTGATCGAAAACTCTTGGGCTTGAGCGTTGAAGGAAAGTAAAAGGATGCCAAGAAGTAGTTGTAAAGATGTTTTTTTCATGTTGTATTTTTTTAAAGAAACGACAAAAAAAGGAGGTGGCGCAAACCACCTCCTTTGTCGAATGATTTTTATACGATACCAGTGAATCCCATGAAGGCCATGGCAAGGATGCCAGCGGTAATGAGGGCTATTGGAGTCCCCTTCATGCCTTCCGGGACTTCCATCAGTTCGATGTGCTCGCGGATGCCAGCGAAGATGACCAAAGCCAAAGCAAAGCCGACTGCAGTGCCGGCTGCATATACGATGGACTCGCCAAGGCTAAGCATGTGGGCAACGCCGCCGTAGGTGAATTCCTTGGTGACGACGGTGATGGAAACACCCAAAACAGCGCAGTTGGTGGTAATCAGAGGCAGAAATACACCCAAGGCCGTGTAAAGCGACGGACTGATTTTCTTGAGTATGATTTCAACCATCTGCACCAAGGCCGCGATGATGAGAATGAATGCGATGGTTTGCAAGAAACCAAGGTTGAGCGGGTCAAGGATGTAACGCTGTGTGAGCCATGTCACCAAGGTGGCTAAGGTAAGCACAAAGATTACAGCCGCACCCATACCTAATGCGGTAGAGGTCTTCTTCGAAGTGCCCAAGAAGGGGCAAATGCCCAAGAATTGGGAGAAGATGACGTTGTTGACAAGGATTGTCGATAAGATGATGATTAAGTATTTCATGGCTGTAATTATTTAGCTTTCTTGAATTTGTTGACGAGTGCGATGACATATCCTAACACCAAGAAGGCACCAGGAGCCAACACGAAGATGAGGATGGTTTGGGCGTCTTCAGGCAAGAAACGGCAGCCGAAGATGGAACCATTGCCTAACATCTCACGGATGCAGCCCAACACGGTGAGCGAGCAGGTGAAACCTAAACCCATGCCGAGACCGTCGAGGAGTGACGGCCAAACGGGGTTCTTCGATGCGAAGGCTTCGGCACGACCGAGGACGATGCAGTTCACCACGATAAGCGGGATGAACAAACCCAAGGTTGCGTAGATGTCAGGAACGTAGGCTTGCATGGCGAGTTGCACCACGGTAACAAACGATGCGATGACTACGATGAAGCAAGGGATACGCACCTTGTCGGGGATGAAGTTCTTCAGCAAGGAGATGAAGATGTTTGACAGCACCAGAACGAATGTCGTGGCCAAACCCATCGACATACCGTTGATGGCGCTGGTGGTTGTTGCCAAGGTAGGGCAGCAGCCCAACAGAAGCACTAAGGTCGGGTTTTCTTTCAGCAGACCTTTGGTGAAGGTTTTCAAGTTGTTACTCATTTTCAATTCCTCCTTCCGTGGTTTCTATATTTTCTTCAGTGACGATTTCTTCTGTGACAGTTTCAACAGCTTGTTGACCAAATTGTCCGGCGTTTTTCTTAAAGCTGTCGCAAGCATTTTGAACGGCCAGGCTGAAGGCACGCGAGCTGATGGTGGCTGCTGTGATGGCATCCACGTTGCCGCCGTCTTTCTTGACGCTCAATTTGTAGGAATCAGGATGCTTGCCGTTGAATTGGCCTTTGAACTTGTCGTTGGTCATGTTGGCTCCCAATCCTGGGGTTTCGCTTTGCGAGAGCACCGAAATTTTGTTGATGGTGCCGTCAGCCATGATGCCGACCATCAGCTCGATTGCGCCGCCGAAACCATTGGTGGCCGACTTGATGGCTGCGCCAAGGAAGTTGCCTTGGGCATCGTAAGCGAGGTTGTATAACATGCCGTCGCAGGTGATAGTGTCGAGTTTGGTGTTCTCGTCGGTGCCCAGTACTTCTGCAATGGCAGCGGCGTTTTTCTTCTTATCGACTTCTGCGATGGTGTCTTTTGTCAAGGCGTAAATGAAGCCTAGCACACCGCCCGAAACAGCTGTGATGACCAGCAATGCTACGAGCATATTCTTTAAAGTTGATTCTTTTGCTGCCATGGCTTATTGTTTTTTAGAAGGTTTGACAACACCGAAACGATAGGGCTTGAAAGCTTTATTAATAAGAGGTGTAAAGGCGTTCATAATCAAGATAGCGAATGAAACACCTTCTGGGTAAGCGCCCCACAAGCGGATGACCACGGTGATGACACCGATGCCGAAGCCAAAGAGCAACTTGCCTCTGATGGTCATTGGTGAGGTGACCATATCGGTAGCCATGAAGAAAGCACCGAGGATCAGACCACCATACATGAGGTGATAGACAGGAGCAATGTATTGTTCAGGATTCACCAGATGGCAGATGCCAGTGAAGATGAACACGGTAAGCATAATCGAGAGTGGAGTGAAGATGTCGATGACACGGCGGCAGAGAAGGTAGATGGCACCGATGAGCAGTGCAATGGTGCATGCTTCACCGAAAGCGCCGCCGCGTGAACCGAGAACCATGTCCAAAAGGTCAGGGTTGTTGGCGAGAGCAGCTTGCAAGCCTTCTTCTTTGAGAACACCGAGTGGGGTAGGACCTGTGACGGCATCAGCGATGAAACCGTTTTCGAAGATGGGTTGGACCTGAGGCCATGTCGTCATGGCTGTTGGGAATGAAACCAACATGAATACACGACCTACCAAGGCTGGGTTGAATGGGTTCTTGCCCAAACCACCAAACGACATCTTGGCAACTCCGATAGCCACCACACCGCCTACAATGACCATCCAAACGGGAAGGTTAGCAGGAACGTTGAAGGCTAACAGCAAACCAGTAACGGCAGCTGAGCAGTCACCGATGGTGTTGGGACCTTTAATGAGATACTTTTGGATGAGCCATTCGGCCAATACGCAGGTGCCAACCGAAACGACGGTCAGCCGCAAGGCATACCATCCAAAATAATAAATGGCGACGAGGAGAGCTGGCATCAGTGCAATGAGCACGTCAATCATGATTCTCCTTGTGTTGTCTTTCCCATGAACATGGGGAGAGCCTGATATTGTGTAATTTGTCATAGTCTGTAATTATTTTTGATTTCTTGAACGAATGATAGCACCAGTCTTGGCTTTGCCGTAACGGATGTAGTCAAGCAGCGGAATACTGGCGGGACAGGTGAACTCGCACGAGCCGCATTCGATGCAGTCCATGATGTTGTTCTTCTCGGTATTGTCGAATTCGTTGAGCTTCGAGAGCTGCTTGAGCAGGAAAGGCTGCAAGCCCATCGGGCAAGCCATGGCGCAGCGTCCGCAGCGGATGCAGTTGGTCTGGTGACGGTCTTGGGCTTCGTTGACAGTCATCAAGAGAATGCCTGATGTGCCTTTGATGCACGGGAAGTCGGTGACGCTCACCGATTTACCCATCATTGGACCACCATTGATGACATCGGTGATGCCTTCTGGAAGACCGCCCGCAGCTTCGATGAGCAAGTTGGCGGGAGTGCCGAAACGCACACGGAAGTTGCCAGGCTCTTTTACCGATTTGCCGGTCACGGTGACAATGCGCTCAATCAGAGGCTTGTTCTTTTGGACGGCTTCGTATATGGCGTAGGTCGATGCCACGTTGACCACGACGCAACCAGTCTCGATAGGCAACTTGCCCGAAGGCACTTCACGACCAGTCACGGCCTTGATGAGTTGCTTTTCGCCGCCTTGCGGATATTTGGTCTTCAAAGGCTGCACTTCGATGCCAGCGTAAAGGTCTTTGTGCTCGTTGATGGTCTTGTCGAGAAGTTCGATGGCGTCCATCTTGTTGCACTCGATGCCAATGACGCCTTTGTCGGTGCCAACGCCTTTCATCAGGATTTTCACGCCCATCAGGAACTCTTGAGTCTTTTCGAGGAGCAGACGGTTGTCGCAGGTCAGATAAGGCTCACATTCGGCAGCGTTGATGATGATGTATTCGGCTTTCTTGCCTTCGGGAATCATCAGCTTGACGTGGGTAGGGAAGGTGGCGCCGCCCATGCCGACGATGCCGCATTCTTTCACCTTGTCGATGATTTGCTTGGGTTCTAATTTGATTTCGGTGAGCAGCTCATCGGTGACGATGATGCCTTCTGCCCATTGGTCTTCTTCGGTGTCGATGAAGACGGCGGGTTTGTAATAGCCAGTGTGGTCCATCACCAC
The DNA here is from genome assembly GCA_045627065.1 of Bacteroidales bacterium. Lineage (GTDB taxonomy): Bacteria > Bacteroidota > Bacteroidia > Bacteroidales > F082 > Limimorpha. The sequence goes on along the minus strand of JAZQMX010000061.1, from coordinate 141,949 downwards.
GTCAACCTTGGTGACGGTACCAGTGGCGGGCGAATGCACGTTGGCCGAGACGAAGCCTTTGGCAGTGCCGATAAGCTGTCCGGTCAGCACATGGTCGCCTTTTTGAACGATGCAGTCGGCGGGAGCACCTAAGCATTGTCCTAACGGAACGATGATTTGCTTAGGTAGCGGGAAGTCTTGGATAGGCTTGCCGGCCGAGAGTTTGTTCTCTTCGGGGTGCACACCGCCTTTAGGAAAAGTCTTTATAGGATTCATGCGTTAACAGTATTTTCGATTTTAACTTCTTGCGTTTCGGTTTCTTCTGCCTTAGGTTTGCGAGGTGGGAAGTTGACGGCGTGGATGGTGCCACGTGGACATACTTCTTCGCACTTACGGCAGCTCTTGCACTTTTCAGGATTGATGTAGGCGAGGTTGCCGCGCATCTCGATAGCCTCGAATGGGCAGGTTTTCAGACACTTCTGGCAGCCAATGCAGCCCACCGAGCAGTTCTTGATGACCAAGGCACCTTTGTCGGTGTTTGAGCAGCACACATACACGCGGCGGTTGTTCTTGCCACGTGGACGGATTTCGATGATGCCGCGCGGACATGCTTTGGCGCAGGCACCGCAGCCCACACATTTCTCTTCATCAACGACGGGTAGCCCCGTGACAGGGTCGATGTGGAGAGCGTCGAAGTTGCACTTCTTGGTGCAGTCGCCCAAACCGAGGCAGCCTTTCGAGCAGCCACCTTCACCAGCATAGAGCGTGGTGGCGAAAGCGCAGATGTCGGCACCTTCGTAATGCACTTTGGCTGGCGAGTTTTCGCATGAGCCGTTGCAGCGTACCACAGCAATCTTCGGCTCTGAGGCAGAGGCACTTAGACCGAGGTAAGCGGCAATCTTGACCATGTCGCTACCAGGGCAAGCCAGTCCGTCGATGTTGCCTTTCTCGGCACCCTGCTTGACGCAGGCTTCGGCCAAGGCACGGCATCCAGCAAAGCCGCAACCACCGCAGTTGGCTCCGGGAAGCATGGCTTCCACTTCATCGATGAGAGGGTTCTCTTCAACCTTGAATTTTTGTGCAACAAGGTAAAGCACAGCGGCTAAGATACCGCCTAATACTCCGAGAACCAGTAGTGAAATAAGTAAAATTTTACCCATTTGATTATTGTTTTGAATTTATTGTTTTCAATATTAGAACTTGCAAAAATAGGGATTCTCTTTTTTTCTTCAAAGATTTTTTTTGTTTGTTTGGGCGGAAGAATTATGTAAATCGCATAATAAAATTATGTAAATCGTATTATGTAAATTGTATAATTTTTAATAAATGTATTTAAAATATTATTATTCAATAATATATGAAAAAGTTGTGTATTTAATCCTTCTGAGATTCTTCTTTGTTCAGTTCGATATAGAACTTGTCATTGTTGATAAGGAATACGCTTGTGTTGTCCTTTTGGTCAAAATTATTGATGTTCTTGAATGTAGTTTTTATTGCCGAACGGGAAACTTTTGGAAGCATGTTGCTCCAGAAAATGATTACAGTATATCGGGTGTCGTTTGTGATTTCAGGATAAATGGATTGGTAGGTTTGGAGCGTGATCGGAATTGTATCGCATGATACCGCAGAGTGTGGAGGAAAACAAGAAAACCTATTTTCATAGTTCCAATTGAGGTTGAAACCCTTCATCGGCGCATTGCAATTGTTGTGGAACGAGACTAACGAATCATTGTCAAAATAAAGAATCTGAGTAGGTTGGTAAAGAAGGTGGCGTATTGTCTGATCCGAAATGGAATCCATCAAATCATTGAATTGTGCAGTTGCTCCTACAATTGATGAATAAGGTACTGTGTTGGGAATCTTTGCAATGAAAGCTGAATATTGTTTCTCGTCAAATGTTTCAAGTTCTTGAAATCGGAATAACGTTAGCATCTGACAACCCGAAGTGCAAAGCAGTAATATACCTGCAATGACAAAATTCAAATATTTCTTCATGATATAAATCTTTTAGTCTTCGAAATCCTCTATCGTGTATTCAAACCGTTTCTTCAGTTTGTCGCGGCAGAGATACAATATTATATAATAAGGTACGAGTGCTGCGATGCTGATGAGCGCCGACAGCCCTTCGCTCAGACCTATGCCGAGCATGATGAAGAGCACTGCCACCAGCAGGATGAAAGGCACCAGATAAGCCAACACTGCGGCCTTGTTGCCTTGACCGACCGTCATCCTGACGACGACTTTCTGGAACAGCTGAAAATCGCGGCTTTCGGGTTTGGGAACGGTGAGAATTTTTTCAGCCATGTCGCTCATCGTACAAGCGCTTTTGGCGTGGCAGGCTGCACAAGCACTTTTTGCCAATATCTTGATTTTCAATTCGTCATCGCTGATTTCGGTGATGACGCCTTCGTGTGAAATAGTTTCGCTCATGCTGCAAAGATAATGAGTTTCTTTCGCTTTTTCGCCATCATTTGGCATAGAAGCAAGAAAAACACTTAATTTTGTGCCCAAATTTTTCATTATGACCGACATGAAAGATAATGCTACTGCATCGGAAATCACTGAAGAAAAGCCCAAGGGCTGGTTCCGACGCAAATACGATAGTCTGCGCGACTGGTATTATCGCGACGATAATTTTTTGCGTCGTGTACGTTTCCCGGGCACCAAATTGCCGCTTTTGGATGTCATCATCGACTTCTTTAAGCTATTCACCAAAGGCCGCACACTCGACCGTGCCGCAGGTGTGGCTTTTAACTTCATTTTGGCGATATTCCCGCTTATCTTGTTCTTTTTCACACTGATACCCTATATCCCAATTCCAAATCTTTACGATCGCGTGATGATGATGCTGAATGGGTTCTTGCTCCCTTCCGGGACGCTTGACTATGTCACGGATACGATTGATGGCATTTTGAACCAACCTCACGAGGGCATTCTTTCTTTGAGTATCATACTGTGCTTGGTGTTCGGTTCCAGTGGCGTTGTCGCTATCTTCAATGGTTTCCGTAACGTGTATGCCGATTATATCCATTCCAAGGGCTTGACATTGAAGAACTGGCTGATACAACGCCTCTTCGCTATCCTCATGTTGTTGATTTTTGGTGCATTGATATTGGTTTCCGTTGTGCTGATTTCTTTGGGTGGTGAAATTTTGATTATGATGGTTGACCATCAGATTGTTGATTTTCATGGCTCATTGTTCACCTTTTTCAATATCCTCCGCTGGGTTGTGGGCGTGTTTGGCTTATGTTTCGGCTTATCGTTGCTCTATTACTTCGGCAATGTGAAATTCAAGGAGCACTATCGCAAGGAACGCAGAAAACCGTCAGCAAGCGGAAAGAGGTATCGTGAACTGGTCATTTTCTCGCCAGGAACCATCTTGGCAACCTCGCTTTTCATTGTCGCTACTTTGGGCTTCAACATCTATATTTCGAACTTCTCCCGTTACAATGCCCTTTATGGTTCTATCGGAACACTTATCATTGTCATGTTGTGGATTTGGATCATCTCCATATTGATTTTGGCAGGCAACGACTTGAACTCGGGCATACGTCGTGCAACGAATAAGAAGAGCTCGATGGAAGAGGCCACGATGCGCCAACAGATTGTCATTGACGACTTGTCGAAGAATATTCAAAGATACCAAAAGCAGAACGAACGTCTTCAGCAGAAAATTGCTTCCATGAAAAAGACGATAGAAGACGAGAACCTCGTTGTCGAATCGTTGATGGACGAAGCAAAGGCCCAGGAGATTGTCATCAGAGCATACAAACGCTTCGCTGACCAAGAACTGAGTAAGGAAGGCAAAGAACTGGAGTCGAACGAATAATTTTGTCTTGATTGAACTATGGGCATCGTAGCACGACAGAGCATTAAGGGAACTTTGGCCACCTATTTGGGTGTGGCGGTGGGTATCATCACCACCTTCTTCATCCAAACCAAAGCCCTGACAGCCGATGAGATAGGCCTCATTGACGTGTTGCTTCAGTGTGCCTTGCTGTTCTCGGGTATCGCTCAGTTGGGCACCAATTCATCGGCCATGCGCTACTATCCTCATTTCAAGGACGAAGCCCAACGCGATCACGGTTTCTTTGGTTGGACCTTGCTGGTCCCACTTATTGGTTTTTCCATTTTCTTGGTTGTCTTCTTGCTCTGCAAGGATTCGATAGTGGCGTATTTTTCGAAGGATTCTACTACCTTCGGCCAGTATGTATATTTCGTTATTCCGCTAGCGTTTTTCATGCTCTATATTTCGGTTTTCGAGACCAACAGCAACTTGCTGATGCGCATTTCGGTGCCAAAATTCATCCGTGAAGTCGGTCTGCGCGTGATGACCTTGGCAGTCTATCTGCTGTATTTCTATAAGGTACTTGACTTTAAGGGCGTAGTTATTGCTTTCTGCGTGTTTTATGGTATCGCTACGCTGGTAAATGTCATTTATCTGTTATCGTTGCAAAGGGTGTCGTTCAAGATTGAGAAAAACTTTGTGAAGAAGGAACTGAAACGCGATTTCTTGTTTTACACTTTGTTTATGATAACGGCGGCTTTGGCTGGCAATGTGATTCCGATGCTGAGTAAGTTTTTCGTGGCGGGCGAGGTGAGTTTCCACTTGGCGGGCGTGTTCGCCATTGCTACCAACATCGCTGCCGTAGTTGAGATGCCTTATCGTTCGTTGGGCGCTATTTCGCGTCCGCAGATTTCAGATGCTATGGCGAAACAGGATGTGCAGCAAGCTGATTCCTTGTGCAAGAATGTCGCTCTGCATCAGTATATTGCGGGCACTTTTGTGTTTTTTGTCATCTGGACGAATATCGATTTGCTCTTTGGAATTCTGCCCAACGGAGATGTTTATCGTGTGGGAAAATGGGCGGTGCTGTTGCTCTGTATTGGTAGGTTGGTGTATTCTACTTTTGCTGTTACAGGTACGGTGCTGAGTTATTCAAAATATTATTACTATTCGTTGATTTTCACCATTTTGCTAACTTTGATGTCCTTCTTCATGAATATGTATTTTGTGCCTAAATGGGACATCAATGGTGGCGCTTTGGCTTATACCTTGTCATACACCATCTATTTCATCTTACTTTTGGCTTTCATCAAATGGAAAATCGGCGTGCTGCCCTTGACGAAGAAAATGCTCACCGTTTCGGCTATCATCTTGGTAATGTTCGGGCTGAATTGGCTTTGGATGCTCACTATAACGCCGTGGTTTGCTGGTCTTTTCGCCAAACCTATTTATGGTCTTTTGATTGATGGTGCAATAAAAACCGCCGTCTTCCTATTGCTTGGAACGACGACGGTCTATAAATTGAAAATCTCGATGTCTGTCAATGATTTAATTGACAAAGGATTGAAATTGATTCATCTGAAATAATCATTCCACACCAATTCGTCTAATGCAAGAACCATCCTTGGTTTGTATGCGAACCACATACACGCCCGAGCCAAATGGAGTCAAGTCAATGCTCGTAGCGTCGGTGTCAAGATCCAGGTCAATAACCACTTGTCCCAAGGTGTTCATCACAGTGATGTGCTGCATTCCATCAGCTTCTATGGTGATGTTGCCCGTTGTCGGGTTGGGATAGAGTTTCGCTTTGATGTTGTTTTCGCCGATGTCGAACGAGTTCTTTACATTTATGGCGAGCGTATTGAAGCCTTCGCCGCATGGTGTGGCAATGCCGACCCCGAGGGTGGCGTCGCCTTGGTAGTCATCCGTCCAGGTAACGATGGCAGTGTTGCCAAATCCGGCCACTGTTCCAGCTTGGTTGGGAAGGAGAACCCACTGGTAGGTGGCGTTACTGTTGAAACCAGGTTGCGTATAGACGCTGGTGGAGGTGGTGTAGGTGTCAACGATGGCATCGCCTTCGATGGCTTGCATTTCTTCAAATGACTCGATGGTGAGGTGAAGCGTGACAATGCTGTCGCAACCGTGGGTCGTGTGGAGTGTCTGAGTATAGTCGCCGCTTGTGGTGTAGGTCTGCCCGTTCCAATTGTAGCTGTCGCATGAAGTGGCAGAGATTTCGTTGTCTATGGGCTCATAGATGCTTAGGTGCATGGTGACGATGCTGTCGCATCCGTAGATGGAAGTGAAGGCTTGCATGTAGTCGCCGCTCTCAGTGTAGATTTGCCCGTTCCAGTAGTAGTCGTTGCAACTTGAAGTGTTGAACTCGATGTCGTATTCGTGCCCAATGCTAAGATAAAGTGTGGCGATACTATCGCAGCCATACGGCATTGGGAATTGCTGTGTGTAGATGCCGCTTTCGGTGTAAGTCTCGCCGTTCCAAGTGTATGAATCACAACTTGAGGCGCTGAATGATGTTGTATTGGCAGGTAACACTGAAATCCGAACAGTGTTGCTATAGGTAGTGCCTAAAATGTTGTGTGCGTAGTATCTAAGATACCAGCCATCGTATGAATCGTCAAGTTCTTCGCCTTGGTATTCTTGGTAATTGCTGAAATCATCATCGGGTGCAATTTGCCAGCCACTATAGATGGCGTTTTGTGTTTCGGGGGCTTCAAGCGTGAGGCTCGAACCCGAGCAGATTTCCTCAGGTGTTACGATTTGGCCGACGGTAGGCAAGTCGCCGCTGCATGAAAGGCTCCAAATGGGGCGCACACCTAATTGTTCGTCTTTGAAGGCTTTCGTGATGGCGCCACCTTGATAGTTCGTGACCCCGAGATAAATGACGTAGGCTTGGTTGTAGGAACTTTCTGTTGAGGTCCAATAATAATCGTAATTGATGCCGGGGGCAGTGCCTCCATATTGGGAGAATAGGTGCTGGATATAGGGCAAGGCTGCATAAAGTTTCGAGGCTTGTCCTGTTGAAGGTATGCACCAGTAGTGTTTCGTGTTCACGGCACTCGCAGCATAGTTGGGGTTGCTATTCTGATAGTTTTTCATGGCCATGGTGGCATCATATCCGCAAGGATTATAGTGTATGAAGAAAGAATCGTCTAAATTTTCAAGGTCAGGGATGTCGGTCAAACCGCCCCATGCGTAAGGTTGGGGCAAGTCGTTTAAGGCAACCAACCAATAGTCGAGACCGTCATCAGTAACGTAAAAAACGATGCCTTGTTGACCGTCGGATGCTGTTATGAGTTCTCCAATGTAATGTGATTGGGCGTTGACCGAAAATTCCATCGCCATTATGAGTCCTATGATAAATATGCGTGTTTTCATTTCAGTATGTGGTTAGGTTGGTTTTCAGAAATCTCTAATTGCTCTGACGCCGATGGTGCTCGTGTTCATGTAGTTGTATTTCATGTAGTTGGCAGTACTGCCGTTTCGGCTGACCACGTAAGCGTGATATTCACCACGTTCAGTTGAACTCCAGAACCAACTTGGGGTGCCATACACAAATTCGGTTGCGCCAATTCGTTGTAGCGTTTCGTTCACTTCGTAGGAATAGGCCATTAGCCAACGCAGCTGACCGGCAGCGGGCAGATACCAACTATTGCCGAAATCGACGACCCATGCTGCTGGATACCATTCTTCTCCATGAGCTTGCCGAATCTTTAAGGTGTTGCCGTAGCCATCAAGGTCATTTAGGGCATCAAGCGAATACTCGCAATTGGGCAGGCTCGGAATGTCATAACCATAGTCATAATAGGAGGGAGAAACCCAATTGATGTCGTAGGATTGAACGTCAAGATGTACGGCCCAGCCATGTTCGCCTGAGTCGTCAACGAAAAACACCACGCCCATTGCGGTTTTCCCTGATGAGTTGAAATCGTTAGGCGTGACGGTGCTCCCGTCGGTGCAAAGTATGTCGCCGATGTGCACCGTCTGCTGTGCTGACAGCAATAAAGGCAATGTCAGCAACAGAGAAAGGATAAAGTTCTTTGTTCTTTTCATAGCATTATGTTTTAATTATAGTCATTTGTAGAGACGCGTCATGGCGCGTCTCTTTGTTATAATCATTCCACCCCAATCCGTCTTACGCAAGAACCGTTCGTGGTTTGAATGCGAACCACATATATGCCCGAACCAAATTGGGTCATGTCGATGCTCATAGAGTCGGTGTCAAGATCTATGTCAACAACCACTTGCCTCATGGCGTTCATCACGGTGATATGCTGCATTCCTGCGGCTTCAATGGTGATGTTGTCCGTTGTCGGGTTAGGATAAAGTTTCGCGTTGATGTTATTTTCGCTGACGTCGAAAGAGTTCTTCACATTTATGGCAAGCGTATTGAAGCCTTCGCCGCATGGTGTGGCAATGCCGACCCCGAGGGTAGCGTCGCCTTGGTAGTCATCCGTCCAGGTAACGATGGCAGTGTTGCCAAATCCATTCACTGTTCCAGCTTGGTTGGGAAGGAGCACCCACTGGTAGGTGGCGTTACTGTTGAAACCAGGTTGCGTATAGACGCTGGTGGAGGTGGTGTAGGTGTCAACAACAGCATCGCCTTCGATGGCTTGCATTTCTTCAAATGACTCGATGGTGAGGTGAAGCGTGACAATGCTGTCGCAACCGTGGGCTGTGTGGAGTGTCTGAGTATAGTCGCCGCTTGTGGTGTAGGTCTGCCCGTTCCAATTGTAGCTGTCGCATGAAGTGGCAGAGATTTCGTTGTCTACGGGTTCATAGATGCTTAGGTGCATGGTGACGATGCTGTCGCATCCGTAGATGGAAGTGAAGGCTTGCATGTAGTCGCCGCTCTCAGTGTAGATTTGCCCGTTCCAGTAGTAGTCGCTGCAACTTGAGCTGTTGAAGTCGATGTCGTATTCGTGCCCAATGCTAAGATAAAGTGTAACGATACTATCGCAGCCATACGGCATTGGGAATTGCTGTGTGTAGATGCCGCTTTCGGTGTAAGTCTCGCCGTTCCAAGTGTAAGGACCACAGTTGGAGATATCGAGCGAACTTGCAAGGACATGTAAAATGGAAATTCTTACAATATTGCTATAGGCTGTTCCTAAATGGTTGGAAGCGAAATACCTAAGATACCATCCGTTGTATGATTCGTCAAGAGCTTCGCCATGATATGCTTGGAAATTGGTAAAACTTTCGTTTGGCGAGATTTGCCATCCTTGATTTACAGCAAATTGCGTGCTTGGGATTTGCAAGTCGAGACTGTTTCCGGCGCATATGGCTTCAGGTGAGGTGATGTCACCGACGGTGGGTTGACTTTGGATGATTTCTGAACTCCAAACTGGGCGGACATGAAGTTGTGAGAGTTTGCTTGTCTCTTGAAGAAATCCGCCTTTATAGGAATCGTCATCGAAATTGACGGCCCATGCTAGTTCTGAGGAGCTTTCCGTGCTTGCCCAATAGTAATCGTATGCCATCGTGGTGCCACCATTTTGTAAAAACACAGGATTGACATAGGGCAAAGCTGCGTAGAGTTTGCTGAGTTGGCCTGTCGATGGAATATGCCATCCGTTTTTGAAATTTACGCGAGAAGCAGGATACTCGCTGTTGTATCCTTGGTCATGATACATGATTTCGGTGGCTTCAAGTCCATTGGGCTCATAATGCAAGGCATACCAAATGGCATCGTTTGTCGATTCGTAGTTTTCTAGTCCAGCGATGTCGCCGATAGGACCCCATTGGTAAGTTTCAGGCAAATCGTTCATGGCTGCTAACCAGTAGGTGTTTCCGTCGGGTGAAACATAAAACACAACGCCGGATATGCCATCGGGACTGCTCAATACATCGCCAATTTTGGGACTTTGTGCCTGGACGAAACAAAAAGCAAAACTTAGTATTGCAATAAGTTGATATTTCATAGTTTTCATGTCGTTCTCCTTTCTGCTAAAAGTCTATTGCGGCTCTGACACCGATTTTGTAAGTGTAATAATAGTTGTATTTCATGTAGTTGCCTACGCTTCCCGTCTCGCTTACGACTACGGCATGCATACCAGTCCTTTCTGTCGATGTCCACCACCATCTTGGGTTATCGTGTTGGAATAGCGTGCCGCCAACAATGGCCAGCGATTGATTTAGTTCGGTTATGTATGATACCATCCATCGCACTTGTGAAGCGGCCGGGAGATACCATCCGTTGTCGAAATCGACGCACCAGGCGGCAGGATACCAGTCGGCTCCATGAGCCATGCGTATGATGGCCGTGTTGGAATAACCGTCGTTGTCTTGCATGGCGTTGCCTGAAAATTCGCAATTTCGCAGCCCAGGAATGTCGTAATTGTCATAATAGTGGTTAGGGTCCACCCAATGGATATCACGAGCTTCAATGTTGAGGCTGATGGCCCATCCATGCTCGCCCGAATCGTCAACGAAAAACACTACGCCCATTGCAGTTTTTCCTGACGAGGCAAATTCGTTGGGGCTAACGGTAGTCTCATCGGTGCAAAGTATGTCGCCGATGTGTACTGTCTGTTGTGCTGACAACAGAATAGGTAATGCCAGCAACAATGAAAGGATAAAGTTCTTTATTCTTTTCATAGCGTTATGTTTTAATTTATTGTCAGTTGGTAGAGACGCGCCATGGCGCGTCTCTTTGTAATAATCATTCCACCCCAATTCGTCTAATGCAAGAACCGTCTATGGTTTGGATGCGAACCACATACATGCCTTTGCCAAATTGGGTCATGTTGATGCTTGTGACATCAGTGTCAAGGTCCATATCAACAACCACTTGCCCCAAGGCGTTCATCACAGTGATGTGTCGCATTCCTACGGCTTCAATGGTGATGTCGCCCGTTGTCGGGTTGGGATAGAGTTTCGCGTTGATGTTATTTTCGCTGACGTCGAAAGAGTTCTTTACGTTTATAGCGAGCGAGTTGTTGCCTTCGCCGCAAACATTGCTGACATTCACGCTGAGGGTTGCAGCGCCTGTAAATTCTGACGTCCAGTTCACGATAACAGTATTTCCGTTAGCGGTTAGGCTACCAGCCTCTGCGGGTTCGATGGCCCATTGATAAGTTGCTGCGCTCACGAAACCTGGCTGGACAAAGATGCTGATAGGCGTAAGGTAGGAATCAACTTCTGCATCGCCTTGGATGGCTTGCATCACATCGAAGCCTTCGATGGTAAGGTGCAATGTGACGATGCTATCGCAACCCGTTGATGAGGCGTAAGTCTGTTCGTAGTCGCCGCTCTCGGTATAATCTGTGCCGTTCCAGATGAAGCTGTCGCATGTGTTAATCATGAATTCGTAACTTGCAGATGGGGTGATGGTAAGGTGCATAGTGACGATGCTGTCACAACCGTATTGAGTGGTGTATGCCTGCTCGTAAACACCGCTTTGGGTATAGGTGATGCCGTTCCAGATGCAGAAATCGCAACTTGTGATGTTAAACGAGTTGGTATAGCTTGGCCTTATGTTCAGATAGCAAGTGGCTACGCTGTCGCATCCGTTGGGCATGGGGAAGAACTGTTGGTAGGTCCCGCTTTGGGTATAGGTCTCGCCGTTCCAGGTGTATGGACCGCAGCTCGTGATGTCGAAGGAACTTGAAGGAGCATATTGTACCGAAATTTGGACCGTGTTGCTATAGACGGTTTCCAAGAAGTTGGAGACGAAGTATCTCAGATACCAGCCGTCGAATGATTCGTCAAGAGTTTCACCGTGGTAGACTTGGTAATTAGCAAAGTCGTTGTCTGGTGCGATTTGCCATCCTTGATGCGAGGCGTGTTGTGTGTTTGGAGTCTGCAAATCAAGACTGTTGCCGGCGCAAATGGCTTCGGGAGTGACAATGTTGCCAACTGAAGGTTGCAAAGTCTCAGGGTCAAAGTCGTGAATGGCACGGACGTAGGCGTATGTGCTCTTGTCAGTTTTTATGGAAAATCCACCATAATACCCAGGAGAACCATAGTCGATGCACCATGCGTTGCCTTCGTCGCATTCTGAGCTGGTCCAATATGCGTCATAGCGCATCAATGATCCACCGGCCCTGATAATGGAGTCTTCGATGAAGGGAAGCACGCCATATAGTTTTGAGAGTTGACCTGTTGATGGAAGGTACCAGCCATTCTCAAAGTCGACCTGGAAAACTGCGTATGAGTTGCCGTTTTGATAGTCTTGCAGCGTCTCTGTGTTTCCAAGACCATTGTTGTCATTTAGAAGGTAGAACGGGATTTCTGGGTTGTTGTTAGGCAGAGGCGAATCTGTTAAATCACCCCAAGCGTATGTCGAAGGGGCATCGTTCAAGGCAACCATCCAGTATGCCTTTTCATCGGGATTGACGTAGAAGACGATACCTTTGCTCCCGTCATCGTTGACAATAATTTCACCAATGGGGAAACAAGTGCTGTTAGTGCTGAAGGAGCGAACAGACCTCACGCCAACCCATGAATTGTTGCATGGTGTCTTGGTGTAGGTGCCCAAGTTCCCGTTTATGTACATGTCGTGCATGTGATATGGTGTGCGTTCGGTCGAAGACCAATAGTTGTTTGTGTCTTCAAATAAGGGCGTTGCTCCAATGGAAGCAAGAGAATTATTGACAACGAGAATTTGATTGAACAATAACCGAAGTTCCCCAGATGCGGGAAGATACCAACCATTTTCGAAATCGACAGACCATGGAGTAGGATAATAGTAGGCATTGCCTAGGTTTCTGAGAACTTCGGTGTTATTATATCCGTTGAAATCATAAATGGCTTTGCGTGACTCTTCATAGTCAGGCAAAGGGAAGTCTTCTCCGTAACCTCCAAATGGGATGTTTACTTCGTCGTCGTATAGGTTCACGGCTAAGCAATTTCGGCCAGTTGGGTCAACATGATATACTACACCCATGGCGGTCTTTCCTGAAGAGGGGAATTCGTTGGGACTAACGGTGCTCCCGTCAGTGCAAAGGATGTCGCCAATGTGCACGGCCTGTTGTGCCGAAAGCAATAGCGGCAATGCCAGTAATAATGAAAGAATAATGATGCTTGCCCTTTTCATAATTGTAAATATTTGCGCAAAGATATAAAATATCTGTAAATATTTACAAATACACTTGCAAATAATTGTGTTTGTAATGCTCTAATTGTGAAATAGATGAATGTCTTGCTAATTTCTAATCATGTAAACATGATTTCTGCTTTCGTCTTTGCGGAAATAGGTGATGGAATTTAAGTCGAGGGACTTACTGCTGTTGATCGAATTGATGCAAGAGGCTATGATTTCTCCAAGATGTCCATGCAATGGAGTGTTGCTGCTGGCATTGTAATACTGCAAAATGCTGTCTGGTGGCAAAAGTTGGTCGGGAGTTGCCAATATAGCATCTAACTCGTCGTAATCGTGGGCTTCCTTTACCAAGCCGTTTTTAATGAATGAATAGTAATCGTTGATGTCTTTGTTGGAGAAATTGAACATGATGCATGGACAGTTCATGATTGCGGCATCAAGGTGTATGGCTGATTGGTTCGAAATCATGCAGTCGATATGGTTGATGAAATCGGAAGAGCTTTCAGTGATGGGATTGGAAAACATGATGCCGTTGCAGCTCAGCCATTTTTGGTCGATGGCTCCATATCTGGGATGGGGGCGAAGAACGATCTTGAAGTTGTGTTTTAGCAGATGTGCGCAAAGGGCTTTGACTTGCTCTAAATCGTCAACCATGTTGATGGCGACACCAATAGTGCTGATGCTTGGGGCTGATGCAGATCGACATTTTTTGTGGAATTCGTCGAACCTGACCCCGCCTGATAAAATCACCTCGCCATCTGGTTGACCGGCGCAAAGATATTTTTCAAGGGTTTCGTCTCCGTCCAAGAATGAATAGTCGAAAAGTAGCCGCGGAAATTTTGCGGTTACCGAAGCGTGTTGGACGTAAACAGTCTTGATTTCTTTCTCTTTAGCTCTGAGAATCAAGCATCTATGAAATGTGTTGTGGTCGTTTGACAATACTAATGTATTGACTTTATAATGAATAAGATATTCTTCTGCGATGTGATATAATCCGTATGTGGTCCAGAAGTCAGTAAAGAACCTTTTGATGCATTTCTTTGTTTGAGTGTCTGATTTCCTGTAGATTCGAATTAAAGTGAAGATGTAAGGAAGCGAAATCCACCAAGCTTTTCGCTTGTTGATGCCATCCATGTGGTTCTCCAAACTGATGTAGTCGCCATTCGGCATGTTTTTGATTATAGGTGCCAATGAGCGTTGATTGTTTTTTGAAAAACCAACGAAGAGGATGCCTTTGTAGTTCTGCGGAATAGCCTTGAACTTGAAGCGATGAAGGAAGGTGTAGTAAAACAATTGTCCGAAATATACCAGCAACTGCTTGCCGAGGCTTCCTCTGCTTTCGGTCGATGAAAACAGTATTTGGTTGATTGATAGGATGTCTAAATCGCGGTATTTCATCAGTGGAAGGCTTTCTTGTCCTTGAGTTCGAAATAGTGTTTCTTGTCGCGCTCTTTGAAAGGCTTGGCGGGATTTCCTCCTGCTATGGAAAGGGCAGGAATGTCTTTCACGACAACGCTGCCGGCTTGGATGACGGCTCCTTCACCTATGGTGACTCCAGGGAGTATGATGACATTGTTTCCCAACCAAACGTTGTCTTCTATGATGACGTCTTTTGCAATGACCGTATTGTCGTAAGGAATGGCGGTCCCTTGGTCGTAGTTGTGGCTGTCGGTGAATATCTGGCAATTGGAGCCTGAATGGAAGTTGTCGCCAATCACGCATTTGCCTTTCCCCGTAATTTTCATTCCGTTGAAGTTCACATTGCTGCCCAACTGAGTGTTTTTGGTGACGGTAGAGAAACCATTAACGGAAAGTCTTTCTCCGCATGACGCGGCTTTGCGTCTAACGATAAGCCGAAAAACGTGTTTGGGCTTCAATGCGTTATGAATTGATGCACTTAACATATTCCCAAGATTTTTTCAACGAATTCGCGGAAAACGCCTTCTCCTCCTGCTTTCTCTAATGTGAAATGACTATGTTTTTTTACATAGGAAGGAGCTGAACTTGGGACTCCGGCTATACCAGCAGCACATAAAAGCTGAATGTCGTTTAGATCGTCACCGATGTAAGCCACGTCCTTGAGTGTGATGTTTAACGATTCGCAGAGTTTTTGGGCGGTATCCAATTTGTCGGTAACACCTTGAAAGACATAGTCGATATGAAGTTTTTCGGCTCTTCGCTTGACAATTTCAGTCACTTCTCCAGTGATGATTCCTACGGGTATTTCATGCTGATGTGCGAAAAGTACACCGGCACTGTCGTAGGTGTTGAATTTCTTCCACTCGTTTCCAGTTTGGTCGTAATACATGCCTCCGTCAGTCCAAACTCCGTCAATGTCGGTCAATATGAGTTTAGGTGTCATAGCTCAAGGTTGTTAGGGTAGATGATTTCGTTTCTTGGAATGGCAACACGTACTTTCTTGCCTATGATATCCATTCGTTGCGACCATTTGTAACCATCTCCAGGACTTAATAGATGAATGTCCTTATCAGTGATGATGTCTCCAACACTTAAGTCCTTAAGGGCAGCGATGGAACGCTCTAGTTTTATTTTGCTGCTCATGACATCAGGCTCGATGAAGATATCTTCGACACCCATCGACATTTCAGTAAGGCGTATGTCGCGTATCATCCTGTTCACACCATCCGGGCCTAACGAACCAGCTTGGTCAGTGCCTTTCATGCGGCGGTCGATAGTAATGTGTTTCTCGATGATTTCGGCTCCCATGGCGATAGCGGCAACGGGTGCAGAGATGCCAATGGTGTGGTCTGACAGCCCGATTTTGTATTGTGGATAATTCTTTTTCAGGTATTTAATGGTGTTAAGGTTGAGGTTCTTGGGATGTGTCGGATATTGCGATACGCAATGAAGAATGGAGATGTTGCTGTGCTGCCTTGTAATGGTGTCAAGAGCATCGTCTAACTCTTTCTTGCCAGCCATGCCTGTCGAAATAATCATAGGAATTTTCGTTTCGGCCAAGGCTTCAAGTAATGGAATGTTGGTAATGTCACGGCTGGCGACTTTGAGATAGTTGGGGGAGAAGTGCTTCAGGATGCTCAAGCAAGTTGGAGCACATAAGGTTTCTACAAAGTCTAATCCCTTTGATTTTGCGTATTGATATACTTCGAAATGCTCTTCATCAGAGAGCTCGAGGAAGGCTCTGTGCTCTCCGTATGTGCGTCCAAATGAATTAGGTGAGTCGTAGATGCGATTCATCTGTGAGTCGGATAACTCGTGTTCCAAGTCCCTCTTTGTCATTTTGACGGCGTCCATTGGCTTGAGTTGGAGACCAAAACAGTCTTCTTGAACAGGTCTTGCGATGAGCTCGACGATGAGTTTGGCTACATCAACTGAACCATTGTGGTTTTGACCGATTTCTCCAATGATATAAGTAGTATTCATTATTTTTGATTTTTTGTGATTTCTTTTTCCATTATGGTGTAATAATCGGGGTTCTTGTCAAGGAAATCGCAAACGTCCGTGGCAGCGAACGACGGTTTTTCTTTGTATATCGAATCGTATATTTCTTTTTGAATGGCAAAATCATTCTCGGTGTCTATGGTTAGCCTAAGCCGTTTGTGATCTTCAATTTTTTTTGGGATGGCCATGAACCTAATCTTGAATGATTCGGGGTGGCTATAAATGTAATTGGTAACGTGTTCGTGATACAAATTCTCGTCGGTAAATGCTTTAATTCTCAATAATGTATCGAGAGTGGTCCCTTCGGCCCAAAAACCATAGTGTGTCTTGATTGTGGGAGTTTGTTCGGACGTTGCGTATGCGAGATAGTCCATTTCACAGTTCTTCAACTCGTCGAAAAGGTGTTTCAGAGAAGGAATGTCAAGGAATGGATTGTCGGCACAAACTCTAATGATTTTTTCTGCTCCAAAATATGTGGCAGCATCGATGAATCGTTGAAGGACATCGCTTTCCGAACCTCTGTGGCATAAAATGCCTTTCTTCGATGCGATTTGTTCCAAAACATCGTCTTTGGTGGAGTCGGAAGTGGCTAAGATGACGTCAGATTTGTCGAAACTGCAGAGGATACGGCTGACCAAGACCGAAAATATGCCTTCGCCTTCGTAGAAGGGGAGAACCATTTTACTTGGTAGCCGAGTCGAACCCACTCGGGCTTGTATGATAATCTTTGGTGAGGTATTCATGGTCAATTATTTGAAATCAATTGATTGAGAAGGTTTGTGTATTCTCTTGACTGTTCTTTTCTCGAAAACTGTTCAATTGAAACGTCTTTTTTCCTGTCAAGATCTCCTGATTTGAACTTTTCATACAAATCCATGAGATGCTCTTTGATTTTCTCTTTGTCGTCAAAACCAATAGTATTCCCAGCCCTAACTTCATTGATGATGTGCGCAGCATCGCCATCTTCTGGCCCTATGCATAGTATAGGACGACCCGAAGAGAAGTACTCAAAGAGTTTGCCAGTCATGATGCCTTTGGCGTTCGGCGTGTTGTTGACGAAAAGCAGCAGTACTTGTGAAGCGCATTGTTTTAGCATTACTTCGTTGTGGGGAACGTGTGGTAGGTGGGTGACATAATCCTTTAGTCCGAATTTTTCAATGTCCTTCATCGCGCTGATATCGACTTGACCAATGAGTTGTATGTCAATGTCTTGCTTTAATTCTGGATGGTCTTCAATCAGTTCACCAATGGCTTGCCAGAAGATTGGGTTATTGCGTGTTGGGCCTAGCAAACCGATGTGGGAAAGGGTGAACTTTCGTGAAAGTGGTATTTGCTGAAGCGATGTTTCGGCGTCCCAATCATAGCCATTAAGGATAACTTCAACGGATGGCGCTCCATGGCGCTTTAGCCCTTCTGCCCAATCCCAACCAACGGTTACGACTTTGTCAGCATTGGTTAACACTTGTTTCTCTAAGCGGTGGTGTTTCTTGTCAGCCCAACGACTGAGGCGTAAATCTTGATAGAAGTCAATCTCGGTCCATGGGTCACGGAAATCGGCAATCCACGGAATGTTGAGCGCCTTGTGTAGCTTCAAGGCGATTAGGTGCATGGAGTGGGGTGGACCCGTACTGATGATGGCATCGACAGGATGCTCTTTTAGGTATTTTTTCAAGAATCTTACTGAGGGCTTCACCCACCAGCAACGAGCATCGGGGATGAAGAGGTTGCCGCGAACCCAAAGCGAAAGGTTTTCCTTCCATCCTTGCTTGCGTTCGCCTTCGTTGATGAAACCGACTTTCACCTTCTGGTCTCCCTTGATGCCCAAAAGTTTTTTGTATATGCTGTAAGGCTCAACGATTTTTCTCTTGATGACTTCTGCGTCTGGAGAAACATCTTGCAGCAATGAAGGGTCTTCTACCGGCGATTCGGGGTTTTCTGGGGTATAAATGACGGGCTGCCAACCATTTTCGGGAAGGTATTTCGACATCTTCAGCCAGCGTTGCACACCGCTGCCGCCCGATGGGGGCCAGTAGTATGTTATGATGAGAACCCGCTTCATGCTTGCTCTTTGTTCTTCTTGAAACTCATGACGATGGCTACTGCCAAACCTATCAACATAATCAATGAACTGACCAAGGCCACGGTGTTGCCGATCCGGTAGGCACTTGGCTTGTATTCCATCATGATTTCATGTTGTCCTGCCGGAATCAAAGCGCTGCGCAGCAGGTAGTTGGCACGCAGCAGCGGATGCTCTTGGCCGTCAACAAACATTTTCCAACCCTTGCTGGTCCATACTTCTGAGAAGACGACCAGCTTGTCTTCGTTGGCATTGAAACGGTAGGTGAGTTGGTTGGGCTTGTATTCGATTAGTTCGATTTGACCAAGACTGTCGGTAGGACGATAATCGCCAACTTGGCTTTCGAATTCCTTGTTCACGATGGCGGTGTGACGTAAATCGGTGCTTGCAATGGCATCGATTTCGTCGTTGGCGTTGTTTACCCAAAGAATGTTGTCGGCAATCCAGGCGTTGCCAAAGGCGCAAGGATTTTCGAGTGGCATGGCTTCAGGGTCGTAAATGATGTATTTCGTGTTCAGCATGTTGATCGTCTTTTGGCGTTCCAGCCCGCTGACGAGCGCATCTTCCGTTGTGGCATTCTTGAAGATGGAACTGAAATTCTGTACTTCCTTGCCCATGTATTGAGAAATGACGTCTTGGTAACGACGAAGTTTGGCACCGCAATAGCCTCCCACTGATTTGTGGAAATAGGATGCACTGGCATCGTTAAACACGTCTTTCGTCAAGTTGACGACGCGGAAGTCGATCTCTGAATCGGCCAGAATGTATTTGTCGGCTGTTGAGGCGACGAAAGGCTTGTCATATTTCTGCTTCGAGATGAAATTGTCGTTGTTGAGGTAACGCTTGTCAATCGGGAACATGTCGATGATGACGAGCGCAGCAAGGATGATGAAAGCAGGTGTGGCTTTGAGTTTGCCTTTGCCATAGAGGAAAATCGGAATGGCCGAAAGGACGATGAAGAGGAAACTCCTGATGGCGTCTTTGCGGAAAATGGCTACACGAACGTCTTCGAGGCTCGATGCAAATGCTGAATAGATAGCTCCGTCTTGCCCCTTCATCATCTCTCCGAATTGTTGTGCTTCGCCTTCGCTCAAGAAACTGAAGAACAGTTTCGGGGCAATGAAGAACAACAGACAGAAACCAGCAGTAATGCCCAAGGCAATCCAGAACTTATTGATGTTTTTCTTGAAGCTTTCAGGACTTTTGGCGATCTCGGCCAAGCCTAAAAAGCCCAACAGAGGCATGGTGACTTCGGCGATGACCAAGGTCATGGAAACGGCTCGGAACTTGTCGTAACCAGGTAGGTAGTCGAGGAAGAAATTGGTGAACCCCATGAAATTCTTACCCCAGCTAAGTAGGATGGAGAGTATGGTGGCAATAACTAGTCCCCATTTTGCGGGACCTTTGACGGTGAGTGCACCTAATAGGAACAAAAACACTACAATGGCACCAACATACACTGGCCCACTCGTGCCTGGCTGGTCGCCCCAGTAGGCATTGCTTTGGGCAATGTTTTGCTTGAAGCGAGGATCGGCTTTGTCCAAGGCTGAGTTTTTGTTGCCGATGTAAGCCGAAGCGCCGCCTTTGACATTGGGTATCATCAGACTCCAGGTCTCGCCAATGCCGTAGCTCCATTGTGTGATGTAGTCGCGGTCGAGGCCTTTGGTCTGGTTGTCTTCGTTGCGTGTCAAGATGGGTTTGCCACGGGTGGTTTCCTTGCCAAATTCATAATTCGCATATAGCGATGTGGAACTGGTGAGGATGCCGAAGATGGCGGCTAGTGCCAAAGCTCCTGTCGCTTTGAAGAAATGACCTGCTTTCTTGTTCTTTATGTCGCTAATGAATTCCGCAATCACGAGAATGATGATGATGATGGCTAGATAATAGGTGATTTGGATGTGACCAGCTCGAATTTCGAATGCCATCGCAAAGGCAGTTAAAATGCTGCCCCATAGATATTTGCCTTTGTAGGAGAGTAAGACGCCCGCGATAACAGGTGCCATATAAGCCATGGCCATAGCCTTGGCATTGTGCCCTGCCCCGATTACAATGAAGAGGTATGAGGTAAATCCGTAGGCGATGGCTCCGATGAAACTGATCCAAAATCCACAGTCTAATACCAAGAGTAAGACAAAGAATCCCAACATGCAAATGAAGACAGAACTGATGGGATGTGGGAAACCAAGCGACAAGCCTTTGTAGATGGGCTCGGTGAGGTTGCCTTTAGGCTTTACCGAGATGTTCCATGAGGGCATGCCGCCGAACATCGAATTGGTCCAAAGGGTCTGTTCGCCGGTTTCTGCACGGTAGTCTATGATTTCTTGCGCTGAGCCTTTGAACATCTCAATATCGTGTTGCTTGATGCGTTTGCCTTGCAATACGGGACTGAAGTAAATGAGCGTGATGAGCGCAAATGCGATGATGGCTCCAATGATGCTCAGTACATTCTTGTTTTTTTGTAAGAAGTTATTTTTCATTGTGTTATATTATTTCGATTTTGTGTGATTATAATTTTCTTTTGTGAATCAAGTCATAAAAAGCCGATTCAAAAAATCCAATTCCGTAGCCGAAAAGTTGGCAATAGGATGCGATGATTGACAGGAATGCCACTTTCAAGCTCTTATTTTTGATGAGCGAGTCGAGGAAGACCATCACAACGTATAAGGCGATGGGTAAAATCCATAGCCACGAGGTGAAAATGGCCAGCATGACTAGCAACAAATTGCCTACAACGAAAGCGGCGGGCAAAAGGTGAACGAGTTTGAAAGTGTCAGGGTATTTCTTCTTCAGTTCGATACGTGCGTTGCCTGAGTGCTTCACCTGACGGAAAAATGCGCTAAAGCTGACTCTTCGCTTGTGATAGACGAAAGCGTCCGGGAAGAGCCTGCACGAGTAGCCGCCTTTGAAGATGCGTGTGCTCAAGTCGATGTCTTCGCCATAGCGCATGGGAGCGAAACCGCCTAAGGCTTCGTAAACGTCTTTGCGGATACCCATGTTGAAGCTGCGTGGATAGAACTTGTCCATCTTTTTCTTGCCGCCGCGAATGCCGCCAGTGGTGAAAAACGAGGTCATCGAGTAGTTGATGGCTTTCTGGATAGGAGTGAAGCTGGGATGTGCTTCGTCGGGACCGCCGAAGGCATCGCATGGGTCGGCTTCAAGTTCGTCCTGGATGGCCTTCAAATAGTTCTCTGGAACAATAACATCGCTATCCAAGATGAGCAGATATTCGCCTTGACTGCGTTCTGTGCCATAATTGCGCGATGGTCCGGGACCTGAATTCGGCTTGAAATAGTAATTGATATTCAGCTCGTTGCTGTATTTCTGGCAAATGTCTTCGCACTTCTCGCTAGAGCCGTCTTCAACCACGACAACCTCAAAGTCGATGAACGTTTGCTGACAAAGGCTGGCAAGTAGTTCGTCAACTTCTTGCGGACGGTTGTAAACGGGTATGATGATTGAAAATCGCATTCGTCGAATTTTTTGCAAAGATAGTGATTCTTTTGCTTACTTTTGCCAACGAATTTGATTTGAAATCATGAAGAAACTTATCTCTTTTTTTACAAAGATTTTTCCCCGCCAATGGCTCATAAAATTGAGCTATGTGTTTAGCTTTATTATCCGCCCGTTTTATGCAGGCAATAATGTGGATTGCCCTGTGTGTGGCAAGCATTTCCGCAAGTTCTTGCCCTACGGCTATGGTGTGGCGATGGATAATCGCCTGTGTCCCAACTGTCTTTCGCTTGAACGTCATCGCTTGCTGTGGCTTTTCTTGAAAGAGAAGACTGATTTCTTCACTGCTCCGCTGAAGGTGCTGCATTTTGCTCCGGAACAACCATTTTTGAAGCGCTTCAAGGCGCTGAAGAATTTGGATTACACCACTGCTGATCTCGATTCTCCAATCGCCGATTTGCATTTGGATGTGACTGATATCCAGCAACCCGACAATACTTATGATGTCGTGATTTGCAACCATGTGTTGGAACATGTGAATGATGCGGACAAGGCTTTTGCCGAAATCAAACGCATCCTGAAACCGGGCGGCTGGGCTATCTTACTGGTTCCCATCAATCCTGATGTGGATACGTTCGAAGATCCTTCCATTACCGACCCGAAAGAGCGTGAACGTTTGTTTGGGCAATACGACCATGTGCGTCAGTTTGGCCGCGACTATGCCGAGGTGCTACGTAAGGCTGGTTTTCAAGTTGAGGAAGACCAACTTTATTACGAACTCACTGATGACCAACGCGAAAGGATGCATTTGGCCCGTAGGGGAGAGGAAGTCATTTATAAATGTGTGAAGGCATAAAAAAACGATAGACGACAAATGTCGCCTATCGTTTTACCTTAAATCAAGAATATTTACGGCTTCAAGAAATTAATATTCGTCAGAAACTGTAAGTTTTTTTCTGCCTTTAGCTCTTCTTCTAGCTAAAACTTTGCGGCCGTTAGCGGTCGACATTCTTTCTCTGAAACCGTGTTTGTTTCTACGTTTTCTGTTCGATGGTTGATAAGTGCGTTTCATCTTCTGTATCTATTTTGTTATTCTACTTTCTAAACCCTTAGATTTGAGGCTGCAAAAGTACAACTTTTTTCAATAGCACCAAATCTTTTTTCAAAAAATATGTGATAACTTTTTAAATAATTGATTTAGTTTGTATTAAAACGCTCAAAAAGCAATAAGCTGCTCGATGTCCGGCAGCTTATTGCTTATAGCTTACAGCTTATAGCTTCTTAAGCCAAAACTTCCTTCTCCGGAATATTCTTCAAAGTCTCGACGATGAACTCCCAGAATGGGTTGACGCTTTCGATGAGCAGTGCTTCGTCGGGTGAGTGTGGGTGAACCAAGGTCGGGCCAAAGCTGACCATGTCCCAATGTGGATATTTCGAACCGAGGATGCCGCATTCCAAACCAGCGTGGATGACCATCACCTTGGCTTCCTTACCGAACTTTTCCTTGTAGATGGCTTTCATCGTGTTCAGGATAGGTGAGTTGATGTTTGGCTTCCAACCTGGGTAGTCGCCAGTGGAGTAGGCTTCGGCACCATTGTCGGTGAGGTTCTTGCGGATGGCTTCGGCGAGCTTATCCTTCTCAGCATCAACGAGGCTGCGGGTAAGGGCGGCGCAAACGATCTTGCCGTCTTCCATCTTGATGGTGGCCAAGTTGCTTGAGGTCTCGGTGGTGCCTTCAAAGTCTTTCGACATGGCGATGACGCCGTTAGGATATTGTGCGATGCCGCGGAAGAGGTTGTTCTGTGTGTTCACGTCGATGACTTGCTTAGGCATCTCGGTGGCGTTGCATTCGATGGCGAGTTCTGGCTCGATGCCAGCGAATTGTTCCTTGACGATGGCTTCGTATTCGGCAGCGAAGGCCTTGAATTGGGCTTCCTTAGCGGCAGGAATAGTGACTATGGCCAATGCTTCTCTTGGGATGGCGTTGCGCAGGCTGCCTCCGTCGATGCAAGCCAGTCGCAGACCATATTTCTCAGCAGCCATAATCAACATGGCGTTCAGCACCTTGTTGGCGTTGGCGCGACCCAAGTTGATGTCCATGCCTGAGTGACCGCCTTTCAGTCCCTTGACAAACAGGCGATAGGCAACCATGTCAGCTGGAACGGCTTCGAAAGTAGGATGCCATGTGCCGATGGTGTCGATACCGCCAGCGCAACCCACATAGAGTTCGCCTTCTGTTTCAGAGTCCATGTTCATGAGGATGTCACCTTGCAGGATGCCTGGCTTCAGTTCGTTGGCACCAGTCATGCCGGTCTCTTCGTCGATGGTGAAGAGGGCTTCCACTGGACCGTGAGCGATGTCGGTTGATTCGAGGACTGCCAAAGCTGCGGCCACGCCCATACCGTCATCGGAACCGAGAGTGGTGCCGTTGGCTTTCACCCAACCGTCTTCGATGTAGGTTTCGATAGGATCGTTCTCGAAATCGTGCACTTTGTCGGCGTTTTTCTGTGGAACCATGTCCATGTGGGCTTGTAGGACAACGCCCTTGCGGTTTTCCATGCCTGGAGTGGCGGGTTTGCGGATGATGACGTTGCCTAATCCTGGTTCGACGCAGTCGTCAACCATAGTCTCGAAACCGTGGTCTTCGCCCCATTTCTTCAGGTATGCGACCACCTTGGCTTCTTTCTTCGATGGACGTGGGATTTGTGTCAGGTTGTAGAAATTCTTCCAAATGCCATTCGGCTCTAAGTCTTTGATTGTGCTCATTGTTGTTATTTTAAATTGATTGTTTTGCTTTGATGTTATATAAAGAAGGTGTAAAAGTACGAAATTTTCTGAAAACAAGTCCAAAAGTTGGTCAAAAATGCAGATTATTTCTTCAATCCACGAAAATAATGTACTTTTGCGCCAAATTAAAATCATAGAAAAATGAAGAAGTTATTACCATTATTTGTATTTGCCCTGCTAGCTTTTGCAGGATGCCATCCTGAACCTGCTGTCTATGAAGAGGCAAAAGATCCTCAAGTTGTGTTGGATAATTGCGAAAAATTTGTGGATTACACATTCAAAAAGAGCAAGAAATTCAATGCTGAAGATTGGAATGCCACTATCGATGAATTCGTTCACATGAGCAAGAATTACAAGGAGATTGAATGGCAACTGTTCGAAAATGATCGTCAACGTTTCCAAGCTGATTTGGTCAAGTTCATGCAAGCTGTTGATGCAACCGGCAATGTTGACATGGCTCTTGACGTCAAAGCAAGATATGCAGAAGTCTGCGGAAACTAAAGAATAAGAATTTAGAATTAGGAATGCAGAATAGGCGCGAAGCGACAGTTGTCTGAGCTTCGCACTTATTCTGCATTTTTAATTTCTCATTTATTTAAATCGACTGTAAATCAGTTAGTTTTTTGTAAACGCCGCCCATGGCGATGAGTTCGTCGTGTTTGCCGCGCTCGATGATTTGTCCTTTTTGCAAGACAACGATTTCATCGGCATATTGAATAGTCGATAAACGGTGCGCGATGACGATAGACGTGCGTTGCTCCATCACCTTTGCGAGGGCTTCCTGCACAAGACGTTCCGATTCGGTGTCGAGTGATGACGTGGCTTCGTCCAAAATAAGGATGGGCGGGTTCTTTAACACGGCACGAGCGATACTAAGGCGTTGACGCTGACCTCCCGAGAGGTTCATGCCGCGGTCGCCAATGATGGTGTCGTAGCCTTTTTCCAAGCCCATGATGAATTCATGCGCGTTGGCAATTTTGGCGGCTTCAATCACCGATTCGTGTGACACGTTGTCCATGCCGAAGGCTATGTTGTTGAAAACCGTGTCGTTAAACAGGATGCTCTCTTGCGTCACGATGCCCATCAGACCACGGAGGTCGCTGATTTTGTAATCTCTGATGTCGTGCCCATCAATGGTGATATTGCCTTCGCAAACGTCGTAGAACCTGGGCAAGAGGTCGGCTAAGGTGGATTTGCCGCCACCGCTCTCACCCACAAGGGCAATCAGTTTGCCTTTCTCCACCTTCAGGTTGATGCCTTTCAGCACATCGTCCTTGCCATAGTGAAAGTATACGTTGTTGTATTCAATACTTCCGTTGAATTCCTTGATTGATAATGCGTTGTCTTTTTCTGTGATGACTTCTTCTGCATCTAGAATCTCGAAGATGCGCTCGGCCGAGGCGATGCCTTTCTGCACATTGTAGTAGCCGTTGGAGAACGACTTGGCAGGGGAGATGATCTGGGAGAAGACCACGACGTAGCTCACGAAGTCAGCGGCGGTGATGTTGCTGCCGCCAGCGAGGATGAGACGACCGCCAAACCAAAGAACGATGATGACGACGATGGCAGAGAGGAATTCACTCATGGGTGAACTCATATCGCGCTTGCGGTGAATACCGCGCAACACCTTCGTGTAGTCTGAGTTTTGCTCTTCAAACTTTTCTCCGGAATAGCGTATCGCGTTGAAAGCCTTGATGATACGTAGTCCGGAAATGGTTTCTTCAACAGCGGAGATGATGCCGGCCAATTTGGTCTGACCTTCTTTTGATTCCTTCTTCAGCATCTTGCCAACCTTGCCGATAAGCAGTCCAGCGATGGGCAGGATGACCAGCACGAAGAGTGTTAGTTTCGGGCTGAGGCTGACCATGAAAGCGAAGTAGAAAATGATGGTGAGTGGGTCTTTGATGAGCATCTCGAGGTAATTCAGAATGCTCACTTCCACCTCTTGCACATCGGTGGTGATGCGGGCCATCACGTCGCCTTTTTTCTGTTTGCCGTAGAACGACAATGGGAGAATGAGGATCTTGTTATAGACATCACAGCGCAGGTCGTGGACAGCGCCAACGCGTACATTGGCCATGAAGAAGCAGGCAAAGAATCGTCCGAAGTTGCGGAAGAAAAATGCCACCAAAAGGACTAAACAGATGAAAACCAACGCGTAAGTGTGCCCTTCTTCGACGATGAGGTTGCTCATGAAGTAGTTCAGATAGTCCAAAAGATAGTCGGAAGTGAACGAGAACTCGGGCTTGGCGACGGCTTCGATGGCGTCGGTCTGGAACAGAAGATTCAGAAATGGAACGACTAAGGCGAAGGAGAAAAGGGAGAAGAATATCGTCACTAAGTTAAAGACGAGATTCAACACCACGTCAAGCCAATAGGGGCGGACGTAGGTCAGTATTCTGCTGAAATTTCCCTTTTTCATATCGTGAAGCCTGTATAGTTTTCTGGAGTGATAGCTCTCAACTCTTCCTTGATGCTCTCTTTAACGGGCAATTCGTTGATAAATTGTTCGATGCTTTCTTTGTCGATGTGTTTGTTGGTGCGTGTGAGGCCTTTCAGCAGCTCGTAAGCGCCTTCGATTTGCTCGCGACGAAGCACAGTTTGGATGGCTTCTGCGACAACGGCGTAATTCTGCTGCAAGTCGTAGCGGATTTTGTCTTCGTTGAGTAAGAGTTTGTCCAAGCCTTTCATCAGCGACTTGATGGAAATCAGGGTGTGAGCCAAAGGTACGCCGATGTTGCGGGTGACGGTCGAGTCGGTCAAGTCGCGCTGCAAACGACTGATTGGCAGTTTGCTGCTGAGGTGCGTGAAAATGGCGTTGGCCATGCCCAAATTGCCTTCTGCGTTTTCGAAGTCAATAGGGTTCACCTTGTGAGGCATAGCTGACGAACCGACTTCTCCTGCCTTGATTTTCTGCTTGAAATACTCCATGGAGACATACATCCAGATGTCGCGCGACAGGTCAATCAAAATCGTGTTGATGCGGCGCATGGCATCGAAATAGGCGGCCATGTTGTCGTAGTGCTCGATTTGTGTGGTGGTCTGCTGACGTTTGAGTTTCAGGCTCTTTTCGACGAATTTCTTAGCGAAGGCAGGCCAATCGATGTCGGGATAAGCCACTTTGTGGGCGTTCATGTTGCCGGTGGCACCACCAAATTTTGCCGTAAATGGGATGTTGTTCAGCATCTTCATCTGGTCGTTCAGACGCTCGACGAAGACGTAGATTTCCTTGCCCAAATGGGTCGGACTGGCTGGTTGACCATGGGTGCGAGCCAGCATCGGGATGTCTTTCCATTCTTTCGCCATGCCTTCCAACTTCTCAATCAGGTCTTCCAATGCGGGCTTCATCACGAGTTTGTGGGCTTCCATCATTGAAAGCGGAACGGCCGTGTTGTTGATGTCTTGCGATGTGAGGCCGAAATGCAGAAATTCCTTGAATTCAGTCAGTTGCAATTCATCGAAACGACGCTTCAAGAAGTACTCGACGGCTTTTACATCGTGGTTGGTTTCCTTTTCGATTTCCTTGATTTCCTCGGCATCTTCTTCTTGGAACTCTTCGTAAATGGCGCGCAAGTCGTCGTAGTCGCCATTGAAATTTTCCAGTTGTGGCAAAGGAAGTTCGCAAAGCGAGATAAAATATTCCACTTCTACCATCACGCGATAGCGGATGAGGGCAAATTCAGAGAAGAAATCGTTGAGTTCCACGGTCTTGCCGTGATAGCGTCCGTCGATAGGACTTATGGCTTTTAATGGATTCATGTTTTGTATTTTGTGAAATATGACCTATCACCATGACCATGACCGCTTGACAAAATCAAAAAGCGGTCATAGTCATAGTCAATGGTCATAGTCAAATATTAGTGTATCAATTTATTGTCAGAACCTAACACGTTGACAATCTTATGAATGTAAAGTTTCTTCATGTTGTCGCGGGCTGGGCCTAAATATTTGCGTGGGTCGAATTCGGCTGGTTTCTCAGCCAAGGTCTTGCGGATGGCAGCGGTCATGGCCAAACGGCTGTCGGAGTCGATGTTGATCTTACAGACAGCCGATTTAGCGGCCTTGCGGAGCTGTTCTTCAGGAATGCCGACGGCAGCCTTCAAGCAGCCGCCATTAGCATTGATAGTATCGACTTCTTCTTGCGGAACCGACGATGAACCGTGGAGCACGATCGGGAATCCAGGAAGTTGTTTTTCAACGCCTTCCAACACGTCGAATGCCAATGGAGGAGGAAGCAAACGGCCTGTTTCTGGGTCAACGGTGCACTGCTCGGGCGTGAATTTGAAAGCGCCGTGTGATGTGCCGATGCTGATAGCCAGCGAGTCGCAACCGGTCTTGGTGACGAAATCGACCACTTCTTCAGGCTTGGTGTAGTGGCTTTCTTCAGCAGCAACTTCGTCTTCAACGCCGGCCAACACACCGAGTTCGCCTTCAACGGTGACATCGTATTGGTGTGCATATTCCACGACTTTCTTTGTCAAAGCCACGTTTTCCTCGTAAGGCAGCGCTGAACCGTCAATCATGACCGATGAGAAGCCCATGTCGATGCACGACTTGCAGAGTTCGAATGAATCGCCGTGGTCGAGGTGCAACACGATTTCAGGATGTTCGCAGCCTAACTCTTTGGCGTAGGCCACAGCGCCTTCGGCCATGAAGCGAAGCAGGGTCTGGTTGGCGTAGTTGCGTGCACCCTTCGAGATTTGGAGGATGACGGGCGATTTGGTTTCGACAGCAGCCATGATAATGGCTTGCATCTGTTCCATATTGTTGAAGTTGAATGCGGGAATGGCATAGCCGCCGTTCACTGCTTTGGCGAACATATCACGGGTGTTCACCAGTCCCAGTTCTTTATAACTTACCATAGTTTTCTGAATTAGTTTGTGCAAAGATAGGCATTTCAGTGCTTCATTTTGCATTTTGCACGAAAAAAAACGGACGGCCATGTGACCGTCCGCAGGTGAAAACTAAATGAATGAAGATGTTTTATTTACGCAAACATGGCTGTGATGAGGCTGCCGTAACGCATTTGCACAACCTTGCGCCTGACTTTGAGCGTAGGAGTGAGGATGCCGTTGCCGATGGTCCATTCGTCACTCACCAAAGTGTATTTCTTGATTTGTTCGGTCTCGCCAAAGAAACGGTTGTATTTCTTCACTTCAAGCGCGATTCTTTCTTTTACTTCCTTGATTTTCAGTGCTTCAATTGGTGATTTGAAGTTGATTTGATGTTGCTGACACCAGTTTTTCAGGGCGCTGAAATCGGGGACGATGATAGCTGCGGCAAATTTCTGGCCTTCGCCGAAAACGACCACGTTCTCGAAGAATTCCGACTCGACGAACTTCCCTTCGATGATTTCTGGGTTGACATATTTTCCCATCGAGGTCTTGAAGAGGCTCTTTTTGCGTCCGGTGATGAAAACGCGTCCTTGCTCGTCGATGTGCCCGAGGTCGCCGGTGTGGAGCCAGCCTTGTTCGTCGATGATCTCTTTGGTGAGCTCAGGGTTCTTGTAGTAGCCCATCATCACGTTGTGGCCTCGGCAAAGGATTTCGCCCTCGTCGCTGGTCATCATTTCGACGCCAGGCAGGGCACGACCGGGTGTGCCTACTTCACGGCCGCCTTTCGACTTGTCGCTGACGGCGATGACGGGCGAGGCCTCGGTCATGCCGTAGCCTTCAAACACGGGCATCCCGATGGCTGAGAAGAAGCCGCTCACTTTCTTTGAGATAGAGGCTGCGCCCGAAACGATGATGTCGAAACGCTCCGCTCCCAACGAGGCGCGTATCTTTGAATAGACGAGTTTGTCGGCAAGCTGGAGTTTGAGGTTGTAGAGCCAAGTGCGTTTGTCGGAGTCAATCTTGTAGCGCTCGGTCAGTTTGATGGACCAGTCGAAGATGACGCGTTGTAGGCCTTTTTTCTTTTTACCTGACTGGATGATCTTTTCGTACATCTTCTCCAAAAGTCGTGGAACGGCCGACATCATGGTAGGGTGAATCTCGCGCATGTCGTCGGCGATAGTGGCTAGACTTTCAGCGTAATATACTGACATGCCGAGGTCTTGATAGAGATAAACGAGCATGCGCTCATAGGCATGGCACAAAGGCAGGAAACTGAAGGCTGTCTTCGATTTTGGGTCGGGCGTATGGCGCAAGTTGCTCAGTTGGTTGAGGATGTTGCTGTGCGAGAGCATCACGCCTTTCGGTGTGCCTGTGGTGCCCGATGTGTAGATGATGGTGGCGCAGTCGCTCGGCTTCACGTTGGCCTTGCGTCGATTCAGTTCTTCCTTGTTAGGCTTCGATTGACCTAACTCCACCAGCTGTTGGAAGTATGGAAGCTCGTTGCGGTCTTGCATGGTGTAGATGTGTTCCAAGCGGGGCAGTTGTTCCTTGATAGCTTGGATTTTGTTCATCACGCCAACACCTTCGAGGATGACGAAACGTGCTTCGCAGTTATTTAATATAAATAGGTAGTCGTCTTGGCTGATGGTAGGGTAGATGGGCACGGTGATGGCTCCCACTTGCATGATGGCCATGTCGACGATGTTCCATTCCGGACGGTTGCCGCTGATGATGGCCACCTTGTCGTTAGGTTGGATGCCGAGCGCGATGAGGGCATAGCTTACATTGGTCACTAAACGATGATATTCGTATGGGCTATATTTCTTCCATTCACCCTCTTCTTTCTTGGCTAATGCGACGTTTTGGTCGGGCCATTTTTCTTGATAGTTGTCGAGCAGGTCGAAAATTCTTGTCTCTTTTTGCATAGTTTTACGTTTTGAAAACGGTGCAAAGAAACATCACTTTGACGGGGCCAGAAGAAAATTGTGCCTACAGTACCCAAAATGTGACGAAATCAGCCATTTTGGGACGAAAGTGGCCTTTTTAGGGACGAAATTCGACGTTTTTGGGACAAAAGAGGAACACTTTTGTGACGAAATACCTCTAAAATTGCCCTGTTTTCCTGGTCAAAAACTGCCTTTTTTTCCTAATATGCTTTACTGGATGACGAGTTGTTTAGTGATGGTTACATCACCATTGATGAGTCGGACGGCGTACAGACCACGAGACAACTGGAGCGTGACTTCTCCATTGATTTCTTGTTGGGCGATCCGTTGACCAAGGGTGTTGGTGATGTAGAGCATGCCTTCGCCTTCAACGGTGAACTGTCCGTTGGATGGATTCGGGAAGAGGTTGAATTTCACATCTTGTGTCTCGTTTACGCTCATGGAGTTGATGACTCTGACTTGAAGTTCAGTCGTATTTGTAACCATGCAGTCGTTGGAATAGTTATGGCCGATGAAGGCATGTCCTCTGAAATCGGGGCTCCAAATGACTTTGATGCCTCCGTTGCTTTCCTCAATCACGCCGGCTTCATTAGGGCGGATGGTGCTCGACTCGTATTCGCATCCAAAGGGCAGACCGCTGCTAGGAATTTCATAAACGGTACTAGTGGCGGTGAACAGGTCAATCAAAGTGTCGCCGACGGGCATCTCTGGCTGGATGTCGGAGATGTCGGGGATGAGGTTGAGGGTCACTTGGTCGCTGCTGATGGTTTCGTTGAGTTGCGAGATAGCAGTCATGGTAAGATTGACACTTTGATTTTCGATATCTTGTGTGCCTAAGGTGTAGGTGGGTTGTTCCAAAGTGTTGTCGTTGAAGCTGCCATCGCCATCGGTGCGCCATTCGATACTCTTATAGTTGAAGCTGTAAGCGTTAGGAGTGAATTCGGTATTGGGACAAACCATATTGTCGTCACCGGCAAAGAGGATGAGGTCGGCCATGGGCGGGACCTGGATGAAGTCGATGTAGGCGCAATCGCCGCCGGCGCTGCCGCTTTGATCTTTCTTGTAGGTCAGCTTTATGAGTTTGCTTCCTGCTTTAATAGGGTATTCGGCATATTGCCATCCGGTTTCACCTTCCCAATAGTCCATGGTCTCGCTGTCGATTTGAAGGGTGAGCCGGTCGCCAACTTGTGACGAGACCTTGTACCAGAAGGAAATCTTATCGTCAGAATCGCTGTTGAAACCAAATCTGAGTATGCACGAATTGCCATCGTTGATGGGTGATGATTGAAGACAATGGCTGCCTTCGTAGGGGTCGTTTTCGGTGTAACGCCACACTTTTGAACCTGAGCCGAGGTTCCATTGCATGTTTGGATTAAGGGTCTCGGCTTCAAAGTCTTCAGTCGTATGTCCGAGCAGTAAGTTGCCCTCGCTAAGCCTTTGCAATGAGTCGCTGAGGTCATAATAAATGATGCCGCCAGCAGGAGCATCGTCGTGGACGCTCACGGTAAAGGTAGCAGTTTGGTTTGCCCCTGCTTCTATGCTAGGAACCAGGATGCTTGTTTCTGCAATGTCAAGGAAAGGAGCTCCGATGAACAGGTTGTAGTCTTGAGGGTCGCTTTTGTAGTGCCCAATATTCTCGATATTGACGTGCAACAACGATGTGTCTCCTTTGGTGAGTCGGTCAACGGGGGCGCCTTCAGTGTCGGATAGGGTGGCAGCATCGTAACGCAGACGTGGAGCATTAACGGTGATATAGAGACTGTCACGGAAATGTTGTGTTCCATCGTTCATGTCAATGTAGAACTTCACTCTTTCGCCGTCTTCAAAGTCGTTGAAAAGGATGCCAAAGGCTTTGTTAATTTGTTCTATGGCGTTTTCGTCGATGTTGTTGAACAAGGTCTCGCCATTTGTGATTTCTACTTCAGGATGAACGGTGCTAAGGGTGGTGGTAACGTTGCTGATAGATGTACTTCCGACATTATGCAACTTAAGTCCGAGTTGGATGAATTCGTGGTGATCGACTTGACCGTTGCCGTTGCCGTCAAAGATTTCTTGCGAGGCTTCACTGTCGTCGATTTCATAGTCGTTGAAGATCAGATAAGGACCTTCGGCAGGGATGACGGCGATATTGTGCTCATATCTGTAATAGTTCTGCTTCTTGATGGTGAGCTTGATAGTGGTGCCGACTTCTTGCGGAGTGATGGCGATTTGTTGCGTCTCGCCAGTCCCATAGTCGAAGCCGATGATTTGGTCGCCAACACTCAGACAAATCACCGAGTTTTCGTCGGCTTTGATGGTGTAAGTGTCAGTTCCCGCCATGACGACAGGAAGCATCTCAACATCAAGGTTTTGTGGTACTTCGCTGTAGAGGTTCATGAAAACGTCACCAAAATGGTGGAAGAGGTAGAAGGTGATTTCCTTTCCATCCAGATAGGTTGGCCACGACGATTGTTGCAAGAAGAACTTACCGGAGGCATTGCCGAAGGCGGGAAGTAGGAAATCGGTAGGGTGTTGTGTGCCGTAGGTGGGCATGAAATCGGGCCACATGTTGTCGTAAACGCCCCAAACATAGACATCGTTGACAAAGGAGTAGGAAACTTCGGTAGCAGCGATAAGGCCTAAGGCGCCATGCTCGTGACGGTGGAAGGCTTCGGCGAAACATCCGTCGGTACCCGAGTAGTTGAACCGCCCTGTGAGGCAATTGTTCGACATGACGAAGGTTAAGTCTTTGTTGACGAGCCTTTTGATGTTGCCGATGCTATAGCCTGGCTCGCCCCAGAGCTCTTCTGCGCCGTGGTCGCGGTGCTGAATGATGAAGGCTCCGCTGTTGATGGCGTCGTTGACCATGCTTCCTGTGGCATTCCACTCGGTGAGGTGCGACATGGTTTGTGGAATGTAGCCGCATCCCGATGGACCGAAGTAGTTGATTACCATGGAGGTGTTGTCGTTGGTTGACCATCGGCTGCCGGGCGTGCCTTCGTAGATGGCGTTGAGACGGACGGGGTGTTTGCCGAGGCCGTATTCCCAGAATCCGTTCACGATCTCGGAACAGAGCTGGAACCAACGTTCAAGTTGGAAACCCATGGCAGTGATAGGCTGGTCATAGAAGTTAGGTGCAGTAGGGGGCGTGCGTTCGTAGTCGAGGTCTTTTTTGATCATGTGATAGAGCTCGTCGTAGTTGCGCCCAACGATGCGGCCCACGATGACATCGGGCAGGTCGTCGTTGTTCATGTCGGAATAGGCATTGTCGGAGATATATGGATTGTAGCCGCTGCCACCGGGGTGGTTGTTCATGGAGTATGAAACGATGCCTTGTGTGCCATCACTGTTGTGGTCGCCGAGGATGAGTACTGCCGCAGGAGGCATGTCCCAAGTGTTGTAGGCGTTTTTGATGAAATTCTTGATGGTTCGGTAGTTGTTGCCACCACATTGGCTCACTGTGTATATCTCGGTTGGGATGCCTTGCGCGATGCGGAAGCGGCGGATACTGTCGGCAAGTTGGGTGAAGTCGTCGTTATCGGGGGTGATGATGATGTATTCGCAGCCAGTCTCGCGGTTCCCATAGTGTTGACGAAGTCGTTCACCATAGTTCATCACTGGCATGACGTCGCGGTTGAGCAGCATGTCGCTCAAGATGTGGTCCCATTCGGGAGTGCGGTAACGTGGGTCACCGTATGTGCCATCACCGCCTTCATATTCAATGTTTAGTTCGATGTCTTGATATGTAATGAGTTCGCGTGTGATAGGATTGTATTGGAAAGGCATTACGCTGACTTGGACGATATCGAAACCGCGTACGTTGAAAGTCTTTGAGATAAGGAAAGGTTGGGCAGGGTAGAGGGCGTTGTTGCCGTAGATGTCCATGTTTTTCGTACGGATGACCTCGGCGCTTTCATCGTCAAACTGTGGCTCTGGAGCGGGAAGTAAGTCGATGTCGTTGATGGTCTTGCTCTCAGCGCTGACGACGTGAAGCGTGGCTTGTGCACCATTTGGAATAGCGACGAAAGTGCTGCTGCTTGGCAGCTGTGGTGCACCGGCTTCGTTTGGCAAAAACGATCCGTCCATAACGACAATCTGCCCCGATTCTCCACGATAATCAGTGCTTTCGATGGCGTAATTGCCAGTCTGATATTTGATTCTCAGTGAGTTGCTTGATCTTTCAGTAAGACTGAAGTGTGCTTCTTGAGCGTTGGTCACAATTCCCGAAAAGAGAAGAAAGATGATGAAAAGCCGTTGAAGTTTATTCATAGGTAAAAGTGTTTTAGTCAAAATTTTAAGCCACAAAAATAGGAATTTTCAAGGTCGATTTCAACCCAGTAAGTGTTTTTCTTCAGAAACTTCAATTTGTCGCGTTTTTCGGTATGCCAAAACAAAAAAAGCCCCGCGCTTGAACGCAGGGCTTTTCGTGGTATTCTATTTGAATATTATTCCTGAGCGAGGAAAGGATAGCCGTAGGCGGCAGCAGGAACGAAGGTGTTCTTGATGGCGCGTGGGCTGGTCCAGCGGATGAGGTTCCACAGACCACCGGCCTTGTCGTTGGTGCCTGATGCACGTGCACCGCCGAATGGCTGCATGCCGACCACAGCGCCTGTTGGCTTGTCGTTGACATAGTAGTTGCCGGCAGCGTGACGCAGTTTGTCGTTGGCAATCTTCTGGGCCTTCAGGCAGTTGCCGAAGAAAGCACCGGTGAGTGCGTATGGTGATGACTGGTCGCAGAGGTCGAGGGTTTCTTCGAACTTGTTGTCGTCATAGACGTAGATGGTGATGATAGGTCCGAAGATTTCTTCCACCATGCTTTCGTATTTAGGAGTCTTGGCGAGGATGACGGTTGGCTCAACGAAGTAACCGACGGTCTTGTCGCAGTTGCCGCCGAACACGATTTCAGCATCAGCTGATGCCTTGGCGCGGTCGATGTAGCCCTTGCAGTTGTCGAACGAAGCTTCGTCGATGACGGCGTTGACATAGTTCGAGAAGTCTTTCACGTCACCCATCTTGATGGTGCTCATCATGTCGCCAACGCGGTTCTTCACGTCGTTCCACATCGAAGCAGGGATGTAAGCGCGTGAAGCGGCTGAGCACTTCTGGCCTTGGAATTCGAAGGCACCGCGGACGATAGCCACAGCAACTTCTTGTGGATCGGCTGAGTTGTGGACGAAGATGAAGTCCTTGCCGCCGGTTTCACCAACCAAGCGTGGATAAGCCTTGTAGAGGTCGAGGTTCTGACCAGTGGTCTTCCACAAGCTCTTGAAGGTGCCAGTGCTGCCAGTGAAGTGGATGGCGTTGAAGTTCTTGTCTTTCAGAGCCACGCCGCTGATGAGGCTGCCCTTACCTGGCAGGAAGTTGACGACGCCAGCAGGCAGACCGGCTTCCATGAAGATGCGCATGTCGGTGTAGTTCGACAGCAGGGCGGTGGTGGATGGCTTCCAGATGGTGGTGTTACCCATCAAGGCAGGAGTCATGTTCAGGTTGGAGGCGATGGAGGTGAAGTTGAAAGGAGTGATGGCGAACACGAAGCCTTCCAAAGGACGGTATTCGGTGCGGTTCAGCTGGTCGTTGGCCGATGCAGGCTGCTCAGCGTAGAGTTTGCTTGCATAGTAGTTGTTGTAACGGAAGAAGTCGATGGTTTCGCAAGCTGAGTCGATTTCGGCTTGGAAGCAGTTCTTCGACTGACCGAGCATGGTGGCAGCGTTGATGCGTGCGCGGTATTTGGTAGCGAGCATTTCGCCAATGCGTGCCATGATGGCAGCGCGTTCGTCCCAAGGGGTGTTTTCCCATTCCTTCTTGGCGGCTTGTGCAGCGTCGATAGCCATCTGCACTTCCTTTTCGCCGACCTTGTGGTAGCGGGCGATGACGTGCTTGTGGTCGTGTGGCATCACCACTTCGCCCATGTCGCCGGTGCGGACTTCCTTGCCACCGATGATGGCAGGGATTTCGACGATTTCGTTCGATTGACGTTCAAGTTCTTTCTGAAGTTCGATGCGTTCCGGACTTCCTGGTTTGTAAGCCTTTACGGGTTCGTTTGCAGGCTTTGCAAATGTAATGAGTGCGTTGTTCATATAATGCGTTTTAAATTGTTTGTGTTCTCATTTTGAAAGGGCAAATATAGTTTTTATTCTTTTATGTCACTTGTATTTTTTAAAAAGCTGATAGAAATGTTGATTGTAGGTGTCAAATTCTATTGGACTATGCTCTTGTAAAATGGAGCTTTTGAAATATGCAATATTATCGTCCACAGCATCAACTACCATAATGTACAGCTGTGATGCTTCTTTGTAGGGAACTGTGTAAACAGAGCCTAGCGTGAGAAGTCCTATCCCAATTCCTTTGGCTATTTGGCCGGCATAGTTGCTCTTTTCTCTAGTAAATCCTGTTGTAAGGAGTAATAATCCAAAACGTTCTCCTTTTGATTCGAGAATGGAGTCAATGGCATAGGTGATTTTTATCTCGTTACGTCTCGAAGGCCTGACATTGGCCGCCCAATACATGAGGTAGTAAATTTCGTTTTCTATGCGTTTTTCGGTAATACTGTCGTCAATTTGTATTTTCTCAGTAATGGGCAAAACACAACCTCGGGCAATTCTTTCGTCAACGAATACTTCTGCAAGGTCGGATAAAGAATCGTTAGAACGGAATTTGTTTTGTTTGCCGATGATTCCGATATTGCAATTTGGTTTAAATTGTTGAATGTCATGTAGATCGCTGGATTTTAGGTCGGAAACAAATCCTTTGTTTGCGGTGCATGATGACATTAGAAAAACAATTGCAAAAAGAACAATGTACAATAACTTTTTCATATGAGTATTCATTTTTAATCTTCAGTCTGAAAAAATCAAGATAACCTCTTGATGGCTTGCAAATGGTGCGTGTGCGTATTTAACTCCTTATTAAATATGCCGGTCTGGTCCAAAAAGTCGATGCGGACTTCGCCCGAGGCGTGAATGATTTGCTCGTTGCCGATGATGATGCCGACGTGGGTGATGGTGCCGTTTTCGTTGCCAAAGAAAGCGAGGTCGCCGGGCTGGGTTTCTTGCAGGAAATACACCAATTCGCCGCAATTGATTTGCTGCGAGGCATCACGTGGAAGGAGCAGACCTGCGCTGCGGGCGCATAGCTGCACGAAGCCCGAACAGTCGATGCCCATCACGGTGCGGCCGCCCCAAAGGTAGGGTGAGCCAAGAAGTTTGCGGGCGTTGTCAATCATGGTTTGCGGTTGGAAAGCCTGCGGCATTTCGGCGGCAAATTCGGCAGGTTCAAACAAAGGCGTTCCGAAAGAAATGATTTTGTCCTTGTAATTTGCAACAGGCTGATTTACAATGAAAAGTTTCTTGGACTTCAATTGCTCAAACTCGTTTTCGCTGATGGCGTGATGCTGTTTGGCGGAAATCCAACCTTCGTATTGGTCGAGTTCGGTGCGGATAAGCGTCCAGCCATTGGTTTCATCCAATTTTGTGTATAACTCGTTGTATAACAGTTGACTGACCATCTCCGAAGCGTGGCTGTGCTCTTTCCTGATGGCGATGGCCGATTGTGCGCAAATTCCTTTTTCCATGCCGCTAAATTATATAAAAATGTGCAAAATTGTGTTTGCAGTGTTTTTTATTTTTAATTTAGCAAACTTTTATAAGTGGAATTGTTTCTTTAAATTACTGAATATGAGTTTTATAAAGAAATTTGGAGATGTGTTTCGACACAATTTCTATGAGGTAGCCAAATGGTTGGGTTTTGCCTTGGCAGCGCTGATTGTGTTTTGTCTGATGCCTCGCGAAGGCAAGTTCAAAGACGAGTATGCCTTGTCGAAACCTTGGCAGCACGAGACCTTATTAGCGCCTTTCGATTTCCCGATATACAAGGATGAAGCGACTTATCGTGCTGAATGTGATGCTGCTGCTAAATCTGTCGTCCCGATTTTCAGTTTCGACGAGTCGGAAATGATGGCCACAGGTAATGTGTTGGTATCGAATTTCGAATCGCAATGGACCGATAAAGATCATTATGATAAGGACCAGACCTTGCAATGTCTGTTGAAGGTGTTTGACTCGATTGAAAATCAAGGTATTGTGGCCTATGATAAGGCTGTCGAGAATCTGACGTCTGCAAGTCCTGTACGTGTGGTTCGCAACAAGATGCTGAGGACAGTGAAATATGGCGATTTCTACACGATGACATCTGCGGTCGATGCGGCCGAAAAGATGGCTATGGCAGCCGAAGGCAACGTGGATGTCGAAACGGTCAATTCATTGTTGAAGAATGCTTTGCGTCAAAGCGTTTTCTTCGATGATGAACTCACTAAGAAAGAAACTGAGAAGGCTAGGAATATGGTCATGCCGACGAGCGGTATGGTGCAGAAAAACGAAGTGATTATTTCGGAAGGCGAAGTGGTGGATGAACGCAATTTTGCTATTCTCAATTCGTTGCAGCGCGAGTATGCCCAACATACATTCTCTCAGAAAGATACCATCTTGATATGGCTGAGTCAGCTGTTTTTGGTGGCTTTGCTTTTCATTATGCTTGGTGTTTATGTCAAGAAGATGCACAACAAAGTGTTTGCCGAATTGAGAAATGTCAACGTTTTGTTACTGCTCGTGATTCTGGTCGTTGTTCCATGCTATTTGATTGTGAAGTGGAGCCCTTCCTTGATTCTGATTGTCCCTGTGAGTATCCTCACGATTATGGTTGGGGCATTTTTCAGTTTGTCATTGGCATTCGGTGTGCAAGTCTTTGCTATCATGCTGATTTCGTTGGTCGTACCGAATCCGTTCCAATACATTTTTTTGCAATTGGTTGCCACTATGGTCACGATTTTCAGTATGTCGGGCAGCCGTTCGCGCCATAAGTTTGTCTTGACGGCCATCAAGGTGTTCCTTAGCTACGCTGCTGTTTATGTCGCTTTTGCCTTGCTGACAGCTTCCGAAATCAATTGGTTTGGTGTGGCCATCTTGGGCCTGAATGCGCTCTTTACGATGTTGGCGCAACCTATCCTTATCGCATTTGAGAAACTATTTGGCTTCACCACCTCACTAACGCTGATGGAACTTTGCAATACCAACAATCCACTGTTGCGTCGTTTGTCGAACGAGGCTCCTGGCACTTTCCAACATTCCAACCAAGTGGCAAACCTTTCGGAGGAGGTGCTCATCGCGATTGGAGGCGATTCCATTTTGGCTCGCACTGGGGCTTTGTATCATGATATTGGTAAACTGACCAACCCTATGTATTTCACTGAAAACCAACATGGAGCCTATAGCCCACACGACGATTTTTCGAATGTCGAAAGTGCGCAAATCATCATCTCGCATGTCGCGGATGGCATCGAGTTGGCTCGTGAAGCGCGGCTTCCTGAGCAAGTCATCGATTTCATTCGTACCCACCATGGAACGCGTCGTACCGACTTCTTCTACATCAACGAGCAAAAGGCGCATCCTGGTGAGACTGTTGACCCGACGGATTTCACCTACCATGGTCCGGAGCCGTTCTCGCGCGAAACCGCGGTGCTGATGATTTGCGATTCGGTGGAAGCCGCTTCGCATAGCCTCAAGGAACCTGACGAGGCTAAAATCAGCTCGATGGTCGATAACATCATCAACAAACAGATCGAGGCGGGCCAGTTTAAGAATACCGATTTGACCTTGAAAGACTTTGAAACTATCCGTAAGGTGCTGAAAAAGAAATTAGAAAACATATATCACGTTAGGATTGCTTATCCTGAAAAATAATTTTGCCATGAAGAAAATTTTGTTCCCCGTTGTCGCCACTTTGTTGCTTGGCGCTTGCTCAACTTCTAATCCTGAGCCAGAAGAGACGTCATCTTCTCTGAAAATGATTGAAAATGTCGATTTCTCGCATGTGAAAATCAACGATAGTTTTTGGTCGCCGCGTCTGGAAAAACATGCTTCGGTGACATTGCCTGTGTGTATTGACCAAATTGAAAACCAGACAGGTAGAATGCAGAATTTCATCAATGCAGCCAAAGGCGAAGGAGAACATTCGGGCATCTTCTATGATGATTCGGACGTCTATAAGGCTCTTGAAGGCATCGCCTATAGCTTGAAAAATTTCCCAAATCCCGAGCTTGAAGCCTTGGCTGACCGCTGGATTGACAATTTCGCCGCAGCCCAACAGCCTGATGGTTACATCAACACCTTCTATACCTTGACGGGTCTTGAAAACCGTTGGTGCGACATGAACAAACACGAGATGTATTGCGCTGGTCACATGATCGAGGCTGCCGTGGCTTATTATCAGGTGACGGGTAAACGCAAGATGCTCGACGTGTGCATCCGCATGGCCGACCACATGATGAACGAGTTTGGTCCCGATAAGCGCGATTGGGTGCCTGGCCACGAGGAAATCGAACTGGCGCTGGTTAAATTATATAAGGTGACGGGCGAAGAGAAATATCTCGATTTCGCGCATTGGCTGCTCGAAGAACGTGGTCATGGCTATGGCGCTCGTTGCGACGGCCGCGAGTGGAATGCTCCATATTATCAAGATGATGTACCGGTCAGCCAATTGACTGATATCGGTGGTCATGCGGTGCGCTCAATGTATCTCTACTGTGGCATGTCGGATGTAGCCGCTGCCAAAAACGACACGACTTATATGGCGGCCTTGCATCGTGTTTGGGATGATGTGGTGCTGCGTAACATGTACGTCACTGGAGGTATCGGCTCGTCGGAACATAACGAAGGCTTTACCGAGGATTACGACTTGCCGAATAAGGAAGCCTATTGCGAGACTTGCGCTTCGGTAGGCATGGTGCTTTGGAACAGCCGCATGAACCAATTCACTGGCGATGCCAAATACATCGATGTGTTGGAACGCTCCATGTATAACGGCGCTTTGGCTGGCGTCTCGCTCGAAGGCGATAAATTCTTCTATGTCAATCCATTGGAATCGGATGGCGACCACCATCGTCAGGCTTGGTATGGCTGTGCATGCTGCCCGAGCCAGGTGTCGCGTTTCCTGCCTTCCATCGGTAACTATATCTATGGCACTTCGGAAGATGCCCTTTGGGTGAATCTCTTCATCGGCAACGAAGCCGAAATCGCCTTTGGAAACGAAACTCTCAAGGTGCGCATGGAGACCAACTATCCTTGGGAGGGTGTGGCCACCTTGTTCTTCGATACGCCTTTCGACAAGGAAATCCGTTGGCGCGTGCCCGATTGGTGTGACGGCCAGGCTTATTTTGGCTTGAACGGCGAACCTCTGACCCCTAACATTGAGAATGGTTATGCCATTATGAACGAACCATGGAAGGCAGGCGACGAGTTGACACTTTCCATGAATATGTCAGTAAAGATGGTGGCTGCTGATCCACGTGTGAAGGCTGACGAAGGCAAACGTGCCATGCAACGCGGCCCGTTGGTATATTGCCTTGAAGAAATTGACAATACCGCGACCTACGAAAACGCACAGTTAGATTCTGATGCCCAATTTGATTGCGCCTTTGAGCCTGAATTGCTGAATGGCGTGGAAACTATCACGGCTGAAACCGCGAATGGCATTTTGCACTTCATCCCGTATTATAGCTGGGATAACCGCGAAGCTGGCAGAATGAAAGTTTGGGTTGATTACAATGAATAATAATACATTCAAATGAAAAGGCTACTATATTATCTCTTAATGTTCGTCACTATGATGACGTTGGCATCTTGCGATGGTGCTGTTGGTTATATGAAACAAATGATGAAGATTGACAGCGGACAACGCTCATACAACTTTAATAAGGAAGTGGATAATGACACGATTTATTTTGTCATCAATAAGCAAAACCAAATGTTGATGAAAGCTACAGTCAATGGGGTTGAGGATACTGTTCTTTACGATTCAGGTTGTGGCTCTCCTGCAATTCAGTTTTACACCAAAGAGTCTCAACCAGAAGGGATGAAGTTCTATCGGATTCCTCTCATGGGTGCTGACAAGAAGACAAAGGTAAACATGTCGCCTATACCAGTGCATATCGAAACACCTATGT
Source organism: Bacteroidales bacterium (assembly GCA_045627065.1). GTDB lineage: Bacteria > Bacteroidota > Bacteroidia > Bacteroidales > F082 > Limimorpha. The sequence goes on along the minus strand of JAZQMX010000061.1, from coordinate 98,633 downwards.
GTGTTGTTGACCATTACGGCAATGCCATGCTTGTGGAAAATAAAGCCCATTCGTGTGATAATGAACCATCTATTTATAGTTATGACATCATGGGATTCCTAAGCTTGGCCATGCCTCCTTGTGCGTTTGATTTTACTAATAACCGAATATTTTATATCCATGACATGTCGGTGATTGATACCACCGAATACCTTCCGGTGAAGTGCAGGTTTGACAAAATGATGAATGTCTTCTTTGTCTATCCAGTTGTCAATGGTGTTGAATACGAATGCGTTTTTGATACAGGAAATGGTGGCGGAATTCTTATTAAAGATGAACAAAGAATTGAAAATCATGCTGAAACTGACTTGTTGTATGAAGGTTCATACGGCATTGCAGTTGGAGGAATTACCGAGAAGCAGCATTTTGTGGTGGCACCTGAAAATATGGTTGAATTCGCAGGACGTGAGGAAACGGTTCCGGTGATGTATCTTGGTGAGAATCTTGCCTTCAATAATGTTGGTATTCAGTATATTAAAAGATTTGATTGGATTATAAGGCTTCAGGCTTATTATGACGAGAACCATGTGAAAACTGATCAAACTTATAAATTGTATGCAAAGCCACATGTTTCCGACACGATTATTTATCCCACACGAAATTATGCATTGACAACGTCTGATGGCACATTGAAAATCACAACTCGCTTGTTGGATGGGCATGAACGTTTCGAGGTGGGCGACCAAATCGTCTCCGTCGATGGCGAAAACATAACGGAAGAGAACATTTGCTATTATTACGAACTGCTGACCGAAACCAAGGATTGGTCGGGTTTCGACATAAAAGTGAAGTGAAAACCTCGTATCTGAGGAACAACTACACTTCCTGCAAAGCGTTTATGTAATCCATCGCTTCAGGCCCTTCGTTGAAGATGAGGTCTAATACGCTGAGGTCGGGAGCGAAAGGGAATTTGTTCTCGAAAACCTGGTAATAGGCTGGCTGACTATGTGACTGTGTGGGTGATTGACTATGTGGCCATTTCACAAACACATTGCGTAAATCCTTTTCATCTTCCTTCACATAATCGTTTGTGTGGACAATCTCTTTATTCACTTTCAACATTTTGAAAATGGCTGTCAGTGCGGCATCGTTTAGGTCAATGAGCCGCTCAAAACGTTGCTCGAAGATAGGAGAGATGTAGCCGTAATAATGCTCAAAATAAGGCGATGACATGTAAGCCGATTCCAAGCAGCGCCGATGGACTTGCTGCCAAGGCTCCACCGTGCTGATGACCATGTCTTTCGTCATGGTATGGTTGCCATTGACTTGCTTCACGGGCACACTGAGCATCTGCACGCCGTTAGCCGTCATCACGTGGCAACGGTTGCGATAGGTCTGCTTGTGGTAGGTGTCGAAAATCTCAATTACGGGCGCGTCATCAGCCAGAAACTGAGCCACATAACTGATGCACGGAAAATAGGCTGTCGGGAAAATAGCCATTATTTAAGCAATTCTTTCTCAATGACTTGTCTGTATTGCTGCTCTGTCATCGCACCGGTTTGTGCCATAGGCTGGCCTTCCACTGGAATGAAGAGCACCATAGGAATGCTACGCACGCCAAAGACAGAGGCAAGTTGCCTCTCATTGTCAACATTGACTTTGTAAACCAGCAATTTGCCGTCGTATTCCTGCGCCATCTTTTCCATGATGGGACCAACGCGGCGGCATGGGCCACACCAATCGGCATAGAAATCGATGACGGCGGGCAATTTGCCTTTATAATCAAAGGTGGTGTTGTTTTTCTCGAAATCCCAAATGGTCTTGATGAACTCGCTATATGTCAGCTGCTTGACTTTTGATTCGACTTTCGCTTCTTCTTGAGCGAAACTTGCTGCTCCAAAAAGGATGCATAAGGCGAGTGTGAACAGTGCTTTCTTCATTTTGTAGTCCGAATTAATTGCGCAAAAGTAATATTTTTTTCGATGGAAGTGAATGGTGGACGATATTTTGGTATTTTTGCCCAAACAAAACGAAAAGTCATGATTCTTATCAATATCAAGGAACTTGTCGGTATCGAAGAACAAGGCCGACTGATGAAAAAAGGTGCCGAAATGGCTGAAACGGGACGTATTAAGGATGCTTTCTTGTGCATCAAAGGCGACAAGATAGTGGATTACGGCCCGATGAAAGATCTGAGCCCCGAACTATTGCAAAAGGAGAAAAAAGTCATCGATGCGACGGGACGTGTGGTCATGCCTGCTTTCTGTGACTCGCACACGCATTTGGTCTATGCCAACTCGCGTGAGATGGAGTTCGTGGATAAGATTCGTGGCTTGAGCTACGAAGAAATTGCCAAGCGTGGCGGTGGTATCCTCAATTCGGCCAAGGCCACGGCCGCCGCATCGGAAGACGAACTCTACGACATGGCTATGGAACGTCTCAGCGAGGTGGTAAAGATGGGAACCGGTGCCATCGAGATCAAGAGTGGCTACGGCCTGACCACCGAGAGCGAGCTGAAGTTGCTGCGTGTCATCCGTAGGATGAAAGAGAGCTCGCCAGTGCTCATCAAGTCGAATTTCCTTGGCGCTCACGGCATCCCGATGGAATATCGCGGTCATCAAGAGGATTATGTCGATTTGGTCATCAACGAGATGATTCCGCTTGTGGCTTCTGAAGACTTGGCCGACTTTATCGACGTGTTCTGCGACCAAGGTTTCTTCACTTGCGAAGATACTGAACGGATCCTCATGGCGGGCATCAAATATGGCATGCGTCCCAAGATCCATGCCAACGAGATGGCTGTTTCGGGTGGCGTGCAAGTGGGTGTGAAATATGGTGCCATCTCGGTCGATCATCTCGAACAGATTGGTAAAGAGGAGATTGAATGCCTGAAAGACACCGAGACGATGCCGACCATTTTGCCTGGCTGCGCCTTCTTCTTGAATCTGCCGCTTTCGCCAGCGCGCGATATGATCAACGCAGGATTGCCAGTGGCCATGGCTTCGGATTTCAACCCTGGCACCTCGCCGTCGGGCAATATGCAACTCATCATGTCGATGGCTTGCATCCGTTACCGACTCACACCCGAAGAGGCACTCAACGCAACGACATTGAATACGGCTTACGCCATGGGCGTGAGCGACGAAGTGGGCAGCATCACACGTGGCAAGCGTGCCAACCTCATCGTCACGCAGCCGATGTCGCAACTCGAATTTATGCCTTATTATTATGGTGCTAACAAGATCGATAAGATGATTCTGAATGGTAAATTGATGTAATCGAAGATATTATGAAAGGCAAACAAACCTGTAAGATACTTAAAGAAATCCGCAAGCAGATTGCGGCAGAAAACGACATTGAATTTGTGACCTCGGAATGCACTTATCAAGGTGAATGTAAGGGCACTTGCCCGAAATGCGAGGCCGAAGTGCGTTATCTGGAACACGAATTGGAAAAACGTCAACATATGGGCAAGGTGGCTATGATTTCGGGTATGGCTATCGGCACCATGTTCGGCGCTACATCATGTCTCAACCGGTTCCAGCCTTTGGAAGGCGATGTGGTGTATGAGCCGGATTCGTTGGAAGTTGTTGCGCCCGAGCAGCCTCTCCCAGGCGAGATCGCTGTTGACTCTGCCGCTTTCCCTGTTGAACAGCAATGTGGTGAAGACAGTCTTGCTGAAGAATGAAGTTTTATGGCTGTAATTACAGCTTTTTCTTCAAAAACTTTATTGCCGCATAAGCCAACGGCGTTCCGCCCAAGGCTTCGATGAGCAGTTTCACGACGATTTGGATGCCAATCATCGTGAAGATGTCGCGTGTCGGGACGGTTCCGATGAAGGCAATGCACACGAAAAGCGTCGTGTCGACGATGTAGCCGAACACCGACGAGCCGATGGTGCGCACCCACAGCAGACGCTCGCCCGTCTTTTCCTTGATTTTCACCATCGTCCAGGCGTTGATGAGTTCGCCGCAGAGGAAAGCGACAAGCGAAGCCAGCATGATGCGTGGCACGAAACCGAACACTTGACGGTAAGCCGCAGCCATGCTTTCGGTTCCGGCAGGGTAGGGCAGGCTGATACCAATCCACGCAAACAGCGTGAAGATGATTTGGCAAATCAAAGTGAGCCAGATGACGCGCTTGGCCGTCTGGAACCCCCATATCTCGGTCAGCACATCGCCGAGCATGTAGGTGATGGGGAAGATAATGGTGCCGGCATCGAAGATGGTGATGCCTTTCACGTTGATGAGCTTTACCGCCATCACGTTGGCCGTGAGGTAGCAGGCAATGATCAAACCGGCAATAATGACTAAAGGAGGCAAATGTCTCTCCTCGGAGACAGCTCGGTTTTTTGAAGGGTTTTCCGATACCTTATTCATACATTGAAATTTTCGGCAAAAATACGACATTTGTCGATAGCCACAACATATTTTCAAATTGTGTGTTTTCTTGCCAACTGCTAACTTACAGATTTGTAAGAAAAATTTCCCCAAATTGTCGAAATTTTACTATTTTCGCCCCCGAAATGACACAGGCTCGAATCTTTGCGATTAGCCGCCATCGACTCACTACGGATGGCGAGGGCGTTACCACCTTGGTGACGTTCAATGGCTGTCCTTTGCGCTGCAAATATTGCCTTAACAAGACCTCGTGGAACGATGAGAAGGGCCGTCTATATACGCCCGAAGAACTTTACGAAACCGTGAAAATCGACCAGCTTTATTTCCTTGCCACGCATGGCGGCGTCACCTTCGGCGGCGGCGAGCCATTGTTGCAAACTGATTTCATCAGGGAATTCCGTGCCTTGTGCGGACCGCAATGGAGCCTTGTGTTGGAGACGAGCCTCAATGTGCCCGAAGAGAGCGTGAAGATGGTCGATGAAGTGGTGGATGGCTATATCGTTGACATAAAGGACATGAATCCGGCGATTTACAAGCAATACGCCGGAATAGATAATGCTTTGGCTATCCGTAATTTGGAATGGCTTTTGCAGCATCGCGAAGCACGGCAGATTACGGTTCGTGTGCCGCACATTCCCGATTTCAATGCCGATGCCGATGTGCAGCAAAGCATTGCCGCTCTCAAATCGATGGGCGTGACCGAAATTGATGAGTTTAACTATATAATAAGGTGAGAATTATGCCAAAAGGAAAACAAACTTGCAAAATACTGAAGGAAATCCGCAAGCAGATTGCGGTGGAAAACGACATTGAGCTGGTCATCAGCGAATGTACCTATCAAGGCGACTGCGCCGGCACTTGCCCGAAATGTGAGGCCGAAGTGCGCTACCTCGAACAGGAATTGGAAAAACGCCAGCGTCTTGGTAAGGCCGTCATGATTTCGGGCTTGGCTGTATCTACTATGTTGGGCGCTGCTTCGTGTCGCAATACATCGAAAACGCCGTTGCAAGGCGATGTTGCGAGAATCGCTGATAGCATTGAATATGCTGACAGCATCGCCCGTGAAGAATATATAAGGGAACAAGAAGCCATACGTCTTCAAGGTGAGCCTATAGTAATTCCAGCAGGCCTTCCGCCGGTTGAATTTGATGACCCTGAAGAAGCGACGGAAGAACTTAAGGCCGATACTGCGCTCATGCCAGTTCCGTTGATGGGCGATGTCAGAGCAGTTCCTGATTCGACGAAGACTTGCATGCCGAAAAAATAAGAATAGTGGCATATTCGCTCAACTGAGCCGAAAAAAGCCGTACCTTTGCAACTTGTTTGTAAAGACGCATCGTGATGCGTCTCAATAAAGTCATCAATAACAAAAATAACATACTATCAATGAAACAGTTAATCGAATGTGTACCGAACATCAGCGAAGGTCGCGACAAGAATATCATCGACCAAGTGACCGCTGAAATCGAAAAAGTGGAAGGCGTCAAATTGCTTGATGTCGATCCTGGCATGACCACCAACCGCACTGTCATCACTTTTGTGGGCGAGCCTGAGCCTGTTTGCGAAGCCGCTTACCGCGTGGTGAAAAAGGCTGCCGAACTCATCGACATGAGCCAACATCATGGTGCTCACCCACGTCAGGGTGCCACCGATGTGTGCCCACTTATCCCAGTGTCGAACATCACAATGGATGAAGTCGTGGCTTATGCTCACAAGCTTGGCGAACGTCTCGGCAATGAACTGAATATCCCGATTTACTGCTACGAAGATGCTGCTTTCCGTCCAGAACGCCGTAACTTGGCTTATTGCCGCACGGGTGAATACGAATCGTTGTCATCACGTCTCGGTTCTGAACAATGGAAGCCTGATTTCGGTCCTAACGAATGGAACGAACATGTGGCTCACACTGGTGCTACACAAGTCGGTGCCCGCGATTTCTTGGTCGCCATCAACTACAACCTGAACACCACCAGCACGCGTCGTGCCAATGCCATCGCTTTCGATGTCCGCGAAAAGGGCCGTCCGAAGCGCATGGGTGATAAGGTGACCGACAAGCCGATGAAGGATGAAAACGGCAACACCATCATGATTCCTGGCACACTGAAGTGCACAAAGGCCATCGGTTGGTTTATTGAAGATTACGGCATCGCTCAGGTCTCAATGAACATCACCAACATCAGCGTTTCTCCTGTTCATGTCTGCTTCGAAGAAGTCTGCGCTAAGGCTGCCGCCCGTGGCGTGCGCGTCACCGGTTGCGAAATCGTAGGCTTGATTCCAAAGAAGGTTCTGATGGATGCTGGTCGTTTCTATCTCGCTAAGCAACAGCGTTCACTCGGTATCAGCGAAGAGGAAATCATGAAGATTGCCATCAAGTCGATGGGCCTCGACGACCTGAAACCTTTCGATCCAAAGGAAAAAGTCATCGAATATCTGATTGAAGACCATTCACAGAAGAAACTCGTTGATATGACCTGCACTGGTTTCGCCAACGAAACGGCAAGCGAAAGCCCAGCTCCAGGTGGCGGCTCCATCTCCGCTTACATGGGTGCTCTTGGCGCATCGCTCGCTACTATGGTGGCTAACCTTTCGTCACACAAGCCAGGTTGGGATGAGCGTTGGGAAGAGTTCTCGGAATGGGCCGTCAAAGGTCAAGCCATCAAGGACGAACTGCTTGATTTGGTTGACGAAGACACCAATGCTTTCAATACCATCATGAATGCCTTTGGTTTGCCAAAGAAGACCGATGAAGAGAAAGCTGCTCGCTCGAAGGCCATCCAAGACGCTACCAAATACGCCACCGAAGTGCCATTCCGCACCATGAAGGCTGCCTACAGCGCTTTCGAAGTGGTTCGCGCCATGGCCGAAACTGGCAATCCGAATTCTGTTTCCGACGCTGGCGTCGGTGCTTTGTGTGCTCGCAGTGCCGTCATGGGCGCTCATTTGAACGTGAAAATCAACGCTGCATCGCTGAAAGACGAAGCTTTCAAGGCTCAAATTTTGAAGGAAGCCGCCGACATTGAAGCTGCTGCATTGAAGCAAGAGGCTGAAATTCTGCAAATTGTGAATAATGTCATTGAAGGAAAATAAATTTCAAGAAAACAATTGGTTGTAAAGAAAAAATCTGTACTTTTGCAGCCAAATTTGAAAGGAAGTTAAACAATGGCAAAGAAACAGAAAGACGCACGCGTTAAGGTCATTCTCGAATGCACCGAACACAAAGCCAGTGGCATGCCTGGCACTTCAAGGTATTACACCATGAAGAACAAGAAGAACACTCCTGACCGTCTGGAGTTGATGAAGTATAACCCAATCCTTAAAAAAATGACTCTCCACAGAGAGATTAAATAATTAGAGTTATGGCAAAAAAAGCTGTTGCTACCCTTCGTAGCTTAGATAAGACTTTTAGCAAGATCATCAGAATGAAGCGTTCTGAAAAGACTGGTGCTTACTATTTCGAAGAGACCGTAGTTCCTGCTGACAAAGTTCAGGAATTCCTCGCCAAGAGATAATTTGCGAAATCTTGCATTCATTATAGCTTTTCCATAACCATTATGGAAGAGCTTTTTTGTGTTTATTAAAACTGCAATAATGGGCTTATTCTCATTCCTTACTAAAAAGAAAGAACAAAAAGAAGACCTCGACAAAGGGTTGGAAAAGACCAAGACCAGCGTCTTCTCGAAAATCACCAAAGCCATCGTGGGTAAATCCACCGTCGATGACGAAGTGCTCGACAATCTTGAAGAGATTCTCATCACTTCGGATGTGGGTGTTGATACTACCTTGAAGATTATTGATCGCATTCAAGCACGTGTGGCTCGTGATAAATATGTGGGTACCAACGAATTGAACAATATCTTAAAGGAAGAAATCATGGCGCTGCTTCAGGAAAATGAATGCGGTGATGGTACGACCTTTGAGATTCCTGCCGACAAGAAACCTTATGTCATTATGGTGGTCGGTGTTAATGGCGTGGGTAAGACCACGACCATCGGTAAGTTGGCCTACAACTTCAAGAAGGCGGGCAAGAAAGTCGTCCTTGGCGCTTCCGATACCTTCCGTGCTGCTGCTGTCGAGCAGTTGCAGATTTGGGCCGAAAGGGTAGATGTGCCTATCGTCCAGCAAGGTATGGGTGCAGACCCTGCTTCGGTGGCTTTCGATACGGTGAAATCGGCTGTGGCTCAAGATGCTGACGTGGTTATCATCGATACGGCTGGCCGTTTGCACAACAAGGTGAACTTGATGCGTGAGCTGACCAAGATCAAGACCGTGATGCAAAAGGTGGTGCCTGATGCTCCACATGAGATCTTGCTCGTGTTGGATGCCTCGACGGGACAAAATGCTATCGAACAAGCCAAACAGTTTACGGCTGCTACCGAAGTCAATGCATTGGCTTTGACGAAGTTGGATGGTACGGCTAAAGGCGGTGTCGTCATCGGCATTTCCGACCAGTTCAAGATTCCTGTAAAATATATTGGTGTGGGCGAGGGCATCGACCATCTCCAGATTTTTGACAGAAAAGCTTTTGTTGATAGTCTTTTCGAATGAGAAAGCCAATCTTGAATATCATTACCCTCGGCTGTTCGAAAAACAAGGTCGATTCGGAGCATTTGGCGGCATTATTGGAGAACAAATATCTCATCCGTCACGATTCTGACCAAAAAGCCGATGTGGTCATCATCAATACATGTGGTTTCATCGGCGATGCGCAAGAGGAATCCATCGATTGTATTCTTGAATATGCTGAATTGCGTAAGCAGAATAAAATCAGCAAATTGTATGTCGTTGGCTGTCTTTCGCAACGTTTCCGCAAGGAACTGCAAGAGGAAATCCAAGAGGTGGATGGCTTCTATGGTGTCGAGAGCGTGAACTTGATTGCCGCCGACATTTTGAAAGAAGAGTTGCCTTTGGATTATTGCTCGCGTCGCGTGCTCTCCACGCCTAAGCATTATGCCTATTTGAAGATTTCGGAAGGTTGCAACCGCCGCTGTGCGTTCTGCGCCATTCCGCTCATTAGAGGCGGACATGTGTCGGTGCCGATGGAAAACCTGCTTGAGGAAGCAAAGATATTGGCCAAGAAAGGCGTTAAGGAGTTGATCCTCATTGCTCAAGACCTGACGTACTATGGCAACGACTTGTATGGTAAGTCGCGCATAGTCGATTTAGTGAAGGAGCTTTGTAAGATTGATGGTTTCGAGTGGATCCGTCTTCACTATGGCTATCCTTTGGGCTTTCCCGACGAATTGCTTGATTTGATGCGTGAGAATCCAAAGGTTTGTCATTACATTGACTTGCCTTTGCAACATATCAGCACTCATCTGCTGAAAGCCATGCGCCGCGGTGTGGACCGTCAGCAAACCATTGGTTTTGTAGAAAATGTACGCAAACACGTGCCTGACATTGCTTTCCGCACTACCTTCATAGTCGGTTTCCCAGGCGAGACCGAAGAAGATTTTGAAGAGCTTTGCCAGTTCGTTAGGGATATGCGTTTCGAGCGTGCTGGAGTTTTCGCTTTTTCGCCTGAAGAAGGAACACCTGCTTTCGAAATGGATGACGATGTGCCTGACGAGGTGAAGCAAGAACGCGTGGATAAGTTGATGGAGATACAACAAAATATCTCGCTGGAAATCAATGGAATGAGAGTTGGAAAGACCGAAAAAGTATTGATTGACCGTTTGGAAGGCGACTATTATGTTGGCCGCTCGCAATACGATTCGCCCGAAGTCGATGACGAAATACTGATTCCTGCTGATGCGGAACTTGAAATCGGGCAATTCTATCAAGTGAAAATCACACAAGCCGATTATTTCGACTGTTATGGAGAAATAATCTGAAAATAATTCTAGCCGCTTGCGAGAGCGGCTTTTTTTATGCTAATTTTGTGGGCAAATTATAATGTAATGAAAAAGGTTCATTTTATCGCTATAGGCGGGAGTGCAATGCACAATCTCGCCATCGCCTTGCATCGCAAGGGTTATGAAGTCACTGGCTCTGACGACGAAATCTTCGAGCCTTCCAAGTCGCGCCTCGCCAACGAGGGTATTTTGCCGCCACAATGGGGTTGGTATCCCGAAAAACTTGATGAGAGTTATGATGCTGTCATCCTTGGAATGCATGCCCGCATCGACAATCCGGAGTTGGTCCGTGCACAAGAATTGGGGCTGAAGGTGTATTCCTATCCCGAGTATCTGTATGAGCAAAGCAAGGATAAGACGCGTATCGTCATTGGTGGCAGTCACGGCAAGACGACCATCACCTCCATGATTCTTCATGTGCTGAATCGGGTTGGCATCGAGACCGATTTCATGGTGGGTGCACAGTTGGAAGGCTTTGACGTGATGGTGCGCCTCAGCGAGTCGGCTAAATACATGGTCATGGAAGGCGACGAATATCTTACATCGCCTATCGACCGCGTTCCAAAGTTCCATCATTATCATCCTAATATCGCGGTAATCAGTGGTATAGGTTGGGATCATGTGAATGTATTTCCTACTTTTGACAACTATTTGGAGCAGTTCAGAATCTTTGTGCGTACCATCGAAAAAGGTGGTTGCCTGATTTACGATGGCACAGATGTGGAAGCTGAAAAGATTACCCAAACTGCCACTTGTCAGACATATTGTTATGGTCCGCATCCTTCGGAAAATGATGGCGTGAAGACGCGTATCGTGTTGCCTGATGGAAGTAGGAGAGAAGTGGGCGTGTTTGGTAGTCACAATATGAAAAACATCAATGCAGCGCGATTGGTTTGCAATCAGTTAGGTGTTACCGACGAACAGTTTTATGATGCTATCGTAAGTTTCAAAGGTGCTGCCCGCCGACTTGAATTGCTGTTTGAATCCAATGGTAATTTTGTCTTCCGCGATTTTGCCCATGCGCCTTCAAAGCTTACCGCCACGGTGAAAGCGCTTCGAGAGCAATATCCAGAGAAACATCTCATTGCTGTCTTTGAATTGCACACCTACAGCAGCCTGAGCGAAGTGTTCATCGACCATTATCGTGATGCCTTGAAACAGGCTGACCAAGCCATCGTGTTCTATGACCCTCATGCTGTTGCCATCAAGAAGTTGGAGTTGATGCCAGACGAACGTATCATTGAAGGTTTTGGGCGCTCCGACTTGAAGGTGGTTCACAACAAGGCAGAACTGCTGGGCATCTTGGAGAATGAAAGGAAGGAAAATATAGTTGGTGCTTTCATGAGTTCGGGCGACTTCAACGGTTTGACAACCGATGATTTGAAAGCATTGTATGACTAAAAGGAGAACTTGCTTCCGTCTATTTTGCAGCCGTATTGGATGTTGCTGAAGGAGAAAGTGTTGGTAGTGCCTTTGAAGTCGGTAAGGATGAGTTTTACGAGCCGACAGTTGCTTTTCCCGTACACAAACACAACATTTTTGTAACCTATTCCGCGTGACTTTTGTTTGCGCGAATCGAAATTAACCACATAGGTATCTTCTCTTGTCTCCAACGCATAGTCGTAGTCGTTAGTTTCGGCTACTTGGATGCATTTGCCTTGAATGGCGCAGAACAACATGTTTGAAAGCGAATTGAATATGTTTTCACGGTTGGTACGGAAAGTGCCATGGAATATTCCAATGTCGATTTTCATTTTGCTTCCGTTAAAAATGGCATAATCTCCGCAGTCGAAATGGGCTCCTATCTTATCACTGGCTTGGTAGTATAGCTTTCCGGGTTTTGAACGTTCTTCTCCCGATTTCTTGCATGTGTTGACGATGTTGCATTCCATGCTAGTAATAGCTACCCCTGCTTTTTCAATCCTTTGGAAAATTGTATTGTCGTCTTGTGCTCTGGCACATAGAGTGAAAAATAATATTGCTAGAAGTGTGAAGTGCTGTTTCATTTGTTTGGCCGAATTTGGTTGCAAAAATAGTAAATAAAAAAGCACGGGAATCCCGTGCTTTTGTTAATGTGATAGATAGGCCACTTACTTGTCCAAACTCATCAGGAATTCTTCGTTATTAACGGTTTTTGCAACACGGTCTTTTAGGAATTCCATGGCTTCGACAGGAGTCATGTCGGCAAAGTGTGTGCGTAGAGCCCAAACGCGAGCCAGAGTGCGTTCGTCAACCAGCAAGTCGTCGCGGCGCGTGCCTGATGCCACGATGTCGATGGCAGGGAAGATGCGCTTGTTCGACAAGCGGCGGTCGAGTTGCAGTTCCATGTTACCAGTTCCCTTGAATTCTTCGAAGATGACTTCGTCCATCTTGGAGCCGGTGTCGATGAGGGCAGTGGCCAGGATGGTCAGTGAACCGCCATTTTCGATCTTACGGGCTGCGCCGAAGAAACGTTTTGGCTTTTGCAATGCGTTGGCTTCCACACCGCCAGTGAGCACCTTGCCCGATGCGGGCGAAACGGTGTTGTAGGCGCGTGCCAGACGGGTGATGGAGTCGAGTAGGATGACGACGTCGTGGCCGCATTCGGTCAAACGTTTTGCCTTTTCAAGGACGATATTGGCAATTTGAACGTGCTTCGAAGCTGGCTCGTCGAACGTGGAAGCGATGACTTCGGCATTCACGCTACGTTGCATGTCGGTGACTTCTTCAGGACGTTCGTCGATGAGCAAGATGATAAGGTAAGCTTCAGGGTGGTTGGCTGCGATGGCATTGGCAACTTCCTTGAGCAACACAGTCTTACCGGTCTTTGGCTGAGCCACGATCAAACCACGTTGACCTTTACCGATAGGTGCAAACAAGTCCATGATACGAGTGGAGATGGTGCCGCCTTTGTGCCCGGTGATCTTGAATTTCTCGTTCGGGAAAAGAGGGGTGAGGTAATCGAAACCGATGCGGTCGCGCACTTCTTCTGGGCGGCGTCCGTTGATGTAATCGACTTTCACCAATGGGAAATATTTCTCACCTGCCTTTGGCGGACGGATGGTGCCCAAAATGGTGTCGCCGGTCTTAAGGCCGAACAGCTTGATTTGTGATGGAGAGACGTAGATGTCGTCAGGTGAAGGCAGATAATTGTAGTCGGCCGAACGCAAGAAACCGCAGCCATCGTTGGCGATTTCGAGAACGCCTTCGGCTTGCACATTGCAGTCGAATTGGCTGAGCAGCTCGTCGTTGCGATTTCTTTCTGGTCTGACGTTCTTTTCTTGTTGTTGCTCGTTTCTTTCTCTTCCTTCGTTTTGGGCGGGACGAGGCGCTTCTTGTCTCGCAGTCTCCTTGACTTCAGTTTGGTCTTCTTGTTTGACGTTAACTGGAGCTTGTTTTTCTTCAGCTTGAACGCTAACAGTTTCCTTTATTGGTTCTTCGGATGGCTGTTTTTCCTCAGTCATTTTTTCGGTCCTGTCATTGTGCTTACGCTTTTGCTTCCGGTTTTCACCTTTCATAAGAGTCTCTTGACGTGGCTCTTCAGTTGAAGTTTGAGGCTCGGCAGTGACCACAGGCTCTTTGGGTGCTGGAGCAGTGGCTTCTTTTTTCTCGTTGTTTTTAGGTTCAACGGGTCTATCTGATTTCGTTGAGAATGCTTTTTCGGGAGCCTCTTGCGATTTCTCGCTTTGGGCGATGCGAGGCCTCTTACCGCGTTTTGGATTCTTGCCTTCGGTATCTGGTTGATTTTCAACTATAGTAGGCTCTGCTGGTTTTGCACTGGCTTCGGTTTCGGTTTTGGGAGTTTCGCTTTTTTGGTTTTTACCCTTGTGTTCTTGCTTGGCAGGTGTGTTCGTCTTTTGCGCCTTTGGATTTTTTGGCTCTGAGGCTTTGTTGCTCTTTTGGGGTGTAGGATGATCTGATTGGTGGTCAATGATGGCGTAAATTAAGGTCGAACGGTCCATGCCTTCGTCGTCAATGCCCATTTCAATGGCAATGACTTTCAAGTCTTCCAATGACTTGTCGTTGAGTTCAAAAATGTTATACATAAAGATTGGATTTAAGAATTCCAGTTGGGAATACAAATCGTAATACAATAATTTTCGTTGGAATGCTTTTTGACTAAACCAGTTATGGTTTCAAAAGCGCTGCAAAGGTAGATATTTTCTTTGAAATGACAAGCATTTTTACTAAAATTGTATCTTTGCAGCCGAAATAAACAACACAATTATGTCACAGAGATTACAATCTATCTTTTTTTTCGTAGCTGCAGTATTGTTTGCGCTGCTTTTCTTCCTGCCTTTGGCAGATTATCTTGGAGAGATCAACAATTTGCGTTTCTTTACGTATAGGGTCGAACCTTTGTATAATGGAGAAGTCCCTTCCAATATCGGTGATTGGTTTGCCTTGCCAGTTTTGATTCTGGATGTTACGGCTATATTGCTCAGTGGTTATTTGGCCATCAGTATTCATAGGGCTATCAAATTGAATGACTTTATAAAACTGCATCGTATTTCCCGCATCGACATTATTGTCATCGTGGCTTGGATTGGTTTGGTTTACGGTTTCTATATTCGTGCGGTTGGTAAGTTCATCAACGTGATGCAACCAGAATATAAAATAGGTGCATTTCTGCCTTTGGCCGCTTTGATTCTTGTCTTGCTGGGTGCCACGGGTTTAAGAAAAGACATTAAGCGTGTGCGTTCGACGGATAGAATCCGCTAATTGATAGGCATTTAAACACGATAAAAAAAACGGAATGGTTACGTTTGAACCATTCCGTTTTTGTTTTATTCGAGATTTGATTAAAATGATTTATTCCGTTCGATCTCGAAAATCTCCATGTCCTTGAAGTTTTTTCCTTCAATGGTCATGCGTATCATGGTGATTTTTGTGTGAAAGCCAGTTTTTCCCGCTGCACCCGGATTGATGTGAAGCAGCCCTAGTTTCCTGTCGTTCATCACCTTTAGAATATGCGAGTGACCGCAGATGTAGAGTTGTGGCTTTTTGTGCTCTAGAATGTATTTCACCTCGGGCATGTATTTCCCGGGATAGCCTCCGATGTGGGTCATAAAGACATCAACATCCTCCACATGGAAGAACTGGTCTTCGGGATATTGCATGCGCACAATATGGTCGTCGGCATTGCCATAAACAGCGCGTAAGGGCTTGAATGCAGCCAGTTGTTCGGCTGTTTCAATATTGCCGATATCACCGGCATGCCAAATCTCATCCACATCCTTGAAGAAACTGAAAACTTGTGGGATGAGTGTGCCGTGAGTATCGGAAAGGATGCCAACTTTCATGTGAATTATAGATTTACTTCAGTTTGAACATGATGCCTAAGCTGAGCACTTCCTTGAATTGCACTTTCGAGCCTTCGATGAGAGCGCCTTCTGGGGTGTAGAATGGAATGTCGTAGTCGTAAATAAGGTGTGTGCTGATGCTGCAGTTGAGCCATGAGTTGATTTTCATGACGAGAGCGTTTTGCCAATCTACGTCGATGCGCTCTGGGTGATTGAGGTAGTTGGAGAAGAGTTCAAGCTTGCTATCAAAATCGATGTTTTTGGCCAAAGGATAGTTGAACTTGATGACAACGCGTGCACCAAACTCATAGCGGACTCTCTTGCCTGAAATCCATTGCGTGCTGTCGTTGGGGTTGAAGTAGCCAGGCTCGACACCGAAAGCACCAATTTCTGAGAGTAACGAATCGTTGACGATGGTGACGCGACCGGTCACAGGGGCGAAGTTAATGGAGAAGTGCTTGTTGGGCGTCCATTCGGCACCAAGACCGAGTGTGATGTAGGCCGGAGCAAGGAATTTTGAAATGGCGTGGGTGGAATCGACGGCATAGTCGTAGCCTGAGGCGAACTGCGAACGGAAGGCCAACTCTAAGCTGTAGTTGAGGTGTTCGGTGGCTTTCAGGCCGGCTAACGAAGTGAACTCAATCTTGTCTTCTGTCTTTACCGGTTTCCTCTTGAAGTCGAAGTAACTGTAACCTAAACCGGTCTTTAATGAATTGTCCCATTTGAAGTTGTCTTTAGCATAGTTTAGTTCGTAATTGAATAGTCCTTGCCATGCCATTGCGTTTTGTCCGCCTGCTGACCAATTGGTGAATGAACTCTGCGAAAGGTTGAGTCCGATATCGCCTTTGTGGGTCCAATGATTAGGGTCTGTTGTGGGGGCTTCCTGAGCGAAAGCCATGGCTGATGCAGCGACCAGCAGAATTGTAAAGAATGTTTTTTTCATATTGATTGAAATTGATTGTTTGTCGTTGGGTTGAGACGCGAAATTACGTCTTTACCTAAATAATTAGTAGCTGTTGCCGTCTTGGAAATTGCGGTTGCCGATGTTGAAGGTGATGTCTTGAATGTAATGGCAACGAACGTATTTTCCGTTCTTGTTGCCCGGGATCCAATGTGTTCCTTGGATAAGACGGATGGCTTCGTTGTCGCAGCCTCCACCTACCGAGTTGATGATGTTGATATTCGAAACGTTTCCATTGGTCTCGATGATAAATTCGACACGTACTGTGCCTTGAATCTCGCGTTCTTTGGCTTCGGCTGGGTATTTCATGTCGTTGACAATGTATTGTACCATGCTGTTTCCGTCGGCGAAATTTACTCTTGGCGATTCCTCCAACTGGTTGTTTTCGTAGATTGTATACGAACTGTCAGATTCCATCTCTGAATCGAACTCGTAGCGCTCATGACGTTTCCAATAACGTTTGTAACTCTTGACGTCGAATTCGATTTCGACATCGTGGTCACTGTCGATCGCAATGCCGTTGTGGGTGGCAGGAACCCATTCAATGGTTTTCGCCAAATGCAGCGCGATAGGAGAGGCGGCTTCGCTGAAACTTGATTTCACACTATGATTGGAGCTCTTGCCTTTTTTGTCGATGTGCATTGTGACGACGACCTTCCCGCTGTTGCCGTTTTCAAGGTCAGAGGTGGGGTAGATGAGGTTTTCTTGAAGATATTCTTTGGCCAATTTTTTCCCTCCGACAGGTTGAGGAACCATGGTTTGCCCCCATGATGATATCCCAATAAATGCTAGAATGATTGCTATTGGGAGTTTTATTGATTTTATTGTATTCATAATGAGTGTGTTAAGATTATCCTTTTGTGCTGTAAATTGCGTTGGCTAAAATAGGAAAAAAATGTAATTTTGTGGCAAATTTTTCAAAATGGAAGACAACTACAAGAACAACATGATTTTCGGAGTGCATCCAGTGACGGAACTGATTCGCTCGCAGAAGGAAATAGAAAAGGTCTTTATTCAAGCGGGAACGCGTTCGCCTGAGATTTCGGATATTGCTAATTATTGCCGTGCGAATGAAATCCCCGTGCAATATGTCCCGATGGAGAAGATGAACCGCCTTACGCGTAAGAACCATCAGGGTGTGATTGCCTTTATTTGTCCGATAGAGTATCAACCACTTGAGAAGGTGATTCAGATGGTCTTTGAATCCGGACGTGACCCTTTGGTCCTGATGCTCGACCGTGTGACAGATGTACGTAATTTTGGCGCTATCGCTCGTACGGCATACGCTGCTGGCGTTGATGCTATCGTGATCCCGTCTCGTGGCTCTGCATTGATCAACGGCGATGCCATGAAGACATCGGCGGGTGCTCTCTCTTTGATAAACGTTTGTCGTGTGGAGAATATGAAAGATGCTATTGATTTCCTGAAAGCCAGTGGCTTGCGCGTGGTTGGTTTTACTGAGAAGGCTACAGAGAGCCTTTGGAAGGCTGACCTCACAGGGCCGCTTTGCGTGATGATGGGCTCGGAAGAAGATGGCATCAGCCCGGCATATCTGAAACGTCTTGACCAACACTTGATGATTCCAATGCCAGGCGACATCGATTCGCTCAATGTGAGCGTGGCTACTGGCATCGTCTGTTTTGAGGTGGTAAGACAGAAGTCTCTTCTTTGACTTATTTCCTTATAAAAGAAAAGCCTGACTCGTAGAGCCAGGCTTTTCTTTGTCTATGTCTATTAGGAATTACTTCAATTTTTCTTCCATGTTAGCAATGTTCTTGCTGACTTCAAAAGCTTCGTTGCTGTTTGGGAAATCCTTCTTTAAGGTTTGGTATGCGTTGAGAGCCTTAGCGTAGTCGTTAAGGATTTCGTAGGTCAAACCTTCTTTCATAAGGAACATAGGTGAAGTGAATTCGTTAGCGTTCTTAGCAGCGGCTTTGCCATAATAGGAAGCTGCATTTTGAAGATCGTTGAGCTCCATGTAGCAGTCGCCCATAGCGCCGAGTGCCATAGCGCCTAAAACTTGGTCTTTGTTGTTGTATTTCTTCAGGTAATTGAGGGCTTCGTTGTAATTGCCTTGCTTCATGTAGCTAATGCCAGCATAGTAGGCTGCGAGTTTACCAGTCTTTGTTGAACCATAGTCGTTGATGATATCAAGGAAGCCGGCATTGTTTCCGTCACCATTGAGTGCGCTTTCGTATTGCTCGCTTTCGAAATACTGTTGAGCTTTAAAGATTTGCGAACTTGCATTTTCGTCGCGTTTCTTGGTGTATCTGCTGACGCCGTAGATGCCAAAGGCAACGACTAATACTGCGATGAAAATAATCCACAAAGTCTTTTGGTTGTTTTCAATCCATTTTTCGGTGTTGCTTAATGCTTCTTCAACATTACCGAGTCTTTCGTCTTCTTGATTTACATTCTTTTGTGCCATATCAATTCAAAATTTTCGAGTGGCAAAAGTACGATTTTTTATCATACAAAACTCAAAATTGTTCTTTTTTGGTTCTATAATTTTATTTTTCCTTGTAATAGGTTGATTGATATTGTATTATGTTGTAATTTTGCAGCCCAAAAAGAAAGAAATGATGACAACACGCGATAAAGCATACCTCGATTTTTTGACTCAATTCCTTACAGATGAGCGCAAACAGCGTTTCGATGAAGTGCTGCAATACCGCACGAAACACCTTACTGTGGTGCTCGAAGATATTTTCCAAGCCCACAATGCAAGCGCGGTGATGCGCAGCTGTGAGTTGAGAGGCGTCCAAGATGTACATGTCATTGAGAACAACTACCAATATGATGTCAACCCTGATGTTGTGTTGGGAAGTACGAAATGGATTGATTTACATCATTATAACGAAAAGGAATTCAATACGCCGACGGTTTTCGACAAGCTTCATGCTGAAGGTTACAAGATTGTGGCAACTTGTCCGCATCGCGACGACTTCACTCCCGACACTTTGCCGCTTGATGAGCCGATTGCCTTGGTGTTTGGTACCGAAAAGTTAGGTCTTTCAGATTATGCCGTTGAACATGCCGACATGCACGTCCGCATTCCAATGTTTGGATTTACCGAAAGTTACAATATCAGCGTTTCGGCTGCCTTGTTGCTTTATTCGCTGACCAACCGGCTTCATGCTTCGGAAACCATCCCGTGGCATCTCAAAGAAGACGACCGTCAGCAGATCCTGTTGGAATGGACACGACAATCCTTGGGACGCATCCGCCAATATGAGCGGAAGTTCGCGGAATTGCATCCTGAGTTTTCCAAGGACGAAAATCAGTGATTTTTCTGGGCTAAAGTATTTTGTTTCCCATGGAGAGGGACGGTTGGGCTGAAGGTGTATAAATTAATAAGGTGACTTTAGGCAGGCTTTATCTGCCCGTTTTTCCTACCTTAAATCCTTCGGGATGCCTTCGGGATCCGTTCGAGATGCCTTCGAGTTTTTATCTGGATTCGTTCTGTAGGCCTTGCCTTGAAATCTAGAAGATACGTGTTTTCCTACCGACTCCGATATTTAACGCATACCGGAGGTTTGGGATTGTGGTAGGAAAGGGTGGGAAATTTTTGTGTTTTTTTGGACTAATTACTCGGCGTTGCATCCTCTATACATTGAATTTTTATAATATTGCAGCATGAAAAAACTAGTTTTGACATTATTGGCTTCGGTTGTGGCCTCGGCATTATGGGCACAAGATGATGATTGGAATAGGAAAATCAAGGAATCGCAGGAAAATGCCCGCAAGGAATATGAGATGTTCCGACAACAAGCCCTAAAGGATTATGAGGACTTTAGGAAAAAAGCCAATGAGGAATATGCCAAGTTCATGGAAGAGGCATGGGTTTATTTCCCAACTCAGCCTGCGGAAGAGATACCTTGGAAACCTAAACCAGTTCAACCTGTTGTCTTTAATCCTGACGATGAGCCAAAGCCGAGTCCGGTTTCTCCGAAACCATCAGAAGAACCTGCCGTTGAGCCTCCCGTCGCGCCACGGCCTGAGGCAAAACCTATCGATTTCGAGCTGAAACCAGTTGAAGCAAAGCCCTTGCAGAATCCGCAACCAGTTGAGCCCATCGTGTTTACGCCACGGCCTGGTGATGTGGTCAATTCACTCTATTTCTTTGGAACGGAATTGCGTTTCCACTTCGATAAGTCTCGTGATTTGAAACTTGCAAAGGTCTCTGAAAAAAGCGTTGCGGCATTGTGGCGCCAGCTGTCGAACCCGTATTATGACAATCTTGTCGCTGAATGTCTGCAACAGCGCAAAGACAAGGAACTATGCGACTGGGCATATATCATGCTCACGGAGATGGTGGCCGAAAAGTGCTGCGGCGGTCACACCAACGAAGCCGTGGTTCTGCACATGTATCTTTTGACCCAATCGGGTTATCAAATGCGCATGGGCCGTGCCGATGGCAGGCTTTGCGTATTGGTCGGTTCGGACGAAAAGATTTATCATTACAAGTATTTCATGATAGATGGCGTGAAATATTATAACTTTGACATTTCATTGGAAGACAAGCCTTTCTGCATCTTCAACCATGCTTTCCCGAATGAAAAGACCATGTCGTTGCGTATGCGCCAACCTAAGCTGACCGTAGAACTGACCGAACCGCGCACCATAGTCTCAAAGCGTTTTCCCGATGTGAAGGCAACCGTTGAACTGAACAAAAACCTGATTGATTTCTACAATAGTTATCCATTGAGTGCCAATTGGCCGTACTATTCCGAAACCTCGCTGAGCGAAACCTTGAAAGAATGTCTGTACCCTGTCTTGCGAAAGGCCATTGAAGGCAAAAGTCAGTCTGAAGCGGCCAACATACTCATCAACTTTGTCCAGACAGGCTTTGCCTACGCCACCGACCAGGAACAGTTCGGTTACGAACGTCCGCTTTTCCCTGACGAAACGTTCTACTATCCTTTCTGCGATTGCGAAGACCGCGCTATTTTGTATTCTTGCTTAGTACGGGAACTTTTGGGTTTGGATGCCGTGTTGCTGGATTATCCTGAGCATCTTGCAACGGCAGTCTGCTTCACCGATAAAGTGGCCGGCGACTATCTGACCATTGAAGGGAAAAGATATGTGATTTGCGACCCTACCTATATCGGTGCAGAAATAGGCCGTTGTATGCCTAAACTTAAAACAGTGACGCCTAAAGTTGAAAAATTATAATCTGATGAAAAAGATACATGTATTCGTTCTGTTAGCTCTTGCTGCATTATTATTCAGCACTTGCAAGAAAGACCCTAAAGTGAACATCCAGGATTTCACCATTACCAAGGAAAACATGACCGTTGGGACGACCACCGTGAGCATTTTAGGCGCACACGACTGGCCCGGGAAAATTGACCGCATCAGGGCTATGGTCTCCGAAAACGAATACCATTTCAACATGGAGGAATATCCGGCCGAACTGAACGCCAATAACTTCTCTATCGTGATGGAAGGCCTGAAACCCGGCACAACCTATTATTATTTCTATTCGGTGGATTACGGCGCCAAGTCTGATTTTGAGACCGAGATGAAAAGTTTCACGACCAACGACTACAGCCTGCCAAACGTGATAACAGCTACGGTGAGTTATGTTGGCCCCGACTATGCCGTCTGTGGCGGCGAAGTGGCCGATGACGGTGGCTCGGAAGTGACGCAACGCGGCGTGTGCTGGGCGCAACAGCCTAACCCTACTATACAGGACAACCATACCGTCGATAGCTGCGGTACAGGTGTGTTTGCCAGCGAATTGAAGAATCTGACCGTAAACACAAAATACTATGTTCGCGCCTACGCCACCAACGAAAAAGGCACGGCCTACGGCAACGATATGGAGTTTACGACTTCGGCACAGGCTCCCGCCGTGGTAACAAAAGAGGTTACCGACATAGGCGAGACCTCGGCCCGCGTGAAATGCGAAGTTACCCACGACGGCGGCAGCGCCATAACCGAAAGAGGCGTATGCTGGAGCAAAGACCACGAGCCTACCCTCGACGATGAGCATCTTGCCAACGGCAGCGGCTTGGGCATGTTCATCTGCGCTTTGAACGGTCTGGAACCTGACGTTACCTATCAGGTGCGCGCCTACGCCAAAAATGCTTCCGGCCTCGGCTTTGGCGAAGTTCTGACTTTCACCACCAACGCTCAAGTGCAGAAACCTACCGTCTCCACTGTTGAAGTGACTGATGTGACGGCAACGAGTGCCACCTGCACAGGCAACGTAAGCTCCGATGGTGGCGCTGAAGTGACCGAAAGAGGCGCCTGCTGGAGCACTGCGGAAAACCCGACCATAAGCGGCACTCATCTTGCCAGTGGCAGCGGCACGGGCAGCTTTATGGTGAATATGACCGGCCTGGCCGCCAACAAGACCTACTACGTGCGCACCTACGCCACCAACAGCGAAGGCACAGCCTACGGCGAGCAGAAGACCTTCACCACCACCGAAGGCCTCGCCGTGGTGACCACAGGCTCCGTTACCGAAGTGACCGCCACCTCTGCCAAGTGCGGTGGCAACGTGACCGACCAAGGCGCCAGCGCCGTGACTGAGCGCGGCATCTGCTGGAGCACTTCCCATAGCCCGACCATAAATGATTCTCATATTGCAGGTGGTTCCGGAACCGGATCGTTCACTTGCCAGATGACAGGCCTGACACCCAATGCCACTTACTACGTGCGTGCCTACGCCAAGAACAGCCAAGGCGTAAGCTACGGCAGCGAAGTGAGTTTCACCGCCCTTGAAGGTCTGCCCGTGGTGACGACCAACGATGTGACGGACATTACCGCTAATACTGCCAAGTGCGGCGGCAACGTGACCGACCAAGGCGGCAGCAATGTTACCGAGCGTGGCGTGTGCTGGAGCACCTCACACAACCCGACCACCACTGGTGCCCATGCTAACAGCGGCACAGGTGGCGGCAGCTATACCTGCTCTATGACTGGCCTTGCGCAAGGCATAACTTATTATGTGCGTGCCTACGCCAAAAACACCCAGGGCATAAGCTATGGCGAAGAAAAACAGTTTACTACTTTGGTGAATAAGCCAACGGTAACGACAAACAGCGTGACCAGTATCACCCAAAACTCAGCCACAGGCGGCGGCAATGTTACCAACGATGGCGGTGCCACGGTGACAGAACGTGGCATTTGCTGGAGCACTTCGCAAAACCCGACTATAAGCAGCAGCCATGTGGCTAACGGTACGGGAACAGGCTCGTTCACCTGCCAGATGACAGGCCTGACGGCAGGCACAAAATATTATGTGCGTGCTTATGCCACCAACAGTGCCGGAACAAGCTACGGCAACCAAGTGGATTTCACCACCACGGCAAACCTGCCAACGGTGACTACGGCACAGGTGAGCAACATTACCCAAACCACCGCATTAGGCGGCGGCAACGTGACTTCCGATGGCGGCGCCGACGTAACGGAGCGCGGCATCTGCTGGAGCACGAGCCACGACCCGACAACAAGCGGCAGCCACGCCAACAGCGGCACGGGAACAGGCAGCTTTACGTCCAACATGACAGGCCTGACTGCCAACACCACTTACTATGTGCGCGCCTACGCCAAGAACAGCCAAGGCATAGCCTATGGCAACGAGGTGAACTTTACCACTTCGCAGAACATCTCCGCGCCAACAGTAACAACGTCTCTAGTAACGAATATTACCCAAACCACAGCCACAGGCGGCGGCAACGTTACAGACGATGGCGGCGCCAATGTAACGGAGCGTGGCATCTGCTGGAGCACGAGCCACAACCCGACCACAAGCGGCAACCACGCCAACAGCGGCACGGGTACGGGCAGCTACACCGTACAAATGTCTGGCCTGACCGCTAACACCACTTACTATGTGCGTGCCTACGCCGTGAATAGCCAAGGCGCTTCGTATGGCAGTGAGGTAAGCTTTACCACAACAGCCAATTTGCCAACCGTGACGACAAGCAATGTAAGCAACATTACCCAAACTACGGCCACAGGCGGCGGAAACATAACCTCCGATGGTGGCGCAAGCATTACAGCCCGCGGCATTTGCTGGAGCACCTCGCAAAACCCAACGACAAGCAATAGCCACACTACCGACGGCACGGGTACAGGCAGTTTCACCAGTTCCATGACAGGCTTGACTGCCAACACCACCTATTATGTAAGAGCATACGCTACCAACAGCGCAGGAACAAGCTATGGCAGCCAAGTGACGTTTACCACTTTGCAGAATGTGAGTTTGCCAACCGTGACGACAAGCAATGTAAGCAACATTACCCAAACTACGGCCACAGGCGGCGGCAACATAACCTCCCATGGTGGCGCAAGCATTACGGTAAGAGGCATTTGCTGGAGCACCTCGCAAAACCCAACGACAAGCAACAGCCACACCACCGACGGCACGGGTACAGGCAGTTTCACCAGTTCCATGACAGGCTTGACTGCCAACACTACCTACTATGTTAGAGCCTACGCAACAAACAGCGTCGGTACGGGATATGGAAATGAGGTGCCTTTTACAACTCAAGATACATACCCAGTAGGAGCAATTGATGGATTGTTTACCATAAATGCAAATGGCGACCAAGTGTATTTTTCAAAAGGCAACCTGCAATACCAGGCTTCCACAAACACATGGCGGTTTGCTGAAAACCAGTGGGATTATGTTGGAGAAACAAATTCTTATGCCTCACCTTCTTTTATTTGGTGGATAGACCTTTTCGGGTGGGGCACTTCGGGTTACAATCATGGTGCAGTCTGCTACCAACCATGGTCTACAAGTGATAATAGTGCTGATTATTATGCATACGGAAATGGGAATTACAATTTGTATGACCAGACGGGCAAAGCCGACTGGGGCTACAACGCAATTAGCAATGGTGGAAATATAGAACACCAATGGCGTACTCTTACAGTAGATGAGTGGAGTTATCTTATTGATATTCGTAGTAACATTTCTGGAATACGCTTTGCAAAAGCCAAGGTGAATGATGTCAATGGTATTATCATTGTTCCAGATGACTGGAGTGTTTCTGTCTATTGGTTGAATAACGTCAATAATGATGATGCCGCATTCTCTACAAATACGATTTCTATTAGCGATTGGAATACTGCGCTTGAATCTGCGGGTTGTGTATTTCTTCCTGCTGCTGGCAGTCGTGTTAGCACTACGCTTTATCAAGTGGGTACAAAAGGTTCTTATTGGTCTTCGTCAAGAGTAGGATACGATGGTGGAAAAACCTTTGTTTTCAGCAGTCAACAGGTTGCTTCAAGCGTTGATAAAGATCGTGTGCAAGGGCAATCGGTCCGGTTAGTTCAAGATTATAATCCGTAAATAAATGAATAAATAAAGCCTATATCAATGAAATTAGATTTAAGTTCGGAAAATAAAGATGGTATAAGAATAGAGCATTCATTTGAAGACCTTCATGACCCGCAATTTGACAAGTATTTTGTGTCTTTATTTGCAGACGACCCAAAAACAGGACGGATTTATAGAGGAAATGGGGTAATTGTTGGACCTTATTTGATCACTGCTGCTCATGTGGCACAATCTGAAGATAAAACGATATCATTTCAGAAAATGTACTTTAGATTAGATGATGAACTTAAAGAGGTTTGCAATGAAGATATTGTGCATGATGGAAGAGGCTATGACAAAGAATCTCAAATTCACGACGACTTGATTATTTATAAACTCCAAGGTATCGAAAGTGAGTTGAGGCTCAATGATGAACCGATAAATCTTTCACTGGATTTGGATGCAATTCTATATGAACGAAGCAATTGCCGATCAAAAGAAGGCAAAGCACACACATGCGTTATCTCTTGTTTAAACGCTGGATTTCATGGCGTAAAGTATTCTCTTGGAAAGGAAGAACGTATTGATAGTGTATGGGAGAACTGCTATAAAGTTTTGAGTTCTGATTGGTTAAAAGACGGTAATAGCGGTGGAGCATTTTTCAACAAAAACATCGTTTACGGGATCCTTATTGAAGTTCCGAGTGATGGGCAAGCTCCAAGTGGGACAGTTCTTGATGCTAGATACATTAAGCGTATAATTAACAGTAAATCAGTTTTCTAAATTGTATTTGGCTAATTTTTTAAAAAATAATTAATATTCCAACCCGTTTGCTTTAATCGATGACTTGATTTCGAAATTTTAGCTTACCTTTGCAATTGCTTTCTGAGAGAGCTGCTCCAAAGAAGCTTAGGGGCTAAAGACAAGTGCTTCATTACCTAATTTAATTCAAAGAAAGGAGGTGGAATATGAATAATTTATAGTTTATTTGCTTGATTATCAGTGTAATTTAGTCGTGTGAATGGATTGCAAAGAAGATGATTTGGTTGTTCCGCAAGCTGAAGAAATAACACAAACGCAAACAAGGAAGGACAATTTCTCCCTTCCTTGTTTGTTCCAAGCACCATTTATTATCTTTCAACACAGGTTTTGCACTACCCCCGCCATCCATAAAAATGCCACCATTCTCAGGCCAACTTTTTCTGCCATAATTTGTTGCAATGAAAAACAATTGCTCATTTTGCGCCGCATCCCTAAATCCAGCAGGATAGAGGCATGGTGTTTGAAACGATACCGCAAAAGCGTATGCGATTATATACTCTTTGCCCCATGTTGATTGCCAAAGCCTTGTCAGCCGGCTGGCACATCTCGATTAGATACGATAAGTTGACAAGACAAAGGAATTTGTTTTTTCCTACCTTTTTGTGACAAATTATAATGTTTGTTTTTGTGTAATGTGGTCATTGTTAAATATATAACAAATTTCATTTTGTCAAAAAATCATTTGTCATTTTGTCACAATAAGCAAATTCAACCCTCTTGTCATTTGTCACCTATTAATAAAATAATAAATAATATATTAAGTGGATGAGCAAAATTAGTTTACATATTGAAACGAGGCATCGAGGTCGCGGGAATGCGAGATTACGAGGCATCTCGAAGCCTCGCGGTCTCGAAATCCCGTGTCCTTTATAATGTAGTTTAATTTTGAACATTTACTTATTAATTAGGTATAGTAAGTAGGCGAAAAGAGATTGGAAAACATCGAAATCGCTTATTGTGATTTTTTGACAAATGACAAAATGACAAAATCGTCTGGCTGAGGTGCGCACTATACCTGGGCTATGCCAACGCTATCTCCGCATCCAGTCTCCTCCCGATCCGCTCCCACTCCGCTTCGCTGCGCAGCGGAGAAAACCCTCGAAAAACTGCCGGACGGACTGCAAAGAATCCAGCCTTGGTATTGTGGTGGTGGCGGTCTGGCGGGTCGTCTCTGTTAGGGTCAAATAGTATATAGATGCCAAAACATACCCCATTTGCGCGTGGAACCGCACGGGCAACTGGCGGAAAATTATTGGTTCATTTTGGGGAATTTGCGTTTGTTATGAAAAAGATTTCTATTTTTGCAGAGGAAATAAGATAATGTAATGTTATTTGATAATTTTGTTAAAATATTCATTTGTAAGTTTATATATGCGTTTTAAATATAAAAAAACACTCCGAAATTTTTGAAAAGTTTCGGATAGAATATTGCCTATGGTAACAGAAGAAATCAGAAAAAAGATAGGTCGTTGCAAGAGGGGAACGATATTCTTTGTGTCAAGTTTTCCGTGCTACGATGAAGAGTATGTGAGAAAAGTTTTGGCGCAATTGGTCGAAGATGGGACTTTGGTGCGTCTTTCAAATGGCGTTTTCCTGAAACCGGTGAAAACACGCTTCGGCATCGTGTATCCCGATCCCGATGTGGTGGTGAAAGCCATTGCCAACAGAGACCACGCCAAGGTGTTGCCCAATGGTTATGTGGCTTTGAATCAGTTGGGACTGTCAACGCAAGTGCCTGTGGTGTATATGTATTTGACCAACGGCGCAACCCGTATGATGCAATTGGGACAGAAACAAGTCATGCTGAAACATGCTAGCCCACGAAATTTTGCCTTTAAAGACCCTTTTATGGGTACGCTATATCAAGCCTTGAAGTGTCATGGAGAAAACGGTTTCACGGAAGATGAACGGAAGCAAATAGCCCATTTGGTAAAGACCTTTGCCAAGGAACAGACCTTCGCACACGACTTGGGCTTGATGTCGGCATGGATGAGTAAACTGATAAAGGAGGTGATGTCATGAGCCTGTGGATTAACAATAGCCTTGCCGACCGATTGGCCATGATTCAGCGGACGACTCTTGAAAAGCAGTTGCCCGATGAAAACGCAGTGGAAAAGGATTGGTGGGTGACGCTTGCACTCAAAGCCCTGTTTTCGCTTGATTGTCATGATTATCTGCTCTTTAAAGGTGGCACTTCGTTAAGCAAAGGCTGGAAACTCATCAATCGTTTTTCGGAAGACATTGACTTGTGCATCGACCGCGAATTTTTCGGAAAAGTGAAAGGCCTGCCAGCTGCTGAATGTAGAAACAATAATCAGATCAAGCTGCTAAGGGAAGCTTCCCGCGACTATGTAATAGGCGAGATGGCCACCAAACTGGAGCAAAAGTTTTCGGAATGGGAGCTTGATGGCTGCAAGGTGATTCCTGTCACGACAAAACCCGATGGTTCGTTGATTGACCATGACAGTGATCCGACTACTTTGTTGCTGGAATATCAACCTGTCGTGGGGCGAAGGAATGTCTATTTGCCTCCCGTGGTGAAGATAGAAATAAGCTGTTTGGGAATGCGTGAGCCGTTTGAAGTGAAACCTTTGCAATCACTTATCGGAGAATGTTTCCCGAACGAAGATGATGAAAACATTGCGCTTGTGGCAACCGTACTTCCTTCAAGGACATTCTTGGAAAAGGTATTCCTTTTGAACGAAGAGTTTCAGCGCAAGTCGCCCAGATATCAGCGGATGAGCAGACACCTTTATGATATTGAACGGTTGATGGACACCGATTTCGGCAAGCAGGCATTGGCAGATAAGGATTTGTATGAAACCATTGTCGAACATCGTGCCAAATTCTATCATGTTGGCGGCGTGGACTATTCGCTTGATGCAACGGATAAGATAGATTTTATTCCTACGGGTGCTTTGCTTGATTCCTATCGAACTGATTATGTGCAAATGCAGCATAGTTTCATTTACGGCCAATCTTTGGATTTCGGTACGTTGATTGAGCATTTGATAGAACTTCGGACTCGGTTCAGGAGTGTTTAAATGAAAAATCCATTTTTTTCAGACTAATTTTTCGAAACAGCATACTCTATTAACACAGAAAACACAAACACAATGAGAAGACATATACTGACAGCCCTGTTTCTGTTCGCTGGCATTATGGCCAAGGCGCAAATGGTTCAATACGGCAAAGTGGTGGAAATGAACTCGCACGGAAAGAAACTCAGTGGCGTTTCGATAACGATACCTTCGGCGCACGATTGCCAGCCTACTTCGAGCGATAGCTACGGCACATTCCGCCTTTGTTTCGGCGAGCATCAGACGGGCGATGTGGTGGTGGGCATCCGCGCCCAGAAATACGGCTACGAGGTGGTGAACCTTCATGTCACCCGCGATGGCTGGACTTTGACTACAAAAGACACGCTGAAAATCGTCATGGCGCCAACGGAGAAACTGATGGAAGCCAGGATGAAATATTACGACATGCTTGAAATGGCTTGCGTCAGCCGTTACGATGCAACCATGAGTTTCCTTAACGAACAATATGCACAGCATAAGATTTCGAATGTCGAATACCAGTATTGGAAAGTCCAGATCGATGACGAACTGAAACAAGCCTACGCCTCGATGGATGCCAATGCCGATCGTCTGGCACGCATCGATGAAGACGATATGAGTGCCGATGAGATAATGCTCATGCAAATGGTTACGGCCAATGACATGACGGGAGTCGTGGCACTGCTAGCGGGCGATGACAACGAAAGCGTGCTTCAGGCCTATAACGATTTTTCGCTGACATTCCCGATGGTGGAAAACGAAACGAATGTGTCGGCTATCGCGGCAACAGACGAGACCGAAATGCTTGACGATGATGCAGCCAAGCAAGTCGCCGATTCCATCAAGGAAGACATCCTTGTCCTGCAAACCTATGCAAAACTATTTGAAAGTGAGTTCTCGGTCTCAAACGCCAAGTACGCCAAATCGTGCCTGTATTTAGGATTGCTCTATAAGGAAATAGGTTATGGAGAAGCATCTGAAAAGTATCTCGTGAAAGCCTTGAAGATGTATGAACTGCTGACCGAACAGGGTAAAGAATACGAAAAGGAACTGGGAACGATAAGAAAAGAACTAGATGCCAATGCCGGAAAATAGAGGGATGCCTTGTGCCATGTCGCAAGATGGTCCAAAGCCTAATGAACAAGAATTATTGAATTGGTAAATATCGCGAGATTGGAATCATGCACAAGAAACGTTTGAAATATTACGAGTCACTCAGCGACAAGGAGTTGGTGGAACTTCTGCTGGCCAACGACCAGGAAACGATAGAATATCTGTTTTTCCATCGTTGCGAAGGCCTTTTCGCCCATGTCATCCATAGCGTGTTTCAGTCGCAGGGAAAACAGGAAGAACTTGTCAGTGAGTTTTATCTTTATCTGAGCGAGAACAATTGGGAGAAACTCCGCAAGTTTGAGTTTAAATCGGGACTGAACACCTGGCTGACGGTGGTGGCGGTGCGCTATTTTAAGAATACGCATCAGAATCAGACCAGAAACGTCCCTACGGAGCCTCAATTGATTAACGAGGTGCTGAAAGACAAGAATGACGGTTATGATGTGATTGACGAAATGAGCCGCATGGAGCTTTACAAGACGATTGACAAGCTGGACAAGCCCCGTGAGCGTTATGCCTTGCTGGCCGAACTGTCGGGCAAGAATGCCGAGGATATTGCGGCTGATATGCAGTGTACGGTGGCTGCCGTTTACAACCTGACAAAAAAGGCGAGAAATAAGGTGAAGGAGATGTTAGGCGAATTTAGAAACAAATAATGATGAAAGAACACGAATAAATGGAAATCTAAAACCAATTGAACATGAATAACGCAATTGAAATAACTGACGAACTGTTGGCCTGCTATATCGAAGGCAATGTCACGGAAGAGGAGCGTGCCGCCGTTGAGGAACAACTGTCACACGACAGCGACATGATGAATGCCATGCTCACGGCTCATGCCGATGTGGTGTACGACCAAGTGATCCGTCGCATGAACGAAGAAAATTTTTGGCATCGCACGCGATTCTATATCATTGGTGTTTGTGTGCTGGCTTTTATAGGCTGCCTGTCGTTTTTCATCTGGCGCTTCGCAACGCCTTTGCAAATGAAGGTGAACCTTACCGAAGACTCGGAATGCTTTATTCCTGCACTTCCTTTCGAGCAAGGCACATTGACCTGCGAATATGCCGGCAATGCGGTACAGACTTTTACCGTGACAGCAGACAATCGGACGGTTTTCCTCGATGACATTTCATACAAATATCGCAAGTCGGATGTTCATGTCGTCTTTGAAGCCAACGGCTACAAAACTATCGACACCATCGTCCCCGTTCAGAAAGCCTTAGGATTGAACATCTGCCGTAACAACGATTTGGGACTTGTGTTTGGCCGTGTTGCCGATTTCGTGACGGGCGAACCGATTGCGAAAGCTACTGTCAGATTGCTTGACATGGAAACCGAAACGGATACTTTCGGGCAATTCCGTTTGGAAATACCTTTCGAAAGGCAGGACAAGACCCAACGTGTAACCATAACGAAGCAGGGCTATCCGGTTTGGGAAGGCTTCTATAGGCCTTCGGCAACTGAACCTTGGATTATTATGTTAGGTGAAAATCAATGAAATACGTGTTTTCTTTAAAAAAATCGTATTTTTGTGGACTAATTATTCCTACTGGGTGGCTCTATTAGGCATAACAGTTAAACGAATTGAAAAATTCAACGAAATCAAATAAGTAACAATTAAAAATAGAAAGGAAACAGAAAATGAAAAAGTTAAGTGTATTTGTAATGATGTTCGTGTCATTGTTCCTGATGGCTTCATGCGGCAGCAACCAAGCTTTGACAAAAGACCAAAAACATGCCACCAAGATGATTTCAAAGGAAGTGAGACAACTGAAGAAAGAAGGATGGAAAGTCGCTCCTGGCAATCTATCCTTGGAAATGCAGCTAAAAGAATCCTACAACAAGGCATTGGAGAAAGATGCTAATGGCTACGATAAGTTCATCTCTGGTGAAGCCATGACTTCGGGAGAGAACTACGATGCCGCCTTGTTCCAGGCTTCAAACCTCGCCAAACTTGATCTCGCTGGTAAGATTGAAACTGAGATAACCGAGCTTATCGACAACAAGTTGGCCAACAAGCAGCTAACCCAAAAACAGGCAAGTTCATTGGCCGAGAGCGTTGCTGCATCAAAGAACCTGGTATCGCAGAAGCTGGGCCGTGTCATTGTCCCCGTCAAGATGTATCGCGACTTGGAAAACGGCAATGTTGAAGTCAGAACAGTGGTCTATTACAGCCACGACCTGGCTATGGAAGCAGCAAAAGCCACAATTCGGGAGGACCTTGAGAAGAAGGCTGACGATCTGTCGAAGCAACTGGATAACATTCTCGGACTTTAACCAGAAACCATGATTAGAAAGGCAGTCATAATGCTGCTGATAGCTGTGTTCCCCGCTTTGCTCTTCGCGCAAGAACGAAGGGTAGAGGGGGAATACACCTATTATGCGCCTCAGGATGTCAGTCTTGAAGCCGCCAAGATTACGGCAGTCGAGCAGGCGCGTATCCAAGCCCTCGCTGAAGAATTTGGCACCTTGATAGACGAAACGATCCTAACTACCAGGAAGAACGAAAACGGGGAGTCGTCCGTCAATATAATGGCGATAGGCGAGAGCACCGTGAAAGGCGAATGGTTGAAAGACACAAGCAGCCCCGAAATTTCAGTCAGCTACGAGGATGGTTTCCTCATGGTAAAAGCCCATGTGTGGGGAGTTGCCCGTTCCATCGAATCCGTTCCTGTTGACATTGCGGTGAAAGTACTGAAGAACGGAACCCTCGACCGCTATGAATGCCGTGGCGAGCAGTTCCGCAATGGCGACGAACTCTTCTTGTCGTTCAAGACGCCCGCCAGCGGTTATCTTGCCGTCTATCTGATGGACGAAAAAGGCGATGCCTACTGCATGTTGCCCTACTCCGGCGATACGGATGGGAAGTTTGAGGTGAAAGCCAATAAGCCGTATGTGCTCTTTTCGTCCAATCACGCTGAAAACGGGAAGATTTGCGACGAATATGTTCTGACCACCGACAAGGCGGTTGAACGCGACATGCTGTATGTCATCTATTCGCCGAATGCTTTTGTGAAAGCCAATGATGGCGCTATAGC
The DNA here is from genome assembly GCA_045627065.1 of Bacteroidales bacterium. Classification (GTDB taxonomy): domain Bacteria; phylum Bacteroidota; class Bacteroidia; order Bacteroidales; family F082; genus Limimorpha. The sequence continues at coordinate 64,844 of JAZQMX010000061.1, read as the reverse complement.
CGAGAAGGTGGTGGTAGGAAACGAGGAACTCGACTTGCCCCGAATGCTTTCGTACAAGGACTTCCAGCACTGGCTGCTGCGCAACCGTAGGATGGACAAGCAGATGCAGGTGGTGGTGAAACCCATCGAAATTGTAAATGAATAATATTTTTTTGACTTTATGAAACGTATATTACTCTTATTGGCTGTGTCTATGGCGTGGAGCCTCGGCATCGCCCAAACTGTTGAAATTGAAAGCGAGACGTTCAGTTTCAGCATCGGAACCCCAAATTCAGGCAACCAAGTCCGCCAGTCGGATGTGGATGTGAACATCCCTCTGACTAAGGTTCTGAACGACAAGACTTTTGTGGTCATCATTGCCAACGAAAAATACCAGAATGAGCAAAGTGTGCCATTTGCCATCCACGACGGCGAGGTCTTCAAGCAATATTGCATCCAGACGCTGGGCGTTCCCGAAAAGAACATCCGCTTCCTGCAAAATGCTTCGCTCAACAACATGAAGCATGAAATCGTTTGGCTGAAAAACGCCTTGATTGCCTTTAAAGGTGATGCCAAAGGCATTGTTTACTATTCGGGTCATGGCATCCCTAACGAATCGAGCCATAACGCTTTTCTTTTGCCTGTTGACGGCTATTCGTCTGATACCGAATCGGGCTACAGTCTCGACAAACTCTATTCCGATTTGGGCAATGTCGATGCCGAGTCGGTGACCTATTTCATAGATGCCTGCTTCAGCGGCGTCAACCGTGATGGCAAAATGTTGGCCGAGAATCGAGGTGTAGCTATTAAGTCGAAAGCGGGTACGCTGAAGGGCAATTCCATTGCTTTCTCGGCTGCACAAGGCGACGAAACTGCGTATGCCTATCAAGACAAGTCGCATGGCATGTTCACCTATTTCCTGCTGAAGAAGCTCCAGGAAACCAAGGGCGATGTCAATTATGGCGAATTGGCTGATTATGTAAATGACAAGGTGACGAAAATGTCGATGGTGGAGAACTCAAAGATGCAGACCCCGGCAACGGTCGCCAGCTCCAGTTTGGCAGATTCATGGAGAAAACTGAAAATCAAATGAATAAAGCTATGAGTAAAAAGATACTGTTTTTGATGTTGCTAGCCATGGCTTCGCTTGGCGCTTTTGCACAACAGATTGTAGATGTCCATCAGGAAGGCGACAAGATTGTCATTGAGTATGACATTGACCAACCTGCCGATTTTGTGCGTGTCTATGTCTCGGAAGATGGTGGCGCCAGCTACCGTGGCCCGCTGAAATATGTCGAAGGCGATGTGACCAATGTGGTGGCAGGTTACAACCGCAGCATAACATGGGACGTCGTCAAGGAATTTAAGACCTTGGAAGGCAACAACATCAAGTTCAAGCTGAGCATCAAGATGAAGGAAAAATACTACAAGGAGACTTTCCTTACCTTGAATGGGGCGTATTCGACGGCTCCACAGACTTCTTTCGGTTTCAGTGTGGGTCAGGTGAAGCGGTTTGGATGGTTCGTCTCCTTTATGACCAACGGCAGTTTCAAAGGCATGGGCTTGTCTGAAAAATGCGATGGCATGGGTTTCCTCGATGACGGTCATCTTCCGATGTACACAGGCTCCACTTCTACCGACCGTCTCTCGGTGATGGCTGGAGGCATGATGCGAATCGCGGGCCCTGTTTGCGCTAAAGTCGGTGTTGGCTATGGCGTAAGGGACCTCTGCTGGGAAAAAGTTGATGGTAGCTGGTGCCTGAACAAAGGCTATAGTGCACAAGGTGTGGATGTCTCGGCTGGCCTACAAGCACATTTGGGAGGTTTCGTGATTTCCCTTGAAGCCGTAACTACCAATTTCAAGACCATTGAAGGAAAATTAGGTGTCGGCCTTGCTTTTAGGAAAAAATGATTTCATAATTAAGTGTTACCATGAAGAAGTCTTTGTCATTGATATTGTGGGTCGTTGCTGCCTTTATCCTTTGCTCCTGCAAGAAAGACCCTGAAGTGAATATGGCTCGTTTTGAAATAGCCCAGGAAAAGGTGCTGGCAGATGCGGTAAGTGTGAAAATAACAGGCGCGTATTCTTATCCGGGGAAAATTGACGGAATGCTTTTGAAAATAGGTCGGGAAGAGTCGCTTTTGGATGCCGATTATCATGACATTCAGATCAGTGACAAGAACTTCCTGGTTTCGGTTGACGGATTGATTCCAGGTACGAAATATTACTATTGCTACAGCGTCGATTACGGTGCGTCAAAAGACTGGGTGACAGACACGAAGGATTTCACCACCCTGGCACAAGCGCCGGCGGTTGAAACGATTGAAGTCTTGCCTATCGACACCACTACAGTCCGCGTAAAGTGCAAGGTGGTTTCTGACGGTGGTGTTGCGATTACGGAACGCGGCATTTGCTGGAACACCTATGGCGACCCGACCTTGGACGACGAAACCATGACCAATGGTGAAGGCCTTGGCGAATACTCATGCAGGATTGATGACTTGCAGATGGCAACGACTTATTACGTCAGGGCATACGCCAAAAACAGTATGGGTGTGGGCTTCGGCGAAGAAATGGAGTTCAGGACTTCCAACCCGATAACCATTGCTTCGGTCTCCACTGTGGAGATTACCGATGTGACCGCCACTTCCGCCATTTGCATTGGCAACGTAAGCTCCGACGGCGGCGCCGAAGTGACCGAAAGAGGCGCCTGCTGGAGCACAGCGGAAAACCCGACCCTGAGCAGCAGCCATCTTGCTAACGGCAGTGGCATGGGCAGCTTCACCGTGAACATGACCGGCCTGAATGTAAATGCCACATATTATGTGAGGACGTATGCAATAAATGAAAAGGGAATCGCCTACGGCGAGCAGAAGACCTTCACCACCACCGAAGGCCTCGCCGTGGTGACCACAGGCTCCGTCACCGAAGTGACCGCCACCTCTGCCAAGTGCAGCGGCAACGTGACCGACCAGGGTGCCAGCGCCGTGACCGAGCGCGGCATCTGCTGGAGCACGAGCCACAACCCGACCACCACCGGTGCCCATGCCAACAGTGGTACGGGTAGCGGCGGCTACACCTGCAGCATGACTGGCCTGACGCCAAACGAAACCTACTACGTGCGAGCCTACGCCATAAACGCCCAAGGCGTAAGCTACGGCAGCGAGGTGAGTTTCACCGCTCTTGAAGGTCTGCCCGTGGTGACGACCAACGATGTGACGGACATTACCGCCACCTCTGCTAAGTGCGGCGGCAACGTGACCGACCAAGGCGGCAGCAATGTTACCGAACGCGGCGTGTGCTGGAGCACTTCCCACAACCCGACCACCACCGATGCCCATGCCAACAGCGGCACGGGTGGGGGCAGCTATACCTGCACCATGACCGGCCTCGCCCCGGGCACAACCTACTATGTGCGCGCCTACGCCAAAAACACCCAGGGCATAAGCTATGGCGAAGAAAAACAGTTTACTACTTTGGTGAATAAGCCAACCGTAACGACAAACAGCGTGACCAATATCACGCAAAACTCAGCCACAGGCGGCGGTAACGTTACCAACGATGGCGGTGCGACGGTGACGGAACGCGGCATTTGCTGGAGCACCTCGCAAAACCCGACCATAAGTAGTAGCCACGTGGCTAACGGTACGGGAACAGGCTCGTTCACCTGCCAGATGACAGGCCTGACGGCAGGCACAAAATATTATGTGCGTGCTTACGCCACCAACAGCGCCGGAACAAGCTACGGCAACCAAGTGGATTTCACCACCACGGCAAACTTGCCAACGGTGACTACGGCACAGGTGAGCAACATTACCCAGACCACCGCATTAGGCGGCGGCAACGTGACAAATGACGGCGGAGCAAGTGTTACCGAGCGCGGCATCTGCTGGAGCACAAGCCACAACCCGACGGCAAGCGGCAGCCATGCCACAAGCGGCACAGGCACAGGCAGCTTTACGGCCAACATGACAGGCCTGACTGCCAACACCACTTACTATGTGCGCGCCTACGCCAAGAACAGCCAAGGCACGGCCTACGGTGAAGAAAAGTACTTTACAACAAATAGTTATATCATGTGGAACTTTATTGGTTCGATAATTCTTACCAGTGCTGGTCAACAAGGCATCGCTACTGACGGTGAATATATTTACACTTGTAGCTGGCAGGGAACACCAACTGGTGGCTATAGTTTCTACAGGTATGATATGGACGGCACCTTCATCGAAGGTTTCAACATTAATGGTGTCAGCGAGATTAAAGATCTTACCTACGATGGGGAATTTTTTTATGGTGGTAACAATGCTTCTATCCTCTTTACCATTGATCTTGCCAACAAGGTTTTAGTGAACACCATCAATACAGACTGCAACCATATCCGCCATTGTTCATACGATCCTCAGAATGATGGATTTTGGGTTGGCGGCATGGATGATCTCATGCTCATTGACCGCAATGGTACCGTCATCCAGAATGCTCCAAATCCCATTCATGCATATGGTTCTGGTTACTTTCAAGAAGAAGATGGTACTGCTCACATCTTCCTTTTCTGTCAGCCTTACGCTAATGCAAAAGTATATGACTACAATATTACTAACCATTCATTGGGTAATATTCCAGTGTGCAATTTTGAACAGGTTCCTGGTTACACCGATGGCTTTGCTGGTGGTGCTTTTGTTAGTGAATACAATGGACACATTGTGTTCTTTGGCAACATCCAACAAGATCCTAACCTCATAGGCATCTTTTCACTTAGATAATGAACGTTATATTAGTTTTGTTGATTGTTTAAGATGATATTGAATTGGAAAATAGAATGAATTAAAAATTGTAAATGGAAAAATAGAAAGATACTGCCCCGAAAAAAGACATAGGCATCACCAAACCTTACCATTTACTGCAGTTTAGACTATGAAAAACATGCAATTTACTGCAGTTTAGACTATGAAAAATATGCAATTTAGTGCAGTTTAGACAATGAAAAACATGCAATTTAGTGCAGTTTGTTGTTGCAATCTGCTGAAAAACAGGTGGTTTTATTGGTTTGTTTTTTTGCGGATTTGCGTTTGTTATGGAAAACAATTGCTCATCTTGCGTCGCATCTTTTAAGCCAACAGACTTTGAACATAGTGCTTGAAAATCACCGGTTTTCCTAAGCTAAAGTATTGATTCTTGGCGCAATTTTTGTAGCAAATAAGTTGTTAATCCTAAAACTTATTGCTATGAAAAAGATGCTTTTTATGCTGTTTTTACTAGGCTTTGCTTGTGTTTCCGCTTTTGCCCAAAAGAGTGTCGCCTTCAAGGTGGAAGGCTTGGTAGTCAACGGAAAAAACGAAAGTGTTGAAGGCGTTGGCGTTTACGATTCACAGAACAGGTTGCTTTCCATAACTGATGCAAACGGCATTTTCCGAGTCAATTTGCAATCGGCGGCAACGCTTGTGTTCTCGCATGTAGGTTACAATAGGGAAGCTGTGCAAATGGACCGGCAGCAGATGCAGGTCGATGAGAATGGGACTTACAAGACCATCGTCACCTTGAAAGAAAGAGTGGAATCGCTTCATGAGGTGACAGTTACGGCCAACGCGCCGCAATTGGCTTACGACAATGAAATCGTTTGGGTGATTGACTATCTGGTGGGTGCCGACGGCATTTATGCCATTACGAGTACGGGCACCAAGTCGAATTTGCTGCATCTGAGTTTCGAGCAGGACACCATCTCGCAATGCCCTTTGGCGCGGAAATACGAGGAACTGTATCGCGATGCGTTCGGCAATGTGCAGGTCTTGAGTGCCGACTCGATTTATCAGGTTTATTGCGACGGAAAGGATTTGCATCTGCTTTACGGAAACGGCATCGACAAATATAATAAGGTGTTGAAGCCGATTGTGGCCGCGACCGATAGCGTCATTGTTCAGCAAAACTATCTGATGCTCGACCAATATCTTGTTTATGTCGTGGCAAACAAAAATACGAAAAAACAAGAGATTCTTCAAACTATTGAGAGCGAACAATTTGAAATGTTAATGAATTGGGAGTCAGATAATTCGCGTAAGGCGAAAGCATTGGAAGGTAGTTCGTTGGAAATGGGAATGGGTTCAAGATTGAAAGATGCTATTGCTGCCGAACAAAAGGCGATTAGGTCGGGTGTGGTTTATGCGAATTCTGGTGAGCGAATACCTTTTTTCGAATATGGCGAAGTGATGGACCCGATTACCCAAGAAGAAAAAGCGAAGAGTTACGATTATCGCCGTGATCCAAGAATGCGCGTGATGCTTCCTGCGGTTTACAGCCCAGTTGTTTCAATCAATAACAGGCTTTATCTGTTTGATTTTGAGAATGACTATATGTATGTCTATAACAATTTAGGAGAATTCGTGTCGAAAAGCGTCATCGTCTTTCATAAGAAAACGGGTTATGCCAAAAACTTGGAATCCAATAATCCTTGGGATAAAAACGTCATTGTTGATGCCGCACAAGGCAAATGCTACGGACAATTTATCACAGATGGAATGGTGACGCTGAAAGAAATCAATCTGAAAAACGGCAATGTCGGCGAGTCTTATAGATTAGATCGGCATTATTTCCCGACAAAGATTCAGGTTTACGACGGCTATGTCTATTATCTTTTCTTGGATTCAAGAAAACAGAATGGCGACAAGAGAAGTCTTTATCGGGTGAAAATCAATTGAATATTAAATGTGCCTCAGCAAATCCTGGAAAGTGATCTTGAACCATTCGGTGTAACATTCCGGATGAAGTCGGATGTCGTTTTCAAGGTCAGCAAGGTTCATGTATTTCCATGATGCGACTTCGTCTTTATTTATAATAGGTGTGTCGTCGCTGTGGCCGATGACGACATGGTCGAGTTCATGCTCGGTGAGGCCTTGCCCGACAGGTGCCTGATAGATAAAGGTATAGGCTTCTTTCATGTCGCATTTCATGCCCATTTCTTCCATCAGCCTTCTGCTTGTGGCTTCTTCGATGGTCTCGTTTTCGCGTGGATGGCTGCAACAGGTGTTGGTCCAAAGGCCAGGGGAGTGGTATTTCGAGAAGGCGCGTTGCTGCATGAGCAGTTCGCCTTTGCTGTTGAAAACGAAAATGGAAAAAGCACGATGGAGATGTGGCGTGATGTGTGCCTGCATCTTCTCCATCAGCCCGATGGGATTGTCATATTCGTCAACGAGGATTACTTGCTCCATGGTTGGGTTGCTTTTGGATTAAACTACAGATTTTACAGATTTGTACAGATAAAATTTGGCCAGCTTCGCTGAAATTGTTACAGATTGTGGCTTAATGGTAAATAATTGGGAAATCTTTTAAAATAGAGACTCTCTTCTCCGAAATTGAAAAGTATTCCCATCTTTAGGTTCGTCGCATGAAGGTAATTGATTATTTGAGCTTGATGTTCTGGAAGAATAGATGAAACAGCTTTTAGTTCTACAATAATTTTGTCGTAGCAAACCAAATCTGCAATGAAATACTGATGAAGTTGTATTCCTTTATATTGAATTTGAAGTTTTTGCTGCGACACAAATGGAATATTTCGTTTCGCTAATTCAATTTCCAACGCTTCTTGATATACAGACTCCAAAAAACCGGGGCCAAGAGTTGAGTGAACTTCCATGGCAGCACCGTTGATTGCATAGGTTTCTTTTGAATATATAAAAGTCTGTTCCTGCATTTTGAGCTATAAAATATAAATAATGCGCTTGCGCATCAAATCATTTGGACTGACAAAAATCTGTTTAATCGGTGAAATCTGTAGTTTTAATTTTCGCGCTTGCGCATCAATTCATTTGCGCTAGCAATCTGTTTAATCAGTGAAATCTGTAGTTTCTATACATTAAATCTAATATTCAGGATATCCCCATCCTGCACAACATAAGTCTTGCCTTCCACGCGGAACTTTCCGGCTTCCTTGACACCTGCTTCCGACTTGTATTGCAGGAAGTCTTCCGTGCTCATCACTTCGGCGCGAATGAAACCGCGTTGCAAATCGGAGTGGATGGCTCCAGCTGCGATAGGAGCGGTGTCGCCAACGTGGATGGTCCAAGCGCGTGTCTCGTCAGGACCTGTGGTGAAGAACGAATGCAGGTTCAGGGTGTGGTAAGCCGTGCGAACCAGCTTGTTTACGCCTGGTTCTGTCAGCCCGGCGTCTTCCATGAATAGGGCACGGTCGTCGGCTTCGAGTTCGGCGATTTCGGCTTCCAGCTTGCCAGCGATAATCAGCATGTCTTGACCTTCTTTCAAGGCGGCTTTCACTGCATCGGAATACTTGTTGCCCGTTGTGGCAGAAGCGTCGTCAACGTTGCAGACATAGATGATTGGCTTTGCGGTAAGCAGTTGAATATCTTGCACATATTTCTTGTCTTCTTCGGCTACTTTGGCATCGCGCGCATTGCCCAGGTTTTCGAGCACTTCCTTATAGACGGTGAGCACTTCGAAGGCTTTCTTGTTGTCTTTTTCGCCGTTTTTCAGGAGTTTTTCAACGCGTTGCAGCTTGCGGGTGACGAGGTCGAGGTCGCGCACTTGAAGCTCGAGGTCAACGAGTTCCATGTCGCGCACAGGGTCGATGCTGCCTTCGCTGTGAGGGATGTTTGGGTCGTCGAAGCAACGCAAAACGTGGATGAGGGCATCCATGGTCTGGACTTCGGCCAAGAGTTTGTTGCCAACGCCTTGTCCGCCTTTGCTCAGACCAGGAAGGTCAACGATTTCGACGGTGGCGGGGACGATGCGCTTTGAGTGCGAGATGTTGTCGATGAGTTTCAGACGGTCGTCAACGACTTCGCACATGCCGATGTTCGACTTCGAGGCAAATCCGATTTCTGCCTTAGTGTTTGAAATGCAATTAAATATGGTGGTTTTGCCTGTGCTTGACAAGCCAATGATTCCGCAATTGAGTGCCATAATGATTAGATTTTAATGGCTGCAAAGATATTAAATTATTGCAATACCTCTTTCAATTTTCTTAGCGATCGTGCGGTGAGCGGCAAACTAACGGCCAGCGTCAGTGCTTCGGCGATAGGCATACTGAGCCAAATGCCTAACTGACCGATGAGTGGCGTGAGCGCAAACAAAGGAACCAACACGAAGATGATGCTTCGGCAGAGCGCGATAACCACCGATTCGACAGGCCTTTCGATGGCTGTGTGAAAACTGCACGCGACAATATTGATGAAAGAAATGAGGTAATGCAGCGTGACGTATGTCACTGCGGTGAGAGCCAAGGCGTGAAGTTCGGCATCGCCTTCGGTGAATGCGTTCACGATGGGTTGCTTGAAGAGGAGCACGCAAAAGAAAACCCCGATGCCAATGCAGCCTCCAAAAAGCATGGAGTTGAATAACAACGACTTGATACGCTTGTAGTTGCGTGCACCTAAGTTGATGGATGCTAAAGGATATAGGGCTTGCGATAGGCCGAAAATCGACATGTTGACGATGAAATTCAGATAGCAGACAATGGTGAGTGCGGCAACGCCTTTGGGACCTATCTCGCTCATCAATACGAGGTTGAAAATGTAGGTCGTGATGGCTGCCGACACCGAAGTGAACATTTCTGACGAGCCGTTGTAGAATATCTTCCCGATTTCCTTCCATCCGCCCATGAGTTTGCCGAAACGCACATTGTGCAAAAGGACCAAGGCTGCTGAGGTATTGGCAATGCAGGTGGCGATGGCGGCTCCTGTGACGCCCCAATCGAATTTCAGGACGAAGAAATAGTCGAGGACGATGTTGACGACGCAGCAAATCACGCCGCTGACGAATACCCAATTGGGCTTGCCTGCAAATCGGGTGAAGGCTTCGGTGATGTTGGGAATGCAATAGAAAATAAAACCACACCCGATGACGCCAAGATATTGCCGGACATAGGGATAGACTTCGTCGTTAGCGCCGAGGAAGTAACATAAAGGTTTGAGAAATAATGCAATGAGAAGTGAGATAAACAGTATTGTGGCAAATAGGACCACGAAAGTGAGCGTGGTGTAGCCCTTTGCTTTCTCTTCGTCGCCGCTGCCTTTGGCTACGCCTGCAATGACAACACCACCCGAAATAATCATGATGGCGATGCTGAGGGCAGTGCTGATGAGCGGCATGGAGAGGTTGATGCCAGCGAGCCCTAAGGCTCCCACACCCTTGCTGACGAAGATGCCGTCAACGAAAGTCTGGATGCCTACAATCAACATGCCCACGATGCTGGGGACGGCATAGTTGAAAAGCTGTCGGCGGATACCTTGCGTTGGTCTTTCCATGTTCCTCATGAGAAGCCTTGCTGGGTTTATATTTGGCTTACGATTTTGGCAATGCTTTCGGTGCGCCCCATCGTGTAGATGTGCACAATGGGTAGGCCTGCTTCTTTCAGTTCCTTGATTTGGCTGATGCACCATTCGGCGCCAATCTGCTGGATGGCGGCAGGATTATCGGCGTGTCGTTTCACTTCATCCGAGAGTGCTTCGGGAATGAATGTGCCGAAGGTTTTGGGCAACAGAGTGAGATGCTTGATTGTAGAAAGAGGCTTCACGCCAGGAATGATGGGCACGTTGATTCCTGCTTCGCGGCATTGCTTCATGTATTCGAAAAACACGCGGTTGTCGAAGAAAAGCTGCGTGATGACAAAATCTGCTCCTGCATCGACTTTGGCCTTCAGGGCTTTGATGTCGGCTTCGATGCTTTCGGCATCGGCGTGTTTCTCAGGATAGCCGGCAACGCCGACGGTGAAGCGCGAATGGTGGCAGTCATCGACTTGAGCATCAACGAAATGACCTTGGTTCATCTCGCGGATTTGCCTGACCAAATCAATGGCGTGTTCGTGACCTTGTGGGTGGGCAACGTAGCTGTCGGCTTCCTTCTCCTTGTCGCCACGAAGGGCCAAGACGTTTTCAAGGCCAAGGAAGTCCATGTCGATGAGCGAGTCTTCGATGTCGTATTTCGACATGCCGCTGCAAATCAGGTGGGGAATGACCTCGATGCCAAAGCGTTGGCGCAAGGCCGAAGCCATGCCGATGGTGGCAGGGCGTGTGCGGAGCGAGTGATATTCTGTCTCGCCGCGTTCGTTGATGCTGGCTTTGGTCACATAACGGTGGCAGGTGATGGAAACAAAAGCGGGGTCGTAAGGCATGAGGTTCTCCACGGCTTCGAAAGCAGGGGCGAGTCCCGCACCTTTCAAAGGAGGCAGCATTTCATACGAAATGCGCGTCGAACCTTCCGATTGGGCTTTTCTGATGACATCTGTGATGCTCATTTTACTTCGTTTTGGGCTGCAAATTTACGTTTTTTACCGATTGAATGGAGATTTGTTGTACTTTTGCACGTTTAAAACAAATGAAAAGTAATGAACGAGAAATTGTTAGATAACAAACTCCCATATCTGGTAGCCGACATGGATTTGGCTGCATGGGGAAGAAAAGAGATTGAAGTATCAGAACACGAAATGCCTGGCCTGATGGCTCTGCGCAAGAAATATGGCGGCACCAAGCCGCTGAAGGGTGCCAAAATCATGGGTTCACTCCACATGACCATCCAGACGGCTTGCTTGATTGAGACTTTGGTGGAATTGGGTGCTACAGTGCGTTGGTGCAGCTGTAACATCTTCTCGACTCAGGACAATGCCGCGGCCGCTATCGCTGCTACGGGCACGGCTGTGTTTGCATGGAAGGGCGAGACGCTTGAGGACTATTGGTGGTGCACCAAGCGCGCCATCACTTTCCCTGATGGAACCGGTCCGGACCTTATCGTTGACGATGGTGGCGATGCTACCTTATTAATCCATAAGGGCTACGCTTGCGAAAACGACCCCAAACTGTTGGATGTGGTAACTACCAATGCTGAAGAATCGGCTTTGATGAGCGTCATACGCGCTACTTATAAGGATAATCCTACTTTCTGGCATACCGTAGTGGCTGGCTGGAAAGGCGTATCGGAAGAGACCACCACAGGCGTCCATCGTTTGTATCAGATGAAGGAACGTGGCGAATTATTGGTTCCTGCTATCAACGTGAACGACTCGGTCACAAAGTCGAAGTTCGACAACCTGTATGGCTGCCGCGAATCGTTGGCTGACGGCATCAAGCGCGCTACCGACGTGATGATTGCCGGTAAGGTGGTCGTGGTTTGCGGTTACGGCGATGTGGGTAAAGGTTGCTCTCACTCCATGAAGAGCTACGGCGCTCGCGTTCTCGTCACCGAAATCGACCCTATCTGCGCACTGCAAGCCGCTATGGAAGGCTTCGAGGTGACCACGATGGAAGAAGCCGTCAAGGAAGGTAATATCTTCGTCACCACGACAGGTAACTGCGACATCATCACCCTCGAGCACATGCTCCAGATGAAGGACCAAGCCATCGTGTGCAACATCGGTCATTTCGACAACGAGATCCAGGTTGACCGTTTGGAAAAGGCTGAACAGCTGAAGGAAAAGATCAACATTAAGCCACAAGTCGATAAGTACGTCTTCGAAGATGGTCACTGCATCTTCTTGCTGGCATCGGGTCGTCTGGTCAATTTGGGTTGCGCTACGGGTCACGCCAGCTTCGTGATGAGCAACTCTTTCACCAACCAAACCCTTGCCCAAATGGATTTGTGGGCAAAGCGCGGTCAGTATGAAGTCGATGTGTATTGCTTGCCGAAATATCTCGATGAGGAAGTGGCTCGTTTGCACCTCGAAAAGATTGGCGTGAAACTGACCAAACTCACTCAGAAACAGGCTGATTACATCGGCGTGCCGATTGAAGGACCATACAAGTCAGAGATTTACAAATACTGATTTTTACAAATCACAAAGAAAGAAGCGGAAAAATTCAAACTTTTCCGCTTTTTTTATATTTTTGCGTTTTATTGCTCCGTTTAATGAAAGTTGCAGTTAATACGCGTTTGTTGCTGAAAGACAAGCTGGAAGGCATCGGCTGGGTGGCTTACGAAACCTTGCGTCGCATTGTCGTGGCCCATCCCGAAGTGGAATTCTATTTCTTCTTCGACCGAGCCTATGACCCTAAGTTCGTCTTTGCCGATAATGTGAAGCCTATCGTCCTTTTCCCGCCGGCACGGCATCCGTTCCTCTACATCTGGTATTTCGAACTCTCCATGACACGTGCCTTGCGCAAAATCAAGCCCGACCTTTATTTCTCGCCAGATGGCTATATGAGCTTGCTGACGAAAACCCCATCGGTGATTCAGTTCCACGACTTGAATTTTGAGCATTTTCCTAACGATATGCCTAAGATTCACTTGTGGCATTATAAGAAGTATTTTCCGCGATATGCGAAAAAAGCAAAGCGAATCGTGACGGTTTCCGAGTTTTCGAAACAAGACATCGTTAATTGCTACCATATTGATCCTGAAAAGATTGATGTGGCCTATAATGGTGTGAACGAGATTTTTGCTCCGATTACGGAAACTGAACAGATTGAAATCCGAAATCGCTACACGAGTGGAAATCCATATTTCATGTTTGTCGGTTCGTTGCATCCGCGCAAGAATTTGGCTCGGTTGTTTACGGCTTTCGATTTGTTCAAGAGTCAGAATCCATCGGATGTCAAGTTGTTGATTGTAGGCGAGAAACGCTGGTGGGAAGGCCCGATTGCTGAGGCATACGATGCTATGCGTTTCAAGGACGAAGTGATTTTCACGGGCCGTTTGAGTGCCGAAGACTTGCATAAGGTGACGGCATCAGCTTTGGCGTCGGTGTATGTGTCGTATTTCGAGGGTTTTGGCATTCCTATCTTGGAGGCTTTCCGTTGCGATACGCCCGTCATCACCTCTGATGTGACTTCGATGCCTGAGGTGGCTCAAGATGCGGCTTTGCTCGTTGACCCGTTTAGCGAAGCGTCGATCGCTGAAGCGATGGCAGAAATCATGGACGAAAATGTGCGAAAGGAATTGGCGGAAAAGGGTAGGGAACGCGCTGCTGATTTTTCGTGGGACAAGGCGGCTGACGCTATTTGGAAGTGTTTGATGAAATCAATTGAAGAATAAAATATGGCAAAAATAGTAATGTATCCTGGTGATAATGGAAAAGAGACCGTAAATTGGAAAGATGTTCAAGGACAGAATGTTACGGCTCTTGATGAAATGAATATTTTGGTTTTAGGCTCTGGCGGACGCGAGCATGCTCTGGCTTGGAAAATCGCACAAAGTCCGTATTGTAGAAACTTGTTCATCGCTCCTGGCAATGCGGGTACTGCACAAGTGGGAACCAATGTGAACATCAAAGTCGGTGATTTTGAGGCCATAAAGCAGTTTTGCATTGAACAAGGTGTTCAGATGGTTGTCGTCGGTCCGGAACAGCCTTTGGTGGATGGCATTGTCGATTTCTTCAAGAACGACGATGTGCTTAAGTCGGTGAAAATCATCGGACCCGACAAGGTCGGTGCTCAGTTGGAAGGCAGCAAGGCTTTTGCTAAGGTATTCATGGAAAAATATGGCGTTCCGACAGCTAAATGCTGCACGGTGACGGCTGCCAACCTTGATGAAGGTCTCGCATTCCTTGAAACTGTCAAGGCTCCATACGTTTTGAAAGCGGATGGTTTGGCTGCGGGCAAAGGTGTCTTGATTCTCGATTCGCTTGATGAAGCCAAGGCAGAATTGAACAATATGCTGGGCGGCAAATTCGGTTCGGCTTCGGCCACTGTCGTGATTGAGGAGTTCTTGAAAGGCATCGAGGTCTCTGTTTTTGTCTTGACCGATGGCGAACATTACGTCATTTTACCTGAAGCTAAGGATTACAAGCGTATCGGTGATGGCGACAAAGGCCTGAATACGGGCGGTATGGGTGCCGTTTCGCCTGTGCCTTTCTGCACCGATGACTTCCTGAAAAAAGTGGAAGACCGCATCGTGAAGCCTACGCTGAAAGGCCTAAAAGCAGAAAATATCGATTATAAGGGCTTCATTTTCTTGGGTTTGATGAATGACAACGGCAATCCGTTTGTGATTGAATACAATGTCCGTATGGGCGACCCAGAGACGGAAGCTGTGATGACGCGTATCGATGGCGACTTTGCCTTGATGTTGAGTGCTTGTGCTGAAGGTCGCTTGAACGAAGTGGCCTACGCCAAAAATCCTAAGACGGCGGTCACGGTGATGATGGTCTCGGGCGGTTATCCTGAGACTTACAAGAAAGGCATGAAGATGTCGGGTTTCGAGAATGTGAAGGACTGTGTCGCATTTCATGCGGGTACTGCTTTTGATGCCGAAAATAATGTGGTTACTTCTGGCGGTCGTGTGGTTGCGGTCACGGCTCATGGCAATTCTATTGAAGAAGCGCGTGATTTGGCTTATCAGAATGTCGAAAAAATCCATTTTGAGGGCATGAATTTCCGTCATGATATTGGTGTTGATTTGATGAATTACAAATGATTAAGTTTTTCCGACAGAGTTACATCATCCAATACATCGTGCTTGCCATTTTGGCCTTGGCACTTTGGATTCCATCGTTTGTGGCGACGCCTTCGAATGTTGACATGACTTCGCCCGTCACGCCGCTTTACAATTTTTTTGACCGCATTCTTGGTTTTTCGCCTTACGCAAAATTGGCTTTTGCTTTCTTGCTGATGGTGTTCGAAACACTGTTTTTTAACTCGATTTTGGTTGGAAATCAGATTGTTGCTAAAGTCAGTGTGATGGGGGGCTTCGTGTCCCTTTTGCTGATGAATCTTACCATGACCCAAACGGTCTTTAGCCCGTTTGCACTTGCCACCTTGTTTATATTGGCTTTGATGAACTCGCTGTTCCTGATTTATCTGACGCCTAATGTTGAAATTTATCTACTGAATGCGGGTATTTTTCTTGGCCTCGCAACAATGTGCTATTTCCAATCTATTGTTTTGGTAGTTTGGGTGATTGTGTCCTTGATAATTTCCAAGAAAGGCTCGCTTCGCTATCAATTGATACCTTTGATTGGATTCTTAATCCCTTATTTTGTGTATTTCCTGATTGCATATTTTCGCGGTGACCTGCTCGATGTATTGAACGGTTATGCAGAAGGTGTTTCATTATTCAATTTATCTGCGAAGGGATTTAATTGGTGGAATTTGGGTGTGATTTTGTTTGTCGCTCTTTCTGCAATATTTCTTGTTTTGGGCGGTGGTACAACAAATTATGAGAAGACAGTGGCCGTGCGAATGAAGATCACTATGGCAATTGTATTGGTTGCTTTTGGCGTTATTTTGCTTTTTACAGGTAATTGCGTGCTCCTTAATGGCTTGTTTTTTATTGCGTTGTCTGTAATTCTGTCGTACGAGTTTTCATATATTGGAAATACGGGTTGGGCTGATATAGTACTGGCTTTTGTTTTTCTTTTTGTCTTTGCCAATAAATTCTATTTCCAAATTGTTTGATTATGAGTCTCTTGACGCATTATTCTGAATTGATTGAAGCAGGTTGCGATGAAGCGGGCCGTGGCTGTCTAGCAGGACCAGTTGTGGCGGGTGCGGTCATCTTGAAGAATGGAACGGATTATCCAGAACTCAATGATTCAAAGCAACTTACTGAAAAGAAACGAATGAAGTTGCGTGAACTAATCATGAATGAGGCGGCGGCTTTCGGTATTGGCATTGTCACGGCTCAAGAGATTGATGAAATCAACATCCTTAATGCATCGTTTTTGGCAATGCATCGTGCTGTCGATCAATTGGTTGTGCGTCCGGAGTTTTTGCTTATCGATGGCAATCGCTTTAATCCATATCGCGACTTGAAGCATGTGTGTATAGTGGGTGGTGATGCCAAATATCAGTCCATAGCTGCGGCTTCCATTTTGGCTAAAACAACTCGTGATATGATGATGGCAGAATATGCTGAGCAATACCCCGTGTATCATTGGGATAAGAACAAAGGTTATCCTACCCCTGAGCACAAGCAAGCCATTGCTGATTACGGTACAACACCTTTGCACCGCATGACTTTCAATATGGCTATTCAACTGAAATTAGATTTGTAAAAACAATTGAAAAATAATAGGTTATGAAGAAAGCTGCAATCTTGTTGATGCTCTTGACTCTTTTAGGGGCTTGCCATGAGAAGAAAGAAACCACTTTGCTTGATGCGGTTCCGAACGATATGCTGATGCTGGTCGAGAGTGATGATATGGATAGCCTTATCGCTTGCGCAAAAATCTACTTTCCTAAGAATGATTTTCTTCAAGGCTTGCTTAAATATGGGATATCTAACGATAGCACTTGTTTTGTGAACTCGCAGAGCGCATATTTATATACCAAACAAGCCTCGGGCTGGTTGATTATGAAAGGTAAAGAGATAACACCTAATTCAGACAATGGCCTTGTGGATGAAGTCGAAACACAATTGAACAATCCAGTAAAGATTTATGACAATGCGGATTTCAATAAGGTGCAAGCTACTCTTGGTAATTCGGTTAGCTCGCATTTGTACTTGAATTTCAGTCTCTTGAGAGCGAATGAGATCCCTGCTTTCCCAAAAGAGTTGCAGCCTGTTTTGGAACGCTTTGCATTGGGAATTGATGGCTTGTCTGCTTTTGATGTGCTCACAAAACCAGATGTTCTCGTTTTGAATGGCTATTCAGTTCCATCGGATTCGTCGATCTTGCGTCCTTTGAAGTATCAGCGTCCTGTCCATAATTCTGTGGTCAATGTGTTGCCTTTCAATACAAAGCTGATGTTACATTACGGTATGTCGGATTTTGCTTCGTATTGGGAGGAATTTATTGATCAACAAACAGTTGAGTCATTCAATAAAACATACAACACGAATCTTGAAGAACAATTTTTGAGTCATTTATCTGAAGTGTCATTTTGTTCGATTGGTAATTCTGCCACGCCTATATTTGTGGCTAGGATGAGCGATCCAGCTGCTGTGATTCTGTTCATGGACAAAATCTCATCCAAATCTGGCGTTCTTGAAACGAGTACGGTTCAAGGCTACACTTTGAAACGTTTGACGGTCAAGGATTTCGTACCGACTATTTTTGGCGATTTGTATAGCACGATTAAGAATTGCAGTTATGCTATTGTTGATCAGTATCTTGTGATGGCAAACGATTTTTCTGCCATACAAGAGGTGATTTCTTGTTACCGTTCAGGTCGCACACTGGATTTGAGCGATGGCTTCAAGACCTTCCAAAACAATATGTTAGAGTCGGCAAATATATCTCTCTATTTGCCATGTGCTGATAATCGTGCCTTTTCGCTTCAGTTTGCTGCAGAAAAGGATTTGGTGTATTCGTGCATGAGTTTCCGTGTGTTTTCCGAGAAACAAGAAGAGTCGAATGTGCAGTGGAAAGCCAATCTTGGGGCGCCGTTGCAAGGGAAACCGTATATCGTTTCTGGTCTCACTTCCCAGACTGACAATGTGGTGGCTTTTGATGCTAATAATTTGATGTATCTCATTGATAGCGACGGACATATTCTTTGGAATAAAGAGATTTCTGAGGCACCGATGAGCGAGGTCAAAGAGGTTGACTATTTCAACGATGGGAGACGACAGTTCTTGTTCAATACGGCTAATTATCTGATGCTTGTTGATAGAAGTGGCGAGTTTGTGGAGGGCTTCCCAAAACAATTGTTGGCTGAAGCTTCAAATGGACTTTCGGTCTTTGATTACGATAGAACACGTAATTATCGCGTAATGCTTTGCGGAACTGACCGCTTTGTGTATAATTACGACTTGCGTGCCGGCGAGGTGGAAGGATGGAATCGCCATCGTACTGATGCTCTAGTGACGAAACCTGTGCAGCATCTGGTGGCTGACAATAAGGACCTCATTATCGTTACCGATGAGGATGGAACGGCTCGCATTCTCGATCGTCAAGGACGCATCCGCATTCCATTAGTTGCGGAGCTTAGGAAATCACAATCTGCTGATTTTTATGAAAATAGGACCAATCATAAAGGCATTGTCTTGACTTCCGACGAAGTGGGCAACTTGCTTTATATCGCTTCTGATGGCGCTTTGGCGCGTACTGATTTTGGCGAGTTTAGCGATAAGCATTTCTTCCTTTATGAGGATTTCAATGGTGATAACGATCCCGATTTCATTTATTTGGATGGCAAGGAGTTGAAGATTTTCGATCGGTTCAAGAATGTGCTTTATTCTCATGAATTTGATTCCGAAATCCATACAAAACCTGTCTTTTTTGACATCTCACGCAACAAACGTTTGTTGGGCATCGTTTCTGAAAATGCTCGTGAGATTTTCTTGATTGACAACAAAGGCAATATGATTCGTAATTCGGGTTTGGTGGGAGAGACACCTTTCGCTGTCGGCAGTCTGCATGGCAATAACGAAATCAATCTGCTGACAGGCGTCGGCAATTCACTATTTAACTATTTAATTCGTTGATTTTGAAGAAACTGTTCTGTATATTGTCGGTTTTTCTCTTCGTGCTACCGTTGAGAGCTCAGTTGGGACTTTCGTTTACAATTTCTCAACATAGTTCTAATTGGGCAGCGCTATCAGGCTATACAGGATTGGAATTAGAAGTGATTGACACGCTCTATTTCGATGCTGATGACCATCTTTCTTATGAGTTTGCCTTGCCACAAGGTATGTATCAGCTTGAAGTGGATGGAGAGACCATTGAATTTCTTTCCGAAGGAGCTGCGATTCAATACATTGCACTATCTGAAATCAATGCGGGTCAATGGATTGATGCATCAAATCAGCAGTGGTCGGCCTATTTGCGTGAGCGCGCTGCTTATCGTCAAGAGATTGAAGCTCTGAAGGTTGTGTTGCGCCAATACGACACACAATCGTCATTTTATCAGAATGCTTCTCTGGAATTTGTCAGCCGACAGCAGTCGTTTCACGAAGTCACTGAACGGCTTATAGACAATAACCCCAATTCGTATGCGGCAATGCTTATTAAGGCTGACCGCGAGATGAGTGTCGATCCGAAAAGTTCGGGCGCAGAACAGCGTCAGATGCTGATGGAACATTTCTTGGATGAAGTTGATTTTAACGATTTGTCCTTGATTCCTACCAATGTGTTGGCTACAAAAATGATCGATTATCTCTCGCTGTTTCAAGGACTTGAAGGAGTGAACGATGCCAATGTCGCTTTTGCTATGGGCTTGGGCAAGATTCTTGAAAAGGCTAAAGTCAACACGAAAATGTATGGCTTTGTTCTGGAGTATATGCTGATAGGTTTCACTGCTTTAGGAATGGATGCCGTGACCGATTATCTGCTGAACTATCCGCAGTTGGGCGAAGGCGACATCACGGTGGAAGAGGGAATGATGCTTGATTCAATCTCGGCTCCTTATCAGAAGGTTCGTGTGGGTGTGAAAGCACCTGATATTTCGGGTGTTACGATTGATGGGAAACCTTATCATCTTTATGAATCGCAAGCCCAACGCACCATCGTTTTCTTCTGGTCAACGGATTGTGAGTTTTGTCATGATTTCTTGACTTCCATCCGCAAGAATCTGGATTTGGAAAACGATTACGAGTTAGTTACGATTGCCTTGGCTGAGAGTCAGCGAGAGGTGGAAAAGGCGGTGAAAAAGATGAAATTGCCAGGCCGTCATTTTTACGATGATGCGCGTTGGGAGGGGAAAATCATCATGGATTACCATGTTTTTTCTACGCCTACGGTTTTTATTTTGGATGCGGATAATAATATCGTTTTTAAGCCGTATGATTGGGACGAGTTTAAGGAATTTAGAATGCAGAATTAAGAATGGTAGAGACGCAATGCTTGCGTATCGAAAATATTTATAAAATATTGAATAATAGAAAATTAAAGAATATGAGATTGAAGTTTTGTGTTTCAGTAATGTGTTTGGCGCTGACCTTGTCGGTGTCACAAATGTTTGCCCAAGATGCTGAATCGCACTGGGTGGATTCGGTTTATAACAGCCTGACGCTCGAACAGCGTGTGGCGCAGCTGATTTGTATGCGTGCCAATAATCCCGATAAGCCGTTTGATGAGAATGTGGGGAAATACATCACGAAGTATAACATTGGTGGTGTGTGTTTCTTCCGTGCTGATGCTGTGGCTCAAGTTGAAAAGACGAATGAGTGGCAAGCACTTGCCCAAACTCCGTTGATGGTTTCCATTGATGCAGAATGGGGCTTGGGAATGCGTGTAAAGAGTACGTTATCTTATCCTTACCAGATGACATTGGGTGCCATCTCCGATGACCGACTGATATATCAAATGGGTGAGCAGGTAGCCGAGCAATGTCAACGCATGGGCATTCATGTTAACTTCGCTCCAGTGGTTGATGTCAACTCGAATCCTGCTAATCCTATCATCGGCATGCGTAGCTTTGGTGAAAGCCCACAAAAGGTAGGGGAGAAGGGTGTGGCTTACGCTCAAGGAATGCAAAGCAAGGGCTTGATTACGTCGATGAAACATTTCCCTGGTCATGGTAACACGGCCACCGATTCGCATATGACTTTGCCTACCGTGAACAGAACGATGGACGAGGTGCGCGACATCGAATTGGCTCCATTCCGTTATATGATTGAAAACGGCGTGAATGGTGCTATGGTCGGACACCTTTATTTTCCTGCTATCGAGAAGGTTGCTAATACCTCTTCATCACTTTCCCATGGTGTGGTTACTGACTTGCTGAAAGACCAAATGGGTTTCGAAGGTTTGATTTTTACCGATGGTCTTGATATGAAAGGCGTGTCTCAAGTTATTGATTCGAAAGATGTTCCATACGAGGCGCTCATGGCTGGCAACGATGTGCTCATTCTTCCTAGTGATGTGCCATACGCCATCAAGTCAATTAAGAAAGCTGCTGAAAATGACGCAGCCGTTGCGGCTCGCGTTGAAGAGAGTTGCAAGAAGATTTTGCGTTATAAATATCGTGCTGGCCTCAATCATTACAAACCTTCCAAGACCGCCAATCTGATGACGGATTTGAAGAAGGAAGAATACAAGGATTTGCGTCAGCGTCTGTATGAAGAGGCAATTACGATGCTTCGCAATGATGACAATGTGATTCCACTTGATAATAACAAGAAAATTGCTGTCGTCACGATAGGTAACACTAAGAATGACGTGAACAATGCTTTGGCTCTTCGTGGCATCAAGGCAACTTCGTTTGTCGTTGAAAAGGACAAAATCACTATTAAATCAGCTGATTGGTTGAAGACTTTGGAAGATTATGATTTGGTTGTGGTGAACATCGAAAAGACCACTATGTTTGCCGCCAAAAACTATGGTATCAATGACGAAACAGTGAAGTTCTTCAATCGATTGGTCGCTCAAAACGATGTGATTCTCAATTTGTTTGCTTGCCCATACGCCTTGGATATGTTCAGAATCAACAACAGCGTGAAGGGCTTGCTGGTGGCTTATCAGGACGAAGTGCCCGCAGTGAATGCTGTGGCCGATATTTTGACGGATAATCTGAAAGCTAAAGGTATCTTGCCTGTCACGACAGAAAAATTCAACTGTGGTGATGGTATAGTTACGGAAACGCCACATTATCAACCATCTATAAAAAGCCAGCCAACAAAGGTTAAGGTTGCTGAAAATGCTTCTTTGCCAACTATAGAGCTGAAGCCCAAATATGTCAAGAAATTGGATTCGGTGGCTCAGATGGGCATCACCAAACACGCTTATCCAGGCTGCCAAATCTTGGCTATGAAAGATGGTAAAGTAATCTATGACAAATGTTTCGGCCATTTTACATATGGTGGAGGTCATGAAGTCAAGCCGTACGACATTTATGATATTGCTTCGTGTACCAAGATTTTTGCTTCTACTTTGGCCATCATGAAACTGTATGACGATGGCAAGATTGATTTGAACAAGACTTTGGCTGATTATTTCCCATATCTGAAGGATTCACCTCATGGTAAGTTGAAAATCATTGAACTGATGACGCATCAGGCTGGCTTGAAGGCTTGGATTCCATTCTATAAGGACATCATTGACGCCAATGGTCCAATGAGCGAGTATTTTTCTAATCAAATCGATGATAACCATATGGTTAGGGTGGCTGAAAATCTTTATCTTGTCAATAATTATGAAGATAAGATGTTTGATTCGATATCGAAAACCGCATTAGGAAAGAAGAAATACTTGTATAGTGATTTCGGCTTTTTTTACATGCCTAAACTCGTCAAGTTGCTGACAAATAAGGATATTGAATCGTATCTTCAAGAAAACTTCTACATCCCGATGCAGTTGAACTACATCTGTTACAAGCCTCTAAACCGTTTCACTCGTGACCAGATTGCGCCAACCGAGAATGATACGATTTTCCGCAAACAAATAGTTTGGGGCGATGTTCACGACCAAGCCGCTGCCATGATGGGTGGTGTTTCGGGCCATGCTGGACTGTTTTCTAACGCTCACGATATGGCTTGCATCATGCAAATGCTTGTTGACGATGGCGTCTATCAAGGCCGTCGTTATCTGAAAGCGGAAACGATTAAGTACTTCACCACAGCGCCCTTTACCTCGAACGATAACCGCCGAGGCATTGGCTTCGACAAGCTTCCCCTTGGGAAAAAAGGTAGCTCAACAGCCTCAAAGTCGGCTTCGATGGCCAGTTTCGGCCATACGGGTTTTACAGGAACTTTCGCTTGGGCTGACCCAGAAAACGACTTGGTTATCATTTTCTTATCGAACCGTGTCTATCCTGATACCGATCCAAACAAGTTGGTGAAATACAGTATTCGAACTGCTCTCCATGACATCCTTTATGAGGCCGTGGAAGAGTGAGAATTCTGAATGGTTAGTTGCTCTCGAAATCTTTTGGAAAACGTTTCCAAAGGGCGTAGTCTTCGCCCATGTTATCGACAAGGTTCTGCCACATCATCTCGGAGGGTGTCTCGAACACCTGTTCCGCATCGATCTTACTGACTAGCCATGAGTTGCGCACAAGTTCATCGACCAACTGCCCTGCGTCCCAGCCTGAATAGCCAAGGAAAAATCGGGTGTTGTTCGCGTTGGCAATGCCCATCGAAATCAGTTTTTGGAGCGTCTTGTTGTCGCCACCCCAATACAAGCCATCGATGATTTCGCAGGCATTGGGAATCATCTCGCCCAAGGTGTGTATGAAAAATAATTGAGTCTCGCCAACGGGGCCACCTAAATAGACAGGTGCTTCAAAATCAGGGAATTCATCAACGATGTCACATACATTGACATCCAATTTTTTGTTCAAAATGATGCCGAACGAGCCTTCTGTTTCGCTGTGGTCGATGAGCAGAATCGCAGAACGACCGAAGTGGAAGTCGTTCATTAAAGGTTCCGCAATGAGCACGTCGCCCGGTTTGGGATCAAACGAATTTGTGTGTATCTGAAATTGTTTGGCGTTAATCATGGGGCAAAAATAGGACAAATTCAGAATAATTACTAATTTTGCATCTTTAATTTTAATGTCTTGAAACGAAACGATAATCAACATAAATTCAACGCGTTCCGCGAACAGTTCTCGGACTTCACTTTTGAGAAGCAGTCTGTTGTCATAGAGGACGGGACGCTGAAACTGAAGTTTTTCTTCCATTTAGACGATCAGTATCATTTTTGTCCGACCATGGAAATCCCTGCTCGTCCGTTCTTTGATTGGAACTCGATCCCCGAAAAGCAATTGCAGACGTTGGCTTTCCACATAGGCATGGTCGAGTTGGTGAGTTATTGGAAGATGGCTTGCCCGAAAAGGGTAGTCGTATTGCCTTATGCACTCACTGAACAGCAAAAACTGTGGTGGAAGAAGTTGTATTACAATGGCTTGGGTGAGTTCTTTTATCTCAATGGCATCACTTGCTCCGAGGCTGATTTCATGAACATTGAAACGCCTTCAACTTCATCTTTTGCGAAAGTGGATTTCCCATTGCAAGAGAAGGTCATCATTCCAGTGGGTGGCGGCAAAGATTCGGTGGCTACGCTTGAACTGCTGCGTAACAATTTGCCTTGTACTCCGTTGATTGTCAATCCAAGAGGTGCGACTTTGGGTTGCGTTGAAACGGCTGGTTATCGTGACGATGAAGTGATGATTGTGAAGCGTACGCTCGATCCGACGATGCTTGAGATGAACAAACAAGGTTTCCTGAATGGTCATACGCCATTCTCAGCTTTATTGGCTTTCGTCAGCGTTTTGGTGGGCTTCGGAAGTGGTTCTCGCTATATCGCTTTGTCGAATGAATCGAGTGCTAACGAATCGACGGTGCCAGGAACGAATATCAACCATCAATATAGCAAGTCCATCGAGTTTGAACGTGACTTCAGAAATTATGTTGCTGAAAATATTAACGACAAAATTCAGTATTTCAGTTTCTTGCGTCCGTTAAGCGAATTGCAGATTGCCTATTTTTTCGCACAGTTTAAGCCTTATCATCCGGTTTTCCGCAGTTGCAATGCGGGCAGCAAGACTGATTCTTGGTGTGGTAAATGCCCTAAATGCCTGTTTACTTGGCTTATTTTGTCGCCTTTCCTTTCGCGGGAGCAACTTATCAATATTTTTGGTCGCGACTTGATGACTGACAACGATTTAAAACCTATTTTCATGGAATTGAACGGCACTTCGGCAGTAAAACCTTTCGAGTGTGTCGGTACGGTGGAAGAGGTTCGGGCATGTGCTGATTTCATGACTGATAAAGTGGGGACGATTGTTGAATCATCGCCTGAAGGAGAGACATCGGTGAGCGAAATTCTAAAGCGTTTCAATCAAGAGAATTTCTTGCCTGATCAATTTACAACCATTTTAAAATCAAGGCTCTATGTTTGATATGATACTCAATCGTTTGCGAGACAAACGTGTTCTTATCCTTGGTTTTGGACGAGAAGGAAGATCGACTTTCGCTTTTCTGAAAAAATACTTGCCAGAAGCATCATTAGCCATCGCTGATAAAAACGCTTCTGCTTTTGCGAATGTTGATTTGAAGGGTGTGGATACTATTTCGGGCGATGACTATCTGAAGTCGATTTATGCATTCGATGTAGTCATTAAGACGCCGGGAATCTCATTGAAAGACTTTGATGCGAAAGGCATCGAGATCACTTCGCAGACGGATCTGTTTCTGAACCAGTTTCACAACCAAACCATTGGTATCAGCGGAACAAAAGGTAAGAGCACTACCACGAGTCTGATTTATCATCTGCTGAAATCTGCAGGTCGTGATGCCATCTTGACGGGCAACATTGGCATTCCATGTTTTGATGTGATGGAACAGATTAAGCCCGATAGCATTGTTGTTTATGAACTTTCGGCGCATCAGCTTGAATATGTGCATAATAGTCCACGTGTTGGGGTTTTGCTCAATGTGTTTGAGGAGCATCTCGACCACTTCGGAACTTTCAGAAGATATAAGGAAGCAAAACTTAACCTTTTGCGTTTCATGCAAGAAAACGATATGGCCGTCATTCATGATGCTTTGCTTGATGACGTGCTGCCGTTGTTTGTCAACCAAGCAGTGTTCTCGACAATGCAATTTGGTTTTGATGAAAATCGTTTGCCCATTCTCGGACCGCACAACGTTTTGAATGCAAAGGCGGCGCTTTGTGCATGCGAGGCGTATGGCTTTGCGGCAGAGGATTTGGTGCCCTATCTATATACCTTTATTCCACTCGAACATCGTTTGGAGCGCGTTGGCACTTACGGAGGTGTGAGTTTCTTTAACGATAGCATTTCAACCATTCCTCAAGCTGCTATTGCTGCATGTCAGACTTTGAAAAAGGTCGATTTCTTGTTGCTCGGAGGCTTCGACCGCGACATTGATTATACGCCATTGGCTGATTTTCTGACGGTGAATCAAGTGCCGCACCTTTTGTTTACAGGTAAGGCGGGCGAACGTATGATGAAGATGTTGGTTGATAGGGGAGTGGCCTCGCAAATGCATGTTTATTCCTCTATGGAAGAAGCGTTTGACGTGCTGAAAGCTTTTGCCAATGTAGGCGATGTGTGTTTGCTTTCTCCGGCGGCAGCCAGCTACGACCAATACAAGAA
The DNA here is from genome assembly GCA_045627065.1 of Bacteroidales bacterium. Lineage (GTDB taxonomy): Bacteria > Bacteroidota > Bacteroidia > Bacteroidales > F082 > Limimorpha. The sequence continues at coordinate 37,989 of JAZQMX010000061.1, read as the reverse complement.
TTTCGAGGAACGTGGCCGTAAATTCAAGGCTCTTGCCACAACCTTGTAGAGACAAAGCACACCCGAAATTAAGGTATTTTATTTCCAGATTTTGATTTTCTTCAGCCGATAATTGATGACGGCTTTATGCTTCACCAAAATGTCGCCGCCGATGATACCGTGAATTTTGGGCAGATGTATCTTCTCGTAAGTATCGTGAATGTTTTCCAGGTCTAAAGCAACGGCTTGGTAGTGTTTGATTTCCATGCTGCCGATATTGATGGACTCTATGTCGAATGTCGAACTTTCCAAGTCGGAGCTGCCCACCCCTGCAGTGATACCTTCTTTCTTTTGAAAGTTTGGGTCATCGATGAATTCGTTCATGGTGGTGAGGTCGAAAACCGAACGCGACGCCCCTGTGTCGATTAAGAAGTTGGCTTCCTTACCATTGATTCGTCCTTGAATCATGATATGGAAGCCATCTCCTTCGATGTCAAGTAGTTGAAATGGAATTTCAAGATAACGTTGCATCAGAAATTCGTCTTGACGGCATATTTGTTATAGAAGCCTTCAATGATTCTGACTGCTTCGTCAGCGGTATCCACCACATGGAAGATATCGAAGTCGCTTTCACTGACCATTTTTTCGGCTTGCAGAGTGTTGCGGAACCAGTCAATGAGTCCTTGCCAATAGTCTTTCCCGACGAGGATGATAGGGAAATCGGAAAGTTTCTCCGTCTGTATCAGCGTGATAGCCTCCGAAATCTCGTCGAGTGTGCCGAAGCCGCCTGGCATGGCGATATAGCCTTGGGCATAGCGCATGAAGAGGGTCTTGCGGACGAAGAAGTAGTCGCAGCTCACGTTCTTGTCGCGGTCGATGAAGTCATTGCATTTGGTTTCAAAAGGCAACTGGATATCGATGCCCGCACTCACGCCGCCACTTTCTTGAGCGCCGCGGTTGGCGGCTTCCATGATGCCAGGTCCGCCGCCGGTGAGCACACCAAATCCGATTTTGGTAATCTTGGCGGCTATTTCTTTGGCTAGTTCATAATATTTGTCGCCCGGTTTTGAGCGAGCAGAGCCGAAGATGGCCACGCAAGGACCGATTTCCGACATCTTCTCCATCCCGTTGACGAATTCGGCCATGATTTTAAATACCGACCACGAATCGTGTGTTTTTATGTCATTCCATGTCTTGGGCTGAAAACTCTTTCTGATGATTTCCTCTTCTCTTTTTGTGATTGGCATGATGAAAATAATTTGGTATGTTGATTGAAAAAAATTCTTACTTTTGCAGTCTCAAATAGGCGAATGTAGTTCAGTTGGTAGAACATCAGCTTCCCAAGCTGAGGGTCGCGGGTTCGAGCCCCGTTATTCGCTCATGGGACTTGATTTTTATCAGGGGGAAGGCGGCTGTGAGGCCGCCTTTTTTGTTCCCTGGAATTTATTGAATAGGCGTGCCGCAGTCGGGGCAGAACTTGCCTGAGACTTCCTTGCCGCAGTTAGGGCAATGCTTTGGAGCATCGTCGGTAGGCATAGGCGTTCCACATTCAGGACAGAACTTTCCGGTGCTTTCTGTGCCGCATTTTGGACATTTTTTAGCTGCCATTGGGGCAGGAGCGGGCGTTCCACATTCAGGGCAGAACTTGCTATTGAACTTGGTTCCGCACTTTGGGCATGTCACGGCGTTGCCTTGCTGACCTTGATTGTATGGATCGTAGTTGGTCTGCATGCCGCCATTGGCGAAGGTGTTCTGCACCAATCCTCCGGTAAGACCGCCGGTTCCCATGTTGGCCATGCCAATGCCTACGAAGCCGGTGCCAGCGCCGTTGGCGTTGTTGGCGGCTGCTTCCATCACGTCAAGGACGCGGCCTTGCTGCATGTAGCTGTTCGAGTTGTGCTCGTATTCGGTGATCTTCTTCTGGCTTTCTTCGTCGAGTGAAACTGATTCGATGGTAAAGCTAACCAATTTGACACCACGTTTGCGGATAGGTTCGTCGAATACCTTGGCATCCATGGTGGTCTTGATTTCGTCAGTGTAGCTAGGTAGCTCGAGGACCGGGACACGGTGGTTGCTGTTACCCATTTCGTTAAGGACGTTTTGGAAGGTAGCCATCACTTCGGTGCGCATTTGCTCGGTGATGTCGGCTTTCTTAACCACATCAGCGGTGCCAGCATGGTTGCGCATGAAAACTCCCATGTCGTCCAGTTGGAAGGTGTATTTTCCGTAGCAACGTACGTTGACGCTCATAGGCGACAGCGAGTTAGTCATTTGGTTAGGAATGGCGTGTGACCAATCCTGGAACATGATAGGAGTGGCTGTGCCGAACTTGTTGTCGAGAATCTCCTTGATGTTGAAATAGAACACTGCTTGTTCCTTGGCAGGCGAGCCTCCATAGGTGAAACGCTGCCACATTTCCTTGAATACTTGACCGAACTGACCGCCAAAGAAAGAAGGTGATGATGATTTGTCGAAAGTATAAACGCCTTCTTCAGCGGTGGCATCGAGAACGGATCCACTGTCGTAGATGACGGCCACTTGGCCAGGAGCCACGATGATGCGGCTGTCCTTTGAAATTTGCCCTGTCTTGGTGGTTCGTTTCACCATCAGGGTGTCCATGTCCATGTTGTCACATGTGATGAGGTCGAGCCATTGGTCTCTTAAAGTGCCAATTGTCGAACCAAGAATTGCTTTAATAAGTCCCATTTTACTTTTTTTTATTTAATTTATTGATTATTATTGATTTATCGAACGATAGTCGTTTAATACCCAACTGTGTTCACCATTGGTGATGACACTGCCGCAATATGGGCATTGCCCTGACGAGGTAATTTCGGTGGGTGCGCCACAATTGGGGCAGTTGGTGATGTTGAGGCCCTCTGCACCTTTCTCGGTCTTGACACCAGCTTTGCGGATGAATATCATGTTGTATTTCTGGTACCAATCGCGGTTGGGGTCGCGCTCGAGCACTTTTTGCGTGGCATCGTCCACCACATAATCGCGTAGGATGGCACCGATGGTCACGGTGAGCACTTCCATGTCGCCATCGTTGCTGAACGATTGCAGTGAACAGCGCTTGATGGACACTTTCTCTATCTTGTTAGTCTTTTTAAGGCGAATGTATTCGTCAAGTTGTTGCTTGTGTTGGTTGAAGAGGATCTCGCTCTCGAACGGACGTATGAGTTTCCAATCCTTATCGGTCCATGCTTGCTGGATTTTGAGAAAGACCTCTTGAGCCCAGCCTTTGAACTGATCGACGGAAAAATCCGGGTCTGTTGCGTGTATTTTTTCTGCGATGGACTCACTGGCATCGAAGATGCTGTCGGTGGATGCCTGTTGTTGGGCGCGTTGGCTAGCTATGGTAGGGTTGACAGCATCGGCTTTAGCTTTCTTTTTCCTGATGCGGTAAAAAATGATGACTGCCACGACGACAATGCACCCCAACACAGGACTTTCGATGAAGAGGCGTATGAGGTAACCAATGATAACGCCGATGTCGAAGTCACCATCAATTCCTAAATCGCCCGAGCTATAGGGGTCTTGGTTGCCAACACCAGCGAATGCCATTGTCGAGCACAACGCAAGGATAAAGAGGAAAAAGAAGGGTAGAAACCTATTAAGTCGCTTATAATCAAAATTTTTCATTTCTGTATTTGATGTAAATTAGAATTTGGACAAGGCAAATTTATTAAAAATTTCAGAATCACGTTGTTTTTTGTCGAATGGAATGAAAAATTCTCTATTTTTGCAGCCGTTAAGGGAGCTTAGCTCAGTTGGTTCAGAGCACCTGCCTTACAAGCAGGGGGTCGCTGGTTCGAATCCAACAGTTCCCACACTGAAAATGAGGAAGTTACGAAAGTGACTTCCTTTTTCGTTTATGCAGTTTCTAACAAAAAGAAAGCGCAGTTCCATAAAGAGCTGCGCTTTCATTATTTGTGCTTTTCTGAATTCTTATTCCACGCTGACACGTTTTACGATTACGCCGTCCTTAGTGGTGAGGCGGATCATGTATATGCCGGTACCATATTGGCCCAAGTCTAGGGTGGTGCTGCCGTTGGCCTCAACATCATAAATCATTTGGCCGAGTGTGTTCATGATGGTGATGTGTTGCATGCCTTCGGCCTCGATGTTGACAAGGCCCGTTGTGGGGTTAGGATAGACGTTGACGTTGTCTTCCACATAGCTTCCCATGCCCATGACAATGGCATCGGGTGGGAAGACGAGGAAGTCAATCCATGCGCAGTCTTGTCCGCTTGATGCTCCTGCGTCCTTGGCGTAGGTCCACTTCAGTTGGTGTTGGCCTTCTGGCAACACGAAGGTGGCTTTTGCCCAGCCTTCTTCGCCAGCCCATCTGTTCATCAACTCGTCGTCGACGTAGAAGGTGAGCCAGTCATAGGCGGCTTCTGATGAAACTTTGTAGTAGAAGCTGAACTCGTTTTCGCAAGCCACTTCATAGTCGAGCCACAATGATGCGCTTTGGTTGTTGTTCATCGAGGGTGATTTGGCGCAGTAATTGCCTTCGTAAGCATCATTGTTATCGATGGCCCAGTGTCGGGTGCTAAACTGCCAGTCATATTTGGTGAAATCGCCAGTTTCGAAGTCTTCCACTTCGCAACCTACATTGATGTAATGATGGTCGTAGTCGAAATATCTTCCGCAATATGAAGCTAATATAAGCTCAAAAGCAGTGGCTTCGGTTAGGTCTGGGCTGATGCTAAAGTTAAAATCGACTGTAATGTTTTCGCCCGGGTTGAGTTCGCCCAAGGTGAATTCGTTTTCATCGAAACTGATTTCTGGAGCAGAGCAATAAACGCCGAAGTGCGTGTTGTTGCTATGGCTGCTTCCCGTATTCCTGATGGTGAAGTGAAGTGTGAGGTTCTCGCCTGGGTCGGCGATGCCGTTGCCATTGCCTTCCACTTCATCCATGGTCACTTCGATGATTTCAAAAGAAGGAGCATGTGCGATGACGCTGAAATGGCTGATCCATTCTTCGGTGCCATCAGTGCAGATGAGGGTGAACTCCACTTCAGTTAGGTCGGGCACGCTGTCGCAAACGGTGAATTCGAAGGCATTGTCGATAGTCTGGTAGGCGAAGCTCTCCATGTTACCCACAATAGCTTGGCCTTGGGTAACGGTGATGTATTCAGGCTGGTCGCAAACGAGGGTGGCTGTGACGTTGCTGGCATCGAGGTTGCCCACATTACGGAAGGTCATGTTGACGGTATGGTCCTCGTTATAGTCAATCTGTCCGTCTTCATCGTTGAGTTGGATATTGTCATACATGACGAAAGCGCAATCGACATGCGGGAAATTGATGGCGAAATGTTGTGGCCAAGCGCTCATGCCGGTGACATAAAGGGTGAGCGAGTCGGTGCTGACCACAGGGTAAAAATCGATGTTGGCGTGACCTTCGAGGTCGGTGTTGGCGGCTCCGATAAGGTCGCCATCGCCATCAAACAGACGGCATGCAAAGTTGTATAATGGATTGCCGTTTTCATCAGTGACATCTACGGGGATGCGATTGGTGCCGACTTGAATCTCGACAGGATGTTCTACCACAGGAGTGAAAGGCTCGTCGAACCATACGGTGGCGGAACCATCACCGAGTGCGTTGAGGGCATACATAGTCCAACGCATGGTGCCAATTTCTCCATTCATAGTAATAAAAGGTGCAGTCTGTATCTTGCTTTCCTTGAAGGCGTTGCCTAAATCAGGTATGCGCTCGTGGTTGTAGGCATCAACCAACTCTCGGTTGAAGTGTGCCGAAGAGGCATCGCCAGCGGTGCTGTACCAACCGTACCGTGAGTTGCCTGTGGCAGCGATGATACCGGTTTCATTGTTCACCATGCATTCAAGAATGCAGTCGTCAGCGAAGTCGCCACAGATGCAGCCTTGGCTTTGGAAGAAGGTGTAGTTGTGATCAACGCCGTTGGCGGTTGAGAAGAGCTCAGGAGTGATGTCCCAGTTGTACCAACCGGCAACGTAAGAGGTATTGGCGTGGCCGAAGTGGTTGACGTATTGGGTGCCGCCACGGATGTCGTCGCGCAGCTCATCAGCATCCCAATAGTGAGTAGGCGTTTCATAGACGCGGTGGATGTCATACACTTCTTCGTCATAACCATAGGTGGTGTAGCCGTTGAAGTCGCTCATGCCAACGAGACGCTCGAGGTCGGAAGAGGCATAGTAGCCGTCGCCGAGGTGTTCGCCAGCGAGAGTGGTGGTGTGGAACTCTCCGAGGACGGGTGAGGTAAGGTAGCTGAAGGTCTTGGCAAGGATGGTCTCGAGGTCATCGGTGTTGTTGAAGGGTAGACGTGAGATGGCGATTTCGGGCAGAAGGTCGTCTTCGCCGATTTCGCCCCATTTGTTGTCGTTGTCGTCGTTCCATGTTCCATCAAGACCAGCATAATAGAGGTCGGAAGGAACGTTGTCGTCGTATCCGTCTTGGGCATGGCACCAGAGGCTGCGGTGAGGCACAAGGGCGACATCGCCGCCAAGAACCACCGATTGGATACCTGACTTTTCGTATTCTTCGATGATGTAGTTGCGGATCTTCTCTTTGTTGTCACGACCTTGCGATGAGGCATAAATGTCTTGGGTTGTGGCTACGCGAACACGAATGCCACGTTCTGCGTAAAGTTCGATGTATTGGTCAAAATAGCCGATGTAGGTTTCTGGTGTGATGACGAGCACTTCGTATTCCGGAAGGGCACCATTGCGGCGGCTATAGGTGGATAACATGCCTTCGTTTTGGGCGAGTTTGTTCATGCTGCGTACGTTTTCTGGACGGAGCCATAGTTTGGCGCTGTGGTTGGTTCGCGAGGCAGTGGTTTCTACTTTCACCCTCACCGTAGTGGCGTAGCTCACGGTTCCATTGGTAGCCACATAACGCATGGGTGTGAAGCCACTGAAGGCAAAAGCGACACCATTTAGATAATAGGTGTGAACATCGCTGTCGGTTTTTAGAGGATATGCCTCTGCGGAGCGATATAAGTCTTCGTTTTTGACGAACTCAAACGGACCGTCGGCCGAGATGGGACGGTCGGGTTGGGTAGGATAGAGGTTGAAAGGACTATCTAAGGTCACGAAGTCGCTGTATTCCACGCTGATGGACTGTGCTTCGGTACCTTGTGGCAGCATCAAGCTTACATGTTGCCATGGAAGGATAGGCTCGCCCGCATTTCCCGTCGGACGGCAGCCTTCAAGATTGACGATTTGGTAGCCATCAATGGATTTGACCATTGGGCTGCCGTAATGATAGGTCTGTTCGATGGTCTGCGCCATTGCAAATGCGCAAATCATTGAACCTAGGATAGAAAATAAAACCTTTTTCATTGTTATGATGTGTTTGTTTTTTATTCTACAATCATCTTCAAAACCTCAATCGCGTTCTCGTTTTGGATTTGGACGAAATATAATCCTCTGTTTTGCAGACCGATTTGTTGCTCGCCGCTCACACCGCTGCGTTGCATCACGATTTGACCAAAAACGTTGAATATGGTGATATTGTTGTTGCCGTCAGCGAGGACGATGGTGAACTCTCCTTGGCTTGGGTTAGGATAGATGGCGTTTTTCATCTCGCCTGTGTTTTCTTCCACATTGAGGATTACGCTGTTGGCAGGGAATACGATGTCGTCAATCCATACGCTGTTGGCACCCTCGTTATCATTAAGGCCTCTCTCGTAGCTCCACATAAAGGTGTGCTCGCCAGCCGTGATGTCGGTGCTGAACTGAATCCAATCTTGCTCGCCCGAACCGTAGGTGGTTAGATGACCATCGATGTAGAAGCGGAAATAGTCTCTGACGGGTTTGGTGGAGAACTTGTAGAAGAAGCTCATCACGCCGTCTTCACGGATTTCAGTCTCCACATACATTCTTGAATATTGGTGTTTTTCAATGTCGCCCGACTTGGCGCAGTATTGGCCAGCATGTGGGCCTTCGCTGGTGACGACCCATGGCAGCTCACCATCGAAGTACCAATCCATCATGCTGAAGTCGCCGCTCTCGAAGTCTTCGGTGGGACGTCCTGCAGAGAACATGAAGGTTTCTTGAGCATTGTATCTGCCTGAGATGAGGCTGAGACGTATGTCGTAGATGGAACCTTGGATGGTGTTTTCGTCGGTGCTGAAGGGCAAGTCAACGGTGAACTCATCGCCGGATTCAACGTCGCCAATCATGATGTCTTGGTCGGGGATGATGACTTGAACGGGATAGCAGACGCCATGGAGATAGGTGTTTGGTGCGGTGGCATGACCTACGTTGCGGCCCGTGACATGGAGCACGATAGGTTCGCCCACGTCGATGATGCCGTCGCCATTACCGAGGCTGTCATCGAAGCTGATGCTCTCGAAACGCAGCTTTGGAGCGGCCACGTCAAAAGGAATCCTGCGTATCCACTCGTGCACTCCGTCTGTCGTTGTTGCACGGACAGTGCAGTGCTCCAAATCGGGTGCGTTATCTAAGATTTGTATGCTGAAGGCTTGACCGAAATCTTGCGATTGGTTGGGCTCAAGGTCTCCAATAGTCAGCATGCCGTTTTCAATTTCGATGCAGCTCGACTCGGGGAGCAAAGTGGTTGTGAGGTTGGAAGCGGCTTGTCCACCAAGGTTTTCCATGGTCACGTCAAGGGTGATGGTCTGCCCGAATTCAAGTATGCCGTTGATATTTACGTTGGTAATGTCGATGTAAGGTTCGGCGTTGTCGAATACGGTGATGCCGTAGCTGTGCGGATGAGCGTTTCTTCCTGAGACGCGGAGGATAAGGTCACCCGTTTCGGTGAATGGTTCGAACAGAAGGACAGCGGTGCCGGTTTCGTCGGTATAGGCTGTGCTGACGCGTTCCTCGCCGTTGAATAGGGTGACGAAGAAGTTTTGCAGTGGCTGACCATCAGGACTTGTCACGGTAACGGTGGTAGAGGCGGTCCCAATGGGGAGTCCGCTCAGGAAGTGGACTTCTGGATGGAATGGCTCGTCGAACCAGAGACTGATGGCGGGGTCACCAAAGGTGTTGAGGTCGTAGAAGTTCCAACGCAGCGAGCTATATTCGCTACCGCCCCATCCGGTCTCTACCCATGGTGCTGTCATAATCTTGCTTTCGCGGTAGGCCAAACCGAATTGCTGAATGCCGTCGTTCCAGTAGCCGTCAACGAGTTCGCGGCAGAGGTGGTCGCTAGGGCCGTCGCCGAATGGGATGTACCATCCATAGCGTGAGTTGCCTGCACTCACCACGCAACCGGTCGGGTTGGTGACGAGGCGTTCCACGATGCAGTCTTCAGGGTAGTTGCCGCAGTCGCAGCCGTGGGTGTGGAATGGTAGGAAATTATGGTCAAGGCCGTTGTTGTTGCCAAAGTATTCGGGCGTGACGGTGGTGTTGTACCAACCGGCTACATAGTCGGTGCCAGCGTGACCATCGTGATAGACGTATTGCCCGCCTTGTCCCATGGCATCGCGCAGTTCGTCACCGCTCCATTCGTGGGTTTCGGAAGCATAAACTCTCACCACGTTGTAGTCCTCAGGATAGCCATAAGTGGTGTAGTCGTAGTAGTTCGACATGCCGATAAGACGGTCGAGACCCACACCGCCGTAATAACCGTCGCCGAGGTGTTCACCACCCAAGACAAGGGTGCGGAACTCGCCAACGACAGGGGTGTCAGAATAGCTGAAAATCTTGTGCATCAACGTCTCGAATTGTTCTTTGTCGTTGAAAGGGAGACGTGCTACGGCGATTTCGGGAACAAGATCGACTTCATCGACTTCGCCCCATTTGTCGTCGCCATCGTCGTTCATCGTACCATCGAGGCAAGCAAAATACATGTCGGCAGGCAGCTGGTCTTGGCAGTCGTCGCCCACATAGCACCAAAGATAACGGAAGGGAACGATGTCTACATCGCCGCCTAGCATGATGTAACTGATGCCGTTGTTCTCGTATTCTTGGATGATGTAGTTGCGCATCTTTTCTTGCTCATCGCAACCTTCCATATTTGCGCAGATATTTTCGAGCGATGCTACTTGCACTTCATATCCTCTTTGCTTATGGAAGAAAATGTAGTCTTCAAAGTCATTCACCCATTCCTCTGGCGTAATCACAAGAATGTCGTAGTTGTTTTCTTCACGGCCACGGCTTTGGTAGGTGTTGAGCATCTCGCCATTTTGGGCAAGACGTTCTGCTATCTTGCGGTTGGAAGGGATGAGCCACAGTTTGTTGCTTTGGTCATCACGGCTGGCTTGAGTATGTATTTTCACCTTTACGGTCTGCGCATAGCTGACCTTGCCCGTTGCGGGGATGTATCTCACGGGAGTGAAGCTACTGAAGGCGAAGCCCATACCGTTGAGGTATTGTGTGCTAACCTTACCTTGGGTCAGTGCGGGATATACGTCTTGCGAACGGTAGGTGTCCTCGTCCTTTGCGAAGATGAATGGCTTGGTCGATGAAAGGGTACGTGGTTCCTGCTGTGGAAAAAGGTTGTAACTGCCGTCCAAATCGACGAAGTTGTCGTAAATGATCTCTATCGAGGTGGCTTCCTGGTTTAAAGGTAGCATGAGACTCACGCTCTGCCACGGCAGGGTCGGTTGTCCGGCAAGGGCCGACTGGCGGCATTCAGTGAAACTGATTTGCTGATAGCCTTCCACGGTGCGGATTATAGGTTGACCGAAATGATAGGTGTGCTCAATGGTTTGCGCCATCGCAAATGCGCAAATCAATGAAGCAAATATTGAAAATAAAACCTTTTTCATTGTTATAAATATGTGTTTGTTTCGTTGCTTTCCTTGTTGTAGAGATGCGCGGCGCGTCTCTACCCGCAATCGTTTTATTCTACAATCATTTTCATGACCTCAACACCGTTCTCGTTTTGGATTTGCACAAAATACAATCCCTTGTCTTGGAGATTGATACGTTGTTCGCCGCTCACGCCATTGCATTGCATTACCATTTGGCCTAAGGCGTTGAAAATGGTGATATTGCTGTTGCTGTCAGAGAGGATGAGGGTGAACTGTCCGTGGCTTGGGTTGGGATAGATGACGTTTTTCTTCTCGCTGACGAAAGCTTCCACTTCTGTGATGATGCTGGTAGCGGGGAAGGTGACGTCGTCAATCCACACGCAGTCGGCACCAGCCACTCCATTTTGGTTCTTGTCGTAAAGCCATTCGAAGACGTGACTGCCAGCAGCGAGGTCGTAGCGGGCCAAAGTCCACTCGTTTTCACCTGACCAGCGTTCCTTCATGCGGCCATCAACGAAGAAGGCCAAGAAGTCTTTGTTGCGTTCGCTTGAGGTCTTGTAGTAGAAACTGATTTGGCTGTCGATGTAGGTGTCGGCATAAACGATGAGGCGCGACACTTCGTCGTCGTCGATAGCACCTGAGCGGGCGCTGAACTGTCCGTTGTAGGCTTCCTCATCGGTGACAGTCCAAGGAAGGTCGCCTTCGTGGGTCCAATCCAAGAAACTGAAATCGCCGCTCTCGAAGGTCTCAACGGCTTGACCCACGGAGAAGGTGTAGTCGTTAGGTGTTGAATAAGCTCCTGTGATGAGGTTGAAATGGATTTGGTATATGCTGCCACCAACGATGTCCTCGTCGGAGACAAAGGTGATAGAGGTACTGAATGCACCGTTAGCGTCGATGTCGCCAATCAAGACGTTGCTGTCGAGAATAGTGATGTCGCCGCTGTCGCAGGTCGCGTTGAGATAGGCGTTAGGTGCAAGGCAATGTCCTTTGTTGAAGCCTTTCACAAACAGGATAATGGTCTCGCCTTGCTCGATGATGCCGTTATTGTTGCCTTGGATGTCATCAATGACGATGTCGGTGAATTGGAGCTTTGGCGCGGAAATGTAAAGCGGGAATTCAGTTGGCCATTCGTTTCCGTCGGCTGAGCAGGTAACGTAAAAAATCACCCTTGTCTGGTCGGGTACGTCGTCGCTGATGCTGAAACTGAAAGCATCGGTTGGGAGGATGTAGCCGTTGGTGTGCATGATGTTGTCTTTATGGACGTGTCCTGCATTGATGGTGATGTATTCGCTGTCACAAGTCAGGTCGATGTCAATGCCGCTCACGTCTTGTAGGCTTGGGTTGATGACCTCGGCAAACAAGCCAAAGTCTTCGCCGTATTCAGCTATGCCATTCTCGTTGCCATTATCGATGAAATTGTAGAGTCGGGTGTAGAGGAAAGGCTCGTCGTTGAGTCCTTTCACGGGCAGGTGACGTGTCAATGCGCTCATGCCAGTGACTATGAGGTCGATGTCACCAATAGGTTCGTTGGGGTCGGTGAAAACGATTTCGGCATATCCGTCACTGTCGGTAATACCGAATCCGATGAGCTCGCCGTCTTTGAAGTAACTGCAACGGAATCCTTCGAGAGGTTCGTTTCTGTGTTTCACGGTAACCGCTGTGCTACATCCTTGCCTGATGCCAGGTGCGTAGTAAACTTCAGGAATGAAAGGCTCTTCAAACCAAGGCATTAGCGCAACGTCGCCCAAGATGTTGAGGCAATAGATGTTCCATCTGAAGCATCCTGACTCGCCCCATTCGGTCACCCACGGAGCCGTGGCAATCTTGGCTTCGCGCAGAGCCATGCCGATGATGCCGATGTGGTCGTTGCAATAGGCATCCAAAAGCTCGCGGTGGATGTGGGCTGCCATGCCGTCGCCCCAAGGCGAATACCATCCGTAGCGCGAGTTGCCCACGGTGACGACGAAGCCTGTCGGGATGGTGACCATTTTTTCGAGCACGCAGCTGCTTGGGAAGTCGCCGCAGATGCAGCCGTGTGAGTGGAAGATCATGAAGTTGTGGTTGATGCCATCGTTGCCGGCAAAGAAGTTGGCACCCATCGTGCTGCCAGTCCAACCGGCCACATAGTCGGCGTTGGCGTGACCCACATGGTGGACGTATTGACCGCCTGTGCCGATGAGGTTCTTGAAGTCGGAAGCACTCCAGTTGAGGCTTGGCGTGGCGTAGTATTTTTTGAAGTCGTAGTTTTCAGGATAGCCGATGGTGGTGTAGTCGTAGTCGGAGCATTCACCGATGAGGCGTTCCATGTCGTCGCTACCGTAATAGCCGTCTCCAAGATGCTCGGCACCGAGGATGGGGGAGGTGAACTCGCCTAAGACGGGCTCTTCAAGATAACTAAAGGTCTTGTGCAAGATGATGTCAAGTTGCTCTTGGTTGTTGAAAGGTAGGCGGCCGATGCCGATCTCAGGCAGCAAGTCATCTTCGCCTACTTCTCCCCATTTGTCGTCGTTGTCGTCGTTGAGGGTGCCGTCGAGGGCTGCATAGTACATGTCAGAAGGCAACTGGTCTTCATAGCCTTCTTGTGCAAAGCACCATAGGCTGCGGTAAGGCACGATGCTGACATCGCCACCGAGGCTGACCATTATGATGCCGTCGTTCTCGTATTCTTGGATGATGTAGTTGCGTATCTTCTCTTGGTTGTCGCGACCATCCATTTGAGCGTAGATGTCTTCCAAAGTAGCGACGTGGGTGCGGATGCCCTTGTCGTTGTAGAGGGCCACGTATTCGGTCAGAGGCTCCACCCATTCGGCTGTGGTGATGAGCAGCATATCGTAGCCTGGTATTTCGCGGCCTCTATTAATATAGGTGTTTAATTTGTCGTTTTGTGCGAGGCGTTGGACAGCAGCCTTGTTTTCGGCTGTGAGCCAGAGTTTGCGGCTGTTGTCGGCTCGCGAGGCTTGCAGTGTGACGGTCACTGTCACGGTTTTGGCGTAACTCACTTTGCCGGTGGCGGGCACATATTGCATGGGCGTGAAACCGCTGAAAACGAAGCCGACACCGTTAAGAATTTGATTGTTTACGTTTTTTTCTGCTTCGGCAGGGAAGACTACGTTTGAACGATAGATCTCCTCGTTTTTGGAGAATGGAATGACTCGTGTTTCCGAAATTGGGCGAGGAAGCTGTGCTGGCATCAGATTATAGGTGCCATCCATCTCGACGAAATCATTGAAAACGAAGTCTATATCGACGGCTTCGTAGCCTTGTGGCAGCATCAAGCTGACACTTTGCCATGGCAACATCGGATTGCCGGTCTCGCCAGAAGGGATGCATCCCTCGAAGTTGATTTGCTGATAATTAGCAGTTGTATTGGTGACGATAGGTTGGTTGAAATGATAGGTGTGCTCGATGGTCTGGGCAAAACTGAAGAGGCTCATGGCCATCAAAACGAGAATGAGAGATGCTTTTTTCATTTGAATAAAAATTTAGGCGCAAAAATAGGAATTTTATGTATTTTTGCCCATAAAAATTTGGTAATAATGAATAAAATAAAAGCAGCCGTAGTTGGATACGGCAATATTGGAAAATATGTATTGGAGGCTTTGCAAATGGCTCCTGATTTTGAAGTGGTTGGTATCGTCCGTCATGGTGGCGCCACCGAGCAACCTTTAGAGTTGAGCCCCTATTGTGTTGTTGATGACATAACGAAGTTGGAAAAAGTGGATGTGGCTATTCTTGCCTTGCCATCCCGCATGTGTCCGGAATATGCCAAACGCATTGCTTCTTTGGGCATCAATACGGTGGATTCCTTTGATATTCACACTTCTATCGCTGATTACCGCAAGGAGCAGATGACCGTCAATAAGTCTAGCAATACGGTGAGCGTCATTGCGGCAGGTTGGGACCCGGGCACTGATTCCGTCGTCCGCACCCTGATGCAAAGCATGGCTCCAAAAGGATTGACTTACACCAATTTTGGCCCAGGCATGTCGATGGGCCATAGTGTGTGCGTTAGATGTAAGAAAGGAGTGAAGAACGCGCTTTCTGTTACCATCCCTTTGGGTGAAGGCATTCATCGCCGTATGGTGTATGTCGAACTGGAAGATGGCGCTACACTCGAAGAAGTGACTGCTCTAATCAAGGCTGACCCTTATTTTGCTAACGATGAAACGCATGTCTTCCAAGTGGATAGCGTTGATGAAGTTCGCGATATGGGCCATGGCGTGAACATGGTGCGCAAGGGCGTTTCGGGAACGACACAGAACCAACGGATTGAGTTCAATATGAGCATCAACAATCCTGCCTTGACGGGTCAAGTGCTTGTCAATGTGGCGCGCGCCTCGATGCGCCTGCAAGCAGGTTGCTACACGATGATTGAGATTCCAGTCGTCGATTTGTTGCCTGGTGATAGGGATTTTTGGGTCGGAAAATTGGTTTAAATCGTAGGAAAGAAAATATTTTGATGTTCTGTTTCATTATATAAAATAAAGTCCTACCTTTGCACCGCTATAAAGAACAAACATTTGTTTACATAAAACCTTTAATTAAAGCAATAAAATGAAAGTAAATGACATTATGGTCGCTTTGGAAGCTAAGCATCCAGGCGAAAAAGAGTATTTGCAAGCAGTGCGCGAAGTGCTCGAATCAATCGAAGAAGTCTATAACCAGCATCCTGAATTTGAAGCTGCTAAGATCGTTGAACGTCTCGTTGAACCAGATCGCATCTTCACATTCCGTGTGACTTGGGTTGACGACAAAGGCAACGTCCAAGTTAACCTTGGCTACCGCGTTCAATACAACGCCGCCCTCGGCGCTTACAAAGGCGGTCTCCGTTTCCACCCAGCAGTCAACGTTTCAATGCTGAAGTTCTTGGGCTTCGAGCAAATCTTCAAGAACAGCCTCACCAACCTGCCTCTCGGCGGTGGTAAGGGTGGTGCTGACTTCGACCCAACAGGCAAGTCAGACGCTGAAATCATGCGTTTCTGCCAAGCTTTCATGTATGAATTGTGGCGCAACATCGGTGCTGACCAAGATTCACCAGCTGGTGACGTCGGCGTTGGCGGCCGTGAAATCGGTTACCTCTATGGCGCTTACAAGAAGCTCGCTCGCGAACACAGCACAGGCGCTCTCACTGGTAAGAGCTACGGCTGGGGTGGTTCATTGATCCGTCCTGAAGCTACCGGTTTCGGTGCTATGTACTATGTTGACCGTATGGTCCACCAGAAGGGTGAAACCATGGAAGGCAAGCGCGTCGCTCTGTCAGGCTTCGGTAACGTGGCTTGGGGCGCTGCTACCAAGGCTACTGAACTCGGCGCTAAGGTCGTCGCTCTGTCAGGCCCAGACGGCGTTTGCGAACTCCCACAAGGTATCGACAAGGAAATGATCGACTATATGCTGGTCATGCGCGACTCACGTCGTAACAAGGTTCAGGATATGGCTGACAAGTTCCCAGGCAAGGCTATCTTCACTCCTGGTAAGAAGGCTTGGATGGTGAAGTGCGACATCGCATGCCCATCAGCATTCCAAAACGAAATGAACGAAAACGACGCTAAGGAACTGATCGCTAACGGCGTTCAATATGTTGCTGAAATCTCCAACATGGGCTGCACCGCTGAAGCTATCGCTGCTATCCAAGGCGCTGGCATTCCATTCGCTCCAGGTAAGGCTGTCAACGCTGGTGGCGTTGCTACCTCTGGCCTCGAAATCTGCCAAAACGCTGCTCACATCAACTGGACTGCTCCTGAAGTTGACCAAAAGCTGCACAAGATCATGAACGACATCTATGACATGTGCGTTGAATATGGTAAGCAAGCTGACGGCACCATCAACTACGTTAAGGGTGCTAACATCGCTGGTTTCATGCGTGTTGCTAAGGCTATGCTCGCTCAAGGCATCATCTAATTCGTTCATCCGAATTGAAAACGAAAAGGCGGTCGCAAGGCCGCCTTTTTTTTTGTGGCTCCATTACCTATCGGTGAATCTTCGATTTCCGCAAGCAAGGCGAGCGGAATCAAAGCAGACAAGGCTGGGTTTGTAACGATAATCGCATCTGCTTGATGCACAGCTTGTCCAATTCCTTGGATTGGGCGAGCATTGAGCGAGTATTGAGCAAGCATTGAGCGAAGTACGGAGCAGGTATAGGGCGGATATAGCTTAGGTACTTTGTGCCAAAGTGGTTTGTCAATCCAATAATTCTGAGATTTTGTGGGAAACCTGACAGTTCCAAGTCATCAAACCCACCGATTTTGGGCAAAACCTAACAGTTTCAACCCATTTTGTCACATGACTCGTGGGAAATCTGACAGTTCCAAGTGCTTCCGACCCACGAGCATGGGTTGACACGTCAGTTTCAACATATCCAATCCATTGATTTGAGCAAAATTTGGCAGTTCCAAGACCTTTTGAGGCACGAGCGTGGCAAAACATGTCAGTTGCAAGACCTTCGACCCACCGATTTTGAAAAAACAGGTCATGCGCAAGAGTTTTTCCGCTTTTTTTTCTTGATTTTTGGGTTTTGGCATCATAACTTTGCAGCGTCGAAAACATGGAAAACATGGCTGAGCGTTTCAAATATCGCTATCATCATAGCAACCGATGCGGATTGCAAATCCGAGAGAACTGATCACGTAGATTACTATCATCATGGGTTTTAAAATGAAATCAATGGAAGAAATGAATCTTGTTAAAAAAATAAAGTGGGCCTATTATAGATTGTTCTATGGATTTTCCTCAAAGAGGCAAAAAGATGCAAAAGATGCGGATAATTTTTTCAGGCTTGAACCAGCAAATGGAATATTAGTAGTATCAATTATTGAAACAGGCATTATGGCATCTCTTCTCTATTTGCTTGATCGTTTCGTTATTTCAATAGAATTTGGCATTCTTATTAAAATATTCGCGATAGCCTTTTTGCTGTTTAATATCCTATTATTCAAGGATAAAGATAGGCAAGCAAAGATTTTAGTTCGGTTCAAATTTGAATATGATAGAATTTGGAGAAATCTGTTATGCATCTTGTTTTTGATTATTTCGGTGATATCAATGCCTGTGTTAGGAGCAATTTTTGGACGACCATAGAAAACAATCATTGTCGTTATGTTTCATTGCAGTGACTCACGTGCACTGCTAATCCTCTGTCGCCCCTACAGGGCTTCGCAAAGTCCCGTAGGGACGACAGACATTCAGCGGCGGTGGAGCCATGCGGAACCCCTGCCACAACCCACCGGCTGACTGCCGCTTTGCGTCTCCCCCTCTCAGAGGGGGCAAGGGGGAGTCAACACGTCCGGCAGGCATAGCTGCCTTTATAAAATACAATACAATAGATACGCGTAATACGTGGAGACTAACTGGTTGTCTGGATTGCTTCGTGCCTCGCAACGACGCAAAGCGCATGTGGGGGCGAAGCCCAGATAATTTGCTGACGATAAGCTTTCTTGGAAATTGCTGCGTCCTTATTTGTTTGAGATTTGTTTCCAAAAAATCTTGACAATTTGCTCACCACCACCTAACTTTGCAGCGTCAATTGGAAGAAATGAAACAGACCACGCAATGTTATCTTGAACGCGGCAGCCAATACCTCATGCTGCACCGCACGAAAAAGGAAAACGATGAGAACCACGACAAGTGGATTGGGGTAGGGGGGAAGTTCGAGGAAGGCGAAAGCCCCGAAGACTGCATGCTGCGCGAAGTTCGCGAAGAGACGGGCTTCATAGTCATCTCATGGCGCTATTGCGGCATCGTGACTTTTGTTTCCGATATTTGGCCTGCCGAACAGATGCACATTTTCGTCTGCAATGAATGGGAAGGCGAACAGATTGTTTGCGACGAGGGTGACTTGGAATGGATTGAAAAACAACACCTTTTGGAACTCACCATGTGGGAAGGCGACAAGATTTTTCTGCGCTTAATCGACGAAAAGGTGCCTTTCTTCTCGCTGAAATTGATTTACAAGGGCGAGAATTTGCAGTCTGCTATTCTTAATGGGAAAGCAATTCAGTGATTTTTTGGCCAATGGGTTAAAAAATACTTTATATTTGCCCAAAATTACGAATCATGGCTAAAAAATACTTCTTATTGGTTGGTTTGCTATGGGCTTGCTTTGTGGCTCCAGCACAGATGCGAAGCGTCAGCATTATACCAACCAATGCTACGATATTGCCTGGCGAGTCAGTCACACTGACGGCAACGGGAGCTACATTCTACCTTTGGTCTCCTGCTACGGCGCTATCGACCACGATTGGTCCAGTAACGATTGCCTCGCCAACGGTGACCACGACATATACTTGCACGGGTTACGAGCCAGGACCCGACAAAGTGGTGAATGGCAATTTCGACCAAGGTAACGTCGGCTTCACTTCTTCCTACCAATATAACACTGATTTGTTTGGAGAGGGAACTTATTATGTAGATACCGATGCCAGTCTTCATCACAGCGATTTTGTGGGTCATGGCCATGGCGGATCGGGCAACTTTATGATTATCAATGGTGCCACCAATCCTGGTACCAATGTTTGGACTGAGCAAATTACCGTGAGCCCCAACACCTATTACGCTTTCTCGACTTGGGTTTGCACGCTTCACGTGGGCAACGAAGCCCGCTTGCAGTTCAGTATCAATGGACAACAGCTTGGCGATGTGTTTACTGCTCCCGCGAGCACAAATGTTTGGCAACAGTTCTACCAGATTTGGTACAGCGGCACGAACACTTCTGCATCTATCACTATCTTGAACCAAAACACCAACGGCAGCGGCAACGATTTTGGCTTGGACGACATATCCTTCTGTGAACTCGAATACGACAGCGAGGCCCACTGCACCATCACTGTCGATGTACTGGCCGCTTCCGACGACAACGCAAGCACTTGCCAAGGGAATCCGGTCGATATTAATGTTCTTTCTAATGACCATCTGATTCAGGGCTGCAATTCGCCTACACTCACCATTTCACAGAGTCCAGCCCACGGGACTGCTGCGCTGATGAATGATGAGGTCCGTTATACCCCTCAAGCTGACTTTTCGGGCAACGACTCGTTCAGCTATCGTATCAGCTGCAACGGACAGAACTCGACAGCTACCGTCCATGTGCAAGTCTTTGCCACCCCCAATCCCACTATCACTGCTGAACCTAATGTGGCTATTTATGGAGGAACCGTCACTTTGACGGCTAATCCTAATGCGACAGGCACTTTCAGCTATCAATGGACCCCTGCTGACAAGGTCGTTAACCCCAATGCAGCCACCACAGTTACCGTACCTTTGTTTGAGTCGACTACGTTCACCGTCACCGTCACCAACGAACAAGGTGGGTGCCAAGATAGCGAAACCGTTGTCGTGGCCATCGAAGGCTCATCGATGACAGCCACCGCCACGGCTGATGATAATGACCTCTGCCAAGGCGAATCAACCACGTTGCATGCACGTCCGGTTGGTGGCTCGGGAAATTATACCTACAGCTGGTCGCCTGCCTCCACCTTGAGCGATGCAAGCATACAAGAACCTGTCGCCACGCCTCCTTTGGGCACCACAACCTATTCGTGCACGGTCAGCGATGGCTATTCCTCCCAAACGGTGAGCGTCAGCGTCACGGTGCATCCTACAGTTTATGTGGAACGCCAGCACACCATTTGCAGCAATGATTCGATTTATTTTTATGGCTTCGGTTACCTTCATGAACCAGGAATCTATATCCACGAGGCACACACCGAATTTGGCTGCGATAGCGTTACGAGTTTGACCCTCTTCCAAAACGAGGCTTACGAATTCAGCCTTCCTGATGTCAAGATTTGTGGTGGGAGTACCTATTATTTTGGCGGACAATTGATTACCGAATCAGGAAACTATACCTATCCAGGAACGACGACATTGGGTTGCGACAGTATCGTTCGTGTGCATGTTGATATTGCCGACTATGATGAGATTTTCTATAATGTGAATCTCGAAGAACCTGATAACATTTGCGACCAGTATCATTGGGATCCAAAAGGGAAGGAGTTTGAAGGCGAGCAGACCCTTGTGTTGACGCAATCAGGTGATTATCAGAGAGTCTACCAAAACAACGTCGGCTGCGACAGCATTGTACATCTGCATGTTGACTTTGAATATTCTCCACAACCTTCAGATATTTTTCCGAATAATCCTGATCTTTTGGCGCCCCATTGGGTGATTCCGGCTACTGAATTTCAGGTCAACGACTATGATTACAAAATTTGGGAATCGGGAACGGCTGAATGGGATACCGTGGTTTGGTCGTTGGACAAGTCGAATTGGCGCATTGAGACCTTTGGCGATAAGGGTAAGTGTTGTAAGGTTTATGTGCTTGAATCTGTTAGTGATACCGTTTGGCTCACGGCCAATGTCATTAATTCATGCTCTCCGATTGATGGCGTGGAAAAGAAGTTTTGGTTAGTGAGTTCATTCTATGACGTTGATGATATGCAAGCCAATACTGCTCACGTTGAGGTATTCCCCAATCCTAATAGCGGCCAAATGACTTTGCGATTTGCCGGAATGCAAGGAAAGACGTACGTCAAAGTGCTTGATATGCAAGGCGTTTTGTTGGACGAACTTGAAACCCAGTTGGATGGCACTTTTGCAACGATGTCATACAGTCTGCCATGTCGTACGAGTGGAATGTATCTTCTTGTTATCAAGAGCGAAGCCGGGAATGTTTATAAGAAAATTACTGTATTTAACTGATAATGTGTTATGAACAAGTCGTATTTGTTCCTGTTACTGCTGCTTTTCTCTAATCTTTTGCTTAATGCGCAAATCGATACCGATTTTTGGTTTGCCGCTCCTGACTTGGAAGCACAACATGAGCAAGTACCTGTACGTTTCTGTGTGACCACCTTCGACCAAAGCGCCACGGTGACGTTTTCGCAACCAGCCAATCCGCTCGGTTTTCAACCTCACACTATTGAAGTGCCAGCCCATTCCTATCAGCTGTATGACGTTTCTAACATCATCAATATCGTTGAGACGCGGCCTTACAATGAAGTCCTCAACTTCGGTTTTCATATCACTTCCGATGCACCGGTCTCAGTCTATTACGAGTCGAACAATAACAACAGCGAAATCTATTCGTTGAAGGGTTCCAATGCCTTGGGTTATGAGTTTTTGGTGCCAACGCAATTCACCTACGGTAACTATTTCACTACGACTTGCAGCCGAGCCGAGATGGTGGCTACAGAAGACAATACCGAAATCATCATCATCCCATCGGTGGCGCTGAAGGGAGGCATTGCTCCGCATCAAGAAGTGCACGTCACCTTGCAGAAAGGCCAGTCGTATGCCGTTGAGGCCAACGGCAATTCCCCCGACGCCCATCTGCGCAACACACGTATCATCGCCACCAAGCCCATCGCAGTCAACACTTCCGACGACTCGGTGAATCTGAACGGACACTACGATTTGGTTGGCGACCAGCTGGTGCCAATCAGCATGATGGGAACGGAATATTTCGCCATCAAAAGTGGTACAGGAACGGAATATTTCTATTGCTTCCCAACAGAAGATGAAACGACAATCAGCATCAACGGCATCGCTGTTGGCACACTGAACGTAGGGGAGGAGATGGACCATATTATCCGTAACCCAGTGGAACATATTAGTGCTGATAAGCCTATTGCGGTGTTTCAGCTTACCGTCAACAGCTCGGGCGAGATGGGCGGAACGGTATTGCCCCACGTGCACTGTACCGGCTCGATGGAGACTTCGTGCTACAGACCTCGACTTGATTCCTATAGCCAGATGTTTGTCACCATCGTTGTGAAGACCGACAAGATTGACGGTTTCTTCGTCAATGGCGACTCCGATGTGCTGACCGCCTCCGATTTCACGCCAGTGCCCTCCAACCCTGAATATTCCTATTGTCTGAAGGATTTGAGTAACGTTATCGCCGTGGAACGTCTTATGAACCTCGAAAACCGCGCTGGCAATGGCTATTTCCACTTGGGTGTTTTCATTACTAGTGATGGCACATGCACCTATGGTTTCTTTTCCGATTACCAATCGTTCTCGAAGATCGAAATCGACAAGGATGAAACGGGTTTGGAACACTGCGCAGGCGATGATATCACCTTCAATTTCCAGTCCGACTTCGTTAATGCGGTTCACCTTTTTGGTCCTTCGGGCATCACTATGAACCAACCACCTTTCGTCCTACATGATGTGACGTCTCAGAATACGGGTCGCTATTACATCAGTGGCAGCGATGCCACAGGCTGTGTGGCTGACTCGGTGTATGACTTCATCGATATCGAGGTGCATGAAGTTGACCTACAGACCACACAAGATACTTATTATTATACCGAAGGCGGCGAGCCGGTGCAGCTTGTGGCATCTGGTGCCAACCGATACGAATGGTGGCCTACGACTGGACTTAGCGACCCGCAAATCGGAAACCCCACGGCAAGCCCCGATGTCACCACAACTTATACCTTGACGGGATATAAAACTTTTGGCGACCTCACCTGTGAGAATAGCAAGGAAGTTATCGTGGTCGTGGTTCCCGCTGCCGAACTCATGGCCATCGACGACGATTACACTCTTTGCTTCGGACAAGAAATGACCTTCGATTGCCTCGACAATGACTTGCCTGGTAATTGCACTGATCTCTCGTGGGACGTCGAAGACCCGCAACATGGCACGCTGAACCACACTACATGGCACTACACGCCCGAGGCTGGCTTTGCTGGTGAGGACCATTTCAACTATACCATCTATTGCGGCACGCGCCAGTCAACAGCTAGTGTGGCCATTCACATCTTGCCCAATTTCGAGGTCTGGTCCGTGATAGAACTCTGCGGTGATGATGGTAATGAGTGGCATGGGATGACTTTCGGCGATGATCATGTCGATTGGACCAATCCCGGTAGTGCACAGAATGGCTGCGACTCCATCTACCACCTCCAGTTTGTCCACCATCCCGAATATGTTGATGCTACCGCCATCGACTCATCGGCCGTTATCTGCGATTATTTCTGCTTCATGAACGACACCATTCGCGAGTCAGGAATATATCCTTACACGCTATATACCCAATATGGCTGCGACTCGGTGGTGCAGCTCCATCTGACGGTGAACGAACTGCTCGACGATATGGAGATCTATCCGTCAGATTCCATCACACCCCACTGGGTGATACCCGCTACCGAGTTTCAGGTCAATTCCTACGATTTCCATATCTACGACCATAAACATAGATATGAATGGGACAGCATCAGTTGGTATATTGAAGAACCGGTGAACTGGGTACTTGACACTACTAACAACGGCAAGGACTGCCAATTGTATGTGCTAGAGTACTATCCATCCATTGTACACCTTAAAGCGAAGGCCTTCAATGGATGCTCAACAGATGGCATCGAGATAGAATATTGGCTCGTCTGCTCGTTCTATGGTAATGATGAGCATGAAGTGGGGGAGGTGATGCTCTATCCTAATCCTACTCATGGGCAGATGACCATCGAGGCAGACTCCGATATCGAGACTTTGAAGGTTTATAACCTATTAGGACAAGTCTGCCTGCAACGAGACAATATTAAGGCCTCTCGTTCCGTTATCAACCTTGAAGGACTGCCATCGTCGCTTTATGTCGTGGAAGTCATCACACAACACAGCCGCATGGTGAAACAAATCGATTTGATGTACTGAGGCTTATCTTTGGCACTTTTTTTGCGGTATACATTATTTGTGTTTTATTTAAAATAGAAAAGACAATGAATAGATGTCTCAAGCAATTTAAGATCAGCTTGTTAATGTTGTTTGCTTGTGCTTCGGCACTTGTGGTGAATGCACAAAATATCCTCACAAATGGTGATTTTACTGCAGGCAACACGGGTTTTACGACCGATTATAGGTATTATTCCTCTAGCTATAACCTTCAGAATGCGGGTGTTTATATCGTCAGTGAGAATGCCCACACCTACCACAACGACTTTTTCAATCTTACGGACCATACTTCAGGTACCGGAAAGTATTTCGCAGCCAATGGTGATGGCTTTAGCCATTCTGGCTATAGGGTTTGGAGTCAGACCGTCACGGTGCAACCCCATTCCTATTATGATTTTTCTTTTTGGGCTACCCACCTCACCAACGGCGGTGGTAATATTGGAAACTTCAGGACCAAACTCCGCGCCAAGATAAACGATGCCCAAGTCGGCAGCGACTTTGTTCCCACCTTTGTCAACGGGCAAGGTTGCTGGACACAGTTCCCTACCTACCGTTGGTATAGCGGCAACCAGACTCAGGCTACCATCGTCATCTACGACGTGTGCAATATGCCCTCCAACTTGGGCGATGATTTCGGCTTGGACGATATTGTGTTCGACTACAAATACACCAATGTTGTGACCGCTGTCGATGACTACATAACTTGCTGCTTCGAGGAATCGGTACAATTCGATCCTTTTGCAAACGACATCACTTCGCCTTCAAGCATACGCCCTGATGTGGATTTTGGCATCGAATCTTTGCCTAGCCATGGTTCGCTGGAGTATTTTAATGGTACTACGTGGACCTATTCTCCTAACACGGGTTTCCATGGAACGGATAGCTTCCAATACAAACTCACTTTCAAAATAAACAATATTCCGGATATTGTGGAATACGGCACGGTTCACATCACTGTGAACGAACGCCCACAGCGCATCATCAACCAGCATGCTTGCGAGTCGTACACTTGGTCCTTAACTGGTCAAAACTATACGCAAACCGGTCAATATCAATATGTTAAGCCTAACCCGAATGGATGCGACAGTCTTTTGGTACTTAACCTCACCATCCATCATCCTACGGAGCAGACCCTTCCTGAAGAGGTAGCTTGCGATCACTTCACATGGTATGGCACTACTTATACACAGACGGGTATATACGACCATGTTACAACCGATCAGTGGGGTTGCACCCTCACCGAACACCTCCCATTGACCATCCATTATGGCGACACTACTGAGCTTGCCGTATCGGCTTGCGAGTCGTATACTTGGAATGGACAAACCTATACAACTGGTGGTGACAAGTTCCATACTACCACCAATCAGTTCGGATGCAGCCGTTTGGAAATCCTTCACCTGACCATTAGCACCGATTTTAGGTCTGTCGAATACGTGACTGAATGCGAGGAATACACCTGGCCACGTAATAACCATCACTATACCGCCAGCGAAATCGACTCCATCGTTATCCAAGGTGCTCCTGGCTCATGCGACAGCACTTTCGTGCTCGACTTAACCATCAACCACGAGACGGAAAACACTCTTGAATCGGTCGAAGCTTGTGACTCATATACATGGTATGGTAACACCTACACACAGTCGGGCACTTATTCCCACGAGTCGACCAACCAGTGGGGTTGTCTCCATACCGACTATCTGCCACTCACCATTCATCAGTCAACCACACAGACCCTTGAACCCATTACCGTTTGCGACGAGTTCGTTTGGCACGGTGTGACCTACACCACCAGCGGTAACATACAATATGACACTGTCAACCAATGGGGTTGTCCTCACGTCATCACATTACCGTTGACTATTACCCACAGCGATACCCTTGATTACCAACCTGTCACTGAGTGCGACTCCTACCTGTGGAACGGACAGACCATCACCGAGACCGGTTCGTATACTCAAATGACTACCAACCCTGATGGCTGCTCGCGTCTGGAACGCATCTTCGTTACCATCAACCATAGCGTGATTGACACCCTGGCACCCGTCTCGGAATGCGACGAATACGAATGGCATGGCGTGACTTATACCACATCCGGCTATAAGGAGTATCATCTTGACGAAGGCCCGACAGGTTGCCCATATACCGAGATATTGCCACTCACCATCAACCATAGCTCGGAATATGAATTTAATATCACTGCTTGCGAATCTTATGAATGGTATGGCGAGACCTATACCGAAGGTGGCGACTATTACCACGTCCTCGGTAATTACCAAGGTTGCGACAGCGTACTCATTATGCACCTCACCATAGGCGACCAGTTTGAGCATGAAGAAAGCGTGATCGGCTGCAACAACTATGAATGGTTTGGAACGGTATATGACCAGTCGGGTGACTACACCCATTGGATTGAAAACCCAAGTGGCTGCGACAGCCTCTTCACTTTGCACCTCACCATTGCCCAGACCGATGAGACCGAGTTTACCGACGAGTCGTGCTATTCCTACACTTGGGGCCTTGAGTCATATAACCAATCGGGCGATTACGAGCAGGTCTTCACCAATCAGATGGGCTGCGACAGTATCGTGACGCTGCATCTCACCGTCAACCAAGCTGTCTATAGTGACTTCGACCAACAGACCTGCCAACCTTTCGTCTGGAACGGCATCACCTATTACGAGGATGGCGACTACGAACAAACATTGACCGCACATACTGGATGCGACAGCATCGTCACCATGCATCTCGTCTTTAGCGAAGCCTTGACGTCGGAGTTTGACCTTACCTCATGCCAACCTATTACGTGGAACGAATACTACTGTGACCATGATGGTGACTATGAGCACACCTATATGAGCCAGCAAGGCTGCGACAGCATCGTCACCATGCACTTCAGCTTGGGCGACGCTATTACGACCGACTTTGACTATGTCTCTTGTCAGCCCATCACCTGGAACGGACAATACTGTGACCATAATGGTGACTATGAGCACACTTATATGAGCCAGCAAGGCTGCGACAGCATCGTCACCATGCACTTCAGCTTGGGCGACGCCATTATGACCAATTTCGATCAGATTTCTTGCTTGCCTATCACTTGGAACGAAATCTACTGCGATCATAGCGGTGACTATCAATCTACATTCCCGAGTTTGCAAGGCTGCGACAGTATCGTGACTATGCACTTCACTCTGGAAAGCGACCCGGTGATGGAAAGCTCGACGCATACCGCCTGCGACTCCGTCCAGTTCAATGGTTTGTGGTATTATGACGACTTCGTCATCAACGACACGGTGTTCACCGAGCAGGGCTGTGCCGACACCATATTTGTCATTCATTATAATGTGAGGAATTCGATGAATTCTAACATGATTCAAGGTCAGTCGAACGTGTATGCAGCTACCAATCTCATCCCAGGCATCTACCACTACGCCATAGATACTGCCGATGTCGTCGCTGGTCATTGCCAATGGACTCTCTCCAATCCGGACTGGATGATCGTGGATGCCCAAGATGTGAACTGTTCCATTTATGTTCCTGTGTCAGGCACTGGAATCTTATCGGCAAGCTTTATCACGACCAGTTGTGGCGAAAACACACGTTCTATTTTCATCAATGCCCAGTATTACGGCGTTGAGGAATATAACTCCGTGAAGGCTGAGGTCTATCCTAACCCGACCAAGGGCTTGGTGACCGTTGAAGCCGAAGGCATGGAGGTGGTCCGTGTAGTTGATATGCTGGGACAGGTGATTGAAAGGAGAGAGGTGAACGACGATCACATCGTAATCAATCTTGGAGGTCTCAGTCCGGCCATGTATATGATCGAAATCACTACCGAATATGGCAAGGCTGTGAAAAGAATAGCAGTGTGTGACCGATAATTTGTAATTTTGCACCACTTATGAAAATGAAGTATCTGAAATTATGGATAAGTTGCGCTATAATATGCGCTTTGCTAGGCTTTGTGTCGTGCACAAAAAACGATGACAATACCCTTATCTTGGTAGGAGAAGAAAATTATATCGACAATATCCTCAGCGTAATTCCTGATTCGTTGAAGGTCGAATTCATGGATAGGTTTGGAACTATTCCTGAAGGTGCAGTCCCGCCTTGTGTTGAAGGCGAATATGTGATTGCTTCACGTGTCCGTGTCGCCTCCAATTATGCTGCA
This sequence comes from Bacteroidales bacterium, assembly GCA_045627065.1. Lineage (GTDB taxonomy): Bacteria > Bacteroidota > Bacteroidia > Bacteroidales > F082 > Limimorpha. The sequence goes on along the minus strand of JAZQMX010000061.1, from coordinate 9,450 downwards.
TGGCCAGTCAATATTCCTGAACCTAATGCATATATCCGTTTTGCAGACCAACATAATGGGGTGGTTGGCCTTGACCTGAACGAAGCCACTGAAACGCTTACCGATACAGTCTTCGTCATGGGACACGATGCTTCGTTCACCGTCTATTTCATCGAAGACAAGAACTATGATGTGACGATGCAGGAACAAGAATATCACATCAGCCTTTCGCGAGGCATCGTCATGAAAGGCGAGGTGACCAATGAAGGCCTTAAGAATTTCAGGTATGCCACCATTGTCCTCGATATGCAAGCTGATGCAGAAGGCTTTGAGTTATATAGCCCAGGCACCTATTTCATTTATAAGGATGGCGACAACTTAGCAGAAAGATTTGATTGGTGAGGGAGGAAATAGACAATGAAAAAGACAATTATTATTTTGATGACAGTCTTCTGCTTGGTCACATTGGGTCAGGCACAGATGAAAAGTAACAGTTTGGACAATACGGTCGCTATAGGCGTTAAAGGCGGCTTGAACGTCCCGAGAATGCTTTATACTGATGGTAACTTGGCTGATCTTCCTCAGGATTTTTCTTTCAAGCCTATCGGAGGCTTATATGTTGACATCCCCTTGGGCGAGTTCATGATGTTGTCGCCTGAAGCAATGTTTGTGCAACGTGGCATGTCGACGAGCTACGAACACCATTCCGGCTCACAAGTCAATTATCATGTTGCCTCTCAATATGTCGATTTGCGTCTTCCGCTTGCGTTCCGTCTCCGCGTGGTCAATGCCTTTCAACCTTATGCTGTAGTAGGTCTTGAAGCGGGCTATCTGTTGGGTGGCGAAATCCATCTCGACAGGACAGCTCCAATCGCTTTAGATGAGACTATTGCTATTGGAAGCGCCAACATGGCACCCTTGCATGCTGGTGTGTTTGTGGGCTTGGGTATACGAAGCGAAATCGATTTCGGCAGCTTTGGCTTGGCTCTGAAGTTGGAAGCGACTTACCACCAAGGCGTCGTTGACTCATATTCCACTATGGAACACGACGAAACGTCAACACCTCTGAACGTTAATGCCTACAACATTACTGGCTCGCGCTTGCCTCGTGGCCTCGAATTCTGCATCGGTATCGGCCTCCCGCTGAAGTTCAACAACCAAAAGGATGCCTGCTGGACGTTCTCACGTAACAAATACAACTGATGCAATTTCTCTATCCATCGATGTTATGGGGCTTGTTGGCGGTTTTGATTCCGATAGCCGTCCACCTTTTCAATTTCCGTAAGCATAAGCAAGTGTATTTCAGCAATACGGCTGTGTTGCGCAGTATTCAGCAAGGAAACGCTAAGACACGAAAACTGAAATACTTTGTGACCCTCTGCCTGCGTTGCCTTTTCGTCATCGCCTTGGTTTTGGCATTCGCTTTCCCTTATCGTCCAGAAAAACATCTAAATACAGATTCCGACAATAGTTTGGTCGGCGTTTATTTGGACAATTCTATGAGCATGAAATGTCAATCTGAACGCACTACCTTGTTGGAAGATGCGCGTCAGTCGGCGCGCGATTTGGTGCGGAAACTGAATCCTTCGAGCCGTTTCGTGCTGATGACCAATAATTTTGAGGTGCAAAACGAATTTCCGATGAATCAGGAGGAGATGATTGACCAACTTGACCGCATGAATCAGGAAGGCACGCCAGTGGCGATGGGCGATGTGATCGATCGTTTTTCGATGTTGCGCAAACAACATGGCTTTGCATCAGCTACGATTTTTGTTTATTCTGATTTTCAGAAAAATACTTTCGACTTGTCGTCAACGAATCCGGATTCTACAATACAGCTGCTAGTCGTACCAATGATTCCGGAATACACATCGAATCTTTATGTGGATACTGTGTGGTTATCTTCGCCGATTTTGCAAGTCGGACTGCCCAATACATTGAATGTCAAGGTGGTGAATGAAGGTGATAAGGAAGTGAAAGGCTTGCCAATTAGTTTTACCATGAATGGCAGTCTGGCTGCATCGGCTACCGTGGATGTCGAAAAAGGCAGTTTTTCAGATTTGGAATTGCAATTTGTTGTGGAACAAGGTGGTGAACAGAGATGCTCGGTGTCACTGATGGATTATCCAATTACTTTTGACGATGAGTATCGCTTCGTGCTGAACGTGAAACCATGTATGAATGTTGTTGAACTTGGAACGGGAGCCACTGATTGCGAGCTCCTTTTTGCGGATGACGAGCAGTTTAGTTATGTTTTGATGGATCCTTCGCGGTTCGATTTGGGCGTATTGTCCAAAGCGCAACTTATCATTGTCAACGAAACGGCAGCCCTAAATGAAACCTTGCAGCAAACACTTATGGTCTATGCGGCAGAAGGTGCAAGTTTGGTGATTTTCCCCAATACCACCGAACCGAAGCAAAACACCTTATTATATAATATGGCAGGTTTAACATCTGTCGATATCGATGCTAATCCTACCAAAGTTGAAGGTGTGGCAGTTCAACATGGTTTCTTCTCCGATATGTTGGTTGATATGCCCGAATTCGCAGAACTGCCTACTGCATTGCAGCACGTTCCAATGAAATCAAATGGATTATCGACTTCCTTATTGAGCCTTCAAAATGGCGATCCATTACTGCTATATGCCCCGCAAGGTAAGGGTAACGTTTTCGTGTTTTCAACCGCATTGAGTGATTCGTGGAGCGATTTGTCGTCCAATTCGCTTTTTGTTCCTTTAATGCTCAAAATGGCTTTGGTGGGTGCACAAGTCGGGCAAGTTTCATATACTATTGGATTTGATAAGTATATAACCATCAATGATTTGTCAATGGGAGGTGACCATTCGTTCGCCTTACGTTCAGAGGACCAATCATACGTAATCAGACCGGCAGCGGAACAACGTAACCAAAATACTTTCTTGTATTTGAATGATGATTTACCAGTAGCGGGATTTGGCGAATTAATGGTTAACGATACTGTCAATCGTACTTTGGCGTGGAATGACAGCCGTGTGGAGTCCTCGATGGTGTTCGTGTCGCGCAATGAAGTGGAACGGACTTTCCGTGATTCGGGTTTTGATGTGATTGCCGTTATGGACATCGCCGATTTTGCCACCGATGATTTGGTTGATGCCATGGCACACCAGTCGTCAATGTGGAAATGGTTTGTCCTCATCGCCTTGTTGGCTTTGCTGGGTGAAATCGCGGTGTTGCGATTCTGGAAATGATTCCTTGACATTTTTGCCATTTTTGTTGAATATCGTTCGCTTTTTGCACGATTCATTCTATCTTTGCGAAACAAATTGAGCCTATGAAAAGGACCTTGCCCAACGCGAATCTGGATTTCATCGAACGCTTTCACAAACACGGCGTTACTTGGGCTTTGCTTTTTGTGATCTTCTTTGCTACCCATCCCAACAACAACTATCTGCTTCGTTTTATTTCATCATCGGCTTTTTTGGGATTGGTCATTCTTTTGGTTGAAGTTGTTAATAAGGCATTGATCCCTAGGTATTTGAAGAATCAACGCATTGTGCTGTTCGTGTTGTTGACCTCAGTGGTGGTGTGCTTTTGGTCGTATGCATCGCTTTGGGTCGAACTTTTGTTGCTTCATTTCTTTGACCAACGACCCATAGCAGAGACTTACAATGCATTCCCATACGCACTTTTAGTGTTCATTATTAGGTTGTTGTGGTTCGTTACAGCCGTCGTCGTCGCTGTGGCGTTCTATTACCAACGAAAGGAAAACGAAGATAAGATTATCGCTGACAAGTTGAAGAGCGAGAAACTCGATATGGAATTGCGCTATTTGAAGTCGCAAATCAATCCGCATTTCCTTTTCAATGCGTTGAACAATATCTACTCGATGGTATATATGCGTGATGACAATGCCGCTGATGGTGTACTAAAACTTTCTGAGATGCTCCGTTATGTGTTGGTCGATTGTCAGGCCGATGTCATCCCGCTGAGCAAAGAGGTGAAGTATATCGAAAACTTTGTCGATTTCCAATTGATGCGTTTTGGCAACGATCGGGATGTCGTGCTTGAAAAAGATATTGAAAGCGAAGGGTTTATGATCGCTCCAATGCTATTGCAGCCCATCGTTGAAAATAGTTTCAAATACAGCCGCCTTGATGCTTCTACCGATGGTTATGTGCATTTGTCTATTACCCAAAAAGGCAAGTCGTTTTGTTTCGTGGCTGAAAATTCGGTGTTGAATACGTCCGTTACAAAAAGTGCTGAAAAACAATCTGGGATAGGGCAAAAGAATGTGCTTCAACGTCTTAATTTGCATTATGGAAACGATTATGTGTTTGATATTGAACAAAGTACTGACAAATATAAAGTTACGATAAAGCTATGAATGAGAAATATAATGTAGTTGTCGTCGATGACGAATTCCTTGCCCGAAAGCTTTTGCAAGATTATGTCTCGAAAGTTGAAAGCCTGAATCTTGTGGCATCGTGTTCGAATGCCATCGAGGCCATGAATGCGATGAAAAACAACAAGGTTGATATTCTTTTTTTGGATATCCAAATGCCCGACATTACCGGACTTGATTTTGTCCGTTCTTTAGGTCACAAGCCTGCTATTATTTTCACGACGGCTTATTCTGAATACGCTGTTGATGCCTTCGACTTAGGTGTTACCGACTACTTGCTCAAGCCTTTCGATTTCCCGCGCTTTTTCCAAGCTGTCGGAAAAGCCATGGGACACAACAAACCAAAAGAAGAAGTTGCTACGGAAGCCCTTCCCGATACTATTACACATACTAACGATTTCATCACAGTTAAAGCTGATTACAAGCTTTATAAAATCAACTATGATGATTTGCTTTACATTGAGGGACAGCATGAATATGTGACTTTCCACACGACGCAACGTCGCATCACGGCCTTGTATGCCTTGAAAGACTTGGAGTCCATCTTGCCTAGCGACTTGTTTGTACGAGTGCACAAGTCGTTCATCGTTTCGTTCCGCCACATTCAGGATCTTGACAAATCGGATGTTACCGTGGCAGGCGACAAGATACCTGTTGGTGCCAGCTATCGCGACGCTTTAGTGGCTCGTTTGCAATAATTTTTACCTTTTTATTGGTGTTTGTGTTGAAAATTGTATATTTGCACCCTAAACAACTCTAAATATTGTAAAAAATGGGAAAATTTGTCATTACAACCAGAAAGAACGGTGAATTTCAGTTCAATCTGTTGGCTACCAACGGCCAAGTCATCCTCACTAGCGAAGGTTATACCACTAAAGCCGCTTGCATGAACGGCATTGAATCAGTCAGAAAGAACGCCGCCACAGAGGCACGTTTCGACAAGAAGGTCGCTTCTAACGGCAAGCCATACTTCAACTTGAAGGCTACCAATGGTCAAATCATTGGCTCGAGCCAAATGTATGCCAACGAAACCAACATGAATAATGGTGTCGCTTCGGTGATGAGAAATGCTCCAGAAGCCATTATCGTTGACAAGACTGAGGCATAATCTTATGCTGATAGCAAATAGGGAAGGGGAGAATGCATGTTCTCCTCTTTTTTATTTGTCTGATTTTCAGTTAGTACAGTTGTGTGATAAAAAATAATAAAGAAAAAGTTTGGAGGTAATGAAAAAAACTGTACTTTTGCACCCGCATTCAGAACGAAGCACCTTGGAGAGGTGGGTGAGTGGCTGAAACCAACAGTTTGCTAAACTGTCGTACTCCGCAAGGGGTACCGGGGGTTCGAATCCCCCCTTCTCCGCCAAGGTCAAATAGACTTCGGGGTATGGCGCAGTCCGGCTAGCGCACCTGCTTTGGGAGCAGGGGGTCGAAGGTTCGAATCCTTTTGCCCCGACACTGAAAGAGGAGTTACGATGATTCGTGACTCCTTTTTTCGTGCTATTACTTATTTGTTTTTTCGCTGAACCTGAAAAACATTTCCTATTTTTGCATTTTTATTCGATCATTATCAGAAAATGAAAATAGAACAAACACCTTTAAGAAAAATTGCCGAATTGGTTGGTGCCTCGATTGTTGGCAATCCAGACTTTCCAGTTACGGGGCTAAATGAAATCCATAAAGTTGAATTTGGCGACATCACTTTTGTTGACCATCCGAAATATTATGCTAAGGCCTTGAACTCGGCGGCTTCGGTGGTGCTGATCAATAAGGAAGTGGATTGCCCAGAAGGGAAGACCCTGCTCCTGCACGACGACCCATTTGATGCCTTCATCCGCATCATGCGACATTTCCGTCCTTTTGAACCTCAAGATCAGCCTGTCAGCCCAAGTGCAGCAATAGGAGAGGGAACACTCATTATGCCAGGTGCTTTCGTTGGACATCATACCGTGATAGGGAAGAACTGCATCATCCATCCTAATGTCACTATCTACGACCATTGCGTGATTGGTGACAATGTCGTCATCCATTCGGGCAGCGTGATAGGAGCTGATGGTTATTATTTTCAGCGCCGTAACGATGGCTACAAAAAATTTGAGTCGTTTGGTCGTGTCGTTATCGGCAATGATGTCGAGATTGGTGCGCTTTGTTCCATTGACAAAGGCGTTACATCCGATACCATTATTAATAGTGGTACCAAACTTGACAACCATTGCCAGGTGGGCCATGATAGCTATATCGGTAGGAATTGCCTTATTGGAAGTCATGCTGCCATTGCTGGTGTGACCCGCATCGAAGACGATGTCATTCTTTGGGGACGTGTTTGTGTCAATAAAGACCTCGTCATCGGTGAAGGTGCCGTTGTTTTGGCAACTTCAGCTGTCGATAAGTCCATCGAGCCTGGTAAGGCGGTGTTTGGTGTGCCAGCGCAAGAGGTCAAGAAACAGTGGCGCGAACAAGCTGCTTTGCGACAATTACCTGAATTTTTGAGAGAATACTATAAAAATCAACATATATGAGAAAATTATCGTTAGCATTAGTCCTTCTTCTATCCTCATTTTGCGGTTTCGGCCAAACGATGACTACTTTCCAATATGCGGAAAAGGACGGGAAACAATTGTTTTTGGATTATTACGAACCCTGCAATATTAACGACAGCACCATTTGCATTTTCTACGTCTTTGGAGGCGGTTTTATGGAGGGACAAAGAAATGGCGAATTTGAGAAGAACTATTTTTCGAAGTTAGTTGATGAAGGTTTCATGGTGGTTGCTATCGACTATCGTCTTGGTCTTGTCGGAGCCAAAAATCTGGGTATTACGAACTACAAACCGGTGGAAGATGCCATATATATGGCTGCTGAGGATGCCATTTCGGCATTGGCCTATATCATTGATAATCCGGAAATGAAAATAAATCGCGATTTGATTGTAATGGTAGGGTCGAGTGCTGGAGCTATCACCGTCCTTCAAACCGATTATGCTATGTGCAATGGGTTCCTTAATTCAAACATTCTCCCTTGCGATTTTCAGGTTGCAGGTGTAGTGCCGTATGCGGGTGCTATTTTCTCGCATGAAGGGAAGGTGCAATACCGAAATCATAAGCCTGCGCCAACGATGTTTATGCATGGCACGGCAGATAAATTGGTTAATTACAATCAGCTAAAGCTGTTTAATGTGGGGATGTTCGGCACAAACAAGTTGGTGGCTCGTTTCGAAAAGCTTGACTTCCCATATTATGTTCGTCGATACGAGGATTATGGACATAGTGTTGCTGCCCTTTGTCCTGCCACCATTGATGAACTCAAATGGTTCTGCAAACACTATGTTATGGATAAGGAGCAGCTCCAGATTGATGAATTATATGTCAATAAATCAGCAAAGCGCCCTAGCTGGGATAACAGCACTCCTGAAGATTTGTATAAATAAGTTGTATTTTTATTGAAATAAACACTATATTTGCACGACTTTTTGAGGGTGCTTTTTAATATAAAAGAAATCAATAATTTAGATTAAATTAGGAATAAATACAAGTAATAAATTAATCATTATGAACAAGAAAAAAAAATTAATTGCTGTGGTTGCATTGGTGATGCTTGGCATGAATGTCATGGCACAAGACAATGCTTATCCACGTTATGGCTTCTGGAGCAATTGGAAATTAGGTGCTGAAGCAATCTACAACCAACAATTTGGCAATGGTGACTTCTTTAATTGGCGTCATGCTACCGATGCTGGTTTCGGAATCGCTCTCGAAAAGGAACTCAATCATGTTTGGGATGTTCGTTTGCATGGTGCAATTCCGGGCGTTTTCACTAATGTTCCAGATGGTACACCGGGGTGGTACGACCGTTATGGTAAACTTACTGCTGATGTTAAGTTCAATATCAACGATGCTATTATGGGTTATAATCCAGAAAGAAGATTTTCCATTTATGCATTAGCAGGCGCTGGCTTCGAAAGTCTTTTCCGTATTGAAAGATATGGTGATTTTGCAGTTTTGGGACAAGGTGGTCTTGGTATGAGCTGTGACTTTGGTAAACATGGAAGCATTTATGCCGAATATGTTGTTGACAACACAGCTGACGTTCCTAGCTTTAAATACATTCATGATCTTCATGGTTCTGTTGTCGTTGGTTTGATGTATCGTTTTGGTCCAACTCAAAAAGACCTTGACAGAATTGCTAATGAGAACAAATACAATCAAGATGACATTGATGTACTTAACAATCGAGTTAACAAACTCAATGGCGAGTTAGATGAAGCCCAACAAGAAGAAATGCGTCTTAACAAGCGTGTCGGCGAATTAGAACAACAACTTGCTGATGCAGAAACAGCCGCTAGAGAAAACAACAATAATGATGAATTAGATGCCGCTATCAATGGTGTCGCTGATGACAATGTTGCTTTCCGCGCACTTCCTTTCTCGGTGCTTTTCGAAAATGATAGTTTTGGAATTACACCAAGCCAGATGGAAAAAATTGAAGCTGTTGCCCAAGTGATGGAAGATAACCCAGAACTTCGTCTTAGCGTTGTGGGTTACTGCGACTATACTGCTAGTGAAGAGTACAACCAACAACTTTCTGAGCGCCGTGCTGAAGCCGTGAAGAATCAACTTGTGAAGTTGGGTGTTGACGAATCTCGTCTTACCAACTACGGTAAGGGCAAAACCACTGCTTTTGGTGACATTAAATCAGGCGTCAACCGTCGCGTGTCATTCTATCGCATTATTGACTAAGATTTAAAAGGGTAGGTTATACCTTATTATATATAATGGATGCGGCATGCTGCATCCATTATTTTTTTTTTCAACCCTATGTGAAAGCGCCTCTATTTTGACATCATATCCATCTTTTTTCGTGAAGGATCGCCGGTCATCGAGCACTACGAGGACGCGTTTCTCCCGTCGTTCTAGCGTTTGGTGAAAATTTATTTCATTGTTGCACAGTGACTTGCGATATTTATCGAAAAAAAGGCGAAAAAAGTGCTTGTAGGTTTGCGGGAATGTAGTACTTTTGCACCCGCAAAACGGAGGAGAGGGGCACGGTTCGTGGCGAGGTTTTGCGTTCTTTGAAAGTCTGAGGCCAGCAAGA
>JAZQMX010000060.1:0-18635 GCA_045627065.1 Bacteroidales bacterium | reverse complement strand
GAGCCTTACGGCCGAAGCGATGGGCATCGACAGCGAGAACTATCTGTTCCACAGGCTTTCGTCGTGCAAGGACGAGATGCCGAACCTCATATCACGGAGGCAGTACAATGACCGCCGCAAACTGACGGCAGGACTGAGCGAAGAGATTCGCAAGAGGATTGCCGAGGAAATCGACGGTGGAGAGGACTGCTTCATCATTGACTCGAAACCCATTGAGGTGTGCAAGCCGGCCCGTTCCAAGCGTTGCACCATGGGTCGGGGTGATATCGGCCGTGCCCCTTCCTACGGCTATTGTGCGTCCCAAGGGAAGTACTACTACGGCTACAAGTTGCACGGCCTAACTGGCAGAAGCGGCGTGTTCCACTCCTACGACATCACAGCGGCCAATGTCCACGACATAAACTACTTGGATGACATCAAGCTGGAATACCACGACTGCGATGTCGTCGGCGACAAGGGATACCTCAGTGCCGAGGTGCAGCTCGACCTGTTCGAGACGGCCAACATCAGGCTTGAGACTCCGTCGCGCTCCAACCAGAAGAATGCCAAGCCTTTTCCTGCCATTCTTAGGAAAGTGCGCAAACGCATCGAGACGAACTTCTCACAGCTTTGCGACCAGTTCCTGTTCATCCGAAACTATGCCAAGAATGTCGATGGGCTATTCATAAGAATCATCGGTAAAATCAGTGCATTTACCGTCTTACAATACATCAACAAAACAAACAATATACCGATTGGACATATTAAATATGCACTACTTTAATTCCGCCAACGGGTAAAATCTGAATTTTTCCAATCCACTCTTTTACTTTTACCCACGGGAAAAATCCTATTTTGCCTCTCGGACAAGTCATGTCCTAGTAGCCTGATTTTGGAATGATTAGGAAATTCAGTTGAGAATCTATGATAAATCAAGCAAAAGGAATATTGCGATTTGTAACAAGGCGTCACTCTGTTCCTTGAATCCGTGCTAAATCCATAAATCAAATGAAAAAAGGCCTAATTGTATATAGTTGCCTAGTTTTATTTTATTTCTCCTGCTTATACATTATAAGACAATCCCTGTAAAGATAGGTTGATGGAAAGGGATGTTTTCTGGTTGTAAGCTTGCAGTTTCGTTTTTCAATTTAATTGATTTCGTATTTTTGTATCCTTAAACAAAACGACAAGTCATTATCCTCCATGAATAAGAAACAACAGCAGATTATCGTTTTCTGGACCGTGATTGGATTCCTGTTTTCCTTTGTTTCGTGTCGCCATGCGCGATATAAGTCAGAAATCCTCCTCCAGCTCCCGGCCATCAACCCAGCCGAGCAACTTGTCACCTACAAGGCCTACACGGTTTCATACAATCATGCTACCCTGAATCCCACCTGGTTGGCCTACGAACTTTCTGCCAATCATACTGATGGCCCTTATTCTCGCAAAGGACTCCGATTCGTGCAAGATCCTGATTGCCCATGGCCGCAAGCAGAGGATGCTGATTACAAAGGCTCTGGCTATTCGCGTGGGCATCTCGTCCCTGCTGGCGATATGAAGTGGGATAGTGTGGCGATGCGGGAATGTTTCTATTTCACCAACTGCATACCCCAAGACACAAAATTCAACAATGGCAAGTGGAACCAGCTGGAAGAACGTACCAGACGGCTGGCAAAGGAATACGGGACGGTTTATGTCGTGTGCGGGCCTGTCTATGAACAACGTGATACCATTCGTATTGGTGCCAATGGGGTAGCGGTGCCACACAAGTGCTTCAAGGCCTTAATGGTTCCCAAAGATGGTTCGTATTCGGCCATTGGTTTCATTATGAGCAATGGAGGAGAAGATCGTGAGGTGATGGATTGTGCGTGTACGGTGGATTCCTTGGAGATGGTTGTTGGCATCGATTTGTTCTGCAATTTGCCCGACAAGTTGGAGAAGAATGTTGAATCGACCGTTGTTTGGGAAGATTGGTGATGTGGAATGTGGGCACTGAAATACAAACCTTCCTATGCGCCAAACTGACGATTTATCGGAATTTGCAAATGTAAAACCCAATATTTATCGGATTTTGTAGATGTAAAATCGACGATTTATCGGAATTTAAACGCAAAAAATCTTGTATTTATCGGAATTTAACATGACGGAAAGACCATCCAAAAGTACGTGTCGTATCTTCAACAGGCATTTCTCATCCACATCAAATCAGCCTTGGAATGGCTGCTGGGTTAGGCTGTCAGGAATATAATTCCATGCAAATTGATTTTATTGGTGTCCGCTAAAAAATGAGAATGAGTTTGCAAATCGAATGAGGTTGTCGATGCCTTGCGTCAGGATGGCTTTCGGCTGCGCGATGTTGATGCGTATGTAATTGTTCCAATCTTGGCCGAAATGCACGCCTGGGATGACGCCGGTTTGCGTGTTTTCGTAGAGCGCAAGACCGAAACGTAGGCAATCGTTCCATTTTTCAGGCAATTTTGCCCAAACGAAATAGCCACCGTCGTTTTGCGGACATTCAAATCCTGCCTTCGCAAGCCGTTGATTGGCAAAGTTATAGTTTTCAATAATGGTGTTTCTCAATTCAGTAATACATGTCTCCGATTCAGGCAAATCGAGGAATTCGGCAATGGCTTGCTGCTGTGGTGCAGCAGATGATAGTCCGATGTAATCGTGGATGAAACTGATTTGCGAAAAATGTTTTTCGTGGAATAGGAAATAACCCACGCGCCAGCCCGTTATGGAAAATTTCTTCGAGAAACTGTTGGCATAGAACACGTTGGGTGAAATTCGGTCGATAGGGTAGTAAGGACGCTCTCCGTTGAAATACAATTCACTGTAAACGGAATCAATAATTAGGTATGAACCGAACTCTTCGCACAAATCAATGAGGTAATTCAGTTTCTCCCTGCTGATGGTCTTGCCGTAAGGGTTGCCGGGCGAAGCAATGAAAATTAGGTTTATCTTGTTGCTGATAAAGAATTTGCGGAAATCATCGTCATCGAAATAATTGTCCGGATTGACTTTATAGGTGCAATATTTGTTGCCGAAAATACGCGGCAGGTTGCTGTACGATTCGTAGGCGGGCGAGAAACTCATGGCGGTGAAATCCTTGCCGTGAATTGATTGCAAATAGGTGTAAATCAGCGAGACGGCTTCGGTAGCGCCGCTGGTAATGAAAATCTTGGTGGAGTCGGCACGTTGCGCATATTTCTTGTCCAATTGCTGTAGCAAAAGGTGATTGCCGCAGCCGGGAGCGTATTGGTGAACGTTGGTGCGGCTGATGACATCGGCGAAGATTTCCAATAGTTTCTCGGGTGGACGAAATCCGGGAATGCCTTGCGCAAGGTTCACGCCGCCCTTGAGTTTTATCATGTTGCTGAAATAGCTGATCATCGAACCGGTGATGACCGGCAACTGCGTCTTGGTGTCGAGATAACTCATAAAACGAAATGCTTATTGTCGGGCAAAAATAGCAAAAATAGTATGGAGTATGTCGTCTCAAATGTTGTCGATGAATTAAAAATAAAATAATTATCTGAATCCGTAAAACATACGGATAAGTTTTGTATCTTTGCAGTCCATTTTGAACCTCGTTTCGGTTTGGCTGTAAAAGTCAGAGGTTCAATATGATAACGAAAAGTTTAACCTCCTCGTCCGTGGCATCCGAAGCATGGTCGGGTACAATTTACAAACAAATTACATATGGCAGAAAACGAAAACATCATCAACGAGGCTATGCCAGCAGAAGAAAAGCCAGTTGAAAAAGCCCCTAAGGCTCCTAAACAAAAACCAGTCCCTGCAGCAGATTTCGACTGGAGTTCCTCACACAAAAAGTTCGACAACTACTCAGACGACGAGCGCGCTAAGCTCGAAGAAAAGTATGCCGGTACGATGAACCAAGTCGTCGATCACGACGTCATCGAAGGTACCATCGTCGCTATCACTCCACGTGAAGTTGTCGTCAACATTGGCTTCAAGTCAGATGGTGTTATTCCGTCAGCTGAATTCCGCACCGAACCTAACATCAAGGTGGGTGACAAGGTAGAGGTTTACGTTGAAAACCAAGAAGGTGTCAACGGTCAGCTCGTCCTTTCACACAAGAAGGCTCGCCTGCTCAAGTCATGGGACCGCGTCAACGCAGCTTTCGAAAATGGCGAAATCGTCAACGGTCTTGTCAAGAGCCGCACCAAGGGCGGTCTCATCGTCGATGTGTTTGGCCTCGAAGCCTTCCTTCCTGGCTCACAAATCGATGTCAAGCCTATCCGCGACTACGATGTGTTTGTTGACAGCGTGATGGAATTCAAAGTCGTGAAGATCAACCAAGAATTCAAGAACGTGGTTGTTTCTCACAAAGCCCTCATCGAAGATGAACTCGAAGCCCAGAAGGCTGAAATCATCGGCAAGCTCGAAAAGGGTCAAGTCCTCGAAGGCGTGGTCAAGAACATCACCTCTTACGGCGTGTTCATCGACCTCGGTGGCGTTGATGGTCTCATCCACATCACCGACCTCAGCTGGGGCCGCATCAATCACCCAGAAGAAGTCGTCACCTTGGACGAAAAGATCAAGGTCGTCATCCTCGACTTCGACGACAACAAGAAACGTATTGCCCTCGGCCTCAAGCAGCTTACCCCACATCCATGGGATGCTCTCGATGCTAACCTCAATGTCGGTGACACCGTCAAGGGTAAGGTCGTCGTCGTTGCTGATTACGGCGCATTCGTCGAAATCGCTCCTGGCGTTGAAGGCCTCATCCACGTGTCAGAAATGTCATGGTCACAACACCTCCGCACCGCTCAGGACTTCCTGAAGGTGGGCGACGAAGTGGAAGCCAAGATTTTGACTCTCGACCGCGAAGAACGCAAGATGTCACTCGGCATGAAGCAACTCATGCCAGACCCATGGGCAAGCATCGCCGACCGCTATGCTATCGGCACCAAGCACACCGCTACCGTGCGTAACTTCACCAACTTCGGCATCTTCGTCGAACTCGAAGAAGGCGTCGATGGCCTGATCCACATCAGCGACCTCAGCTGGTCGAAGAAGATCAAGCACCCGGCTGAATTCACCAAGGTTGGCGAAACCATCGAAGTCGTCGTCCTCGACGTCGACCAAGAGAACCGTCGCCTCAGCCTCGGCCACAAGCAACTCGAAGAGAATCCTTGGGATGTGTTCGAGACCGTCTTCACCGTCGGCTCTATGCAACAGGGTACTGTCATCAATGCTTCTGACAAGGGCGTCCTCGTCTCCTTGCAATATGGCGTCGAAGGCTTCTGCCCAAGCCGTTACACCAAGAAGGAAGATGGCACCAACGCTAAGGTTGATGATACCCTCGAATTCAAGGTTCTTGAGTTCAACAAGGAATCGAAGAAGATCATCCTTGCTCTCCCACGCCCAGTAGTCGCTGAAGAGAAGGAAGCTCCTAAGTCAGCAGAAGAAAAGGCAGCCGACAAGGCCGCTAAGCAAGCTAAGCGCGCTGTGAAGCAAATCAATGACACCATTGAACACAGCACCCTCGGTGACCTCGACATCCTCGCTGGTCTGAAGGAAAACCTCGAAAAGGAAGAACAAGCCGCTAAAGGCGAATAATCATCCTTGCCGATAAAAATCCGTAAAAACCGCTTCCCTCGGGAGGCGGTTTTTTTTTGTGTCGATGGTAACGATATTGTTTGTACTTTTGCCATTTCCAAAGCAATAATACGACAAATGGTCTTTTCTGACTTATTCTTTCTTTTTGTCTTTATCCCCGCTTTTGTCGTCTGCTATCTGCTTGCTGCTTTGGCAGATAAAAAGAACCGACGGATAGGGAAGGGACCAGCCGATATTTTCCGTTGGCGCAATTGGGCTATCGTCGTATTTTCGTTATGTTTTTATGCTTGGGGAGAACCTGTATATGTGCTCCTGATGCTGCTAAGTGTTTTGGCAAACTATTATGTCGGCCTGGCTATCGACAAGAATGTGGATGCAAAGAGAAAGACGGCTCTTGTGATTGGCTTGGTGTTCAATATATTAGTGCTAGCCATTTTCAAATATCTTCGCTTCTTCTGCACAGAATTGGCCGCTGCCGGCTTGCCCGTTCCAGTTCCCAAGATAGCCCTCCCCATAGGCATCAGCTTCTATACTTTTCAATCAATCTCTTATCTGGTGGATGTGTATCGTGGCACCTCTCCCGTGCAACATCGGTTCAAGAACCTACTGCTATACATCTCCATGTTTCCCCAGCTCATCGCTGGCCCTATTGTCCGCTATGGTACAGTGGCAGCTGAGATTACTGACCGGCATGTCGACAGTTATGACCTGGCGGAAGGGATGATGCGCTTTATGCGTGGCTTGGGTAAAAAGGTGATACTCGCTAACCAACTTTCAGAGATATCGAGCCAACTTCTGGGCGGTTCGGATATCAGCGCCTTGTCCACCACCGGCTCGTGGATTGGTATCATTGCCTTCACTCTGCAGATTTACTTCGACTTCTCGGGCTATAGCGATATGGCCATCGGCATCGGACGTTGCCTTGGCTTCCATTTTAACGAGAACTTCAATCATCCTTATTGCTGCACCAGCATCACCGACTTCTGGCGACGTTGGCACATCTCGTTGGGCAGCTTCTTCCGCGACTATGTCTACATCCCACTTGGTGGGAATCGCCGTCATCAAGCTTTCAACATCATGTTGGTGTGGATGCTGACTGGTTTTTGGCACGGGGCGAGTTGGAACTACCTGCTTTGGGGACTGTTTTACGGCCTCATCATTATGCTTGAGAAATATACCCTCCTTCGTGTCGCCGACCGTGTGCCTAAGCCATTGTTGCACATCTATAGTCTGCTGTTGGTCGTCATTGGCTGGGGACTGTTCTATTTTGAGGATTTTACGCAGATGCAGCACTTCTTCAGAGCTTTCTTCGGTTTCGGCGCAAGTTTCTCCGACTTCGCCTCGGTCAACTTGCTTCGTTCACGATGCTGGCTGTGGGTGGTTGCCGTGCTGTTCTGTCTGCCTGTCCGCGAATGGTCAGAAGGATGGCTGAAGAAGACGTCCTCCGATACGTTGCCTGTTGTGCTGCGTTCAGCCATGGCACTATTGTTGTTCGTTGTCAGTGTGGTCTTTCTTGTGGGAGCCACCAATAATGCATTCCTATATACACGATTCTAAAAGACAAGAAATATGAAATTCAATCTGAAAACATTAGCCGCTGTCGCCCTGTCTGTTCTCTGCGTGAAAGAAGGCGTGACCCAAAATTTGTTGCCCCAAGACCCGTCAGAACGTGTGGCGACGCAGTATGTGAATACCCTCACGGCCGACGCTACCTGCCGGAAGGCTGCCAAAGCTGGCATCATCCTAATTGGGGGTGGCGATACGCTTAGAGCATGTAATCCTTGCAACCAGTCGGCCGACAATGGCGTGAAGTATGCCGAGATTTGTAATACTTACAAGCGTGAGCTAGGAGACGATGTGAATGTCTACTGCATGTCAATCCCCACCGCTATCGAGTACTACTGCCCTAATGCTGCCCTCGGCTGGACCCATCCAGAGCTGCCGGTCTTCAACAACATGTATGCAGCCTGTTCCGACTCGGTCTTGGTTGTGAACTTGTATGACATTTTGGGCGAACACGCTGCTGAGCCTATCTTCTCGCGCACTGACCACCATTGGGCTCCTCTGGGTGCCTATTATGCTGCCATGAAACTGTGTGAGGTGGCGGGCGTTCCCTTCGAGGACCTCTCGCATTACGAGAAGCATGTCATCCACCGCTATGTGGGCACGATGGCCTCGTTTTCGGGTGAGTCAGCCGTGAGCAAAGCGTCAGAGGATTTCGTCTATTATACACCTAATTGCGAATACACGACAACCTATATCAACTATAAGACGGAAAAGCAGAAGATCGTAGGAGAGTATCCGCCCAAGGAAGACGTCTTCTTCAGGACCTATTCCGATGGCAGTAGCGCTGCCTATTGTACCTTCATGGGTGGCGACACAAAGATTACGAAAGTGAGAACAGGTGTGAAGAATGGCCGTCGTGTCGTAATCTTCAAGGATAGTTTCGGCAATGCCATCCCTGGCTATCTCTTCTATTCGTTCGAAGAGGTCCATGTCGTCGATTTTCGCTATTTCGACCGCAACATCAAGACCTACGTTGAGGACAACAAGATTACTGATGTGGTCTTCGCCAACAATTTGACTCACTCATGCGGCAATGCTGCCGTGAAGGCCTACAAGCATTTCTTAATCCAGTGATATGCGGAAGGACAAGGTTTTCGTCATATTGATTTCATCGGTGTTCACGGTGCTTATGGTGGTGTTCTGCGCACTGCCGCGCAGCACCTATTCCGAGTTGGAAAGACGTGAGCTGATGTCCTTCCCAACCTTCTCATGGTCCCGATTCGCGGATGGTAGTTTCAATGCAGAGGTCTCCAATTGGTTTAGCGACAGCGAGCCTTTCCGTGACGTTTTTATGACTTGCAGCATGCACCTGAAGTCATGGATGGCGCTGAAGACGAATTCGGAGGAGACGGTTTCTTTCCATGCCGCCGCACCTGAGGAGACCGTAGCTGAGGAGTTAGCTGTGGCAGAGGTTCCAGCGATGGATGAACAACCTGTCGAACAGATGCTGTTTGAGGAGTACCATAACCACCTAAATGCCGATGCTAATGCCAAAGTGGCTAATGCGGGGGTCATCGTGGTGGGCAACGCTCCCAATGCCCGTGCCCTTATGGCGTTCCAAAACAAGAAAGATGGCGGGGCAGCATATGCTCAGGTGGTGAATGCATACCGGCAAACTTTTGGCCCTGCGGTGAAGGTGTACTGCATGCCGATTCCGACGGCAGCCGAGTTCTATTGTCCCGACAAGGCTCGAAGTTGTACCGAACCAGAGTTCCCAATTCTCAGCGCGTTCTATAACATGCTGGACGATTCCGTCGAGGTGGTGGACCTTTATGCGGTCTTTAGCCGTCATGTCGATGAAGATATCTTCCTGCGTACTGACCACCATTGGTCGCCATTGGGAGCCTACTATGCCGCCCGACAGTTCGCTAAGGCAGCGCAGGTTAAGGTCCCGGATCTGGGTGAATTCATCGCCGATACCATTCCGGATTATGTCGGATCGATGTACGGCTATTCGAAAGACATCATCGTCCGTAACTCACCCGAAGATTTCATCTACTATAGACCGAAAGACGTGGAATACACGACCTCATATACGATTTATGCTTTGGACGAGGACTACAACATTGTGTCGGAGGACAAACCTCGTCAGGGCGACTTCTTCGTCCCCGTGTCGCGCTCCGGAATGGCCTATTGCACCTTTATGGGCAGCGATGCGAGAATTACCAAGATTACGACCGATGCCGAAAGCGAGCGAGTCCTCATGCTCTTAAAGGATAGTTTCGGCAATGCGATACCTGGGTATCTGTTTGGCTCGTTTAAGGAGATTCATGTGGTCGATTTCCGCTATTTCACTTATAATGTCAAGGACTACGTCGAGCGAAATGGTGTCACGGACATTCTGATTACCAATAATCTTTCGCAAATCTGTACTCATGCCGTGTCCTCGGCTTATCGCCGGTTCTTGACGCAGACTCATCCATCGAATTAAAATCTAACACTATGGCAAAGAAAAAAGATAGAATTATTTTCGAACTCCGCGAAGGCGACGAGTTCATCCCGCTTATCCAACTGCTGAAAGCCGCTGGCGTGGTCGATACGGGAAGCGAAGCACAAGAAGTGGTGACTGCAGGCATGGTGCTGCGCAACGGTGAAGTTGAAACGCGCAAACGAGCCAAGATAACCGTTGGCGAAGTGATAACATTACAGAATATTGAAATCGAAGTGAAATGATGGATAAGAATATGCTAATCAAACTCGTTGATGTCGTCTCTCATTTTGTGGAACGGAATCAAGTGGCAGATATCGCCCCATTGGGTAATGGGTTGATTAACGACACCTTTAAGGTGATGATGGTTGGCGATGACAAACCACGCTATGTGCTTCAGCGCATCAACAATGCTGTCTTCACTGATGTGGAGATGCTGCAGCGAAACATCGAAGCGGTGACTAGTCACTTGCACTCGAAAGGCATCTTGACTTTGCGTTTCTTGAGGGCTGAAACGGGTAAGACATACGTTGAGGAAGATGGTAAATTTTGGCGTGTGATGGATTACATTCCAGATAGTTACACTTACGAAGCTGTCACACCAGAATATGCTCGATGTGCAGGACGCAAGTTCGGAGAATTTGAATCGCAGCTCACTGACTTGAAAGAACCGATTGGCGAAATCATTCCGGATTTTCATAATATCGAATTCCGTTTGCGTCAACTTGATGAAGCCATTGCAACCAATCCCGTGGGACGCATGGCTGACCCAGAAGTGCAGTCGTATGTCCAGAAAATCAAGACGGTGGCAGATGAGATGTGCGTAGGGGAGAGACTCTATCGCGAAGGCAAGCTGCCCAAACGTATCTGTCATTGTGACACCAAGGTGAACAATATGCTTTTCGACAAGGATGGCAACGTGCTCTGTATCATTGATTTGGATACCATCATGCCGAGTTTCATCTTCTCCGATTTCGGCGATTTCTTGCGTTCGGCAGCCAATACAGGTGCAGAAGACGACCCCGATTTGGACAAGGTACATTTCAATATGGCCATCTTCGAGGCTTTTGCCCAAGGTTATCTTGAAGGCGCAAAGTCATTCTTGCTTCCTGTTGAGGTTGAGCATCTTCCGTATGCGGCCATGCTGTTCCCTTACATGCAAGCTGTGCGTTTCTTCGCCGATTACATCAATGGTGACACCTACTACAAGATAGGCTATCCTGAACACAATATGGTCCGTACCCGTGCGCAATGGAAACTCTTTGAAGAGGCCAAGGCCAAGAGTGGTGAAATGGCTGAAATCATTAATCGTTTTGCGCTTTGAAATTTATCGTCACATCGCTAATCGTGTTCTTCTTGGCACTTCCGCTGGCTGTGTTTCCGCAAGAGACCATCACCTATGGGGAGCACTTGTTCGTATCGCAGCCTATCCCCGCTGAGGTCCAGAGTAGGATGATGGGGAAGTCGATGCCTAAGAATACACCTATCCCTTTCGAGGAATTGCGTTATCTCACGATTCCGTATTATGATTATGATGGTCAGATTCAGGTGGGAGAAATGGTGTGCAACAAAGCGATTGCCAAGGATTTGCTTTGCATTTTTCGTGAGCTTTTCTCGGAACAATATCAGATATACAGCATCAAGTTGGTGGACGATTTTGGTGGTTCTGACGACTTATCGATGATGGCCAATAATACCTCATGTTTCAACTATCGGACAGTAGGCAGCTCGAGGAAACTGTCGAAACATGCAATGGGCATGGCGGTTGACATCAATCCGATGCAGAATCCTTATATACGCAATGGTAAGGTGATGCCTCCTAATGCTGAAGCCTACGTCGATAGGAGCCGGCGGTTTGCCCATAAAATCGACAAAAACGACTTGGCTTACTTTCTGTTCAAATCCCATGGCTTCTTTTGGGGCGGCAATTGGCTGAACAAGGACTACCAGCACTTTGATAAACGCTAAGGTTAGACGATCTTTACATCGAAAACAGCAACTAGTCCAGGAAGGTTCTGAAGCGAGAATTTGGCTTTCTTCATTCGGTTGTCGTTGGGGTTGATGATGAAGTTGAAGGCCGTACTGAAATCGGCTTCTTCGAGGTTGCAGTGTGAGATAATGGCACGGTCGAGGTTGCAATCAATGAATTGGGCTTTCTTGAGATTGCATGTCGTGAGGTCGGCTTCGGTCAACTGGCATTTTGTGAATTGAAATCCTTGCAAGTTGAGTCCTTGAAAGGATGCATATTGCATGAGGCAATCGCTGAACTTGGCATTGAAAGTGAACTTGTTGGCATGGCTGAAGTTGGCACCGGTGAGTTTGCATTGTGCGAACCAGACTTTGTTCCACGACGTGCCGTTCGATTTGCAAAGACTAAAGTTGCAGGCCACGAATCTGCATTCCTCGAAATTAATCTTTTGGAAAAGGATTTCAGTGAAGTCGCAGTGCTCGAAGGTGCAGCGATAATATTCTTCATCGAGTTCTATGACTCTAAAATCTAAGTCTTTATAGGTCTTGTTCTCTTTCATTGGATAATCAAGTTGATCTGGTTGGCTCTGATTTTCTTGGCGATGATGCGCTTGTCGCGGTCGAGCACAAATATAATAGGTGTTGATTCGATGTCGTAAAGCTCAAAGATGTCGCAGCTGATGTCTTTTGCGATGATATTGATGAAGTTATCTGCTGCAATATGGGCTTCCGGATTCGTGTCAATGGCAACGATGGTGGTCTCAGGGAGATGGGTTTTCTTCAGTTCATCCAATTCTTCGTTGCAAGTGTAGCAGTCGTGGTCGAAGAAAAAGATGACGACGAAATTGCTTTCGATTTCCTGCAAGTTGAAGGGTTTGCCGTTGATGTCCTTGCCTATAAAGTTGGGTGCTACGCAAAAGAGTTGAAGCCTGCGAAGCCTTTCGGCCTTGTCGGCAATCATCTTGAGGTTGCGTTCTTGCAAGTCTTTGATTTCGAGCTTCGAAAAGTAGTTATCGTAGAGATGAATGAAGACTTTGTCTTGTGTCATATACTCTGGATTTTGGTATCGTTCCAACAGGTGCCAAAGGATGAAATCGCGCAGTTCAATGCTGATGTTTCGATCAAGAAGTCGGTCGATTTCGGCGCAGATGGAGTCGGGGAGTGGCGACACCAACGAATCGAAATAATAGTCGATCTGCAGTTCCATCAAGGGATTGTGGCCGGTCGGACCGTCAAAATCCTCGATGCCGTCCCAAAAATGATATGATTGGGCCTTGCTGATGGTTGGACAAACGATTAGCAAGATGACGACTAAATATTTCACGATTTGATTTTTCACGATGCAAAAATAGGAACAATCTCGATACTTTGCAAATAGAGATTCCGCCTCGGCGGAATGGAATAAATAATGGATATTTAGCGGCGGAGGATACGGCAACTAATTGGAATATAGTGATGACCGCCGTCCCGCCACTAAAACTTTCATTCCATTCCGCAAGCGTAGCAAAGCGGAAACTTAGTGATAAAAATACCATGATTAAGGTAAACATATTCGATATTGCTTTATTTTTGCATCAAAATCTTGAAATGATGAAACGCTTCTTCTTTATTTCCATATTCTTGATGGCTTTCGTGATGATGTTGCCTGCCCAAAACGAGCAAAGCATCCGTGTGGCTTTTTGGAACATGGAGAATTTCTTCGATCCGTTTGTCGACAGCACGCTGACTTACAACGAGTTTACCGCCGAAGGCTCGCAGCATTGGACCAAATCGCGCTTCTACAAGAAACGCAACAACATGTATAAGGTCATCTTGGCTATGTCGGAAAACAACCCGATTGGCATTTTTGGCGTTTGTGAGGTAGAAAACGAGTATGTACTGAACAGCCTTTTCAATCTGACTCCGCTCAAAAACCACAATTACCGTTTCGTACATTATGAGGGCCCCGACAAACGCGGCATCGATCCGGCTATCATCTATTCAAAGGACAAATTTACCCTGGTCGAAAGCAAGACCATTCCTTATTATAATCCGGAAGATACGGCTTATCGTTCGCGTGATATTTTGTATGCAAAGTTTATTGATGGTGAGGATGATACGATTCATGTCTTTGTCAATCATTGGCCTAGCCGCTACAGCGGTGAGTTGGAGACTGTTGGCTCAAGGGCATGTTCGGCGGCCATTTTGCGCAGGCAAGTTGATTCAATTAATGCCGTTGCGCCAGAAGGCTATGCTCCGAAAATCATCATGATGGGCGACTTGAACGATTGCCCGACCGACCCAAGCATTTACGATGTGCTGAAAGCAAGACCGATTTCAGAATATGAGGACGGAAATCTTGTGAATTTCATGGCCGGAAACAAAAGCCTTGGTTTTGAAGGCACTTTGAAGCATCAGAACGATTGGCAGGTTTTCGACCAGATTATCGTGACTCCGCAAGTGCTGAACGATAGGGAAGGCCTTCATTATAAGGAAAATAGCGCACGTATTTTCTGGACGGATTTCATGCTCGAAGACGACCCAACTTATCATGGAAAGAAACTCATCCGCACCTACATCGGCCCTCGCTATTTTGGTGGTTTCAGCGACCATTTGCCAGTATATATCGATTTGGTGAAGTGATATTTGAAATTATGACCAATGGTTACTAGCTCATGGGAAACAAGACCAAAAAAAATCCCCATTCAGTCAGTTGCGTTTCCTTTTAAATACTACCTTTGCACCCGCTAAACAGGCAATGACATGTGGATCACATTATCCTTAATATCGGCCTTTCTATTAGGCTTTTATGACATTTTTAAAAAGAAGTCGGTTAATGCAAATGCAATTGCTCCGGTGCTATTTTTCAGTACTTTTGTGAGCGCACTTATATTTATACCATTCATTTTGTTGTCGCATTTTGAACCGCAACTTTTTTCCAATGGTTTTCTGACCAACTTTTATGTGGAACCGATTCCGTGGAAAAACCATCTTCTGATATTAGGAAAAACTTCTATGGTTTTGGTTTCTTGGGCGTTTAGTTATTCGGCAATGAAAAACTTGCCCATTACCGTGGTCGGACCTGTCAACCAGTTGCGGCCGGCCATTTCGCTGCTTTTGCTGCTGATTGTATTTCAGGAGCATCTGGATGTAAATCAATGGATTGGCGTTGTCTTGGCTATTGTTTCCTTCTATTTGATGAATAAATCCGGCAAGCGTGAAGGCATCAAGTTTGAATCGAACAAATGGGTTATCATGCTGCTGATGTCGGCTGTAATTGTTGCGTTTAGTGGCATTTATGACAAATATTTATTGAGCAAACAGGATATGGCTCCGGTGACGGTTCAGGCTTGGTACACTATTTATCAGTTTGTGCTAATGACGGTGTTCATTTTCTGTATCTGGTGGCGTCACCGCAATGAACATCCTTTTGAATGGCGTTGGAGCATTGCCGTAATGGCGGTATTCGTTTCGGTGGCAGACTGCATTTATCTCTCGGGCTTGAGCCAGGAAGCTGCCATTATGGTCATTATCCCTTTGATTTTGAACGGAGTAAGACTTGTCATTTCGTTCACATATGGCGCTCTGTGTTTCAAGGAAAAGAACATTAAAAGCAAAATCATTCCGCTTCTAATGGTTTTGACGGCCTTGTTCTTTTTGTGCATTTGATGCAATTTTTTCATAAATAAAACTTTGTCTTTTGAAAATTGTTATATTTGCAATTTGAAAACGAGCATTTTTTTAATTTATGGAAGTTAAACGTATATTCGATCTCCTTTCGAATTATGTTGAAAGGTTTCCTAATCAGACGGTTGCGCTGGCGGGAAAGAAAAACGGCGAATGGAGAAAGTATAGCATCCAAGAATATATTGAATGCGTTAATAAGCTAAGTAATGCTTTCATTGAGTTGGGCATTCAGAAGGAAGACAAGGTTGCCTTAATTCTGAATAATCGACCCGAATGGAACATGATAGACATGGCTATCAATCAGGTCGGCGCAATCAGCGTGCCGATTTATCCGACTATCAGTGAAGAGGATTATCGCTTCATTTTGAGCGATTGTGAGGCTAAAATGGTTATCACTGATGGATTAGCCGTGATGAACAAGATTACAAATGTTCTGCCTGATGCACCACAATTGAAATTGATTTATACGATGATTAACCGTGAGGTTTATCCGTATTTCGATCAACTGATGGAATTAGGTGAGCAACATCCTCATAAAGAAGAACTTGAAGCACGAAAGAATGCTGTAGATGAGATGCAGTGTGCCACTATCATCTACACATCGGGAACGACTGGGACGCCTAAAGGTGTCATGCTCTCGAATTTCAATCTGATGAGCCAGTTTAAGAATTTCGTTCAAACTTTCTCTCCGAAATCCACCCGTGCTTTCAGTTTTCTGCCGGTTTGTCATGCCTACGAGCGTGCCTTGATTTACGCCTACCAATATATGGGCATGTCGATTTATTATGCTGAAAGTCTGGCCACTATAGCGTCCGATATGAAGGAAATCCGTCCAAATATGTTTTGCTCAGTTCCTCGTGTTTTGGAGCGTTTCTATGAAAGCATCTATTCATCAGGCAAAAAGATGAAAGGCTTTTCGAAAAGCATTTTCCACTGGGCGTTGAAGTTAGGCGAGAAGTATAAAGTTCAGGATGCAAAGTGCAATTGGTTTTATGCACTTAAATTACAAATTGCCGATAATTTGGTTTACAGCAAGATAAGGGAAAATATGGGTGCGGATGAAATTGATATTGTTGTTTCGGGTGCAGCCAGTATTTCCAAAAAAATGGCAAGTTTCTTTTCGGCCATCAAAATGCCGATTTACGAAGGTTACGGTTTGACGGAAACTTCTCCTGTGATTGCAGTCAGCAATAATAACCCTCATGGTAGGGAAGTGGGTAGTGTCGGCCAGCCATTGCCAGGCGTGGAAGTGAAGATTGCCGATAATGGCGAAATCATCTGCCGTGGACACAATGTGATGATGGGTTATTACAAGAAGCCAGAACTCACCAAGGAAGTCATTGATGAAGATGGCTGGTTCCATACTGGTGACATGGGCATCTTGAATGAATATAACCAATTGATAATCACAGGAAGGTTGAAAAATCTTTTCAAGACATCGGGTGGAAAATACATCAATCCTGAATTGATTGAAGGTAAATTTATTGCTTCACCATTCTTTGAGCAAGCCGTTGTGGTAGGTGAAAACCAGAAGTTTGCAGGTGCTATCGTGTTGCCGGATTTCAATTTCATGAAAGGTTGGTGCCAACGCCATGATGTGCAATATACAAATCCTCGTGAATTGATTAAGAATCCTGATGTCTTGAAGCGTTTTGCAAAGGAAATCAATAAGATAAATGGTTCTTTAGGCGAAACTGAAAAGATTAAGAAATATGAATTTGTAGCTGACGAATGGTCAATTGCTTCCGGAATCCTAACGCCTACGCTGAAAGTGAAGCGCAAGGTCGTGATGAATCGCTATCACGATTTGATTGACAAAATGTTTGCCGCAAAAGAATGATTTTTCAATTAGATGAAATAAAAAAGTCGCCATACGGCGACTTTTTTTGTTGATATAATGGATGCAAAATCAGCTTTCCAAATAGGTGTAGCCATACAATCCTGAGCGATAGTTTGAAAGGAATTCCTTGCCTTCTTCAAGGGAAATCGTTCCATCCTTGACGCACTTTGTCACCCAAGTTTCAACGCTACGAACCAGTTTTTTCGGGCTGTACTGAACATATTCCAATACGTCTGCAACGGTCTCACCATCAATGATTTGGTCGATGGAATAGCCTTTTTCATCCACCGAAACATGGACTGCATTGGTGTCGCCAAACAGGTTGTGCAAGTCGCCAAGAATTTCCTGATAAGCGCCAACGAGGAACACACCTATATAATAATGCTCTTTCTCGTCGAAGGTGTGCAGCGGAATGGTGTGCTGGTTGGTCTTTGTGACGAAATTGGCAATCTTGCCATCCGAGTCGCAAGTGATGTCCTGCAAGGTGGCGAGATGGGTCGGCTTTTCGTCCAGACGATGAATTGGAATGATAGGGAAGAGCTGGTCGATAGCCCAGGAGTCGGGCAACGATTGGAACAATGAGAAATTGCAGAAATATTTGTCGGCCAATAACTTAGGTAGTGACATGAAATCTTCTGGCACGCGTTTCAGGTCGCTGGCAATATGATTCACTTCGCGTGCAATCGACCAGAAAAGACGCTCGATTTTTGCGCGTGATTTCAGATCTAATAGTCCGAGGCTGAACAGGTTAAGGGCTTCTTCGCGGATTTCCTGTGCATCATGCCAAATTTCCAATGATGAGTTTTTGTTCAGTTCGTCCCACGAATTGTAAAGTTCGTGAATCAGTTCGTGGTCGTTTTCAGCGGGTTCTTCGTCTTCATCCCATTCGGGTAACGAGGTGGTTTCCAGCACTTCAAAAATCAGCACGGAATGGTGTGCGGTAAGCGCACGGCCCGATTCGCAGATGATATTTGGGTGAGGCAGACCGTTTTTGTCGCAGACATCGACGATGGAGAAAACGGCATTGTTGGCATATTCTTGAATGCTGTAGTTGACGGAACTTGGACTTGAGGAACGCGTGCCGTCGTAGTCGATGCCGAGACCGCCGCCCATGTCAACAAACTCGATATTGTAACCCATCTTGTGCAGCTGCACATAAAATTGTGTGGCTTCACGCAAGGCGATGTTGATGCTCTTAATCTTACTGACTTGACTTCCAATGTGATAGTGGACAAGTTTCAGACATTCCTTCATGTTGTGCTCCTCAAGGAAGTCGAGGGCTTCGAGCATTTCGGAAGAGGTGAGGCCGAACTTGCTGCCGTCACCGCCCGATTCTTCCCATTTACCTGCGCCGGAGCTGGCCAGCTTGATGCGTATGCCGAGATTTGGCGTGACTTTCAGGCGTTTGGCAATCTTTGCCGTAATTCTCAACTCGTTCATCTTTTCGATGACGATGATGATTTTACGCCCCATCTTTTGGGCTAAAAGTGCCAGTTCGATGAACTCTTCATCTTTGTAGCCATTGCAGATGATAAGCGAATCGGAATCGGTGTTGAGGGAAATGATGGCGTGGAGTTCGGGCTTTGAGCCGGCTTCCAGACC
>JAZQMX010000059.1:0-14448 GCA_045627065.1 Bacteroidales bacterium | reverse complement strand
GCAGTGTTCTTTGGCAGCGGCATGATGTAATCGAAATGAGCGTGAGCCACCGACTTGCCTTCTTCCATCATCTTTTCGACAGCGGTACGGACAACACCGAAAGTGCCGCCCCAGCTGACGACGAGGAGGTCAGCGTTCTTGTCGCCATAGACTTCCTGCAACGGAATGTCATCAGCAACGCGGTTGATCTTTTCTTCACGCAATTCGGTCATAATCTGGTGGTTTTCAGGATTTGTGGATAGGTTACCAGCCACATTTTCCTTTTCCAGACCACCTACGCGGTGACGGAGGCCTTCGGTTCCTGGGATAGCCCATTCGCGAGCCAAAGTCTTTTCGTCGCGGCGATATGGACGATAGTCAGGATCGTTTGCCTTGGCGAGACGTGGAGTAATGGTAGGCATATCAGCCATGCGAGGGATGCGGAACACTTCGGAGCCATTGCCGAGAGCGCCATCGCTCAGCAGGATGACTGGAGTCATGTGCTCGAGAGCGATTCTCGAAGCCTCGAATGCTGAATAGAAGCAGCCTGCGGAACTTCTCGCAGCCATCACTACCAACGGAGCATCACCATTACGGCCGTAGAGAGCTTGCAAAAGGTCGCTCTGTTCGGTCTTGGTTGGCAGACCCGTTGAAGGACCGCCGCGCTGAACGTCGATGATGACCAATGGGAGTTCAGTCATGACGGCCAAACCCATGGCTTCGCTCTTCAGCGAAAGGCCAGGACCAGAAGTCGTGGTGACTGACAAGCAACCAGTGTAAGAAGCACCAATTGACGACATGATGCCAGCGATTTCATCTTCAGCCTGATAAGCCTTCACGCCGAGTTCCTTATGCTTGGTGAGTTCCACTAGAATATCGGTAGCTGGGGTGATAGGATACGAACCCAAGAACAGCGGGCGGCCTGAGCGTTCGCTTGCTGCCATAAGACCCCATGCCATAGCGGTGTTACCTGTGATATTGCGATATTTGCCCTTTTCAAGTTCGGCAGCTTCCACCTTATAAGTATTGGTGAAGAGTTCCCAAGTGTCGGCATAGTGATAACCGGCATCCAGAACGGTGCGGTTAGCCTTAATGACTTGATCCTTGCCCTTGAATTTGGTTTCGAAATATGCGTAAACGGTATCCAAGCTGCGGTTGAACAGATACATAACGATACCGAGAGCGAACATGTTCTTCGACTTCAGCATCGATTTCTGGTCCATGCCAAAATCCTTCAGAGCTTCCTTGGTGAGTTCCGAGATAGGAGCCTTGACCACTTGATAGTCGGCGAGCGTGCCATCAAGGGTTGGGTCGGCGGCGTAGCCAGCCTTTTCGAGAGCCTTGTCGGTGATGGAGTCGGTATCGACGATGATGATGGTTCCAGGTCTCAGCCAACGCATGTTAGCCTTGATGGAAGCTGGGTTCATGGCCACCAATACATCGCAAAGGTCGCCTGTTGTATGGACTGGTTTGTGTCCGAAGTGTACTTGGAAACCAGAGACGCCTGCAACCGTACCTTGTGGAGGACGGATTTCAGCCGGGTAGTCCGGGAAGGTGGCGAAGTCGTTTCCTGCAAATGCCGTTGAATCTGAGAAGAGATTTCCGGTAAGTTGCATGCCGTCTCCTGAGTCGCCCGCGAAGCGGATAACGACGTGATCAAGAGCTACAACTTTACTTTTTCCTGTCATATTTTATTGATTTTAGAATTATTTCGTTTAAGGCTGCAAAGGTAAGCATTAATATGGTGCAAAAGACAAAGAACGGCTATTTTATTTTTGGCAAGGTTATTGTATAGTTTAGACTGATTATAAATTACTAAAAGAGGGTGCCAATAAAACAAGTTGTAGTATTTTTGCAGCACTTTACGAAAGTAGAAGTAAAAGGAAACAAACTAATAATTAATTAAAAATTCAAACATTATGGCTTACAAAATCACAGACAGTTGTGTCGCTTGCGGCACTTGCATCGATGAATGCCCAGTTGGCGCCATTTCAGAAGGCGACATCTACGTTATTGACGCTGACCAATGCGTTGGTTGCGGCACATGCGCTGGCGCATGCCCAAACGAAGCAATCGTAGAAGCTTAATTTCACAAGTTAATTGCATTAAAAGTAAAAAAAGCCCGCAAATTGCGGGCTTTTTTTTCGCTTTTGAAAAGTTTGGCAAATTATTTGCTACATTTGCACCGTTCTTTGAAACGTCAAAATCGAATTTCAACTCATTAAATAACCTAATTATTAATTTAAACACACAAAAAAATGAAGAAATTAGTTTTAGCACTCGTGTGCTTGATCGGTGTTGCTTTCTGTGCAACCAGCTGCGACCCAGTCGTCGAAAATCCACAACCAACCATCGCCATTCTCGCTGCAGAAGGCTATGCTACTGATGGCGCTATCGTCAACCTCGACGAGACCATTTACTTCGGCTTCGTGGTTGCTTCAAACCCAGAAACCAACAAAGAACTGAAGTCATTAGTTGTCACTATCGACGACACTGAATGGTACAACAACCAAGAACTCGCCGGTACTTCATTCACCTACACCGACTCACTGACCTTCTCATTAAGAGAAATCATCGGTTCATCTGTTATCAACGCTATCGTTACCGATATGGCTGGTGAAACCGCTACTGCTACCATCAACCTCAACATCAACCAAGATGAAGAACCTCTCGAGGTTACCACCATCAACTGGATCAGAAGAGGCGCTAACTTGCAAGGCACCACCGAAGCTGAACTCAGCAACGTCGGTCTGAAATGGAGCGGCAGCTACAAGGAAATCTTCGCTACCCTCGAAGCTCTTGAAGGCACTCAACTTTACATCTGCGACGGCAACGACTTCGAAAACATCGTTACTGCTCAAGATATGGCTAGCTACTACAACGCTCTCGCCGAAACCGGCCTGGCTGTTAACAAGTATCGTAACGTCACCACCGCTCACAGCTCTGACTACAACGATATGCTCTTCACCAAGGACGCTAACGGTGAACTCCACGCTATCCTGATCAAGCGCGCTGAAATCGAAACCGGTAACTTCGGTACCCAAATCACCATCATCGGTTCTACCAAATAATTGATTTCAACATCAAATAAAAAAGGCGAGCTACGGCTCGCCTTTTTTCGTTTATATCCAACAGGGATAAATCACTCAGCCAAAGCGTGACTGATCTTGTTGTTGATGTCGTGCAAGCGCTTTTCGTCCAGCTTAATGACCTTGCGGTCGTAGGTCATCAAGCCATTGAGTTCTACTTCCACATCGGTGGTCTGGGTATAAACGGCTGCCGAAAAACCTTGTGAAATCATGTTGTACAGCTTATTGGCGTACTCGACGTAGGTGCCAGTCACCTTCTCTTCGGTATCGAATTCCACATAGCCCCAACCTTGGTCTTTCACCCAAGTGTGACCATCAACCTTACGGCCAATGCCGCCATACTCGCCCAAAACCGTGGCGCGTGTCGGGTCGTAAAGCACCATCTTAGGATCAGGATAATGGTGTAAGTCAAGGATATCGCCCGTGAGATAAAAGTTACCGCCAGAAGCAGGATTCACCAAACGTGTCGGGTCGAGTTTCTTGGTCATCTCAACGATTTCCATGGTCTTGAACTGTCCCCACGACTCGTTGAACGGCACCCAAACACCAATGCAAGGCTGCGATTTCAAAGAAGTGATGATTTCAGTCCATTCCTTTTTGTAATTTTCTTCCGACTCCAAAGAGCGCATACTCTCGGGACCTTGGAAATATTCGGTAGTGTGCCAACCTGGACCGCGGTCACCGCTCGGCATGTCTTGCCAGACAATCATTCCCAAACGGTCGCAGTGATAATACCAACGCGCCGGTTCCACCTTCACGTGCTTGCGAATCATGTTGAAACCGAAGTCTTTGGTCTTTTGGATATCATAGGCCAAAGCCTCGTCGGTCGGAGCGGTATAAAGGCCATCGGGCCACCAACCTTGGTCAAGTGGACCATACTGGAAGATCGGTTTGCCATTCAGCGCGAGACGGACGATGCCGTTCGCGTCGCGTTGTGTGCCGAAGCTGCGCATGGCAAAATAACTCTGCACGGCGTCAATCTGCTTCCCTTTCCGGAGCACCTTGACATTCAAATCATAAAGAAAAGGATGATCGGGGGTCCAGAGGAGGAAATCTTCCGGCATATTCACCTCAACAGGTTGACCGTTGATGGATTTCCCCGAAGCGACTACCTTACCTTCATAGAGCACATCCACTTGATACAAGTCGTTATTGGTAGGATTCGTAAAATCTACATCAACTTTCACAGTAGCCTTTTCCAAATCAGGAGTGCTGACGACGTTTTGGATATAGTCTTCAGGCACCGATTCGAGCCACACGGTTTGCCAAATGCCCGTCACCGAAGTGTACCAAATGCCACTCGGCTTGCGCACTTGCTTACCGCGAGGGATGTAAGAAGCATCCGTCGGGTCCCAAACACGCATCACAATCTCGTTACCTTTCGACTGCAAGGCCTGCGTGATGTCGAAAGTGAAAGGTGCATAACCACCAGTGTGCGAGCCTACTTTTACGCCATTGATCCAAACATCCGTCATCCAATCGACAGCGCCAAAATGAAGCAAGACGCGACCATTTTTCCACTTACTCGGCACCGAAAACGATTTCGAATACCAAAGCACATTATCTCCTCCTACTTCCTTTTGCACGCCCGACAGTGCCGACTCGATGCAATAAGGCACGAGGATGTCGCCATCATAGTTTTTCGGAGCCTTCTCCCCTTTCAGCGTGATGGCATATTGCCACAAACCGTTGAGGTTCTGCCAATCGGAACGCACCATCATCGGACGAGGATACTCAGGCAAAGCGTTATCGGGCGACACTTGCGAAGCCCAATCGGTCATGATGCGGTCGCCAGCAGGAGCATATTGCGCAAAAGCAGCAGACGAGACCAACATCGCAATAATCATTAAAGCATTGTATTTCATAACATATAAATTATTCTTCTTCGGTCATTTTCTGCACAAAGTCATGAGCAGCATTCAACATCGAGTTGACGGCACGCGGCACCAAATCATCCACTTCGGGCGTATTGTCGAGTATCTGCTCAAAGCTGATCCAGACGTTCATTTCCTCGTCACCCTCTTTCTCGCCATCAAAAGTATAGACAAGCGCCTTCACCACCTTATAATCCATGTTGATTTGGTTACAAGTGATGATGGTTTCTGCGAAGTTATCGTCGGTGACATCGAAAATGCCAGGCAACGTCAAGCGGAAAAAAGTCGGATCGTCAGGATCTTCCCAAAGAAGAAAACTCCAATTTTCAAGGAAGAAACGGATGCCGAACTCCGTCTTTTCAGGCTGGATATTGTTCTCTTTCAAGAACTTTACGACTAAGTCTTTTGCTGTCATAACCATTATTTACAAAAACCGATTTTAGTCTTAGTGGAATAGGTAGGATTCTTATAGCGCAGCACATCGACGAGCATCTTTTGCGAGATGAGCAAGTCGTTGTAGGCAGCACTGGTAGCCGCCTCGTTGATAGTTTCAGTGATGTCGCCAGCATTGAAATCTTCCGACATCCTAGCCAGTTCGTCATAATCGAGTTCTTCGCAAGGACGGCCTTTCAGGTGGTCTTTGAAGATA
Organism: Bacteroidales bacterium; assembly: GCA_045627065.1. Taxonomy (GTDB): domain Bacteria; phylum Bacteroidota; class Bacteroidia; order Bacteroidales; family F082; genus Limimorpha. The sequence goes on along the minus strand of JAZQMX010000059.1, from coordinate 8,857 downwards.
TCCTTTCGTGCCTCGAAATCAGGCTGCGGAACGAAGAACGCCGCATCGAAGCAACCTGCGCGCACGATGGCTTGGTCAACCAATTCTGGCTGACTCGTTGTGGCCACTACAAGGATGCCTTTCTGGGCGCAGCCGTTCAACATACCGAACAGTGTCGAAATCTGAGGCGTGATGTTGGTCTCTTCATCGCAACGGTTCGGGACGAGATATTCAAGTTCATCAATGCAGATCGCAAATGGAGCCTTGATGGAAGCCGCATCGAAAACACGCTGCAGATTGTCGAGGACGCCATTTTGGTAGATGTTGCCAAAATCAGATGCCTTGATGACAGAATAGTTGAAGCCCAATTCTTCAGCAACGCTCTCTAGCACAAGACTCTTACCGCATCCAGGAGGGCCATACAGCAAAATTCCATTGACGATGGGCAGTTGATATTTCTTGGCTTTTTCGGGGTTTTGCAATGCGAAAAGCACCTCCTTGCGAAGCTGCTCCTTCAGTTCGTTACGACCCGTGACATTATCGAATCCATTACCCGAACCTTTCTTGAAGGTGATGGCAACGTCAGCTTTTTCTTCATTCGAAGCACCAGCACCATCCTCAGGTTGGCAAGCTTGCATCTCGGCCTCTTCCATCTGTTTTGCCAATTCGGGCATCACTTGTTCAGCCAAAGCCTTTGCGAAATCGCTCACCGACTCAAAACGGTCATCAGCCTTCTTAGACAAAGCTTTTTGCAAGATAACCTTCAGATAATCAGGTATCTTAATCTCTTCTGTCTCAAGAATGAGATCTTGCTTACGTGCTTCTTTGACGGCTTGTTTCACCAAGTCCTTCACGCCTTCGCAAGCGCTGAGGTCAGTTTGCCAAGGAGCCATGCCAAAGAGCAAATAATAAAGGATAGCGCCTACAGAGAATATGTCGCTCTTTTGGGTGTAGATACCACGGAAGGTCTCAGGCGCACGGAAGAACGGGTTAAGATCCTCGACATAGAATGTCGGACGGCCCATGACCATATACGAGATATGTCCCAAGTCGATGATGGTTGGCTGAAGCATGCCATCTTCCAACTCCTGGAGCATGATATTCGATGGATGCAAGTCATTATGGATCAGCGCACGTGAATGGATAAAAGCCAAAGCATCGAGCACGCACAAAGTGATTTGTGCAGCGTCTTCTGCATCGAAGATTCCATCCTTTTCCACAGCTTCTGACAACAATCCTCCACGATAATACTCAGTCACCAAATAGTGGAAGTTGATGTTGTTTTTGCGCACTTCCCCATTATCGACATAACGGATCACGTTGGTGCAATCGTCAGAAACGAGTTCCTTACAAAGCTGGATTTCGTAAACTTCCTTGCCTTCAAAAAGTTGTGCTTTAGGAATAGCATAAAAGTCATACACCTTGACAAAGTACAACTTATCGTCAGTGCCAAAAGCCGTATATGACTCAGCTACAGCACCTTTCTTGATAAAGGAATCGACCGTATAACGGCCTATCTTATCGCCTTTCTTGAATGTCTGCATGGTATAAAAATTAAGCGTCAACGTTAGCGTAGGTTGCATTCTGTTCGATAAACTCGCGGCGTGGACCCACTTCGTCGCCCATCAGCATGGAGAAGATATGGTCGGCTTCCATGGCGTTTTCGATGGTCACTTGGCGCAAGGTGCGATGAGCCGGGTCCATAGTAGTTTCCCAAAGCTGTTCGGGATTCATTTCACCAAGACCTTTGTAGCGTTGCACATCGTAACCGCTCACGGTGCCGTTTTTGGTCAGTTCGGCCATACCTTGGATGCGTTGTTCGTCGGTCCAGCAATAGCGGATCGGCTTAGTGCCGCGTTTGATGAGGTACAAAGGAGGCGTAGCGCAATAGACGTAACCATTTTCAATAAGCTCGCGCATGTAGCGGAAGAAGAAGGTCAGAATCAGGGTGGTGATGTGGCTACCATCGACATCAGCATCGGTCATGATGATGATCTTATGGTAACGCAACTTATCGAGATTCAATGCCTTGCTGTCTTCTTCGGTACCGATGGTGACGCCCAATGCGGTATAGATATTCTTGATTTCTTCGCTATCGAACACACGATGTTGCATGGCTTTCTCCACATTCAGGATCTTACCACGCAGAGGCAGGATAGCCTGGAAATTACGGTCACGGCCTTGCTTTGCAGAACCGCCTGCGGAGTCACCCTCAACGAGATAAAGCTCTGTCTTCGAGGGGTCGCGTTCCGAGCAGTCGGCGAGTTTGCCTGGCAAGCTGAAACCGGTGAGAGCGCCTTTGCGTTGCACCATCTCGCGGGCCTTACGGGCGGCTTGACGGGCTTGGGCGGCCAAAACGACCTTATCGAAAATCATCTTGGCTTCCTTAGGATGCTCTTCGAGATAGTTGGTCAGGTGTTCGCCCACAATCGAGTTGACGATACCCATCACCTCGTCGTTACCAAGTTTGGTCTTGGTCTGGCCTTCAAATTGTGGCTCTGGCACCTTCACCGAGATGACGGCGGTGAGACCTTCGCGGAAGTCATCAGGCGAGATTTTCACCTTCGACTTCTCTAGCAGTCCCGACTTCTCGACGTAGGCATTGAACGAGCGAGTCAAGCCCGAGCGGAAGCCTTGCAAGTGGGTACCACCTTCTATCGTGTTGATATTGTTGACGTATGAGTGGAGATTTTCGGAGTATTCCTCGTTGTATTCCAAAGCGATTTCAACAGGCACGTTGTTCTTTTCACCCGTGATGGAAATCGGTTCAGGAATCAGTTTCACGCGGTTAGCATCGAGGTATTCGATATAGTCGATAAGGCCGTTTTCAGAATAAAACGTTTCGCTGCGGAAGTCGCCATTCTCATCCTTGGTGCGTTCATCAGTGAGTGTGATGGTGATGCCGTGGTTGAGGTAAGCCAACTCACGCATACGGTTAGCCAGCGTACTGTAGTCGTATTCGGTGGTTTGGAAAATCGAGCCATCGGGATGGAAGGTGATGCGGGTACCCGTCTTGTCGCTCTCGCCGACCACGGCCACTGGAGCCAGAGGCTTGCCACATTCATATTCCTGACGGAAGACCTTGCCTTCGCGGTAGACCTCTGCGGTAAGGTGAGTAGAAAGGGCATTCACGCAGCTGACGCCCACGCCGTGCAGACCGCCAGAGACCTTATACGAGCCCTTGTCGAACTTACCACCGGCATGCAACACGGTGAGGACCACTTCCAAAGCCGAGCGTTTTTCCTTTTCGTGCATACCCGTCGGGATACCACGGCCATTATCGAGCACGCTGATGGAGTTGCCTTCGAGGATGCGAACATCGATTGTGTCGCAATAGCCAGCCATGGCCTCGTCGATAGAGTTGTCAACCACTTCGTAAACCAAATGGTGCAAGCCGCGGAAGTGCACGTCGCCGATATACATAGCCGGACGTTTACGCACTGCTTCAAGACCTTCGAGCACCTGAATCTTATTGGCACCGTATTCTTCACTTGCCAATTCTCTTTTTTCTTCTTCTGTCATTGTATTTCGTTGATTTTGTTGTTTTCAATAAAGCAACAAAGATACGCTTTTTTCAACGAAATAGCGGCAAAAATCGAAAGAAATTTGATTTCAGGCAAAAACGCGCACACGGCCGTAAAAATGGCCAAATTTTCGATTCAGTCCATTTTCTCGCGCACGCAGGAAACGAAAAGCGAAATCGCTCAGAAGGTCATTTTCAGGCCCGCAAACAGCTGGATGCCCGTAACAGGGTAATTATAATACAGTTGGTACTTGCGGTTAGCGATGTTGTCGATCTTGGCAAAAACCGCCATTTGTTCGTTGATTTTGTAGTCGGCACCAAGAGCGATATCGATGGCATCTTCAAGTTTCACTTCTGAAGAATAATCATATAGATTAAGCACACTGAAGCCGCAATTATCCATGCCATAGCGACCATTCTGGTAAAGCACCGAGGCATTGAAAGCCAACTTATCGTTGAAGTCGTACTTCACCTTCAACTTACCTTCAAAAGCAGGACGATAGACCGGATGGGCAAGTTGGGTAGTCGTGCAATGATTATAAGCCAGATTCAAGTCGGTTGAAAGGTTGTCCATGATGAGCCAACGCACATCGCCCAAAACGCTAACCGTATTGGTTTCGTCGAAAATAGGCAAGAACCTGTTATTCACCGTGATAATGTTTCCTCCTGAATACACATTTTCCGACAAGGTTCCGTAAAACATATCCTCATCGGCATGACGATAGCGCATTCCAAGATGCAAGTCAACGGTTTCAAGGATATTGGTACGCACGCCGCCTTCAAAATCCAAATTCACACATTGGTTATAAAGAGGCTTCCATTGCGCCAGGAAAGGATTTTCGTCGGCTATTTCAGAATAGGTCAACAGTTTTTGGCCACCGCCCAAATTCGCGTAAAACTCCAGTTTCTTGTCGAGCACAAACAGGCTTCCTTTCAAATCGGGGCAGATGAGGAACTGCTTGTCGTCGTAATCAGAGAAGGTTGCAAATACCTTAAAGCCAGCATGCAAGCGATAGAAATCGCCCTTCATCTCAAAATAGGGATTGAGTTTGGTGAAGAAACGGTTAAAAGCCATCAAATAATCATAATGTGCAGTAACATCAAGTCCCACCTTCTGAGGGTTTTCCTTACTTCCCCACCAGTTGTCGGAGTAGCTGATGCCATAATTCAAAGCTGCGGAATGCTCGCTTTGGCCATACACCTTATCGAAGAAGTAATGATAGTCAAAGTCAGCACGATGTGCGAACTCGCCAAGACGTGTCGAGGTGGTCTGCAAATCGACCTTGGCACCAATCGTATTGTAAGTTTGGCGCGGGCAATAGGTCTCAATCTCGGCGTCCGAAAGTGGCGTTTCGGTCAGATTCATACCATAGTAATGATACACGTCGTTCTTATAATAGACCTTGCCATCCAACTGCAAGTTGTCGAATTTCTTGGTTGACAGACTCACATCAAAGGCGTTGTTCATGAAACCGGAAGGCGCGTAATCCTTGATGTTCAGCCACGAAGAAAAATGCTTCACCCCTACCCCGAGACCCGTGTATTTTGTCAGCATCGAGTTATGTTTGTAGAGAAACAACGGCGAAATGCGCGTGCCTATGCCTGCCATGAGGAAATTCTCGGCTGGGGTGACATCCGTGTTGTTTTTTGCCGACAGCGTCAATGGACTGATCTTGTCGAGGTCGAGGTCAAACTTGCGGCCTGTCTCCATAGGCTGCACTTCGGTGTCGGGAAACGAGATAGTCGAAGTCGGCGCGGATGGCTTCAATTTGAGCTTATCAACCTTGTTGACCTTCGGGCGATAGGTGCCTTCCACCGTGACTTGCTCATCATGCTGGGCAAAAACGCCTGTTGTGAGAGCAAACAGGACGATTACTAGCCAATATTTCTTGTTCATTATATATTCTGTTTTTGTTGTTTTATCTTATTGATACACAAAATCTTACTTCATTATTCTTCTCTTTCGATGCGTTCCACTTCGGCGAGCTTTGCTCGAGCTTCATTCTTCAAGTCATCGCCTTTGTAATTATCGATGACGCTACGCAACGTTTCCTTGGCTTGGAAGTAGTTTTCCTTGGCCACATATACATCGGCAAGGGTAATGAACGATTTGGCCACCCAATAGTCGTAGGCGCTGAATGCGTCCGACATGTTGAAGACCTTGTTCTCAGCCTCGTCGTATTTATTCAGATAGAGCGATGACACAATCGAGTAATAGGCGCTTTCCGCACCATACACCGACTTGTCGGCACGCGAACTCTTGTCGAGGCGCTCGATGGCAGCCACATAGTTGCCTTTCTCGAAATACGACTTGCCAACGATATGGTTGATTTGGTTCACCTGATCGGCCGTCAAGTCTTTCGACTTAATCAAGTCCAGACCCATCTCGATAGCCTTGTCGTAGTTCTTCATGAAGAAATTGCTCTTCATCGAGCCTTCGAGGGCTTCCAGACGGGTGAGCGGCTCTTCTGTGATGCTTGCCAAACGGCCATAATACTCACCTGCTTTCGAGTAATTTCCACGCTCATATTCGATTCGCGCTATCTTGAGCAAAGCGTCGTCAGTATAGTCGTTGTTGGACTGCGCCAAAATATAATTAAGGTGTTTCAAAACATCTTCTTGCGTACCGACTTTCTCAGCACATTCGAGTGCATATTTGTGTGCCTTGAGCAGATAAGCGCCATTTTTGAAATTGTCGAAATAATAATCCAAGGCGGTGCTTGCCTGCTGGTAACGGCCATCGAGATAGAAATTCTCGGCTGTGGCGAAGGACAACGAGTCTTGCTGCGTCACTTGGACTTGACCGCCATGGGCGTTAGCGTACTTGAAATAGTCATCCAACTTGTTGCGTTCCATGCAGATGCTGCGTATGATACCCAAAGCCTCGCGCGACTCGTCGGTGCCCGGGTAGTTCTCCACTAAGGTCTGCAGGTTCGACAATGCCTGGTCGTATTGGTCGTTGTTGTAATAAATCATGCCCGTCTTCATCAAGGCTTGGCGGGTGTAACTCGAACGTGGGCGCTCCCTTATCAGCCTATCGAATGCCGACAAGGCAGAGCGTTTGTCACCATGAACGAGATAGGTATTACCAATTTCGAACAACGCTTGGTCGTAATATTTCGTGCTCGGATAGGTTCTCACCATCGAATTGAGCATCTCAATCTTCTGGTTCACATTGCCTTGCGCACCATAGCAAAGCCCTTGCTGATAGAGTGCATAGTCGGCATTCAGCTTACCGACGCGCGTGGCGAGGTCGTAATAGTTGATGGCTTGCGTATAGCTACGTTCCATGAAGAAGCAGTCGCCAAGACGGATGTAGGTGTCGGTCTTAAGGTCTTTGTCCTCAACTGTTTGCAGAAAATTCCTGAAGTATTTGATGGCTTCATCATAATCAGGTTTCTGATAATAGATATAACCTAAGTCGTAATTGGCCAAAGCATATTCCGGCAAGCCCGATGCACCGCTCATACCCTGGAACTGACGCAGATATTTGACGGCCGTCGAGAAATCGTCCAACTGGTAAGCCGACTCGCCCATCCAGAAGCAAGCCTCCGCCTTGTTGTCGTTGCCTTTGCTGTTCATGATTTTCGAGAAATAAGTCTGAGCCTTGGCATAGTCACCACTTTGGAATGTCTCGATGCCTGTCGAATAAAGCAATTCGTTATAGACGGTTTGCAATTCGGTACTCTTCTTGCGCATCGACTCAAGTCGTTCAAGGGCTTGATCGTTTTCCTTTGCATTAAGCAGCAGATAGATGGCCATCTCTTCGGCTTCAGCCTTGCGTTCCGACTGCGGATGGTTGGCCACGAAATCGTCGAGCAGACCCACAGCCTCGTTGAATGGGTCGGTGCCAGGAATGAGGCTTAGCCGTGCGTAATCGAACAAGGCATCTTCGCTCAACTGCTCATCAAAATTGGCGGCATAGGCTGCATAGAAAGCCGTACGGGCATATTTCGGTTCGTCAGTCTTGGCATAGCATTGGGCCAGGTAATAAGAGCCATATTGTCCGACCGCATCCTGACCGCCAGCCACCTTTTGCAAATCACTGATGGCACCTTGGTAGTCGTTCGTCATCAACTTACTCACGCCCATGTGGTAATAGGCCTCACGCGAAATGCCTTTTCCCGACAGATTGCGCAAATATTGCTGGTAATAATCCAAAGCGGTCACGTAATCTTTCTGGTTGAAATAGGCATCGCCCACCATAAGCAGCATCTCACCCTTGCGTTTCTTATCGACCTTTTTCATCATCAGTTCACCATCATCAATGACCGAATTGTAATCGCCATTGCCGTAGTTGATTTGCATGATGTAAGCCGGCACGACCTTTCCATATTCAGGATGGTTGACCAACTTCTTGAAATTCTCCAAAGCCTCGTCATTTCTACCATTATCATACTGGATGTGAGCATAATAATACCTCGCATCATCTTGATATTTGCCTTCGTTCAGCATCAAGCCTCGGAAAAGCGGAGCCGCCTTGTCGAAGTCGCCCAATTGGAAATAGGAATATGCCGAATTAAACTGGAGTTGCTGTGCCTCGGTCGTCGTCAGCATCGTGACATCGGTATCAGAATAAATGGCGAGGGCTTCCTTATATTTCTTACCAGCGAACAAAGTGTTGGCATACAAGAAATTGGCATGTCCGGTCCAGAGGCTGCTTGGATTGTCGTTGATAAATCGGATAATCTTGGCAGCCGCATCGGCATTGCCGAGATACAAGGCGCTGACAGCCTCGTAATACAGCGCATCGACATAGCGTTGCGACTTCTCGTCGTCGGTCGATGCCATAAATTGTGCGAAAGCCGCCTGAGCCGCGCCATATTCTTGATGTTGGAACAGCACGACACCTTCATCAAAAAGGACTTCAGGATTTCGTTCTTCGATATGCTTTTGCGCTGATACAGTGACAGATAACATACACATCATCAACGTCAGCGCGATAGGGAAACGCAGGAATTTCATCGTTCAGAATTTTGGTACGAAAATACGTTTTCTTTTGATACAAACGGAATTATGGTTACAATTATTGTGTCACGAAAAAAAGCCCCGCTTACGCGAGGCTTCTATGGTTACGATTCAGCGTGTAAGCGGGATTCTGTTCCCCTTGCGGGGCGACTGTCATTTCTCTAGGCCAACAGTCACCCGTTGGCTCAAGCGACCTACCCTAAGACTCGGGCGAGCGACCCTCTCAGCCTCCGAAGAAGCCATCGTCTCTATACATGGTTTTGCAGCCCGTATGGTTTACCTCACCGGAATGTCACCACCCGATGCGTGAGCTCTTACCTCGCGTTTTCACCCTTACCCTTCGACAAGCTCAGGGCGGTATATTTCTGTGGCACTTGCAGTTATCCT
>JAZQMX010000058.1:0-7676 GCA_045627065.1 Bacteroidales bacterium | reverse complement strand
CCAGTTCAAGGAAGGTATGAAAAACTTCTGGCTGCTCACCGGCTTCCGTAACTGCAAGCTGGGCAACCTCATCATGATTCTTGTGGGTATCATCTTCATCTTCCTCGCTGTGAAGTATGAGTTTGAACCTATGCTGCTTATTCCAATCGGTGTTGGTATCATTTGCGGTAACATCCCGTTCTATCAAGGTGTTGGCGTGAATCTGACTGATGCTGTGGGCTTTGCCCAATCGGCTATCGATTCGGGGACGTTTAGCTTTAACATGGATACGGCCAAGGCCTTGCTCTATGCCATTTTTGACGGCAAGGACGGCAATATGGTGTTGAGCGAAGCCATCAAGATTGTCGATAAGATGGACTTGCGCCAGTTTGGCCTTGACCCACGCGACATCGAAGGCGTGAAAGGCTTCCTTGGCCAAGTGTTCGAAAGCGGTGAACTGAACCTCCAGACTGGTCTTTACCAGAAGGGTAGCGTGCTGAATTACCTGTATTTCGGCGTGACTTCGGGCGTTTATCCTCCATTGATTTTCTTGGGCATCGGTGCCATGACCGACTTCTCGTCGCTGATTGCTAATCCAAAGCTGATGATTTTGGGTGCTGCCGCTCAACTCGGCGTGTTCCTCACCTTCATCGGTGCTCTCTATCTCGGTTTCAACCTGAGAGAAGCTGGTGCTATCGGTATCATTGGTGGTGCTGACGGTCCTACCGCTATCTTCCTGTCGTCGCGTTTGGCTAACGGCACGGGTGGCACGCGTAACCTCATCGGTCCTATCGCCATCGCTGCTTATTCCTACATGGCTTTGGTGCCTGTGATTCAGCCTCCTATCATCCGTCTGCTCACCACCAAGGAAGAACGCCTCATCAAGATGCGCGCTCCTCGCATGGTGAACAAGACCGAGAAGATCATGTTCCCTGTGGTCGGTCTTATCCTGACTACCTTCATCAGTCCTACCGCTCTTCCTCTGCTCGGTATGCTGTTCTTCGGTAATATCATCAAGGAATCGGGCGTGGTGAAGCGTTTGCAGAACACGGCTTCAAATCCTTTGATCGATATCGTTACCATGATACTGGGTCTCACCGTGGGTGCTTCAACACAGGCTTCTGTGTTCCTCACCACGAGTTCCATCAAGATTTTCGTCCTTGGTGCTTGCTCATTCGCTGTGGCTACGGCTGGCGGTCTGCTGGGTGCCAAGTTCATGAACTTGTTCCTGAAGGAAAAGATCAACCCAATGATTGGTGCTGCTGGCGTTTCGGCTGTGCCGGATAGCGCTCGCGTCGTTGAGATTGAAGGTCAGAAGTACGACCCATCGAACCACCTGCTCATGCACGCCATGGCTCCTAACGTATCAGGCGTTATCGGCTCGGCTGTTGCTGCTGGTGTGATGATGTCGTTCCTCATGATGTAAACATGACGAAAATCAATATAGGGAGTCGCATGCGGCTCCCTTTTTATTTCAACTTATAAAAATGAATACAATGAAGAAATCAATTGTTTTAGTGGTACTGTTAGGGCTTTTTGCCGGTAACGCAAAAGCACAATGGTTCGATTTTTCGCAAAACCGTAGAGATTTTACCATCGGTCTCAATGTTGGCGCAGTCGGTTATGATTTCGCTAATGGCCAGATTAACACGACATACAATGATTTGGGAGTAGGCATAAGTTTTTCCTTGGCAGGTATTTATCTTGACTTCATCTACCAATCTCCTGAACATGAATTGGCCAGAGATATTGCTCCAATAATATATCATGACCATACGGCCTTGACTATCAATGCGGGTTACAAGATTCCTATTAGACCGTGGCTTAACATTACGCCTATGGTTGGCTATAGCAACGAAACTACAGGATGGACTGACTGCAGCACAATCATTATTGGTTCAGAAAGTCTTTACCACAGATATGATCGCGAAGCTATCTATAACCATTTCAACTATGGTCTTGGCATTTCGGTAAAGCCTGTCAAATGGCTTGAGATAGGTGGCGTTTGCACGTCTCATGCTGTCTATGGCAATCTCTCTGTCAATTTGTTTACTTTGAAGAATAACTAAATGCCTGTTTTGTTTTTTCAAGAAAAGCCTATGTCATACCGACGAAGGAAGGTATCTATAGGCTTTTCTTGAGAGAAGCAAATAACAATAGATTTCTTCCCTATGGTCGAAATGACATTGTTATTTGTTTCAACTTAAACCAAAACAGTCTCTAAGTCGTTTGACAGTTCTAAATGAGAGAGGGTCGCGATTGCGACCCTCTCTTTTGTTTATTGTTCTTGACAACCGATTTGTTTCATGAAATTCCTGATGGTTTCGGCATGTCGGCCTTGAATGATGACTTGGTGGTTGCCAATGGAACGGTTGAGCAGATAGTCTTTCAGATTGACCTCCAGCTTGATTTGCGTGCGGCAGAAATGGTTGCTGTAGTCGATAGGTAAAGCCTTGGCTTCGGCAACGAAATATTTGTTTAGTTGCTTGCCGCCCCATTTCATGATGGTGTAGTCGGTTGTGGGCAGCAAGCCTTGGATGGCGACGCCTTTCAATGATTCGAAATGCGAACGCATCACGATTTCGTCGCACATCGTGAGTGGCAGCGTGCAATGTGCCAAAAGCGAGTACTCGTTGGTGAGTGTTGAAGGGTTGGCCATGAAAGCTTTCTCGCCGCAGAGGCGTTGAGCCAGTACCATGGTAATGACCGTCTGCATGTCGCCTTCGCAGCCTGCCACGATGCCTTCGTCGTTGAGCAGGGCCAAGGCGAGGCAACTGGTGGTTCCGCAAGCGTTCACGATGTCGAAGCAGCGGATGGTCATCGCGGTGAGCTGCTCTTCAAGGCAAATCTTCTTAATGGCGAGATAAGTCTTGGCAGCATCGAGCATGTCGGCAAAAGTCGGCTCTATGATGGCTTTTGAGCGTTTCATGCAGTCGTTGGCGACCTTTGTGGCTTCGGCTTGGTCGGCAGCCTTAATGCCTTCGATAAGGCGTTGCATATCAATATCAACAATCTGTATTCCAAAGCGTTTCATGACGAAATCGCGGTCAACGCCCGAAGCGATAAGCCAGTCTGACGGCTCGCCGAAGCAACCTATGCGTGTTCCGTTGAGTGACTTGGATTCGCCTTTTATCTCGGCGATGATTTCGGCATTACTGCCATGGATGATTCTGCCTTTGCGACCTTCGTTTGAAAGATACGAGAGAATCTCAAGCGCAGCGGCAAGCGAGTTGTTGCGCCCGTCGGCAATGAGGTTGATGTCTTGGCCGAGTTGGTCGATGATTTGCTTGAACAAGCCTTCGACGCCTCCGGTGGCGGTCATCACAAAGTCAGGCTTGATGCCACATTGTTTCCATTGTTTGACGGCATTTTCCTCGTCTCCCAAGATGGTAATATCGGCTTGGAATTCCGATTTGAGATTTTCGAACAATGCAGCATATTCCTTTTCGACAAAATCGTCAGTCTGGAAATTAGAACGTAAAACTAAGATATTCATTGTGTTATAAGTTAATTATCACGATAGTCTTTCTTCTTTGTCAGTTTCAGGTCTTTCAATGCTGAGGCTTTCACGTTGATGGTGAAGTTCCAGCTCTTGTAAGTTCCGATAGGAATCCAGTTGAGGCGCATCTCCCAGCAGTGCAGGTCGCGATAGACGCTGACGTTGGTGTATGACAAACCGTGGTTGGTGAAGTCCCAGCCTGTGGTGAAGGTGAATTTCCACTTTGGAGTGATGCTGATGTCGCCGTTGATGCTGAGGGTTTGCACTACTCTGTTGGTAGCGATGCCCATCCACGCAGCGTAAGTCAGGTTGGTGGAATAGCTTAGGTTGTAGCTCAGCGACAGCGACCAAGGTGTGGTCCAATCGACGTAGGCATTCGGGTTGCCCATGATGTCGTTCAGTTCGCCCTCGGTGATGTTGGGCGAATATTGGGCCCGGTTCATGAGGTCGGCTTCCTTGCTATTTCCCATCTTTCCTTTCCATTTGTCAATCTCGTTTTTGTTCAGCGAATAACTGATGCTGAAATTCCATGCCGAACTGTTTTTGTGGAAAAGACGTTGGTTGTCAATGATTTCAAATCGGTTGATGCGATGACCGAGCGAATCGGCGACGTAAGGATCCCAAGCGCTGGAATAGGTGATGTTGAGTTTCTTGAACAGCGTGGTGCGTGCGCTGACCGACATGTATGAGAAGTTGAGCGAGTCTTTCGTCAAGTCGTAATTGCCTGAGAAATTGAGTGCGTCAAGGATGTTCACTTTCTTCATCCCGGTGATGGTGTCCGACTTCGACCTGACCTTCATGTCCAACGTGTTAGCGAAGTTATAGGTAATCATTCCCGACTGGCTTTGCGAAGGCGAACCGAAAATGGCATTCTGGAACATGTTGTAAGTCTGTTCTTTGCCTTCGCCATCGATGTAGGTCTTGTAGATATTCCATTTCGGGTCGCCAAAATTAGGCTTGTAGGTGAAACCGATGGTTGGCGTGAACACATGGCGGATGGCGCGGATAGGACCTTTGGCGAAGTTGACCATACCATAGACCTTCGTGGTGATATTGCTCGACACGTTGAAATCGACCAAGTTACGGAAGCCATGGATGGTGTCGGTCTGCAAATGACCTGTCGAATCGCTGTCGTGAATCCATTGCTTTTCGAGATGATCGAAATACATGTAGTCGTTGATGGTTGCCGAAGTGGTCCAAGTGAAATGCTTGAAGAGCTTGATGGGCAGATTAATCGGAATGGTGTGTTTCACACCCATCTGCATGTTCTTGTTGACCATATCGCTGGCCCATTGGCTGAAGTTGTCGTTAAAGCCTTTGAAAAGCGTGGTATCGACACCATTGATGTAGTTTTTCCCATTCAGGGTGTAGTTGATGTTCAAATCCTTGAAGAAGAGTTTCTTGCCAGGTTTCCCTATCTTCTGGAAAGGATAGATTCGGTTGACGGTCAGCGTGATTTCGGGCAGCGAGGCTGTGACTTGTCGCGTGAGCGTATTTTGGCTGTGCGAGGCATTGACGGTGAGATAGACCTTGCCCGCAAAATTGGTTTGATAAGCGATGCTCGACTTGAAAGTGTTGCTCAGTTGCTCGTTGGTGCTGGTAGCGTTGTACTTGTTGAAGTTCGAACTCACGATGTTGACATCAGCCGAAAAACTATGGCGTGGGTGAGCCTTAGGATCTTGCTTGTGTGTCCATCTCACCTTGAAGTCGGTGCTTTCCTGATAATCGGCGGCGCCTTTGGTGCCTATCTTGTTGACAGCGAAGCCTAAAGAGAGATTGCCATTGAAGCGGTAACGCTGGCTATAACGGAATGTTGGCTTGATGGCCCAGCTTCCGCGGGTATAGATGTCGCCCAAGAGTTGCAAGTCGTAGTGCTCGTTTATGGCCCAATAATAACCTCCATTTTCCAAATAGAAGCCTCGGTTGGCCGATTCACCATAGGTAGGCATGATGATACCCGACTTCTGGCCTTTTGTATTGGGAATCAAGGCGAAAGGCAACACGATAGGCAAGGGGATATCGGCAATGGTGACGTAGATGGGACCTGTCACGATTTTGTCGTCGGGAATGACTTTGGCCTTCGTGAACTTGAACATGTAGTGCGGATGGTCTTTCAGGTTGCAGGTGGTGTAGCCGCCCGAGCGAATGTTGATGCTGTTGTCATCCATCCGCTTGATTTTCTCGCCGTGGAGAAAACCATCGCTCTCTTCGGTCCAAACTTTGGTGATGACACCTTTCTTAGTCTTGAAGTTATAGGCCATCTCTTCGGCATCGAAGGTGGTTTCGCCTTGGGTGAAGATGGGTGTCCCGAATAGCTTTCCTAAGGTGTCGAGCGAGCCGTGAGCCTTACAGGTGCTTGTGGAAAGGTCAAATTCAAGATAGTCGGCTTTCAGTGTGATGTCGTCGTATTTGGCTTCGGCTTGACCGTAATAATACACTTTCATGTTCTTCAGGTCGCGAATGGTGGAATCGATGGCCGTACAAATCACCTTGGTTTCGATGGCCGATTCTGAACGCTTGGGCTCGATGGTTTTCTTTTGTGGTTGAATCGAATCAGCTGATGAACCAAGTTGAGATATGGAACCGGCTTCAGAATTAAACTGAGAAATAGTGTCGGCTGCTGAGCGGAGCTGAAGCACCGAATCGTTCAGAATGCTGTCTTGGACAACAAAAGCAGGTTGTTGCTTTTCCAACGTGTCAATCGTAAGGACAAGTGTATCAACGATAATCGGCTTAGTCACCGAATCCCTCATCACCATTAACCCATCACCATTAACCACTAACCCATCACCATTAACATTCTCAATATGAGAAAGTTGCTTGCACGCATCGAATACAAAAACCATCGTCATTAATATGCAAATGACGGATAGTGAATAATAAAATTTGTATATCGTGCGTTTGTTCAAAACGAAAGTTCTTATTTTTGCGAATGAAAATCGGTGCAAAGATAGTTTTTCTTGCCCAAAAATTAACCAATATGAATCAACGTATAAATATTAAATTTGGTATTCTGGCTATCATATTTCTGCTGCCTTGGGTATGCATGGCACAGAAAGGCGAAAAGATACAAACCATAGTGATTGACGCAGGTCATGGCGGCAAAGACCCTGGTGCCTTGGGAAAGAGTAGCCACGAAGCGGACATCAATCTTGCAGTGGCCTTAAAATTAGGCGATTACATCAAGGAGAACATGCGCGATGTGAAGGTCATCTATACGCGCGACAAGGATAAGTTTGTCGAACTGAATGAGCGTGCCAACATCGCTAACCGAAACAATGCCGATTTGTTCATTTCCATCCATTGCAATTCAACGGAGGGCACTACTACGGCGAAAGGTGTTGAAACTTTTGTCATGGGTGAATCGAAAAACGAAGCGAACCTCAAGGTGGCAAAGACCGAAAATGCTGCTATCTTGCTGGAAGACAACACAGATGCTTACGACAATTTCGACCCCAACAGCACAGAGGCTTACATCTTGTTTTCGCTTTCGCAAAGCCTTTATCAGAACCAAAGCCTGCAAGTTGCCGACAAGGTTCAGCACCAATTGGTTGACCGCGTAGGCCGTCACGACCGTGGTGTGCAGCAAGCTGGTTTCCTTGTGCTTTGGAAGACAGCCATGCCCAGTATTTTGGTCGAATTGGGATTCATCAACAATATCAATGAAGAGAAATTCCTTAGCTCGGAGCAAGGTCAAACCAAGCTGGCTTTGGCGCTTTATCGCGCTTTTGAGGAGTACAAGATAGCTTTTGATGCCGACAATCAGTCTGTTAAACCTACCCAAAATAATGCTCAGTCGAATGGCTCGGCTAACGAGGTGGTGTTCATGGTGCAGTTTGCTTCGCGCGACAAGAAAGTGCCTGTTACCGACAAGGCTTTCAGCAAGGTGAAGGATGTGGATGTGTATGAATACAATGGCGCTTTTCGTTACACATCGGGACATTTCGCTACCAAGGCCGAGGCCGTTGCGCGTCAAGCTGAAGTGCGTGCCGCAGGTTTCAGCGATGCCTTCGTCATCGCTTTCGTGAATGGCGAACGAGCCACTTTGAAACAGGCTGAGGCGGCGATGAAACAATAAAACAAAAAATCCTGCCACCAAAAAGCGGCAGGATTTTTTTTAAGCACGTATTTCGCAATTACTCAACTACCACGAGGTAGTAGTTCTTCTTGCCTTTTTGGACGAGGATGTATTTGCCAT
>JAZQMX010000057.1:0-38723 GCA_045627065.1 Bacteroidales bacterium | reverse complement strand
TTTCTGTGCCGCGTAATGTGGGACAACTCCCTGTGTATTATTCCCAACCAGCTTGTTCCGATTATGTGGAAGGAACTTCCAAACCCTTGTTCGCTTTCGGCTATGGCTTGAGTTACACTCAGTTTGAATACAGTGATTTTCGGGTCGTGAATAATCCAAATTGTGCTGATTCTCTGTTTGTCGTTTCGTGTTCGGTGAGAAATGTAGGGAACTATGATGGCGATGAGGTGGTGCAGCTTTATGTTTGCGACGAGGTGGCTTCTGTTGTGCAGCCTTCAAGACTGCTGAAAGGTTTCCGAAAGGTCCATATTAATAAAGGTGAAACGGTTTCGGTTTCGTTTGCGCTTTCCGAAAAGGATTTATCGGTTTATTCTGCTGAAAAAGGCTGGCATTTTGAGCCAGGTGTGTTCAGCTTTATGTTGGGTGCCGCTTCGGATGATATATTGTTAGAGCAGAAAAAGGAAATTTAGTTTTCTAGTTTTTATTTTACCTCCACAATGCCTTCGCGGTTGCAGGCTAGCATGATGTGCTTGTATTCGGTTTGACCTTCAAACGAGCATTGAATGATGAAATGAATGTAGTAAATTTTTTTACCGATGATGACGGAATAGTTGGAATCTTCCCACGATGCTTGCAGCGGGATGTCGGGATTGTCCATCTTACGCAGGAATTCCGTGATGTTGAAACGGATGTTGTCGTTGATGCCGTTGAGCGGGTAGGGGCTTGCCTTGGCGAGCTGGTCGCGGTTGAGTTGCGCCTTTTTCCTATAAAGGATGATTTTCTCATCCCTGCCGCTCACCATGTCGAAAAGTTGGGTGCGTTTTCTTATATTGAGTACTTCTTCGGGCACTTTGTCGCATTCAACGAAATCGACGCTGTCTTTTGTCCATCCGATTTTCTGCCCGTTGATGCGGAAAACGGTCTTCGTGTCAAAAACTTTTGAGCTGAGTCGCTTGGCAAAAATCATTCGCAACCAGTCTTTTAGCCTGTCCTTGAACATGTAACTGATAACTAGGGCGACTAAAAATGGAAAGGTGAAGTTGCCGTATTTTTGTTGGAAAAAGAACGAGGCTACCGTGGCGAAAATCATGGCTACGCCCGCGGCTGCACTGTAGAAGATCTGTTCTACAAGGAAGGTCTGATGGCTTTTGTTGGCTTGTAGGAACAAGTCGCTTTCGGCGAACTTTTTCAACAAACTGGCATGATAGACGAAGCCTGCATTGCCATCCTCGCTATCACGATGGATGCGAAGGTAGCCTTGTGCTTGCTTGTATGATTTTTCGTCAAGCAGTGTTTGCTTGAAAGCTGGTTCAAGCTGTCGGTATTCGTCAGGGTGTTTAAGCCGAATGTGCTCGCGAAGCCTATAGCCGTATTTTTCCAAAATGTTGCTCAAAAATTCGTCGCCGAAATGGAAAGCTTGAACGATTTGCTCGCCAACGTTGTCGCCGATGGTCTCTTTTGCTTTGCGGAATTTGGCTAGTACTTTTGATGTATCATTTAGATAATCAATGGTTTTTGAATGAATACTTGACCCTTTTTCTTTTGCGATGGCATTATATGCTTCGCGGGTAGCGCTTTTCGCAATGGCGCAATACATCTTGATGGCATGCAGCAAAGCATCGGAGTTCTCAGGGTGTTTTTCGATGATGTTGGCGTTTGTCTTGATTAGTTGCCATGGCAGGAGCGTGTCGTCGTTGGCCAAGTCGTGCAATAAGTAAGTCGGGGTGATGAGTCTCACACCCGATTTGATGTCGCGATAGAAGTTCTCTTTCGGATATTTGCTTTTATTGATGTCGAGGCTATTAGGCAAAAAAATCCAAGTATTCATCACGAAATCGTTAACCTTCAAAATGTTTTGGTTCTTCTTCGCGATGAAGCCAACCTTGAACTCCAAGGTGAATTTGTCGTGGATTTTTGTAGTCAGGTCAATCATTGTTGTGCATTATTGGTTTCGGATCGATACATTTCGTCTAAGTTAAACTTTTCGGGGAATTTCGCTTTTACGTCTTTGTAATAATCGTAGATGACAGCCATGTCGGCCTCGAAATCACCGGTAGGGTAGAAGACGGTGTCGAAACCGCAGGTTTTCTTCTTGAAGTCTTCGAAGCCAAGCACGATGGGCACGTTGGCCCCTTGTGCGATGACGTAGAAACCTTTTTTCCACTTGTTGACTTTCTTTCGTGTGGCTTCGGGGCAAATGGTGAGGAAGACATCATCGTTTTTGCTGAACATGTCAACCATTTGCTCGACGAGATGGTTCTGCTTGCCGCGGTCAACCGGGATGCCGCCGAGCTTGCCGAGGGCCCATCGCATGAAACCGTTTTTGAAGAATTCCTTCTTCATCATCACTTTGAAATGCAAGTCTTGTGACCAGAAGAAGGCCCAGCCCACGAAGAAATCTTCGATAGAAGTGTGAGGTGCGACAATGCAGACGCACTTGCGAATATCATTGGGAATGGAGTTGACGGCTTTCCAGCCGCCAACCCATAACCCAAATTTTCCTATTGCTCTTCTTAAACTCATTACCAGATCTTTGCGCGTTCTTCAGGAGCAATATACATCTTGTTGCCTTCAACGCATTCGAATGCTTCATAGAAGTGAGGCATGCTGCCTAGTGCACGGTTGACGCGGGCTTCCGCTGGTGAGTGCACGTCTTCCTTGATGCGGCGCTCAAGGGCCTTGTCACGGATGTTGTTGCGCCAAACGGTACCGTAGCTGATGAAGAAACGTTGAGCAGGTGTGAAGCCATCAAGCGTATCGTTGCGTTGTGCTTCTTCGGTCATTTGGTAGGCGTCCCAAGCGATGTTGAGACCGCCGAGGTCAGCGATGTTTTCACCGAGGGTGAGTTCACCGTTGATGTGGTTGCCGCGCAACTCGAATTCGCTGAACAGCTTGACTAACTGCTGAGTACGTTCGTTGAAACGGGCAGCGTCTTCTTCGGTCCACCAGTCGTTGAGGTTGCCTTTTCCGTCGTATTTGCGACCTTGGTCGTCGAAACCGTGAGTCATTTCGTGGCCGATGACCACGCCGATGCCACCGTAGTTGACGGCATCGTCAGCGTTCTGGTTGAAGAACGGAGGTTGGAGTATGCCAGCAGGGAACACGATCTCGTTCATGTCAGGGCTATAGTAAGCGTTGACGGTTTGTGGCGTCATGAACCATTCTTCCTTATCGACAGGTTTGCCCAACTTGGCCATTTCTTCGTCGTTTTCGAAACGGACGGCGTTGCGGATGTTCTGGAAATAGGAGTCGGCAGTGACTTCATATTTGGTGTAATCTTTCCACTTGTTAGGATAGCCAACCTTCACGTTGATGGCAGCAAGTTTGTTGAGAGCCTTTTCCTTGGTGGCATCTTCCATCCAGTCGAGGACTTTGATACGTTCGCCGAGGGCGGTCTTTAGGTTGGCGATGAGGTTTTCCATGCGGGTCTTGGCTTCAGCAGGGAAGTATTTCTCAACGTAAATCTGACCGATGGCTTCGCCTAAGCAGCCGTCAGTGGCATTGAGGATGCGACGCCAGCGAGGTTGCTGCACTTCTTGACCATAGAGGTAGTTGCTGTAGAAAGCAAAGTTTTCAGCCACAAAGTCGTCGCTAAGTTGTGATGCGCTACCAGTGATGATTTTCCATTTCAGGTAGTCTTGAATGGTGCCGATTTCAGTGCTATTGATGACCTTGTCCATGTTGGCGAGGAAGTCAGGCATGCCCACGTTGAGGCTGTCGAAAGCGGGAGCGCCAACGGCGTTGAAATAGTTGTCCCAGCTGAAGTTAGGTGTTTGAGCGGTGAGTTGTTCGCGCGTATATCTATTATAGGTGCGGTCAGGGTCACGACGTTCGACACGGGTCAGCGACTTTTCGGCGAGGCGAGTTTCGAAAGCGAGGATGCCATTGGCTTTTGCCGTGGCAGTCTCGGCATCGATGCCGACGAGTCGGAACATGTTGGCGATGTGCTCGACGTATTTCTCGCGCATCTCCTTTGAGCCTTCGTCAAAGTAATCGTCGCGGTCGGGGAGGCTGAGGCCGCCTTGCATGACGTGCATGATATTCATGTCAGCTTGCTTGGGGTCGCTGCCAACACCGGCACCGAAGAAACCACCAAAGCCTGTGGCGTGCATCTTACCGATAAGTTCACCGAGTTGAGCCTTGTCGGTGAGGGCATCGACTTGCTCGAAATAAGGGAGCAACTCGCTGTAGCCGCGCTCGTTGATGGCCACGGTGTCCATGCCTGCGTTGTAGAAGTCGCGGATTTTCTGAGCTACGCTGCCTTGCTCGGCATTGGCATCAGCCGACACCTCATTAATAATGTCTTGAATTAGCAATTCGTTCTGTTGGTCGATTTCGGTGAAAGCACCAAAGTTGGTATATTCCTCGGGAATCGGGTGCGTGTCGAGCCAGCCTTTGTTGGCGTAACGGAAGAAATCGTCGCCAGGCTTGATGCTCTGGTCCATATAAGCCAAATTGATGGCCGGAACGACTTCTTTTTCTGTTGTTTCATTAGGTTGGTCATTCTTTTCGGCGCAACCTGTTGCCACTGTACATAAAATCATCATGGCGATTAAATTTTTCTTTTTCATTATTGATTAAAAATTGAATTTGTTTCCGTTTTGGGAGAGACGCATTCGATGCGTCTCTACAGATCGCCTTCCAATTGCAATTCGGTTTGCAATGTTCTCAACATCGGGTTCTCTTTGGCCATGCGGTCGAATTTATCCTTGTCGGTGTAAATGTCCACTTCGACAGGCTTATCCATTACTTCGGGAACCAACTGGAATTGGTTGTTGTTCAAGGTGTTTTTGAGGTGCGATTTCAAGGCACTCATGCCTTCCGTGTCAGTTTCGAATAACTTGTTATCTACGTTGAAATGAATCTCGTAATTTGGCCCGACTTTAGGAATGTATTTGTTGAGTCCTGCGGCGAAATTGGGTGATATGGCCATGTATTTTTGTGTGAATTCATTCCACGAAGCCACTAATTGCTCTTGAGTAAAGGGAGTGTTCCAGGTCTCTTCAGCAACTTCATCTTTCTTTTCGGCTTCTTTTAATGCATCGTTAATGGATATTCCGCTGGTTGCTACTCCGCGACGGCGTACTGCTGGGACGGGAACATCGGGTGATGGGTTGCTGGTGATGGGTTGTTGACTGGGTGAAGGGCTGACTGATGCGACCGGTTGTTGACTTGTTGATTGTGTGACTGTGGAAGCGGGTGAGGGGTTATTATTTGAGGACGCGACGGTTTGTGGTTGCCTGTTTTGGTTTGCTTGTGGCTGGTTAGCAAGAGGTCTGTTTTGTGGCAACTGTGTTGGCTGAACTTGAGCTTGTTGCATGTTCAAGGCAGGAGCGCAGAGTGCACACATTTTTAATAAGGAAATCTCCAAATGCAAACGCTTGTTGTTAGCCGTGCGGTAGTTGATGTCGCATTGGTCGTTGATTTCCAAGGCTTTAATGAGGAATGCCATCTGGCAGACTTGCGATTGTGCGATGTAGCGTTGGCGCACTTGCTCGCTTACTTCAAGAAGCTGTGTGGTGGCAGGGTCTTTGCTGACGAGCAGACTCCTCAGATGGGTGCCCATTCCGGTCACGAAGTGATGTGGCTCGAAGCCCTTGCTGATGATGTCGTTGAGCATCAACAATATGTCGCTCGTGTTGCCTTGTAGGATGTCGTCAACAGCGCGGAAATAATAGTCGTAGTCGAGCACGTTGAGGTTGTCGATCACATCTTTATAGGTGATGGTCTTGCCCGAGAAACTCACCATTTGGTCGAAGATGGAGAGGGCGTCGCGCAAGGCACCATCGGCTTTCTGCGCTATGATGTTCAAGGCTTCGGCTTCGGCATCGATGCCTTCGCTTGAGGCCACGAAAGCCAAGTGCTTGGCGATGTCATCAACCGTGATGCGCTTGAAGTCGTAAATCTGGCAGCGCGAAAGGATGGTAGGGATGATTTTGTGTTTCTCGGTGGTGGCGAGGATGAATTTGGCATACGCTGGAGGCTCTTCAAGGGTCTTGAGGAATGCGTTGAAAGCGTCCTTACTCAGCATGTGAACCTCGTCGATGATATACACTTTGTAGTCGCCGATTTGAGGTGGGATGCGCACTTGGTCAACCAGGCTCCGGATGTCGTCAACCGAGTTGTTGGAGGCGGCGTCGAGTTCGTAAATGTTGAACGAGGCGTTGTTGTTGAAAGCGCGGCACGACTCGCATTCGTTGCAGGCTTCAAGGTTTTCCGTCGGGTGCAGGCAGTTGATGGTCTTGGCCATGATACGCGCGCAAGTGGTCTTGCCCACGCCACGCGGACCGCAAAACAGGAAGGCCTGCGCCAAAGTGTTGTTGCGGATGGCGTTTTTCAGGGTGTTGGTAATTGAGCTTTGACCCACGACGGTGTCGAAAGTGATGGGCCTGTATTTTCTGGCTGATACTACAAAGTTTTCCATTTTCCTAAATAAAAACGCAAAATTAAGAATAATTCCGCTTGATTTCCGTTTTTATACGACAAAAAAATTCTGCATTCTACATCGCACATTTCGCATTTTATCTTACTTTTGTGGCATGAAACTCTCAATTTTAGTCCCGAAATTGACCAATAGGTTGCATTATACCTTCGATTTGATGCTTGGCGATTTGCTTGGCATTGATTTCGAATTGCTTACTGATGCTGGGCGCTTTGCCTTAGCCGAAGGGCCAAAATTGAATTACGGGTCGGAGCATGTCGGCGATGAGCCTTTCGTGAAGGCTGCCAACTTGCTCTTCGAACGTAATGTGCACTTGTTGGATGTCAACGCGGTGAGTTATGAAGGTTTGCAATGCCCGTTTCCTGTCTATGGCAAGGGCTTGTTGTTTCCTTTCGATATTTTTGCGGCATCGTTTTTCTTGGTTTCGCGCTATGAAGAATATCTGCCTCAGATTCGTGATAAGTTCGACAGGTTCAAGGCCGAATCGTCGTGGATGTACGAGAATGGAATGCTGCAAAAACCATTGGTGAACATTTGGGCTAAGATGTTGTGCGACAAGCTGAAAGCAATTTATCCTGATTTGGAATTCAAACCGAAAAAATACTCGTTTGTCCCGACTTACGACATCGATTCGGCATGGGCTTACCGCAATAAAGGCATCTATCGCACAACGGGCGCTTTTTTCAGAGATTTACTTTCGGGCAATCGCGATGAAATCAAGCAACGCCATCAGGTGCTGAAGGGGAGAAGCAAGGATCCGTTTGACTCGTTCGATTTTCAATTTGATTTGCAGAAAGAATTCAAGTTGCATCCCATATATTTCATTCTTTGTGGCGATTACGACACCAACGACAAAAGCATTTCGATTCACAACGATGCTTTCAGGGCGCTTATCAAACGTATCGGCGACCATGCCGATGTGGGCATCCACCCGTCGTTCGCTTCGTATCTCAACGGTGAAATGATGCGCACTGAAATCGAAAGGCTTTCTGAAATTTTGCACCGTCCTTTGACCAAGAGCCGTCAGCATTTCCTTCGCCTTGACTTACCGCGTAGTTATCAGAAACTCATCGAGTTGGATATTGCCGATGACTATACTATGGGTTTTGCTGCGCAAGTGGGTTTCCGCGCTGGTATCGCTGATAGTTTTTTGTTCTACGACCTTGAAAACGACATGGTTAGCAAGCTTGTGATTCATCCTTTTGCCGCTATGGACGGCACGATGTGTGACTATCTCAAACTTGATGCCGAGGCATCGCTGGATGTTCTGAAACAACTTGTTGACGAAGTGAAAGCCGTGGATGGCACCTTCATCTATCTGACCCATAACGAGACTTTGGGCGGTGAAAAGCGGTGGAAAGGCTGGCCCGAAATGTATCGCAGCTTATTGGAATATGCACTGTAATGATTCGTTATCTTTCACATAATGAAATAGATAAAACACAATGGGACGAAACGATTTCCCAATGCGGAAACATTTATGCCTTTTCATGGTATTTGGACATTGTTCATCCCGATTGGTCTGCACTCGTCGAGAATGATTATGCCGCGGTGATGCCTTTGACTGGCGGAAAGAAATTTGGTGTAGAATACCTTTTTCAGCCATTTTTCGTGCAGCAGTTGGGCGTGTTTTCCAAACAAGTCTTGACTCGTGAAGTCTTAAACCGTTTTTTGGAAGCCATTCCTGAAAAATATCGTTTTGCCGAGATCCGCCTTAATGAAGGAAATTGTGCTATTGAAGATTTTCAAGGGGTTGAATATCATAGAAATATAATCCTTGATTTAAACAAAGATTATGATGCCATTCGCAGTGGTTATCACACCAACACGAAACGGAATCTTGCCAAGGCAGAAAAACATAATCTGCAATTTGTTAATGACATTAATCCTGAACAAGTAGTGGTTTTGTTCCGCACTGACCGCGGTGCTGATTTGGAGAAATGGGGCGATAGGGAATATGCAGTGCTGCAACGTATTACAAACGAAGCCATGCACCGAGAAAAGGCATTTGTGGTCGGCGTGAAAGAAGATGGAAACCTTCTGACAGCGGCCATTTTCATGCAAACGGACAAAAGAATCACTTTCCTGTTTTCTGGGAATAGCGTTCAAGGCAAAGAAAAGCAAGCTATGACTTTCATGCTCGACCAAGTCATTCGTAAAAATGCTGGACAAAACTTGTTTTTTGATTTTGAAGGTTCTGATAATGAACAACTTGTTCGTTTCTATCTCGGTTTTGGCGGAGATGAAACGAAGTATCCATCTTATACTTCCAATCATCTTCCTGCTTTAGGAAAACTTGCCTTGAAATGCTGGAAAAAAGCAAAATAGGGTGCTTCTATTCCGAAATTTATTACTTTTGTGGCAAATATAAATCCAAACGTTATGGTTCAAGTACATATTTTCGATAAGACCGACAGCGCATTCAACCAATACCTGGCCGAACTTCGCGACGTGTCGATGCAACAAGACCGTATGCGTTTCCGCCGCAACTTGGAACGCATTGGCGAAATCATGGGCTACGAAATCAGCAAGACGCTCGACTATGAAACTAAAGAAGTCACTACTCCGTTGGGTATCAAGGAAGTGCGTGTGATGAAGGAACAGCCTGTCGTGGCAACGATTTTAAGAGCTGGTTTGCCTTTCCACACCGGTTTGCTCCATGTTTTCGATCAAGCCGACAATGCTTTTGTGGCCGCCTATCGCAAATACGACAAGAACGATGGCTTTGAGATCAAAGTGGAGTATTATTCGGCCGCCGACCTTGATAATCGTGTACTCATCATCTGCGACCCGATGTTGGCCACGGGCGAATCTATGGTGAAGACACTCAACGGTTTGCTTGAAGAGCAACAGCCTTCACATATTCATATTTGCGTAGCTGTTGCCAGTGTTGATGGCTTGGACTATGTACGTCGTGCTTTGGCAAGCAAGCCTGTAACGCTTTGGGTGGGCAGCGTTGACGAAGAACTTACCGCTCATGCCTATATCGTTCCGGGTTTAGGCGATGCTGGCGATTTGGCATTTGGCGAAAAACGTTAGGCTTATGGGTGGACACAATAAACAGCGTGACGGTTTCAGCTCGAAACTGGGTGTTGTGGCCGCTGCTGCCGGTTCGGCTATCGGATTGGGCAACATCTATCGCTTCCCATGCGAGTTGGGCGGAAATGGAGGCGCAGCCTTCCTCCTTGTGTATCTCGGAATAGTGCTGCTCTTAGGCATCCCGGTGATGCTTTCTGAATTCGTCATCGGCCGTCGCTCTCAGCGGAATGCGGTGGGCGCGTTCAAGAAACTGGCACCCAAAACCGCTTGGCCTATAGTCGGTTACATGGGTGTGCTGTGCGGTCTTCTCATCTTCTCGTTTTATTCTACCGTGGCTGGATGGACGCTGGAATATATCGTCAAGGCGCTGACAAACAGCTTCCAAGGCAAGGATTTGGCTGCCATCGAACAGGATTTTACTGATTTCCACAATATGGGATGGCGCAATGTGATGTGGCAAGGCATCTTCATCTTCCTCACAGGTTTTGTCGTCTTCAAAGGCGTCCAAAATGGCATCGAGAAATATTCAAAGGTTCTGATGCCGCTGCTGTTACTTATCCTTATTATTTTAGGCGTGCGCTCGATATTGCTCCCTGGTTCGAAAGAAGGTCTGGTATTCCTTTTCAAGCCAGATTTCTCTAAGATTACAGGCGAAGTACTTATCAACGCACTGGGTCAGGTATTCTTCTCGCTTAGTGTGGGCATGGGTGCGCTCATTACTTACGGTTCATATATTAAGAAAGACGATAATATGGCAACAACAGCCTTGTCAGTCACGCTTTCCGATACGTTGGTTGCAGTTTTGGCAGGCATCGTCATTTTCCCTGCAGCCTTCTCGTTTGGCATACAGCCATCAGCTGGAATGGGTTTGGTTTTCAATACTTTGCCGATGATATTCAACCAAATGACTGGTGGTTATATCTTCTGCCTCATATTCTTTGTGTTGTTGGCTATCGCTGCCCTTACTTCTACGATTTCACTTTTGGAGGTGTCGGTGGCTTATCTCTCGGAAGAACTGCACGTCAAGCGGCAGACCGCTACGGTTTTGGCTTGTGGTGTTACTATGCTGTTGGGCTCATTCGCCTCATTGAGTCTCAAGCAAGGTTCGTCTATTGTCGTTGCAGGGATGAACTTATTCGACTTCCTTGACTTCGTGACTTCCAAGATTCTTCTGCCATTGGGCGGCTTGTTTATCGTTATCTTTGTGGGTTGGAAGTTGGGTAAGACGAAGTTCTTCGACGAAATCACTAATGAAGGAACGATAAAGGCTTCACTGAAAAAGTTCTTGCTGTTTGTCATTAAGTTTGTAGCCCCATTGGCTATCGCCGTGATTTTCGTGTCAGGATTCATTAAGTAACGACCTATGGAATGGCTCCGCAGACTTCTTTCGTTTGGAAAAGGCGAACGTATCGCTGTTTTCACCATCTTGACGCTAATCATGGTGATTTTCGTGCTTTGCTTGTTCCGACCTTTTAGGCCTAATACCAGCGAAAGTTCGTTGCATAATATTGACTCGCTTTTGAAGTTGCGCGAAGCGGCTTTAAAGGAATTGCAAGATAAAGAAAATGAGTCGATTGCACAATTCAACGAGTTGCATCCTTTCCCATTCAATCCTAATACGATAACCGAAGAAGAGGGACTGAAAATGGGCCTTACCGACCGCCAGGTGCGAAACATCATTAATTATCGGGAGAGTGGAGGCCATTTCTATTCAAAGAATGACTTAGGCAAGTTATATACAATCAGTGAATCTGATTTTGAACAACTTGAGTCTTTTATCGTGTTGCCTGATGTGAGTCGAAGTGTACGAACCAATCGCGAAAAGAACAAATCGAAGGAAACGAAAAATGAATCAGAAATGCCCAAACCAGTCAAGAAGGAAATCCCCATTGTGGATATTAATACGGTTGATTCAGCCACCTTTGTTGAATTGCCGCAAATTGGTTCGTATACAGCGGGTCGGATTGTCGCCTATCGCGAAAAACTTGGTGGTTTCATTGAACTTGAGCAACTGCGCGAAGTGAAAGGCATGGATTCGACCCGTTACGAAACAGTTTTGCCTTATTTGAGATTGGAAAATGTTGAAATACAAAAACTTGATATAAATCGTACCGATTTCAAGACTTTAGTGAATCATCCATATTTGAACTATAATCAAGTGAAAGCTATCGTTAGTCATCGCGAGAAGAAAGGCATGATCAAGAATTGGGTACAACTGCAAACAATAGTGGGGGAGAAGGAACCCATTAATCCATTGATTGAAAGTTATTTGAAGTATTGATTTTATATGAAAAAAACACTCATCATATTTCTATTCGTTTTTGCATTCGCTTTCCCATCGCAAGCCGCCTATCTGCTCATCCCGATGGACAATACCCAGACCAACCACTTGAAGGCCTACGGTGTGGCCTATTGGGTGCTTGAACGCGAGGTTGAAATCAGTTGGCTGCTCAACTACAAAGGAGGTTCGTATCTGATTCCGTATCATGAGATGTTTGAACGCGAGTGCAAGATGCGTAACGTTTCGTATCAAGTCATTGCCGATGCGCAAGCCGATGCTATCTTGGCCGAAATCGCTGACCCTGGCGTCAATATGGACGAGATGAAGCTGCAAAAAGTGCCTCGTGTGGCAGTGTACGCGCCAAAAAACAACTTGCCTTGGGATGATGCCGTCACCTTGGTTCTGACTTATGCTGAGATACCTTATGATGTGGTTTATGACGACGAAGTGCTGCAAGGCGTGTTGCCGACTTACGATTGGTTACATCTTCATCATGAGGACTTTACGGGGCAATATGGAAAGTTTTGGGCGCGTTATCGAAACTATCCTTGGTATCAAGAAGACGTTGCCTTGCAGGAAGCCACGGCGCATCGTTGGGGCTTCACTAAGGTCTCGCAACTTAAGTTGGCCGTTGCCAAAAAGATTCGTGAGTTCGTGGCGGGCGGCGGCTACATGTTTGCCATGTGTTCGGCTCCTGACAGTTTCGATGTGGCCTTGGCTGCCGATGGTCTAGACATTTGTGATTACATGTTCGATGGCGACCCTATCCATGCCGGTGATCCACAACGTCTCGATTACGATAACTGCTTTGCTTTCACCGATTTCAAGGTATCGACTAATCCACAAGAGTACGAGATTTCCAACATTGACGTGACGCAAAGCCGCGCACGTTCGGTGAAAGAAGAAAACGACTATTTCCTACTATTCGATTTTTCTGCCAAGTGGGATCCTGTGCCGACCATGCTCACACAGTGCCACGAAAGGTTGATTAAAGGATTCATGGGACAGAGCACGGCCTTCGACAAGAAATTTGTGAAACCTTCGGTAATCGTGTTGGGCGATAACGCCGCGTTCGGTGAAGACCGCTACATTCACGGCAATTTCGGCAATGGATTTTGGACCTTCCTTGGTGGTCACGACCCTGAAGATTATCGTCACATTGTCGGCGATCCGCCTACTGAATTGGACATGCATCCCGATTCACCAGGCTATCGTTTAATCTTGAATAATATCCTTTTCCCGGCGGCAAAGAAAAAGGAACAGAAGACCTAAACTCTTTTAACTGGAAAAAGTGTCGTTTTCGTGAACTTTTTTGGTGGGTTGCATTGACCATTTTTGTATTTTTGCCACTTTAGTTGAATAAAGAAACAAAAATACATAACTATGAAAAAGCATTTACTACTTTCCTTGGCCATCATGCTTGGCCTTTCAACACTTCAAGCCAATCCCGTTGATGTGAATAAAGCACAACAGTTGGGCCAGAAGTTTGTGCAAAACAGCAGTGCTTTTGCCAAATCGGCCAACAACGGTCTGAGTCTGGCTTACACTTGCCGGGCCGACAATGGACTGGCAACCATGTATGTCTTCAACCTCGACAAAGGCTTTGTGATTGTCGCTGCTGATGATTGTGCGCACCCTATTTTGGGCTATTCCAACGAAGGATGCTTCGACATCAACAATGCTCCTGATGGCATGCGTTTCATGCTTGACGAGTTGTCGCAAAACATCGCTTCGGCCATTTCAAATGGAATGAAAGCATCAGGTGAAACCATCAGCCAGTGGGATAATCTTGAGAAACATGGCATCCTTCACTCGCATCGCGGTGCGCCTGTGGTTGAGCCTCTGATTCAGACCAAGTGGAATCAAGATTCACCTTACAACATGTATGTTCCTTCGGGCTGCCCAACAGGTTGCGTCGCTACCGCCATGGCCCAAATCATGAAATACTGGGAGTGGCCAGTGCAAGGCACGGGTGAACATAGTTATGTTTGTCCTCCTTATGGCGAACAATATGCCAACTTTGGTGAAACCACTTACGATTGGGCTCACATGATCAATATCTACGGCAGCCAATCGACTACTGAAGAACGCGAAGCAGTGGCAGTGTTGATGCGCCATTGCGGTGTGGCTGTGGATATGATGTATGAGCCAAGCGGCAGTGGTGCTATGTCGGCTGATGTGCCGTCGGCGGTTCAAAGCTATTTCTCCTATTCCGACCATACAACACACATCTCGCGTGCCCACAATGCAGAAGATTGGGCTCATTTGCTGAAGTCAAATATTGACCAACGCATCCCTGTTTACTATTCTGGACAAAGCAGTGATGGCGGTCACGCCTTCATTTGCGATGGCTACGATGTTGACGGCCTCTTCCATTTCAATTGGGGCTGGGGCGGTACGTCGAACAACTATTTCGACATCGAAGGCTCCGACTTTGAATATTCTGGAAGCCAGGCCATTGTTTACGACTTCGTTCCTAATTATGTGACTGAAAAGATGGCTGCCGCTCCTGAGAATCTCGAAGTGACTATCGATGGTGATGTTTCGCTCATCGGTCATCTTAGCTGGACCAATCCTACAGTGAATATCGATGGAGAATCGTTACAAAACATTGAAAAAGTGTTGGTTCACCGTAATGGAGCCGTTGTGGCCGAATTGGAAGGCACGCCAGGTCAAGCTATGACTTACGATGACGAAGTCCCATATTTCGACCAATTCGATTATACGATTTGCGCAGTGAGCGAAGACGTCTATGGCCGTACAGCCAATACTTCGGCCGTGTTTGGCCCTTATTGCGAATGGACTGTCATTATGACTTCTTCTAGCTTCCAAGGCTGGAATGGCGGTGGTATTACGGTGCAGAATGCAGCAGGCTCCTATATCGACTTCTTGACGACTACAACGTCTTCTGCACAAATGCAACATTTCCAGATGGCCTTGGGCAACAACAATTTGTATTGGACTGAACCTCAGACGGCAGTGTCGAGTCTCTCGTTCAAAGTGAAAGATTCTCAAAATCAGGTCGTGTATGAATATAACGGTCCGTCATCGGGATTGGAAGCAGGTCTGCTCCGTACCTTGAACAATAGTTGTGGCAATGAAAATACATGCGAAGCACCTTACAATCTTATTGCCACCGTTGATGAAGAAAACCAACGTGATGTGCATCTCGTCTGGGAATCGGATAACCAGCCTGAATTCGGCTATTGTATTTACCGTGACGGTTATCTCTTCAACATGTCTCACGAAACGGAATATGTTGACTATAACACTGAGGTTGGCGGCCATAATTATTACATCACTGCTCTTTGCACTGGAGGTGAGACGAGCAACTCAAATGAATACTCGGTTACATCGGGTGAATTATACGAATCTCCAGTTGATTTATATTTCCAATATTTGGCCGGCAACAAAGTCCAAATCTATTGGGAAGCGCCTGAGAATGCTGGGGTTCAAGGCTATGGCGTTTGGCGTAAGACTCCTGAAACAAATTACAGACGTTTGAAACTTACGACTTCAACCAACTACAAGGATACCAATGTCCAACCAGGTACGAGTTATCAATATGCCGTCGTTGCACACTACGAAAATTGCGTCTCGGGTTATGCCAATAGCATTTTTGACGCAAATCAATTCTTTGTCGTAGCAGATTGGAACACTGAAACGGGTCTTCTTGTGGCTCGCTCCGATGAAAATTCAGTTACATTGACTTGGCAAGCCGTTTATGACGTTACTACATACAGTATCCTTCGTGATGGACAAGAAATCGCTACTATCGATTATGCTTGCCGATATGTTGATGAAAATGTTGAAGTAGGTGAGACTTATTGCTACCAGGTTGTGGCTAATTCCAACCCTACCAACGAAGTTTGTGTTACCGTAGGCGAGCAACCACAACTGCCTTGCACCGAACCGACTGCTTTGGCAGGCGTGATTGAAAATAATGTCGCTCACATCACATGGACAGCTCCTGTCGACCGCACTCCTAATTATTATAAAGTGACACGTGTCAACCACGCTGATGGTGATGCAACGGAGGAATTCCAAGTCGAGGAAACCTATTACGATGATGCCGAACTTCCAAGTGATGGTATTGACCGTAGCTATTCAGTGAAGGCCGTTTATGACGAATGCGAATCGGAATATGCACTGGCAGCCGATGGTCAAGCGTTTGTGCGCCTGAATAATTTGGGTGTTAACGACTTTGATAATGCTTTCAAGATCTATCCTAACCCTACCGATGGGCAAATCAAGGTGGAAACCAAGGCGTCACAAGTGGCACTCTATAACCTGATGGGACAACTCCTTGAAGAAAAGAACACTGAAAACGATGTCGTCATCTTTGAACTTGGCAACTTGAACAACGGTGTCTATTTCATCAAGGTTGGCAATACAATGCAAAAGGTCGTCAAGATGTAATCTTTGTTCTAAATATTGAAAATCATTAAATTAACAAATTCAAATAAACAATGAAAAAAAGTATTTTCCTTTTGGTTAGCATGGTTCTGTTTATCGGACAAGCCATCGCTTCTCCCGTTGATGTGAATCAGGCCAAAAAAATCGGTTTGAAATTCGCTCAAAGCAACATGGCTTCAGCTCGCCAGATTTCTGACATGAACCTTGCTTACACGCAGCAACTCGAAAATGGCACTGCTGCTCTTTATGTTTTTGATTATGAAGGTGGTTTTGTGGTTGTTTCGGCCGACGATGTGGCACAACCTATCCTTGGATTCTCCGAAGGAGGTAACTTTGACTTCGCCAATGTTCCTGATGGATTGAACTATTATCTCGGTCACTATTCAAATCAGATTGCATATGCTATCGAAAATGGCATGACTGCTGACGAAGAAACCATCGCCCAATGGCAACATGTCGAAAAAGATGGTTTTGTCAATGATGTGCGTGGCACCCGCGATGCTGGCCCATTCATCAACTTGAATTGGAACCAAGATAACCCTTATAACCGTCTTTGCCCAACCCATAACTATGGTCCTGGCGGTCACGTTTATGTTGGTTGTGCAGCCGATGCTATGGCTATGGTGATGAAGTTCTGGAATTGGCCCGATCACGGCCAAGGTAGTTACAGCTACACTCCACAAGGTTTCCCAACCCAGTCGGCTGATTTCGAAAATACCTATTATGATTGGGACAATATGCCAGTCTCCATCTCTAATGGCTCGCAAACCATCCAGATTGAAGCTATCGCCCGTTTGATGTGGCACTGTGGCATCTCCATCGACATGCAATACGGCTATGATGGCTCTGGCGCTTATTCGGAAGATGTGCCTGATGCCATCAAAGAATATTTCCGTTATAGCAACGCTGCCGTTCTCGAAAATCGCGACGACTTCACCAAGACCCAATGGGAAGACAAACTGATTGAATCATTTGATGAAGGTTTTCCTGTATATTACGCTGGTCAAGATAACGATGGTGGCCATGCCTTCGTTTGCGACGGCTATCGCAGCAGCGACCGCAAGATGCGTTTCAACTGGGGCTGGAGCGGCTATGGCAACGGCTATTATGCTATCGATGCATTGAATGCACCTGGCTATCAGTTCAATCTGAACCAACGCGCTATTTTCAACTTCTTGCCTGACTATGTGTATGATGCTCTGATTCCAGCTGCAGAAATGGAAGTTGTGGCAGAAAATGCTAACTCGTATACTGGCTTTGTCACTTGGACCAACCCGACAACTACACTGGGTGGCAACCCTATCGAAAATATCGAGCAAGTTGTCCTGCTCCGTAATGGCCAGGAAATCTTCAGCCAGAATAATGTTACTCCAGGCGAAACGATGAACTTTGTAGATGTAGTGAACAATTTCGACAGCTACAACTACACCCTTTATTTCGTCAGCAATGGCATCAAGGGACGTTTCTCGAATGTCCAATGCCAATATGGACCGACCTGCACATGGAAGATCGTGGGTCAAACCACCAACTTCCAAGGATGGAATGGCGGAAAGATCCAAGTTTACAATTCGTTCAATACGCTTCTCCAAGAAATCACCATGACATCGACAACGCCTATCAGCCAGCAGATTGCTATGCCAGAAGGCAATGTGACGATTAAGTGGGTTGCTCCATCAAGCAATGTCAGCAGCATTACCATCAACATCAAGAACTCGGCTAACCAAAGCGTTTATAGCTATACGGGTGGTTCGAACAATATTCCTGCTACGCTCTTCACGGGCGACAACGATTGTGGCGGCTGCTTGCCTCCAACCGATTTCGCTGCTGAATACGTTTACGAAGGTGGTGCTTTCGGCGCTCAACTGACATGGAGTTATGATGAAGATCCTCAGTCGTTTAAGGTCTATCGCAGCAACGATGGCGTCGAATACGAATGTGTCGCCACTGTTGATAAGACCGAACGTCAGTATTTCGACGAAGTGGAAGCTGGCACCTATTATTATAAGGTAACGGCTTACCGTAGCTATTGCGAATCCACTCCTGCCTGGGCCAATGACGGTAACGACTATGTCCTTATTGAAGTCACTTCGGTGCAGGAAGATGGCGAAAGCTTCAGCGTTTATCCTAATCCTGCAAACAGCACTATGAGTGTTTCGGCTCAAGACCTCACCCAAGTCACCATCTTCAACATGATGGGCCAGGTTGTCTATACCGAGAATTGCAACTCAGATGGCATCGTTATCAATACATCAAGCTTTGTTTCTGGTGTTTATACCATCAGCATCAAGAGCGCTTGCGGAACAACTTCAAAGCGTTTCACTGTGATGCACTAATCGCTTGAAATTAGAATAGATTTAGCAAAAGCGTGGCCTATTGGCTGCGCTTTTGCTTTTTTTATATTTTTGCAACATCAACAAATTTTTATCGCTATGAAAAAATACATTATTCCATTGTTTGCTTTGGTGTTTGCTTTAGGCAGAGTTTACGCAAATCCTGTGAGCCAGCAAACGGCTCAAGCAAATGCATCGCGTTTTGTCTCTTCCAATTTTGAGGCATCACGTCAAAGTTCAAATCTTGAATTGGTTTACACTGGGCATTCGGATAGGGGAGAAGCCACTTTCTTTGTCTTTAATGTTGGCAATAAAGGCTTCGTCATCATGTCGGCTGACGACAATAGCCGTCCCGTTTTGGGCTATTCTGACGAAGGTGTTTTCGATCCCGATAACATGGCTCCTGCGACTCGTGATTTCCTTCAGGCGATGAGTCGTGGTATAAGCTATCGTAGCCAACAGGCAAAGGCGTCGGTCGGTGTGGCATCAGACTGGGCTATGCTGGAAAAATTTGGTCGTCTTGCTTCTCGCAATGGCGGTCGCGTTAACGATTATTTGGTTGAGACTAAATGGAACCAGAGTTATCCATATAATTATTTCTGCCCATTGGATAACGCAGGCCCAGGTGGACGTGCCTATTCGGGTTGCGTGGCTGCCGCTGCCTCCCAGCTGATGCGCTACTGGAACCATCCAGAGCAAGGTGAAGGCCAACGCTGCTATACCCACGACACGTACGGCCAACTTTGCGCTAATTTTGGTGAGACAACATACGATTGGGATCACATGCCGATTTCCATCTCAGCCAATTCACCTCAAGAAGAGATTGAAGCTGTAGCATTGTTGCAATACCATGTCGGCGTTTCGCTTGAAATGGGTTATGGTCCGGATGGCAGTGGTGCCGTTACTAACTATCTTTGCGAGCGTATGCCAATGTATTTCCACTATACCAACCACATGGAGGTGTGTAAACGCGAAGATTATTCACACGATGAACTTGTTAGCATGATGAAAGCCAGCATTGACATGAGTTGGCCTTTGGTGTGCGCTGGCGGTGGCCATGCTTACGTTTGCGATGGCTACGACGACTTCGACATGATCCATTTCAATTGGGGATGGGGCGGATCGAGTGATGGCTGGTTCGATATTGACGACCACGGCTACACCGATGGTTATCGCGGACTTTTCAACTATGTTCCAGAAGCGGTTTATGAAGCAACACCAAGTTATGCTTCCGATCTTGTAGCTGAACCGCTTTCTGATACCGAACTCTCAGCCCGCGTTTCATGGAAAAATCCAACCGTCACCCTGACTAATTCACCTTTAAGCAGAATCGACCAAATTGTGGTGATGCGCGACAACGAGGTGGTTTATACCGAAGACAATGTGACTCCCGGAGCCGAAATGTCGTTTGTAGACAATCAGGTGCCTTGCTTCAATTATTACCATTATACAGTATATGCTGTTTGTGATGGTCAGAGAGGAAAATCTTTGGTGTCGGATGGTGTGAACTTCGGTCCTTCATGCAATTGGAAAATCGTGATGCAGTCCTCTGGCTTCCAAGGTTGGTATGGAGGCTATGTGTCATTATACAACAATGCAGGCATTGAAATTCAACGTTTTACCATCACAACTTCCACACCTTCGTCAATCACATTCCCAGTTCCTGTCGGTAACGTGAGTTTTGGTTGGACAACTCCTTCACAGAATGTGAATTCCATCACTATTGCCATTAGAGATTCGGAAAACAATATGCAGTTCAACTATTCGGGCGCATCATCGGGAATGGATGCCGGAATTTTCCTTGAAACGAATAATGGCTGTGGACATAGTGGCGTATGTGCTGCGCCTAATGATTTGGTCGCTCAAGTTGAGGGTGATGATGTGACCCTCACATGGCAGACCGACGATGCTCCTCTGTATGGCTTCAACATTTATCGCGATGGCGAACTGCATCGTACCGTGCTTGTTGGGAACTCTTTCGTGGACCAGGGCATAAACCAAGGTTGCTGCTATGTGGTGAAAGCCTTGTGCGAAAACGGCGAATCAGAAGCATCTAATGAGTCATGTGCTTCGCCTGAAGGATGTCAAGCACCTAGGAATTTCGACTTCGAGATTCTCATCACTAACTATAAGGTCAAGTTGCTTTGGGAAGCCCCGAGTAACTCGGAAGGTCTGACAGGATATTTCATTTATAGAAAACCTGAAGGCGGTGAGTATGAACGTATTAAGCTTGCAAATGCGTCTTCTACATCCTATACCGACAATATTCACGATGAAGGACATTATTATTATAGGATTTGTGCATTCTACAATGCCACCGATTGCACCTCTTCGCCAGCCGCATGGAAATATGACGACAACCAGTTCTACCTCCATGTCTATTATTCACCGACAGAAGTAGATGAGAACAATGCCGTTGGTGTGGAGATTTACCCTAACCCAGCGCGTGATAGCTTCACTGTTCGGACTGAAGGCTTGAAAGAAGTCTCGGTATATAATGTCCTAGGACAAATGGTTCGTGACAGAATGGGTGACGCAGATATAATGACAATAGAATTAGGTGATTTGGAAGCAGGCATTTATCTTGTCAAAGTCATTACGGTGAATGGGGAAGTGTCAAAACGCATACATGTCATTCGCTGATCGATAATCGATTTTTGAATATAAAAAGGCGGGGAACCGCCTTTTTTTTATAACTACAAGTCAGTTTCCGTTTTTTTTCCTATTTTTGCAACCTTTATTATTTGCAAATAATCTATCAATTTATCAAAACTACAAAAATGAAAAAGTATTTATTGACTCTACTCGCCTTGGCTCTTTGCGCAGGTATGGTTCAAGCTAATCCTGTGAGCGTAAGCCAAGCCAAGTACGTTGGACAACAATTTGTCCAGGCTCAGTTCGACCAAGCACGTCAAAGCCAAGACCTTACACTTGTCTACACAGGTGCATCTTTGCGCGGCGAGGCTTGCTTCTATGTGTTCAATGTCGGTGAAACCGGTTTTGTCATGGTTTCGGCTGACGACCTGTTCCGCCCAATCGTTGGTTATTCAAGCGAAGGCACCTTTGATGCTGAAAACATCAATCCTGAACTGAATTACATGCTGAACAATCTTATCGCTGGCCGTGGTGGCCGTAGCGGTCAGGCTTCTCCTATGGTGAAAGCCGAGTGGGACATGGTGATGTCGAGTGGCAATTTGATTTCACGCAATGGTGGACGCGGCGAAAGCTACTTGTGCGAAACCAAGTGGAATCAAGATTCCCCATACAATTATTTTGCTCCTGCTGCTACTGGCGGTCCTGGCGGACGTGCCTACGCTGGTTGCTGCGCTACAGCTATGAGCCAAGTTATGAGATACTGGAATCATCCTACACAAGGTACTGGTAGCCATTCCTATAACTGGCATGGACAACAGCTTACTGCCAATTTCGGTGCTACTACCTATGATTGGGCCAACATGCCTGCTTCCATCTCAAATAACTCACCTCAAGAACAAATTGAAGCTATTGCAACTTTGATGTATCACTGCGGTGTTGCTGTCAACATGAATTACGCAGCCGATGGCTCGGGCGCTTATTCAGCCGATGTCCCTGCTGCAATTGCTGCATATTTTGGATACACCAACCAAGCTTCATTGAAATATCGCGATAACTTCTCTTACAGCAATTGGGCTGACATGATGAAGGAATCATTCGATATGGGCTGGCCTCTGTACTATAGCGGTCAAAGCCCAACCGATGGCGGTCACGCTTTCGTTTGCGACGGTTACAATGATGCTGACCAATTCCACTACAATTGGGGTTGGAGCGGCAGCGGTGATGGCTGGTTCGATTTCGACGAAATCGACTTCAACACTTCAGATGGCGCTATCTACAATTTCGTTCCTACTGAAGTTTATAATGGAACCGCACAAGCACCTACCAATTTGAATGTTGTTCCTGCTGCTAACAACCAATTGTCAGCTACACTTACTTGGACCAATCCTACCAAGACTTTGAACAACGCCAACCTTTCCACCATCGACCAGATTATTGTCACTCGTAATGGTGAAATATGCTATACCGAAAACAATGTCGCTCCAGGCGCATCGATGACTATCACCGACAACAATGTTCCACGTTTCGACAGCTTCAAGTATTGCGTTTATGCTGTTTGCAATGGCAATCATGGTAAAGTCGTCTCGAAGAGCGACGTGAGCTTTGGCCCAACTTGTGATTGGACTATCATCATGACTTCAACAGCATTCCAAGGCTGGCGCAGTGGTGCTATCCATGTTTATAATGCTGCTGGTACTGAAATCGCTACCGCTACCACAAACTCTTCAAGTTCTACTTCGGTCACCATCCCAATGCCTCTTGGTAATGTTTCGTTTGGTTGGAGTGTTCCTACTGCTGAAGTTACGAACATGAGTTTCATCATCAAGGACACTCAAAGCAATGTCTATAACTTCTCTGGTTCAAGCAACGATCTCGAAGAAGGTATTTTCTTCACCACCAACAATGGCTGTGGCAATACTCCTAGCACCGATGTCCCTTCCAATATGGTGGCTGTTCGTGATGAAGCTAATGCTACCGACATCCATGTGTCATGGGATGGCGTTGCTAATCCGGGTTATGGTTACAATATCTATCGTGATGGTTTGCTCTATCGTCTAGTTCCAGATGCTACTTCATTTGTGGATGCCAACGCTACCATCGGTGGTCACTGCTACAGAGCATGCGTGCTCAGCGACGGCGGTGAAAGTGGTATGTATTCGAATGAATCATGTGCTACTTCAGGTGCTTGCTATGCACCTGCCAACCTCGACTATGAAACTACTGGCTCTACCTTCAAGATCAAACTGAAGTGGGATAAGCCAGAACCAGCCGATGGCCTGTCAGGTTATTATCTGTTCAGAGCTACCGAAGAGAATGGAGAATACAATAGAATTAAGATTATTGGTGCAAGCGCTACAACATATACTGATAATACTGCTAATGTTGAAGGCCACTACTACTACAAACTCTATGCTGTTTACCAAGATCTGGACTGCACATCAGCACCTGCATATTGGATTGGCGACCACAACCAATTCTTCCTCCACGTTTATTATTCACCAACTGAAGTCGAAGAAAGTGTTGCATCTAAGGTGTCTCTCTATCCTAATCCAACTAACGACAGCTTCGTCGTTGAAGCTGATGGTATGACTCACGTTACCGTTTACAATATGGTCGGTCAAGTTGTCTATAGCAATGATTGCAATGCTAGCAAGATGACCATCAACCTTGGCAATGTCGAATCAGGTATTTACATGGTTCGCGTTGAGACCGCCAATGGCGAAGTCAATGGCCGCATCAATGTGATCAGATAATGAATTTGAAGGCGCATCGCGCGCTTTAGATTTACTTGATAAAATGGCGCATCTTGATGCGCCATTTTATTTTTTCGTTTTGATGAAGGTTGGTCGTATTTATACAACGGCAAGGAAATAATACCGTTTGCCAGTGCATAGTATAAAGAAGAAGGCCGCTCGATTAGAGCAGCCTTCTTTGTTTTTATTTAGTAGAGACGCACCATGGTGCGTCTCTACTAATGTTTATTCTACAGGAATATCCTTGTTCACGTTCTTTGAACCGATGAGGGCGTAGAAGAGTAGGAAGGCGAAGCCAACTACAATCACCCAATAGCTATTGATGCTGCCAACCGAGTCGGCAATCCAGTTTTGGATGAAAGGAATGATGCCGCCGCCGCAAACTAATGCCATGAAAATGCCAGAGGCTGCAGGTGTGTATTTGCCAAGACCTTCGGCAGCGAGGTTGAAGATAGCGCCCCACATCACTGAGGTGCAAAGACCACATAGGGCAACGAACAACATACTTAGCGGCACGACTTTCTCACCCAACGAAATGGTGATGTCTTGCGGGATGAACATGATGCAAAGCACAAAGATAATGGCAATGATGGAAACGGTGGTCAGCATGGCTTTAGATGATACTTTGCCTCCAATGGCACCGCCAATCAAACGTCCGCACATCATCAGGAACCAATACAAACCGATAATCGTACCGGCAATGGCTGGGCCGATTGAGGCTTGACTTGACATGTAAATGTTAGCAGTGTTCGGGATACCGACTTCAACGCCAACATAGAAGAAAATGGCGATGGCTCCCAAAACGAAATGACGGAACGACATTGGACCATAAGGGTCTTTCTTGACATTGCCGCTCAAACGGGCTGCTTTTTCTTCGGCTGTTTCCATGTGAGGCTCTGGGATCTTGGTAATCATAATCACCAAGAAAGCAACTGCAAAGATGGCCATGGCGATAATCATGGCAGGAGCTGCATCGGCAACGGAAGCCGTTTCGATGCTGCCACCTATGAGCCAGCCCAAAAGGATAGGAGCCAGTGTGCCGCCAACCGAGTTGCAGCTGCCACCTAATTGAATGAGTTGGTTGCCTTTATTGCCGCCACCACCAAGAGTGTTCAGCATAGGGTTGACGACAATGTTCAGCAAGCACATCGAGAAACCAGCAACGAAAGCGCCTAAAACATAAACTCCAAAGCTTTCGGCATAACCCGAAATGAATTGAATGCCAACACCGATGAAACCGACGGTAACAGCCAGTAATGATGTGAATTTGTAACCTTTACGCTTCAAGATAATGCCAGCGGGAATGCCCATGCAAGCGTAGGCAATGAAGTTGGCTAAGGTACCTAATTGCGAAAGGGCTTTTGATGCGCCAAATTGGTTCGTCACGATGACGCCCATCGAACCAGCAAAATTGGTCACGAAGGCAATCATGAAGAACAAGAGGAACATCACGATAATCGGAATCGTAAAGTTCTGTTTGTTTTCTGTTTTTTCCATAGTAAAGTGTTGTTGATTAGATTGTTGAAAACTTGAAAATTATAATCTCTTTGTATTCTTCGCCAGAGCGTAAGATGGTATTCGGGAAGTTGGGCTTGTTGGGCGAGTCGGGGAGGGCTTGGCATTCCAAAGCCACACCTTCGTAGTCGTGATATTCGTGTCCGTTCTTTCCTTTAGGGCAGCCCGTCAGCCAATTACCTGTATAGACCTGGATGCCAGGTTGCGTGGTGTAGAGTTGCACCTTTCGGCCACAGACTTCGTGCGACAACTCAGCAGCAAGGTTCAGTTTGTCTTTCGACAGGCCGTTAATTACCCAGCAGCTGTCGTACCCCTTTCCGTTGATGAGGTCGGGGAAGTCTTGCTCTATATCTTGGCCAATCAGTTTGCCTTCGGTGAAATCCATCGGCGTTCCGGTGACTGATGCCATCTCGCCAATAGTAATCAATTCATCAGTTGCCGGCAAGAAACGATTGGCGTTGAGACGTAAAGTATGGTCGAGGATGTCACCATTGCCTTCACCCTTTAAATTAAAATAGGTGTGGTTGGTGAGATTGACTATGGTTGGTCCTGATGACCATGCGCCCAAGCGGATGTTAAGTTCGTTCTCGTCGTTCAACGTATAACGTACTTTCGCGACCATTTCGGAAGGATATCCAGCTTCGCCTTCAGCCGAAAGGTAGGTGAACACCACGCTGTCGCCATCGATGCGGCTGGCCCATTTCTGGTTGGCAAAGCCGATGCTGCCGCCATGAAGGTGATGATTGCCATCGCCAGTGTTCAGTTCGAGCTGATATTCAACGTCATCGATACTAAAACGACCATGGTTGATGCGGTTGGCAAAACGTCCGGGCACTTTGCCTGCACAAGGACCGTCGCCATAATAATCGGTGGCATTGGGATAGCCCAAAACGATATCATCCATCTTACCATTGCGGTCAGGAGCAAGAATGCTAACGATGCCTGCACCGATGTCGCTAAGTTGCACCTTGATGCCATTACCGTTGGTCAAGGTGTAGAGTTTTATGTCTTTTCCGTCAGGGGTTTTGCCCCAAGTTTTGACTTCAATGTTCATATTACCAAAGTTGTTTTGGATAAACGCCTTTCTCAATGAGTTCCACGATCTTGCGCATCACATCAGGCTTGTCTTCCTTGTAGGTGACACCGAACCATGAAGCGTCGCTTGACAACACCTTCAGTTTTGCTGTGCCGTCATTGATGCTCTGGTTGACCATCAAAGGAATGAAGAACTCGGCCTTGATGTTGGTCTGTGCGGGACCTTTGAGGAATTCGATGAGACCTTTTTCGGAATAGGCAAAAAAGTCGGGGGTGAAGCCGAAGAAGTTCATTGAAACGAGGCTGTCCATGTCCAAAGGATGCGAACCGGTCTCGTCGGTGTAGGCTGCTCCGCCGTCTTCGGTGTGACCGATTGAAGTGCGTTCGACGATGGTCTTAAGGTTGCCGCAACGATTGGCGGTGCAGATGCCACGACTCACGGTGCCGAAGTCCGACATGGTGTTGCGCAGTTTATAAGCCACCATGCTGTAAGCACCTTTCTTGCCTTCGCATTCGGTGAGGTATTTAGCCATCACTTCGTATGCTTCCTTGCCATAGAAGTCGTCGGCGTTGATGACCGCAAATGGTTCATTGATAACGTCTTTTGCCATCAATACGGCATGGCAAGTGCCCCATGGCTTCACGCGACCTTCAGGAACGCTGAAACCTTCGGGCAGTTTATCGAGGCTTTGATAGACATACTCCACGGGCATGCCATAACGTTCGCTATTGTTGATTTTTTCAAAAGCTTCAGCGAAATCCTTGCGGATGACGAAGACGACTTTGCCGAAACCGGCGCGTTTGGCGTCGAAAATTGAATAATCGAGGATGGCTTCGTTGTTGGGACCGACACCATCCATCTGCTTGAGGGCACCGTAACGCGAGCCCATTCCAGCAGCTAATACTAATAATGTTGGTTTCATTAGTCTATTGTATTTATTTTATTTGCTTTGCAAAGAAATCTATGTGGAAATCTTTTTCTGTCAAATGATTTCTTCCATTGGATTTCTGCACGAGTGCATGGGATTATATTCTATTCTAATCGGCGTGCGCCATCTGAAATGACCACGTTGTAGATCTTAGGTTCATGACCGAACTTCTTGATGAATTGGTCTTTAGCCTTCGAGATGAAATCTAAATACAAATCTTCCTTTACGAG
The DNA here is from genome assembly GCA_045627065.1 of Bacteroidales bacterium. Taxonomy (GTDB): domain Bacteria; phylum Bacteroidota; class Bacteroidia; order Bacteroidales; family F082; genus Limimorpha. Next base: position 11,158 of record JAZQMX010000057.1, on the reverse strand, counting down.
GTTAATGGTGCAGCCGCCAAAGCCGCCGCCCATGACGCGCGAGCCCGTGACACCGCAATTCTTGGCTACGTCGTTCAAGAAATCGAGTTCGTCGCAACTCACTTCGTAAAGTTTGCTCATGCCATAATGGGTTCCATACATGCGGTCGCCAACGGTCTCGTAATCGCCTTTTTCAAGGGCTTCGCACACGTCAAGGACACGTTGCTTTTCACCGATGACATATTCGGCACGCATGAAGTCTTCTGCCGATATTTCGTTTTTCACTTCCTCGAGCATATCCATCGTAGCGTCGCTCAGATATTTCACTTCAGGATGGTGGGCAGCGATATGAGCACATGCATTTTCGCATGATTCACGACGTTTGTTGTAGGCCGACGAAGCCAACTCGTGTTTCACGCGCGTGTCCAAAAGCACTAATTTATAGCCTTTGGGGTTGAAAGGGAAGTATTCGAACTCCATAGTGGCGCAATTGAGGCGCATCAGATGACCTTTTTTGCCAAAAACGGAAGCAAATTGGTCCATAATACCGCATTTCACACCGCAGTAGTTGTGCTCGGTGGCTTGACCGATACGAGCCAACTCGAACTTGTCGATGCCAAGGTTGAACATGTCGTTCAGTGCGAAGGCAAAAGTGCTCTCCAACGCAGCTGACGATGACATGCCAGCGCCCAATGGGACATCGCCCATGACGACGGTGTCGAAACCGCCGATCTTGTAACCGCGCTTTTGAATCTCGCGGCATACACCATAGATATATTGCGAACCGTTCTTTTTAGGTTGGTCGTTTTCTTCAAGGCTGAAACTCCAACGGGCATCGTAATCAACGGAATAACCGTTCACGATATCAGTGCCGTTGAGACGAATGGCTGCATAAATGCCTTTGTCGATGGCACCTGGGAAAACAAAACCGCCATTGTAGTCGGTGTGCTCGCCAATCAAATTGATGCGGCCTGGCGATGTGTAAATAACACAATCAGCATCAAAGCATTGCTTGAAAAGTCTTTTTAATTCTTCAATTTCCATTGTATAGGCGTTTTTGAATTATTTCACTTGAACTTTGCCAAAACTCCAATGTTGACCATCGTAGGCTTTCATGATGTAAAGTCCTGATGACAAATTGCTTAAGTCAATAGTGTTGCAGTTTTGGTCTTGCTGGAGAACAACACGTCCATTCATATCCAGCACTTCAACTCTTTCCACATTTTTCTGGCTAATTCTGACAATGCCATTGGTTGGGTTAGGGAAGATGTTCATTTCTTGAAGGTCTGAAATCAGGCTGTTGACGCCTTGGACTTCGCAATAGTTGTAGTTGTAGTCGCAGATATAGACGAGGTTGCCACCTTCGTCGGCGGTTTCCCAGCCATAACCGAGAGGACGGTTGACGAAGTTTTCCCATTTGTAGTCGCCCTCAGGATCGACAGGCATGATGACTTCTTCGATTGGAGTCTCTAAATCATAGAAGAAACTCTTACGGTCAACCACGCTACCTGATACGATAATGCTGACGATGGAAGTGTTTCCTGCTGCGTCATATTGGTAAATGTCGGTCTGAGAGGGAGTCCAACCGGTATAATCTCCATAAAAATAATTCATGCGGGTGCATTGTCCAAGTTCGTTGTATTCCCAAGTGGTCTTGGCAGAATTGCTCCAACCGCTGCCGCCCCATAGATCGTTTTGTAATTCAATCATCTCAACGGGTTGACCTTCTTCGTTGTATGTGTAGGTTCCGCGTGTGAATTCGTCACCCATGAAATACAGGACGTATCCCGTAATACGGTTGTTTTCGTAAGTGTATTCGTAGCGTCCGCCTAAATCGAAAGTGACACCACCATCAAAACTGTTGTAGTTCTCGCGAGAAAGTTTGTTGTGGTTGGCATCGTATGTGTAATCAATGTAATAGGTGTATTTCCAAATGCCGTCCATGAGCTGGTAGTTCTTGATTTTCACGCAGTCACCATTGGCATCGTAAATGAGCGTGTCGCGAAGATTCGTAGGATATTCAGGATCAATATTGTCGAACACTTCATATGCGATGAGTTCGTCGTTGTTGCCATAGTAGAAATACGATCTTTCTAATCCATCGTCAGAAGTCATGTCTGTAAGACAATAGGATTGAGCCATTCCGAAGAAAGGAATGAACATTGCGATAAGGATAAATGCTTTTTTCATTGTGATAAGGTTTTGTTATGATGATAAATTTGGGGCAAAGATATGGATTTTATACATTATTTCATAATTTAAATGAAAATAAGCGGAACGCTTTCCCAAAGCGTTGTTTTTGCTATATTTGCGACATGAAAAAAACGCTTTTAATCGCAATTTTTGTGTGCTCTATCATGTTGTCGTGCGAGCATGCTCCTCAACCGAGCAATCCAGTTCCGACTCGGCAACAACTTGAATGGCAGCAACTTGAGACCTATGCCTTTGTGCATTTCGGTTTGAATACCTTCAATGACTTGGAATGGGGCTATGGCGACACGCCAGCTTCGACTTTCAACCCTGTTGAGTTGGACTGCGAACAATGGGTACAAACGTTCAAGGCTTGTGGGATGAAAGCGGTAATCCTAACCGCTAAGCACCACGATGGCTTTTGCCTTTGGCCCACAAAAACAACAGATTACAACATCTCAAACTCGCCTTACAAAGATGGCAAAGGCGATATGGTGCGAGAACTTTCTGATGCCTGCCACAAATATGGACTGAAATTCGGGATATATCTCTCGCCTTGGGACCGTAACAATGCCAAATATGGTGAGAAAGAATACGTTGAAACGTACCATAAACAAATAGAGGAACTTACGACAAATTACGGGGAGCTTTTCGAGTTTTGGTTTGATGGTGCCAATGGGGGCACAGGTTGGTATGGCGGTGCTGATGAAATGCGGTCGATTGAGGCAAACAAGTATTACGATTATGAACGCGCCAGAAACACCATCTGGAAAAACAATCCTGATGCGATGATTTTTGGTGGCCCAATGCAGACGATTCGCTGGGTGGGTAACGAACAGGGTTGGGCTGGCGAAACACAGTGGTCGATGGTGAAAATGAGCAATATAGACGATTGTGACTATCTGACTCGTGGTGACCAAAATGGCGATAAATGGCTTCCCGCCGAGGTGGATGTTTCCATCCGTCCTGGCTGGTTCTATCATGCTCGCGAGGACCATCAGGTGAAAAGTCTGGAAAGTCTTGTTGACATATATTATCGGAGTATTGGTCACAACGCCAACTTGATCCTTAATTTTCCCATTAATCTCGACGGAAAAGTCGGTAAACAGGACTCGATTCGCGCTATGGAATGGTTTGAAGTGATACAAAAGGATATGAGTGATAACTTGCTGAAAAACTGCAAGGTGTCGGCAAACGATATTCGCTCAAAAAGATTCGACGCTGAGAATGTCCTTTCGGATGTTTATGAACGTTATTGGGCTGTGGAAGATGGCATCAAGAAAGCGGAACTGGTGTTTGAATTTCCAGAGCGCACAGCTGTAAATCGTGTATGGCTTCAAGAATACATTCCAAACGGGCAAAATGTGTCATCTTTCACTTTGGAACGCTTCATCAATGGGAAATGGTTGCCTATTGAAGTCAGTGAAGACATGACGACAATAGGGTATAAGCGAATCGTTCGTTTTCAGACGGTTAAGATGGATAAGCTGAGAATTCGCTTTAAGACATATAAAGGTACGTTGAGCATCAGCAAGGTGGCGGCATTTTACGCGGAGCCTTTGTTGACCGAACCGACCATCAGACGCGGTTTCGATAATGTTGTCAGTATGGCTTGTGCTGATAAAAATACAGAAATCCGTTATACACTTGATGGAAGTGAACCAACTTTACAATCAGCACTTTACAAACTTTCATTTGAACTTGATTACAAAGCTGTTGTGAAGGCCATTTCGGTTGATTCTCAAACTGGGAAACAAAGTGCGGTTGCAACGCGTGAATTTGACATTCCTACTACATCATTTAAGGTCGTATTCCCGACAGACCAGATGACTCGTCGTATGTTTGATGACAATGGATTTACTGCTTTTTATCTCAATGAAAATAAATCATATATCGAATTTGACTTAAATGAAAATATGAACATATCAGGCATCCGTTATTTGCCTTCTCAGGCTCGCGATGCCGACCAACATATTTCAAATTTTGAGGTTTATGTAGATGGTCGTCTTGTCCATCGGGGTGAATTTTCGAATATCAGTAACAACCCTATTGAGCAGGTAGTCAGTTTTGATCCTGTAAATGGAAAACGTTTACGTTTCGTGGCAACCCGTTTCACTAACGATGCTTCGCAAGGTGCAGTGGCAGAGTTCTCTGTTATTACCGATTAAATATTGGTTTCCATGATGTTAGCTGGTGCTCGGCCTGCCTTCAACTCTTCAGCCATGAACCTGAAATAGGGTTCCGTGTGTTCGTAAAACATCTTGTATCCTTCGCACAAGGCGTTTTTGCCATTTTCGAATCGGTGTTTTGGACATTCACCAGTGCAAGCGAAACGGAACTTGCATTCTTGACATTCGTTTGGCAAGGAATTTCGTTTGCTTAATCCGAACTCTAATCGCTTGCTGGAATTGAGTATTTCTTGTATTGAGTTCTGCTTTAAGTTACCTAACCTAAAATCTTGATAAACAAAATGGTCGCAAACATAAATATCGCCATTGTGCTCAATGACAAGATTGTCGCCGCAGGTCTCGTTAAAGATGCAAATGCCAGGGTCGGCATTCACATATTTCGCTAATGTGGCATCGAAAAGTTGAACGTAGGTTCGCCCGACATCGTGTTTTACCCAATAATCAAATATATCGCACATAAATTGGCCAAAAGCCTTTGGCTCAACTGACCAATCTGTTCTTTCCTTGTCTGTCTCGTAGGGTGATGCGATACGTTTCGTTTGCTTATTGACGCGTTCCATGACGGGTAAAAACTGCATGTAATTACTGCCGCATTTATTTAGAAATCTATATACTTCAATTCCTTTATTTTCAGAATAATGATTTATTGTACTTAAAGTATTATATTCAACATTATTTCGATATAACTTTTCGATTCCTTGTGCTGTTGCTAACCATGAATTCTTTCCAAAAACATCGTTTCGAAAGGCATCGTGAATAGTTTTAGGCCCATCAATGGAAACTCCGATTAAAAACCCATTGTCCTTGAAGAAATGCGCCCAGTCATTAGTGATGAGTGTGCCATTGGTTTGCAAACTGTTGCTGATGGTTTTCCCTTTAGCGTATTTGCGCTGATAATCAATGGCTTTCTTGTAAAAGTCAATACCAGCAAGTAGTGGCTCTCCACCATGCCAACAGAATGAAACCTCATTGGCTTCGTTGGATTCGATGTATTGCTTTACTATTTCTTCGAGCAGTTCGTCGCTCATGACGGATTCCTTCCCACCATAGAGCTGTGACTTGTCCAAATAATAGCAGTATCGGCAGCGCAAATTGCACATTGATCCAACGGGCTTGATCATTAGACTAAAAGCCCTTGGTTGGTTTATGCTTTTTCCTTCGTAAAATGTTATGGTGTCGTTTCTTAACACCATTTAATTAAAGTATCGATTGCAGGAAGAATCTCGCCAGATTTGCCTTCCAAATAAAGGTCGGTGATGTAATTTGTGTAGGTGGAAGGCTCCATGTTGATTTCGATAATCTTTGCGCCGTTGCGTTTCGCTATTCCTGGAATCATGTTGGCGGGACTCACTTGTCCTGATGTCCCGATGATGATGAAGGCGTCGCAGTTTTCGGCCGCGTTGATGGAACCATAGTATGCTTTTTCTGGGATGCCTTCTCCGAAGAAGATGAAGTCGGGTTTCAGAAGACCACCGCATTCTTCGCAATGTGGTGGATTTTCAGTGAGTTGCATCTCTTTCGCTTGGTATTTCTTGCCGCAATGGGTGCAGACGAACCGCGCCATGTTGCCGTGGAATTCGTAAACGGTCTTGTTTCCGGCAACGGTGTGCAAGTCGTCAATGTTTTGGGTGATGACAGCTGAAAGTCGTCCTTCATTCTCCCATTTGGCCAGCACTTCGTGACCTGGGTTTGGCTTTATCTCCTTGTTGCTGAAAAAGTTATAAAACACTTCGCGAATGATTTTCCACGAGTCTTTTGTGTGACTGTAATAGAAATCGATGTCCAATGAATTAGGATCATACTTGTTCCAAATGCCGCCTTCGCCGCGGAATGGCGGGATGCCGCTTTCTGCCGAGGTGCCTGCGCCTGTGAAGCCTACGATGTGTTTTGCATTCGAAAGTATTTCGGCTGCTTGTTTGATTTTTTCTTCGTTTGTCATAATCTGTTGATTTTTTAGTCGTATAGTTCTATAAATTCGTAAGTGTTTCCGGTTGATTCCAAAAACTTGATAAAGTCCTCATTCTTAATGACAATCGTTGCTGTGTTGTCGTTGGGATGGAAACTCAACCGTGGGGTTTTCTCGAGATTTTTGTCCAAGAAAAGGTGAACGTGGTTTACGGTGTCGTTGATGAGTCCGAAAGGCGAGACGCTGCCGGGTTGCAGGCCAAGGTATTTTTCCATGCGTGCCTCCGAAGCGAAGGTCAGTTTGCCTTGGTGAAGTCGTTGTTCCAAGTCGTGGATGTCCATTTGGTGCATGCATTCGAAGACGACGAGATAATGCCGATTTCCCTTGTGGTTCCTGAAAAACAGGTTCTTACAGTGTGTAGAGTCGAACTCTTTCCAATATTCGATGGCCGCTTCGATGGTGGGAATGGGCGGATGAAAATAGATATCGAATTCGATGCCTAAATTCTTCAGCACGTCAACGACTTTCTGCTGCCGCTCGCTCAATTCGTGTGTTATCTCGGTGGATTTCATAGTTTTCCTTTTAGTGCTTGTCCAGTATATGACTTCTTGCATTTCACCAAATCTTCGGGCGTGCCTTCAAAGACGATTTCGCCGCCCTCGTTGCCGCCTTCCGGACCCAGGTCGATGACCCAGTCCGCCGACTTGATGACATCTTGGTTGTGCTCAATGATGATGATGGAATGCCCATTGGCAATCAACGCGTTAAACGAGTCGAGGAGCTTGTTGACATCGTGGAAATGCAGACCTGTAGTTGGCTCATCGAAGATGAAAAGCGTAGGCTTCTCCACTTGACCTTTCACAAGGAAATAAGCCAACTTGACGCGTTGCGCTTCGCCGCCAGATAGCGAGCTTGACGATTGACCGAGACGTAGGTAGCCCAAACCGACGTCTTGCAAAGGCTTGAGACGCGCGATGATGCGTTTCACAGTAGAACTGGCGCTATCCGATGAGTGCTCGAAGAAGTCGATGGCTTCGTTGATGCTCATGTTGAGTAGGTCCGAGATATCTTTGCCATCGTATTTGATTTCAAGCACTTCTTCCTTGAAACGCGTGCCGTGACAAGCATCGCATGGCAGATAGACATCGGCCATAAACTGCATCTCGATTTTGCAGACGCCTTCGCCTTCGCATTCGTCACATCTGCCGCCTGGCACGTTGAATGAGAAGAACGCAGGCTTGATGCCACGCATCTTCGCTAACTTCTGTTCGGCGAATAAGTTACGGATTTCATCGAAGGCTTTCAGATAGGTGGCGGGATTGGACCGCGTTGATTTCCCGATGGGGTTCTGGTCAACGAACTCGATGGCTTGGATGAGGCTCAAGTCGCCCTCCAAAGCGCCGTAACTGCCACATTTATCGACAGCTTCACCCAATTGCCGTTTGACGGCAGGGTAGAGGATGTCCTTCACCAAAGTAGATTTGCCAGAACCGCTCACTCCCGTGATGACCGTAATCATGTTGAGTGGCAATGCAACGGTGACGTTCTTCAGGTTGTGTTGGGTCGCGCCTTTAACTATGATGGTGTTGCTGACATTGCGTCTCCTACTTGGAACAGGGATGCTCATTTCGCCATTCAAGTACTTGGCGGTTAGGCTGTTGCTACATTTTTTGAGGTCTTCAATTTGTCCGTCGAAGACCAATTCACCGCCGAACTCTCCGGCCATCGGACCGATGTCGATGATGTGGTCGGCACTGCGGATGATTTCTTCGTCGTGTTCCACCACGATGACGGTGTTCCCGATGTCGCGCAAGCGTCTCAGCACTTTGATGAGCCTTTCGGTGTCGCGCGGGTGCAGTCCGATGCTTGGTTCGTCGAGGATATATGTGGAACCGACAAGGCTGCTGCCTAATGAAGTGGCCAGATTGATACGCTGCGATTCACCGCCCGAGAGTGAGTTTGACGTGCGGTTGAGGGTGAGATAACCCAAACCGACATCAAGGAGAAACTCCAATCGGTTGTTGATTTCGATCAAAATGCGTGATGCGATTTGGGCATCGGTCGTGTCGAGTTCGAGATGGTCGAAGAAATGTTTCAACTCATCCAAAGGCATTTGCACGAGTTCGGTGATGCTTTTGCCGCCAACTTTCACATATTGTGCTTCTTTGCGAAGGCGTGCGCCGTGGCAATCAGGACAAACGGTCTTGCCGCGATAACGCGCTTGAATGACGCGATATTGTATCTTATACGATTGGGTGTCAATGTATTTGAAGAAGTCGTTGATGCCTTGGAAGTATTCGTTTCCGGTCCAAAGCAGTTCCTTCTGTTTTTCGGTAAGTTCGTAGAAAGGCTTAAATATAGGAATGCCGACCTTGCTGGCTACCTTTATTAATGCGTCTTTCCATTCGCTCATCTTCTCGCCGCGCCAGCAGGCAATGGCGTTTTCGTAAATTGAAAGGCCTTTGTTGGGCACAACAAGGTCAGGGTCGATGCCAATTACGCTGCCGAAACCTTGGCAAGTGGGGCAAGCTCCGAAAGGATTGTTGAAGGCAAAAAGGTTGGTGGTTGGCGGCTCGAAGGTGATGCCATCAGCTTCGAAACGTGACGAGAAATCGGTAACTTGGCGTTCACCGTCGAGTTCCGAAATCACTTGGCAGAAGTCCTTGCCTTCGTAAAAAGCCGTCTGCACCGAGTCAGAGAGACGTCCCATCTCGTCAGCCACCTTTTCGTTGATGCGGATTCGGTCAATCAACAGCTTGACGTTCTTTGCGCTAACCTTGCGCTTTTTCTCAAGAAAGTCTTCAATCTTGATAATTTCGCCATTGTAAAGCACGCGGTAGAAACCTTGTTGCATCATGATGCTGAGGTGCTCGTCCAAAGTGCGGCCTTCGGGCAAAGTGATGGGCGCAACGATGTAAGCCGTTGCTCCTTGAGGCAAGGCGAGGATGAAATTCACCACGTCCATCACTTGATGCTTTTTCACGACTTTGCCGGAAATAGGGGAGATGGTCTTGCCAATGCGGGCGTACAGCAGCTTCAGAAACTCGTAAATCTCTGTGCTTGTGCCCACTGTGGAGCGTGGGTTGTGAGTGCTCACCTTCTGTTCGATGGCGATAGCGGGCGACAGACCTGTGATGCTTTCCACGTCGGGCTTGTTCAGTCGGCCCATGAATTGGCGCGCATACGAGCTGAGGCTTTCCACATAGCGGCGCTGACCTTCAGCATATAAGGTGTCGAAAGCCAACGACGACTTGCCCGATCCCGATAAGCCTGTGATGACTACTAATTTGTTTTTCGGAATCTGTAAGCTAATGCTTTTTAGGTTGTTGACCTTCGCATTGCGGATGGTGATATAAGATGTTTCTTCTTTCAATTTTGCGGAAATTAGAAACTGCAAATATAGGGAAAATAATAATTTATTGGCCCAGTTCCGTAATTGTAATGTTTTTGAGCGATGGCAACTTTTTTTCAAAAAAATCTCACTTTTTTCTTGACTTTTCGAAAACATTAGTATCTTTGCAAGCGAAAACAACACATTTACTAATCAATAAAACGAGACGCTATCGACAGATCTTTACCCTTAACTAACACGCATTCAGTTGCTTAAAAGAAAGGGGCCGTTATGTCCGAAATAGTAAAATCCGACAAGGAATTGGTTGACAGCTACAGAAATGGCGATGTCAACAGTTTCAATTTATTGATTAACCGTCATCAGAATCAAATCTATTCCTACATCATGACGCTTGTGAAAAACAAGCAGTTGGCTGATGATATTTTCCAGGATACCTTCCTGAAAATCGTCCAGACCATAAAGTCGGGAAAATATGACGATGATGGCCGTTTCGTTCCGTTTGCCATGCGAATTGCCCACAACCTCGTCATCGACTATTTCCGCAAGGAAACCCGAATCCCGTTGGTGGAATCGACGAGCGACGATTACAGTTTCGTTGATAATGCGCCCGTTTCCGATCCGTCAATCGAACAGAGTATGGTGATGGAGCAGATTTATGGTGACCTCCATAAGATGATCGAGTATCTTCCTATGGATCAGCGCGAAGTGCTTCGCATGCGCATCTTCGACGACATGAGTTTCAAGGACATTGCTGAGGTTACCAACGTGAGCATCAACACCGCATTGGGCCGTATGCGCTATGCCATCCTGAACATGCGTAAGATGATTGCCGCCAACGATATGGTGATGACTTTCTGATTTCCGGAAAAATATTTTCAGGTGCTGCAATAAACGCGAAAAGGTTGCGTTATATAGGCAAATGTCAAACAAAACAATTTGCCTATGAATTGTAACAATACTCTGAATTACACCGAATCCATTTCTGACCAAAACCTGCTTGCCGACATCAAGGCAACATTCGCTGAGGAAAGCGAAAAACAAAGTCCGAGTGCATCGGTGCTCCAATTCATCAAGGCCTATGCCGCAGCCTTCGAAACCGTCAACACGGGACTCATCGGAAGGGTGGATTTGATGAACAACTAAAATGGATTCTAGAAAATGTGAGCCGCTGATTTTCAGCGGCTTTTTTTTATTATTAAAATATAAGATGATTATTCCTTGTTAAAAAGAAAAATTTACTAAATTTGCAAACCTTTAAAGTGTAAAACAAATCAAATTATTTAAACATAATGCATTATGAATAAGCAGATTACATTAGAACAAGCCGTCGAGAAAGTACAGGACGGCATGACAATTATGTTTGGTGGTTTCCTCGGCGTAGGAAGTGCTACCCAAATCATTGATGCTATCGTTGAAAAAGGCGTGAAGGATTTGACCATCATCGCTAACGATACCGCTTATGACAATGTGGCTCACGGCAAGCTCGTCGCTAACCATCAGGTTAAGAAAGCCATCGTTTCTCACACCGGCACCAACAAGCAG
>JAZQMX010000056.1:0-36444 GCA_045627065.1 Bacteroidales bacterium | reverse complement strand
CATGTAGATTGAAATTGTGATTTTGCCGATTGGCGCAATAATGTTTTTTAAAGATATGCAAGAAAATAACGATGATATTACCCGTACCGAACTCGATGAACTTGGAGAGTTCGGACTTATCGACCAGTTGACCACCGATTTCCCATTGCGGAACGAATCGAGCCAGAAAGGCGTCGGCGACGATGCCGCAGTCATCAATCATGAAGGCGAGCGCACTTTGGTCTCCGTCGATATGATGATTGAAGGCATTCATTTCGACATGACCTATACGCCTCTGAAACATTTGGGCTACAAGGCCGCTGTGACCAATTTCTCTGACATTTATGCCATGAATGGCACGCCAACCCAGATTGTGGTCGGATTGGGCGTCTCGAACCGCTATTCCGTCGAGGCTTTGGACGAACTGTATGCCGGCATCCGTTTGGCCTGCGAGCGTTATAATGTCGATATGGTCGGCGGCGACACGACAAGCAGCAAGGCCGGTCTTGTGATTTCCATCACGGTCATCGGCAAGGCGAAGGAAGAAGACATCGTTTACCGCAATGGCGCCAAGAAAAACGATTTGCTTTGCGTGAGCGGCGATTTGGGCGGTGCCTACATCGGCCTGCTGATTTTGGAACGCGAAAAGGCTGAATTTCTGGCCAATCCGAACATGCAGCCGAAACTGGAAGGCTTGGATTATGTGCTTGAGCGTCAGCTGGAGCCCGAAGCACGCAAGGACATTGTGGCGCAACTGAAGGAATTGGGCATCAAGCCGACTTCGATGATTGACATTTCCGATGGCTTGGCTTCCGAAATCCTGCACCTCTGCAAGCAGTCGGGCGTGGGCTGCCAGTTGTATGAAGACAAAATCCCGATGGGCCCGACGGTGGTGAAACTGTCGAAAGATTTCGACATCGTGCCGAGCATCGCCGCATTGAGCGGTGGAGAGGACTATGAACTGCTTTTCACCATCGACCAGAAGGATTACGAAAAGATAAAGACCATTTCATCCGATGTCTCGGTCATCGGCTATATGACTGAAGATAAAGGCGTTGCCGAAATGGTGACCAACGATTTGCATGTTTTCCCACTGAAAGCGCAAGGCTGGGACCACATGAGGAAGAAGGAGGAGTGAGAAATTAGGAGTTAGGAGTAGGGACGCACGAGTGCGTCCGTGTAGAGATGCGATTCATCGCGTCTCAAACACGATTAGGACATGATAGATTTGCCTGAAAACATAAAATCGAAATTGGCCGTTTTGCCATCGAAACCGGGCGTATACCGTTACTTCGACAAAGACGGTGAGTTGATTTATGTTGGTAAGGCAAAGAACCTGAAACGGCGTGTTTCCAGCTATTTTAATAAGGAACAGTTTGGCAAGACAAAGGTCTTGGTGAGCAAGATTGCCGATTTGGAATACAGCATTGTGGATTCCGAATCGGAGGCTTTATTGCTTGAAAACACGATGATCAAGCAATACAAGCCGCGTTATAACATCTTGCTCAAGGACGATAAGACTTATCCTTGGCTGTGCGTTAAAAACGAGCCGTTTCCACGCGTTTTTCTGACCCGCAAGAAGGTAAATGATGGTTCCGATTATTTCGGCCCTTATCCATCGGTGCGCACGGCGCATATCCTTTTGGATTTGTTGGGACAGGCTTATCAGATGCGTTCCTGCCGCACGCCGCTCACGGTGCAAAATGTCGAAAAAGGTAAATACAAAGTCTGCCTCGATTTCCATATTCATAAATGCGGTGGCCCATGCGAGGGTTATGTTTCGCAAGAGGATTATGGGAAGATGATTGCCGAAATCAAGGAGATCGTGCGTGGCAATTTGCAGTCGGTTTTGCGCGATTTGAAGGCGCAGATGATGGATTGTGCTTCACGTATGGAGTTTGAAAAAGCGCAGGTAATCAAGGAAAAATACGATTTGTTGGAAAACTACCGCAGCCGTTCGACGGTGGTCAGCACAACGATTCATAATGTCGAGGTCTTTTCTTACATTGATGATAACGAGTCGTTTTATGTGAATTACATGAAAGTGGTCGATGGTGCTGTCATCCAGTCGCATTCCTTTGAAATGAAACGCCGATTGGAAGAAACGGCTGAGGAATTGCTGCTTTTGGCCGTCACGGAATTGCATCAGCAGATGGGTAATCATGCGCACGAAATCATTGTTCCCGTGAAATTGGATTTTGCTCTTGATAATGTTGAATTTACCATTCCGCAGCGTGGCGATAAGAAACAGCTTTTGGAGCTTTCGCGTCGCAATGCTGCACAATATAAGATAGATTTAGAACGTCAGCGTTCGCTTGTCGACCCTGAGCGCCACCAAAAGCAGGTGCTGAATCAGCTGAAAGAATCGTTGGGATTACCTGCTTTGCCTGAGGTGATTGAGTGTTTTGATAATTCCAATTTCCAAGGTGATTATCCTGTGGCGGCTATGGTGCAGTTTGTCAACGGCAAACCGAATAAAAGTGCTTACCGTCATTTTGATATCAAGACGGTCGTCGGCCCTGATGATTATGCTTCGATGAAGGAAGTGGTACGTCGCCGTTATTCGCGTCTTATTGCCGAAGGTCAGCCTTTGCCTAACCTAATCATCACTGATGGTGGCAAGGGGCAGATGGAGGTTGTAAGGCAAGTGATTGAGGACGAACTGCATGTTGAAATCCCGATTGCAGGTTTAGTGAAGGATGACCGTCACCGCACCAACGAAATGCTGTATGGTTTCCCTCCCAAAGTGGTTGGCGTGAAGCTGAATTCCGAATTGTTTCGTTTGCTGACTTGCATTCAGGATGAGGTTCACCGATTCGCCATCACGCATCACCGCAAGAAATTCGAGAAAGGTTTCATGCATTCCGAACTTGCTGACATTAAAGGCATAGGAAAGGCAACGGCCGAGAAACTGTTGCTTGAATTGAAATCAGTGGCAAACATTAAAGAAGCGAGTGAAGGGCGCCTTGCTGAAGTGATTGGACCGGCAAAGGCGAAACTTGTTTATTTACATTTTCATTCAAAAGCATAAAAAAAGAGTCGGCGAAACCGACTCTTTTTAATTCATATGTGTGTTAGTTTATTGCAGCTGGAAGTTGACAGGCAGCATGTAGGAAACACGCACTGCTTTACCACGCTGTTTACCAGGTTTCCACTTAGGCATTGACTTGACAACGCGCATAGCTTCTTCGTCGCAGCCACCGCCGATACCACGGAGTACCTTAACATTTGAAACTGAACCGTCAGGTTCGACAACGAAACTGACGAACACACGGCCCTTAATGCCGCTTTCACGGGCAATCTGAGGGTATTTCACGTTTTTACCTACATATTCCATAAGTTTCTGTTCGCCGCCAGGGAAAGAAGGCATCTCTTCAACGATTTGGAAGATTTCTTGTTCAACGACTTCTTCTTCTTCAATTTCTGGAGCAACGTATTCTTCGATGACTTCATTCTGCTGAACGTCAGCATTGATTTCGATGTCTTCAACTTCTACGTCGTCTTCAACGATTTCCAACTGAGTGGTCTGCTTTGGCATTTCCACTGGTTCTGGTTTCGGCTCGTCTTGTTTGGTGATTTCCACCATTTCTTCATCCAACACTTCTGTTGAACGGAGCAGACTTTCGTCGATTTCGCGTTTGTCATAACTCTTCATTTCAAAGACAGCCCATGCTACTGCTAAGCTGAGGATTAAGCCTATCTGTATGAACATCAGTTTCTTGTTCTCAAGATTTGCTTTAGGTGATTTTTTCTCTTCCATAGTTATATGTCTTTTAAATTTATGCTACTTTTTGCGTTGCGAAAGTAGTAATTATTTATTTACGAAACGCGCTATTGGGCAATTTTATTTTTCTTTTTCTGTAAAAATGAAAAAAATGCTATTCCGAGCAAACTTCCAATGACATCTGCAATGAAATCATACACGCTTCCGGTGCGTTGGTAGCAGATGGTTTCCTGCATGATTTCTGTCAAAGCGCCGTAAACGATACTGATTATGAATGTCAGTACCAGTGTTTTATGTTTTTCCTTGTTGCTTTTCTGGACAAATTGGTCTCTGTAGCCCCATATCGATAGGAATGCGAATCCTGCATACATGGCTATATGAGCCACTTTGTCAAGGCCGATAGCGGGCTTGACATGTGGAAAACAAGAACCCGGAAGTCCTGTCAGAATCAAGATAATGATTCCGCATAGGAGTCCCGGGTAGATATTTCTTGTCAGCTTTTCCAAGATGGGAGAATTATCCGATCTTAGCTTCGTAAGCAGCTGCATCAAGGAGACTGTCGAGTTCGGCGACGTCGTTCACCTTAATCTTGATGATCCATGCTGCGCCATAAGGATCGCTGTTGACGAGGTTGGCATTTTCTTCATCGAGGATGGCTTCGTTGACTTCGACGATTTCGCCACCGACTGGCATCAGCAGTTCAGCTGTTGTCTTAACGGCTTCGATAGCGCCGAATTCTTCTTCTGCATCGAGGTTGTCGCCAACGATATCTGGGTCAACATCAACGAAAGTGATGTCGCCGAGTTCGTGTTGAGCGTAATCGGTGATGCCTACATAAGCGAATTCTCCTTCGAGACGAATCCATTCGTCATCGTTTGTGTACTTTAAGTTTGCTGGAATGTTCATTTTTATTATTTGTTAGTGTTAATGTTCTGGCTGCGAAAATACATATTTTTAAATCATCATCAGCAATTTATCACAAAATTATTGTGCGAGGTTGAATCTGAGTGAAATGCCTCCGAAAGTCTGTGTGGTTTTGAAAGTGTTGGAGACAAACGGATTGCTCATGTCGTGCTTGATAAAGAACTGTCCGCTCAAGCGCTGGCTGAAAGTGTAATCGGCGGTAAGGTAGATGTTGATCTTGTTTTGACCGGCTGAAACCTGATTGTTGTTTTCGTCGATGCGTCTTAAGATGGTCTTGTCTCTCTTGAAACCGAGGTCAAGTTTCAGCACAAGGTCGTTCTTAACGGTTTTACCTTTGCCGTCGCCATTGAGAGCCGTTACTGTAAATGACAGGTTCTTAATGCGATAACCGGTTCCGATGACAATTTCTCTTCCGTTAACTTCAGTGAGCTGGTTGTTGGTGAAACTCAATGTCATGTTGCGCGATTTCTTGAATTGCAGGTTGACTGTCATCGAGTTCTGCAAGCCAAGGTCAACGCCAATGAGTGGCTGGTATTGTTCATTGACAACCATTTGCTGAATGTCGTATTTTGGAATGATGTTGCTTGAGTTCTCAAATGTCTGGATGGTGTTGTTTTCATCGTAGTAGACGTTGGAAGCCCATGAACTGATGGCGTAATTCGACTTGTAGGAATGTGTGATGTTGACGGTCTTGAACAGTTTGCCAATGGCAGGGATATTGGTCAAGCCATTGTAGGTTAAGTTCCAGTTTGGAAGCGGAATGGTTGGGAATGGATTCAGTTTCATTGTCTTTGCATCTTTGCCCGTGTAGGCTGAGATGAACGAATACATCAGCACTTCCATTGCGCCTGCGTTGTAGCCTTGTGGGAAGTAGTCGCCTGCAACGGTATCGTAAACATAGTTGTTGACTTGCTGCATCCATTGTTCGTTGCCTGTTGCAATACGCTCGGCGATGATCTTTCTGTTGCTCAGAAGTTTGTCAAACAACGGCGAACCTGCCAGACTGTCGTTGTATTCGCTGACGAATGAGGTCCTCATCATGAAGTAAGTCATGTTGAAATTGCCTCCGTAGGTAGGCGTAAAGGTTTCGAATTGCTTGAATGCATTGGCACGGAAATAGTGCTGGTAGTTCTCGCCATAGGTGCGGTTGCCGGTGAAATCAATCTTGAGGCCTTGCAGTGGTTCAGTATTGACGCGGTAGTTAATCGTTTCGGTGTTCCTCCTTGTGTATGGACTGCTTAAGATAGAATCAGTTGTAAGCCAGCCGTTATCAACGGCAGTCTGGAATATTTCTTTTTGACTGCCAACGGCAAATCCTAAGCCAGGGGCCCACATCCGTTGGTTGTCCATGCCGACCCATTGGGCTTCGGGCATGAATCCCGGCAGTGATTGTCCATTGGTTTGGGAATAGGTGCCGGACACTTTCTTGACGAGTGTCAGGATGCGTAGTGCATTGTCGCCGATGACTTTGCCAATGTTGACTTTAGTCGTCTTGCTAGTCTTAGTTGAATCTGACACTTGTTGCTCTTCCTCTTCTTTTTCTTTACCTTTGCCTTGCTTGCCTCCGTTTT
The DNA here is from genome assembly GCA_045627065.1 of Bacteroidales bacterium. Classification (GTDB taxonomy): domain Bacteria; phylum Bacteroidota; class Bacteroidia; order Bacteroidales; family F082; genus Limimorpha. The sequence continues at coordinate 30,246 of JAZQMX010000056.1, read as the reverse complement.
TACCGTTGTTATTATTGTTTCTTTTAGTGGAACCAAGTTGTTTCAGATAAGGCACCTTGTTGTAAAGCTTTGTAAAGTCGAGGTTTGCATTTGCTGAAATGTTGTTTGTGTTCTCAATGGTGTTACCCAATCTGTCTTGAATGGATTGTGCTGATGCTGTCCAGAAGTATGTGCCTTGATAGTTAGCATTGGCATTAATCCAATTGAAAATCGGTATCTTGTTGATTGGCAATGTGTAACTTGCAGAAATACTCTGTTGGTAACGCGACATGGAACCAAGTTTTCTCAATTCATTGTTTATGGTATCGCGTTGGTAACTCCAGTCGGCCGATTCCTTGTCGAGTTTGCCAGCAGGTTCGTAAATGTATGCCTGTGCCTGTGCGGAATATTCGAAAGTCAAGGCTTTGGTTAAGTCGTATCTGATTTGGTAGTTGCGGTCCCAATCCCATTGTTTTGAAACGGTTGGATTCAGGATGATGTCGCCACCGGTTTTGTTACGGAGCTGACTTTCGGAATAATAGCGATACATTTCCGTGTTGAAGGTAATGCTCTTTGGCAGATAATAGAAGTTGATGTCTTTGACAATCTGCATGGCGGGTTTCGATGCCCACTTGGCTTTTGCAAAAGGTGTGACATTCTTTGGGCTTCCGGAATAGTTGTATCCCAATCCGCCACGATAGCTTTTTACGGAAGAGTACTGTATGTCAGGGTTTTCCTGATATGTCTCATTGTAGGAGAATGACAGGTTGAAGTTTTCTATGTCGTAGATGTGAATCTTAGGCATGTTTCTTTGTCTGCCGGCCATGGCTCGGTTAGGATCCCGGCCGTTTGTCTTTTCGTTCACAGGCTCTTCGTTATCGCCTTTTTTGTTTCTCTTTTGGACACGCTCTTTCCTGACATTCATGAAATTGATGTTCTTGTATTTCGTGAAGTCGTGGATGGTTGAGGTTAAAGCGTTCTGTTCTTCAGGCGTGTTTAGTGCTGCGAGAGCGTCCTCCATTTTGATGTCAGGGTCGTATGGGTTGTATTTTGGAGTGATGTTAGTCTCGCCATAATCGATGTGCATCGGGATTTTGAGGCCTGTGTTTTCAAGGAATTTCCCCAATTCGAGGTCTGTTGAAACGGCAAATGTTGAGTTTGCCATGAATTCGTTGCTTGTAATGTCACTGTCGATTGCGCCAAAACCAGCCGAACTGTACGAACCGCTAAGGGTGACTCTACCTAAATCGGCGAGAGTGGCTTCCAAGCGCCCGGTGCCTGCAACACCACCATTGCTGCTGAGCTCAGTGAGTCGCAGCTCGTTAACCCAGACGATTGCGCTCTTTTCCAGACCGTCGTCGCTACTCTCGGCGTTTTGCTTTTTCGGGTTGCGCACGCCTATCATCATGGCTTTTACATCGCTGATGCTTGGATTACCGATGACTTTTATGGTGTGATAATAGTCCTTGCCGTCTTCGGAACCTTTCTTCATCTTTTCAGAATAGATGTAGTTCAGTTTCACATCGCTGCCTGGCTGATTCATTGCGGCGTTACGGTTGGATTTCACTTGAACCAAGTCCTCCAGCCTTATGTCCATGTTGTTGATTTCGGGCCAGATGCCTTCCTTGTTGGTATACGATGTTCCCCATGGGGTCACTTTCACCGGCACTTCGTATTCATAATAGTTTTCGGTGAAGTCGCTTCCCAATCGCAAGAATACCGTGATGTCTTGGTCTTCCAGTTCATTGGATGTTTCGCCTGCTGATTCAGCATGGATGAACATCTTCAGGTATTTGTATTGGCGGAAGTCGAAATCCGTTGTCTTATAAATAGCGCGTCCGTCACCATCAACAAGGTTGTTGACGGTAATTTGCATTGACTGCTCGTTGATTCTTGTGATAGCTGTTGTTCCGATGACTTGTTCCTGTTGAATTCCTGGCGGGATGACGTATGGAATAGGGTCACGACGGCTGTTTTCATCAAGGTTGACGGCAGAAATGTCGAATGTGGTTTCGTTTGCGATATCATTCGGCTGATATTCTCCCGGAGCCTGAATGTTGTGGGAGTATGACCTCCATTCGCCTCTGACCAAATCGAGTGTAGCGAAACGCAATACGATTGGGCGTTGGAATTCGCGGACAAACATTCTCATGAAACGGATTGATGAATAGTCATCAATGCGGCCAATGACTTTATCGGGCTGTTTGATAGGAATTCGGAACTGATACCATTTCACTGAACCGATTTCGCCATTTGGCAACGCGATGTTGGTGGCTTCAAAGATGTCGGAAATGTGGTTTTGACCAGGATCTTGCATCTTGGCTGGGTCAAGGTCAATGACATATTGGTAGTAGCGTTCCGATTCGCTCAAGGTGTTATCGTCGTTGATGTCTTCGGCATCAGGCAGCGTGGTGCTGCTTGTGGTGTAGCTTTCTGTGCGCTGGATGTCAGAAGGCGAGTTGCCGTCAGGTCCGTTGAAGTTTCTATAGCGTTCCAGAATGCTGCGGTGTTCGGTCTCGTCGGCGCGGTCCCATTCAGAGGAACGATAGAAATGGAAGTTATCGCCTGATGGGTCATCATTGGCTTTCATGTAGGCTTCTGAGCCTTCACCAAAACGGTTCCTGATGATGTTCAGGTAAGTGTCTTCAAAGAATGTCCTTTCATCGGCATCTCTCAAGCCATCGAAACCAACATCTTGGAACTGACGCGCATTCGATTCATTGTTGAAGGTTCCGACAAGGTCTTGCATGGTTGGAACACGGCCCCAAATTGTAGTGTCGACATTTTCAACATTCTCTGAAATCGGCAGTCCGTTTTCGTAGAATTTGCGTCCATCGCGCAAGATGTCTTCCGAAATGTCACCTAAGTTGATGTAAAGTTTACCAGGGTTGTTTTGGTATTCTTCGTCAGCAAATGGGTCCATCAGCCAGAATTCGATGTACTCAATGTTGGTCGCCTCAAAGTCTGTCGATTCCATGCGGCGCATGATACCGCCCCATCTGCTTGCTGGATTATTCAAGCTACCGTCGGCGTTGATGCCTGATGAATATTGTGTTGCGTCAACATCATAGTTGTAAGGTCCGCGCTCTTCCGGGTAATAGGCAAGGTTGAGTACCGACACATTGGTTGGAGTGCCGGTTTCAATGTCTTTAGTAGGGAAGATTTCGGTTTCAAGCACTTGACGGACAGCGTTCTTTGAAAGTTCGTTTTGGTCGATGTTGCTTGGACGATAAGTGTTGTTTGTGTTATAGAACACCGAATTGTCGATGGTGTACCATGCCAGTTTTGCGCGGTTCTTGCCGTAAGCGAGGCCCGTTCCGCCGGCTGCTTCGGGGAATAGGTCGTTTTGGTTTTGAGGTGTGCTGGCAAGTTTCCATGCCATAGGCAACCTCAAATCGATTGTGGATTTGGCGCCTTCAAAGTCATCGATGTAGGATGTGCCTTTTTCGCTTGCTGATTTTGAAAGGCCAGGGATGAATCTTGCAAATTCGCCATCAAAATTGATGCGTGACGGCGCTTTGGTGCTGATGCCGGGCAACCAGTTGATGAAACTCGTAAGCCAGCGGGCGTCGGTGTGGTAGCTGATGTCGCCGCCGTAAATCGTGTTGGCGATGGCTTCGTCACCATAGTTGATTTTTTGCGTGTATGACTTTTCCCCTAAATAGAGAATGGTCCCTCCAATGCGGAAATCCTGACTGAATTCGTGCTCGACTCGGGTGCCAAGGAAGGTCTTCCTTAAGGCGCTGAATCCGGAATTTGATTCCATGGAAATATTGATAGGAGTGCCAGAATTCAGAATGCCTTCGTTGATGATTGTAACACGACCTAAGGTGTAGTCAACGGTATAGTCTACATTTTCAACGAGTTGAACGCCTCCTGCTGTTACATTCACGGAACCTTGGGCGACATTCATGGCATTCAGGCTGATTTCGCTGCCCGATTGTGAGGAATAGTAACCGCTGATGGTGAATTTGTTCTTTTCGGAGTATTGTTCTGCCGTTGTCTTTGTGGTTGTATACAACGAGTCGAAAGCGTATTTGTTTGCTAAGTCAGGATTGTTTGGGAAAATCTTGTTTCTGATATGGCTTCCAAATGGTTCCAAGACAGGGAAGTAGATTCTACCATTGGACGAATTGATTGTACCACCTTGGGTTGCAGCGCGGTCAATAAAGTCGAACACGCCATCACCACCGGGAACAGGATTGTTTTGGGTGGACAGGTTATCGACTCCGAAGAGGTGAAGCAGAGGGGTGTATTTGACATTATCAGGTCCTTCTGTGAAGTAACCCATCGGGGTGCTGCTGTTGTTGCCGTTGTAGAAAATGTTCAGCATGAAGTCATTCTGACCTACTTGGAAAGCTCTCATGTTGTAGACGTTTTTCATCATCAGGTTCCAGATAGGCATCTTTGTGTTGACGGTTGTGCCTCTCAAGAGTTTTGCCACCAGGACTTTCGGTGTAGTGATGCCTTGGTCGGAGAATTCACCGACTTGGAATACGCCGTCTTGTCCCACAATTGTGTATTGGTAGGCGACTGCAAGCGTTTGGTTTGAATTCAGATTGATGTTCAATGAGATGAAACCTAATTGCGAGTATAAGGTGTATTCCGTTGAACTGAGTCGGCGTGCGTTTTCTATTTTTTCAAAGTCGCGGCCGGCAATCATATAACCAGACCTTCCGATACGCAACGGGTCGTTCGACATGTAGTTGGTGACAGAGCTGATGTTGCGGATCTGGAGTGTGTCCATGCGTGTCAGCAAGTTGTTTGCAGCATTGCGCGGGAAAATGGTCGCAGTGTTTGCGGGTGACAGTTCGTTATTGTAAATCCATTCGCGTTTGCCTTCGCCAAGGTCGGTAAGGGCGAGGATGTTACGGGTGTCTTGGGTTGATGTGTTGGTGTTTGTAATCCAGACTTCAACTTTGGTGATGTTGACGCTTGAGGTTACCGTCGGCAAGGTCGAAAGGGCTTCTTCGTAATGGTCCCTGAAATACTGGCTGAGGAAGAAGTGTCGGTTTTCTTCGTAGTCAAGGCCGCTGAACTCGAATTCATTGGTTTGGGCGCCGCCTTGCACGGTGATGTTTTGCGATTCGCTTTCCTGATAAGAAACGATGGATGAAATGGTGGTGTTGCCGAATTTTAACTTTGACTTGATGCCGAAAAGCTGCTGCGTACCAGTGATTAAAGTGCTGTTCAGCGGGAAACTGACATTACCGGCTTCGAGCAATTGGATGATTTCGTCTTCTTTTCCCTCGTATTTTAAATCGAGCTTGTCTTGGAAGTTGAAGGTGGCTTTGGTGTTTTTGTTGATGTTGAAGTTGATCTTGTCACCGATTTTTGCCATCACATTCAGCTGAATCTGTTGGTCGAAATCAAAGTTGGTGGTGTGTTGCAAGCGCTTGCTCTTGGAGGGGTCGGCACGGTAATTGTGCTTGATGCCAAAGGTGAGGTCGACTGAACCTTGGGGCCGGATGTCAACGGTGTTGCTGCCGAAAATGGTTTCGAATGCTTTACCGCCGACATAAAGCGGAGGTATGATAGAAGTGCCGTTGGTCGTTGATCTCGCATTTTGACTGCGGCGTTCTTTCCAATAATCCAAAATGCCTTTTTTGCTTTGATAATCAAGGTATTCTGATTGTGTCATCGTGGTTGGGGTGTCGAAATAGAAATCTCCGATTCGGCGTTTGAAGGTATATTGTCCGGTTATGGGATCGTAGATGATTTCTTCAGTGATGTTGCTTGGATCGCTAAGGTAGAAGGGGGATTTGTTGAAGAGATTTTCGGTTGGGCTTCCGTAGGTTGGAATAGGATAAATGACATTTGTAGAGTCGGGGCCGTCGTAGAAACCAAGCATGTAAGGGCTTTGGTATTGGTGTTGTTCTGCTTTAGCAGCGGCGTTTCCTAAAATGAGGAAGATTGCAACGGCTAAAAACGGAAGAATATGTCGTTTCATTATATATTTCATTATATGATGATTTACAATATTTTAAGGGCTTCTTTAATCAATGCTTCAACGCTGGCATCGGGTTGCTGCTTCAGAATTTTGTCCAAAGCTTTTTCGATGGCGGCTTTATTGAAACCTAAGATTGTCAATGCTGATAACGCTTCAGTGCGGATTGTATTGTTTGGTGCGCTGAAAATTTCGGGTTGTATGTCAATTTTCTTCAGCTTGTCTTTCAGGTCGATGACGATGCGCTGGGCTGTCTTTGCGCCAATGCCTTTCACGCTTTGAATGGTCTTTACATCGTCGCTGGCAATGGCATTGCTCAGTTCGCTTACTGTGAGTGATGAAAGGATGAGGCGAGCCGTGTTGCAGCCCACACCTGAAACCGAAATGAGCAGTTCGAAAAGGTCGCGCTCCTTTTGTGAAAAAAAGCCAAAAAGATTGTGTGCGTCTTCGAGTATTTGCGTGTGTGTGTAAAGTCTGACTTCTTCCTTTTCGCCGATGGCGGTGAAGGTGTTGAGTGTGATGTTGATGAAATAGCCGATGCCATGATTGTCAATCACGACATAGGCTGGAGTCTTTTCCGTTACTTTACCTGATATGAAGGCGTACATTTTCCGTGCAAATTCGTTTAAACGGCAAAAATACGAATTTATTCAAAAGGAATAATAGAATAGACACAAAAAAAGGCGGCCTCATGGTCGCCTTTCTCTTAATCTGTAAAAATGTTGCTATTATTCGGCAACAACTTCTTCGATAACTTCAGCAGCAGCTTCAACGGCTTCTTCAGCAGCGTTTTGGCAGCAAGGCTTCATCATTTCGAAACGGGCCATGATGAGGTCTTTCTGTTCTTCGAGGCTCATGTTAGCGATGTTGGCGAATTGAGCTTTCCAATCGTTAAGTTTTGCCATCACAGCTTCCATTTCAGCTTTCTGTTCTTCAGTCATTTCGCATTCTTCACCTTCGTGGTTGCAGCATGATTCCTGTTCTTGGCTGAACACTTCGATAGCCTTAGCGACGAGACCCTTTTGGCCTTCTTCATCGAGGTTAGCCCAGTTTTCGAATTCGCCCTTCAGCTGAGCCATTGGGCAAACATGTTCTTCAACGACTTCTTCAACAACAACAGCTGTTGTGTCGATTGCTTCTACTTCCTGTTTAGGAGCGTTGTTGCATGCAACCATGAACAAGCATGCAAGACCCATTGATAAGAATAACTTCTTCATTTTTTTTGTTTGTTTTGAGTGTTATTTAAATAGTTTGTGTTCAAAACTTTGAGCGTGCAAAAATATAAAAAAAATGAATAGGCAAAGAAAAAGTTTTATTTTTGTAATGTTTTCCTATTATTGCAATGATTTTTGTTGTGTTTATTAGCATCTTCAGATATGAAAAATCATAGTTTATGTAAGTTTTGGCTTGTTTTGGCCATTCAATTTTTGCCTTTTGGCGCTGGCGCAAGTGTTGTAAATGTCAAAATCACCGATGATACGCGATTCACTGGGTGTGGAAACCGTCATGAAATATTACTTGATATGACAATCAGTGCAGATTCAGAAATGGATTTGTCTGGCATGGCAATTGATTTGTATGATACGGACTTTCGTAATGTTGAAAAACTTGAGATATTTTCTGTCGATACGGCTGCACCTTTTGATAATCGTTGCCTTAGTGATGTTATATTAATAGGTGCTGCTGTCCCGGGCGAAAGAATAGTTGATTTGCCTTTGCGTGCCAAACTCCGTAAAGGTGACAACCGTTTTGTGCTGACTTGCGATGTTGCATCCGATGCAAAAGAAGGCGATGTGATTTATGCCATATTGCAATCTTTCCGCACGAATGAAGGCGAGCATAAAATGACCAACGAATATGTGATTCGAGGCCGTGAAATTCTTTTGGCTCGAACAACGGTTTATAAACCGGGTGATTATGATTCGAAAAACTATCGTATCCCAACTATCATCACGGCATCGGACGGTTCGCTGGTCATCACAACGGACCGACGCAAAAACAATCAGGGTGATTTGCCCGAGGATATTGATGTGGTTTGCAATGTCAGTCATGATGGCGGGCACACTTGGAGCGAGCCATACATTATTGCGCAAGGTCAGGGTTTTTGCAAAGGTTTCGGTGATGCAGCTTTGGTGAGAACTGATAATCAAGGCGGAATGATGGCGGTTTTTGTAGGAGGTGCCGGATTGTGGGCATCGACACCTTCGAATCCGAATCGTTTCTATATGTCGTTGAGCAATGATAATGGCCTGAATTGGTCTGAACCAACTGATATTACGCATTTCATTCACGGTGATGATTGCCTTGATGAGGCCAGACAAAAATGGTTAGGTGGATTTTTTGCTTCAGGTAATGGCTTGTTGACGCAATCGGGGCGAATCATGTTTGTTGCCGCAATGCGTGAAAATGATGCCTATAGCTTGAACAACTATCTGTTTTATTCCGACGACAAGGGTTTGACCTGGCACATTTCTGACCGGGCTTCGGTTGGGGGTGACGAAGCCAAAGTGGTTGAACTTGCCGATGGCAGCATTTTGATGAGCATCCGTCATGGTGAAAGGCGCTGGTATAACATTTCTCACGATGGAGGCATTAACTGGCAAAAGGAGGTCTCGGTTTGGGACGACTTATTTGCACCGGCTTGCAATGGCGACATTATCAGTTATGAATGTCGAGATGATGGGAAAAAAGTTCTCCTTCAATCTTTGCCTTATGGCGAAAGCCGCAGCGATGTGCGTGTCTATGTCAGCTATGATAATGGAAAGACATGGCCTTGGGAATCGAGCCGTTGCATTGTCCCTTATTCCTCGGCATATTCTTCGTTGTGCGTGCTCCCTGATGGCACCATAGGCCTTTATGTGGAAGAAGGCGATGCCAATGCATACGAGATGGTGTTCTATAATTTCAGTTTCGACTGGCTGACAAATGGCCGTTAAGGAGTGGCATGATAAAATGAAAAGAGGCATCGATCGATGCCTCTTTTAGTATCATATTTTTATTTGCAATTACTGCAAACGGATGCCCAGGCGGACTAGCAGCATGCTGGTTGAAATCTCTTTGTTGCTGAAATCTGTAGAATAAGAATCAGCGTGGTTGAAAAGGTTAGTGTTGTAGAAATAATCAGTATGTCCGGCAACTTCAGAAATACCTAAGTTGTAATAGCTGACACCAACAGAGATGACTTTGTTGATGATGAAACCGCCGCCAATTTGGTATGCAAAAGCGAATTTTGGCGTGTAATGGTATTCATAGTTGAAATCGTGAGTGGTGCCCAATAAGGTTCCGTTAGCCTTAACTGAACCAGGAAGAACGAATCTGGCATCGACGCCAGCGCCTCCTTCGACAAAGATACCGATCATGTCAGTGAAATTAAAGGCGTAGTTTAAACCTAACATAATAGGTATATTGAGGTAACTAGGCCTTTGGGTCTTCATGTCAAGGCCGGCGATATTGCCGAAGTTGAAATCAATGAAATCTTCGGTATGAATGTCTTTTTGCAGGCTATTGTACATGCCGTCGACAGTAAACATGATGCCTAAGCCTTTTGCTTTGGTGTTGGCAATGAACTTGAATCCGAGGTTTGCGCCTAAATTGGCACCACCCATGGTGCTATTAGGGTTCAGCAAGGCGCAATTGTCGGTTTTGCTGCCGAATTCACCTTGAGGGATGCTAAGGCCTAAATTCAGATACGAACTTGATTGGGCAAACAGTGAGTTGCCGCCCAATAAGGCTGCAGTCAGGAAAGCAGCGAATAACATCTTTTTAATTTTCATAGTAAATTGGTTTAAAAATTTCGGATGCAAATATACAATAAATCTAAAGAAAACGAAGAGGTGCCGAAGCGCCTCTTCGTCTCTTTCTTTTATTCTCTTGTTATATTATTTGATACCAAGTTTCTTGGCGATGTCCTTTGGAAGGGCATCCTTGTGGACAACGATGTTCATGGTCTTGTAACGCACGAAAGCTTTTGAAGCGTACCAAATGCCATTGTAGTTGCCGGCATCGCCCCAGCTGTTCTTCACGAGGAAGTATTCGTTGCCGATTTGGTCTTTAGCGGTACCGTAAATCAACATGCCGTGGTCATCACCAGTTTCAAAGTTGTCGTATGCCATCTGGCGTTCTTTCTGGCTGACCCATTTTTGTGGGGTAGGACCATTCTGAGCTTCTTTTCTGCGGTCGGCTGCTGAAAGGCCTGTCCAGTGAGCCATATCGCTGCCGGTAAGGTCTTTGCCATCTGACTTGAGGTCAGGCAGAACCACAACACCCAGATTCTTGCCACGGAGGAAGCCGCTTTCGCTGACGTCAGAACCCCAAGCAATTGGGTAGCCGTTTTCGATGGCATTGTCCATCACCTGCATGAGTTCGTCGATAGGAAGGTTCCAAGCCTGTCCCCAGCGCCAGTTGTCCTGCACTTCGATGACGAATTTTTCATAGAAAGGATGATGTGTGAAAGAAGTCAGGTTGACGTAGTCATCCATGTTCAGACCTGTTGATTCGGCGAAGCTCTTAGGAGTGTATTTCTTGCCGTTGTAGGTGAATTCTTCAGGGCAGGTGCCGAGGTAAGCGTTGTAGATGCCGGCAAGGCCGTTCTTCCACAGCGGTTTGCCGTCAGCATCCATCTGGATTTTCTTGCTGGTAGCGATGGCCTTGACGTATGGGTCGGTCACAGCTGAAAGTTCGGTGAAGTTCGACAGTGAGTCGTTGTGCATGGCACCGGCAGGCATTTCTGAATCAGGAATGAGGCCATAGTGACGGATGGCATACATGACATCGCCGAATGAACCACCTTGTGAGAAAGAAACGTCGCCATGAGTGCGGACTGATGCGTCGGCGCGGTCCATGTAGGTCTTATAGACAATGTACATTTCTGAGAAATCGTATTCAGGCTTGCCCATGCGGAGCAATTCTGACTCGAAGAATGCCAATGAGGAATAGCACCAGCAGGTGCCGGCTTGGTTTTGGTCTTTGACGGATGTGATAGGAAGTTCCTTCACGGTTGTAAACTTGAAGCCTTCGTCTTCTTTTTCGGCTTCTGGTTTGGCAGCAGGTTGTGCAATGACGCCCATGCTAAGTGTTAGGGCGGCTGCGGTCATAAAATACTTGAAATTCATTGTGTTGTTATTTTAGTGAAATATTTGTTTGCTTTTTTGCGGAGGGCAAAGATAGTGATTATTTTGAAAATAATATCAAATGCCGAGTTGTTTCTTCATGCTCTTGCTCAATGCATCCTTATGCAGCGTGAAGAAAATGGTGTGCAAGCGGACGTATGATTCTGAGCAATACCAATAGCCGTCATAGACCATGTCCTTGGTGCCCCAAGAGTTCTTGATTTTGTAATACTTGGTGCCGTTCTGGTCTTTGGCAAGGCCGACAACGAGCATGGAGTGGTCGTCGCCAACTTCCCAGCTGTCGATGGCTTTTTGGTGGTCTTCATCGGTAATCACTTTCTCTTCGACGACTTCTTCCCAGAGGGTTGCGTCAGGGTCTTTAGGGACGATGCCTAAAGCGGTCTTGCGCGAGAAGCCCTTGTCGCTCACATCTTGTGCCCAGCCGACGGTGTAGCCGTTTTCGAGGGCATAATCAACGGCGGCCATCATGTCGTCGAGGGTGAGGTTGTAGGCAGGGGTCCAAGTCCAGTTGTCAGGGATTTCGACCATGAAAGGCTTGTTCAGTTCCTGATTCGTGTAGGATGCGATCTCGATGTAGTTGTTCGGGTCGAGCGGATAGGCTTCGGCGAACGATTTTGGCGTGTATTGCTTGCCGTCAACGGTGAATTTTTCAGGCACTTCGCCGAGGTAGGCATCCAACATGCCTGGCAGGACCTTCTTCCAGACTGGGCTTAAATGACCGTTGCTGTTCTTGATGATGGCGCGAGCATACGAGGTGATGGCGTCGTTCATTTCACCATGGTTGTGACGGTCTTCGCCAATGACTTTGCCGGAGTAATCAGCCTCAGGCATCATACCATATTTGTTAATCATGTAAAGCACGTCGCACACTTCACCGCCTTGGCTTAAAGTGTTGTTGCCGTGCATGTTGACGAATTTCTGCACTTTCTCTTCCCATGCGTGACGGACAGTGAACATTTCTGAAAGGTTGAATTCCTTGCCGTAGATACGCAGGATTTCGGCTTCAACGAAACCAGTGCCGGCAAAGCACCAGCAGGTTCCCGAACGGCCTTGGTTATCAACTGGCGTGTGTTTCACGTTGACAGTCTCGGTGATTTGATAGACGGGTTTTTCGTCTTTTTTCTCTTGTGCGAAGAGACTCATACTTGTGCCAAGCAGGATAGCTATGGCGCCGATTTTCATTGCTTTATTCATATCGTATTGTGTTTTGATTTTGTCGAGGTTAAAGTTTGATGATCTTCTGCGTCTCGCTGTCGGTCTTTGTAATTGCCTTCAGCAGATAGGTGCCTTGTGGCAATGCAGAAATCTCCATGCTGATGCTATTCGTATTGGTGCTTTGACGCATCACTTCTTGTCCCATCAGATTGTAGATGATGACTTGTTCGAGGCCATCGGCGTTGATGAACAATTGTCCTGTGGTTGGGCTTGGATAGACTGCTATGCTATTGTCACTTGCATTTTCTTCCACATCCCAGCTCCAGCTAACGCAAACTTCGTTGGAAGGTGATTCCATATAGGCTGAAATGCCTACGACCTTATAACAATAGTTTTGTTGTGAAGTGGCGGTTTCGTCGAGATAGAAGTCCTCGGTGATGCCTGAGGCAATCATTTCGCCGTTGCGGTAGATGTCGTAGCTGTCGGCTAGCATGGCATAGTCCCAGTTGAGACGTACGTGTTGTCCTTCGATGTCGTAACGAAGGTTGAATGGGATGAAACTCTTATTGACGGTCACGTAATTCAGCTCTGGGTTGTCTTGTGTTGGGGCAAAAGCCGAGGTGCAGTCGGTCTCCGTGTAATAGGCGCATACGGCATAGTCATAAAGACCGCAGGCCAATGTGCTGTTATTTTCGGTGTAAGTCGTGGATGTAAGCGATTTGATACGTTTGAACTCTTCACCCTTGGCGCGGCGGTAAACCATGTATCCCGATAGGCCTTCGCCAGTGGCAGCGTCCCATGTGAACTTGACTTTGTTGCTGTTGACGATTTCGTATCGTAGGTTCAATGGTGTATCGCAGCTGCCTTGTGGCTGTATGTTGCACTCGTTGGAAGGGCCTGATTCACCATTTTCGGTCAGTGCGGTGACGTGGTAGTTGTGGAATGACAAGTAGGCGTCTTCGTCAGTGTATGCTGTTTCAGAGGTGACAGCGAGAAGGACGCCGTCGCGATAGATGCAATAGGCGATAGGGGTGGCGCTTATCGATTCCCAGTGAAGGATGGCGTCGTTACCGCTCTTGTTGGCTCTAAGGTTTTCGGGCGCTTCGTGGTAACCTGCACCATCGCAATCGTTATATGCCACGAAGAACTTGCCTTTCGGCAGGTCTCTCGAACTGCCTTGGTAGGCGTTTCTCTCGTTGCCGTCTTGGTCGTAGATATTGAAACCAAAGTCATCGGTATATTCTGAGGCTGGAGTCCATGAGAAGGAAGCATGGCCGAGTGGCATGTCGAAATAGATTCTCGCACCATCTTGGGTGGGGATGAGTTGCGTCAGTTCGATGCCGGCCGAATTGGTGAGCGAGATATAATAGTCCTTGAATTCGCTGCCGTGATAGACGATGGACCAATGGCAGGAAGGACCTAAGACGACCACATCAGATTTCACCATTTGTCCTTTGGCCGAATGGGCGATGGCATATACTGCATAACGCACAGCAGTTGGCATGTAGTGGTCGGTGTAAGTCATGTTTGCACCAGGAGCGGGGTTGTTCTCGGTGTGGATGATTTGTCCATCTCGGAGGATGACAATCTGGTCGATGCTGCCGAGGTTGTTGTTGTGGATGTCTTTCGTCGGGTTCTTCCAAGTCAAGGTAGCGGAGAACTCGTTGTCGCCAAGCGATTCCACAGTGAGATTCTCTACGGGTTTAGGCATATAATCGTAAACATCGGTGGGGACGTAGTTGAAGACAGCTTCGGCCCAATCGGCGAAGTCGATTTCATCAACGACAAACCAGCCGTCGCTTGAGCCGCCCCAACCCCAGTTGTAGTGGAAGAGGTCGTTCTCGTCGTATCCATCGCAGACGAAGGCGTGTCCACCGCTGTCACCTTGTCCTGAGTAGTACAAAGGCCATCCTAGGTCGATGGATTCTTTCAGCATGTCTTGCCAGTCTTTCAGCGTGTAGTTATCGCGTTCTTCTAACTCGGCGTGGCTTGAATAGGAGAAATATTGGCGGATGGCACCTGGCACACTCCAGCTGCTGGCACCACTGCCAGTGGGCGAGAAGCCCATATCGACTGAGATGGCGCAGTGGTACATCAGCGTGGCCACGGCTTCGATCTGTTCTTGTGGTGAGTTGCCGGTGATTCTCACGGGCATGTTCTCCCAATCGTAAGTGGTAGCACCAAAGTTGGCTGACAGGTGGCCGCCGTAACCATACCAAGAATAGTAGGAGTGGCTGCCCGTACCTTGCAGAGGATGATCCCAATATTTCATCACCTGCGACATGGCGGTAGCCACGCAGCCTGCATAGCAACGGCCGCCAGGACCGCTGCTGGCTTCTGGGGCATAGAGGTTATAAGGTGAATCTTGGTTCCATTTCGTCTCCACGAGATAGTCGGCGTCTTTGCCATTGTTGCGTGGCTTCATCTTACCTGTAGCGGCGATGGATTGCCAGTCGTTTTCAGTGCTCTCAACCATGACAGCGTTGCGGCTAGTGCGTGCTTCGATGATCTTTTCGAGGTAGAAAGTCAGTTCGGGCGACATGTTCTCGGTCTCGAAGTTGCCTTCGTTGGAGTAGCCCACGATAGGGCGGAAACGGTCGTCGGCTGATACGATGACAAAGCCTGTAGTACCCACGTTGAAGGCATAGAAACAGGTCTCGTTACGGTTTGAGACGCCTTGATAGACGAGAGTCAATTCGGCATTCGTACCAGCGCTGAGGTTGGCTTGTGCGAATTTTTGTCCAATCTTCTGTGCCTTGTCGAGGCTAACTGGATTGGCTTGCAGTGTGATAAAACCCATGAAGAGGGTAAGAGTAAGAAGGAGTTGTCTTTTCATATTAGAATGTATATTTTATTGTCAGAATGAAGCCTCAAAAATAGTGATTTTTACAAGATGATGGAAGCAATAATCCATTTTTCTGGTATGCACTCGAAATAATAGACGGGAGCTCCCCATTTATCTTTGATTTTCAATACGTTTCCGTCCAAGAAATAGAGAGGCTGTCCCCACTTGTCTTTTTGCCGGATAGTGTTGCCGTCGAAATAGAGGAGCGGTGACCCCCATTTGTCTTTCTGCTTCACAACGTCGCCGTCAAGATAATAGAGTTGTGCACCCCATTTGTCCTTGGATTTAACGGTTTGTCCGTCAAGGAAGAAGATCTGTTGGCCCCATTTGTCTTTCTGCTTGATGGTTTGGCCTTCGACAAAATAGATTGAAGTGCCCCATTTGTCTTTTTGCTTGATGCTTTGGGCCATGATTTCGGACCCGAAAAACAGGGAGATAAGAATGGTGATGAGTAGCTTTTTCATAGAAAAACATTTTTTATGCAGCAAAAATAATGAAAAGCATTCGGAAAACACTATTTTTGCCCGCAATAATCTTTGATAAAATGAAAAAAATAACCTTCTCCTTCTTGACCTTGATGGTCCTTTTCTTGCTGACCGCTTGCGGTAGCAAAGAAACCACAGTGCGTTACATCTCTTACAACATCCGTTATGGCACGGCTAACGATGGCGACAATGCTTGGGAATTCCGTCATCCGGCTACCAAGCAAATGCTTGAAACCGAGCAGCCTACGGTTTTCGGACTTCAAGAAGCCTTGCCTTTGCAATTGGATTATATTGAAGAGAATTTCCCGCAATTCAGTAGAGTAGGCGTGGGCCGCGACGATGGCAAGGAAGCGGGCGAATTCATGGCTTTGTTTTATCGCAACGACTTGTACGACCTTATGGATTCAGGTAACTTCTGGCTCTCCGAAACACCTGAGGTACCGGGTTTGGGCTGGGATGCCGCTTGCACCCGCATTGTCACTTGGGCTTGCTTGAAGGACAAGAATACGGGGAAGAGCTTCTATGCCTTCAATACGCATCTCGACCATGTCGGCATGGTGGCTCGTGAGCAGTCCATCTTGCTGATTGTCGATAAGATAAAGGAAATTGTCACCGATGCTGACGCGCCGGTTTTCCTTTCGGGCGACTTCAACTCCGATGTCAGTTGGCCTATCTTCGACCCGCTGAAAGCCGAGATGAGCGATGCGCGCACTTTCCTTCCCGAGGAACAATGGAGCGAGACCTACAACGCGTGGGGAAATGATTACGATGGCACCCGCATCATCGACTATATCTTCTACAAGAATGCCGAAGTGAATGGTTTCCGCACGCTCAACGGTGACTACGGAAAGCCTTACATCTCAGACCATTACCCGATTTGCGCCGAGTTCAAGTTCTAATCTTCACTTAACTTTCCACTTTCCACTAAACTCACTCAATGCCCCATTCTTCTCCCTTTTCGTACTTCGTTTCTCCGCGTTTAAACTTTCTCTTCCAAATCAGGAAAATAACCAAATTCGCAATGGTGATGGCGGCACCGATGATGTAGCCCATGTAACGAGGAATCCAGTCGCCTAAGCCTCCGTCGGTGCTCTTAGCCACGAAGAGGAAACAACCTGTCACCATGGTCATGAACAAGGCGGGAATCAGCGAGATGAGATACCATTGGCCGCCTTTTTTAATCACGAAACAGACCGTAACGGTCCACAAAGTGACCGTGGCGAGCAGTTGGTTGGCCCACGCGAAATAGCGCCAGATGACTCCGAAATTCTCTGGTTTTTTGAGGCTAAAAATCAATATGCCAATGGTAACGGCAAACATCGGTATGGCGATGATGAGACGGTTCCTGATGGGCTTTTGGTCGTAATGCAGGAAGTCGGCGATAATGAGTCGTGCCGAGCGCATGGCTGTGTCGCCTGAGGTGACGGCAGCGCTGATGACACCCAACACGGTGATGGTGGCGATGACAGGCGTGAACCAAGTGTTGGCGATGATGCCTACGATGGCGGCACCGCTCTTGCCTGTGACATCGACAACGCTATCTGGACCAAAGAAATAGGCGGCAGCGGCAGCCCAAATCAAGGCGACGATACCTTCGGTAATCATGGCACCGTAGAAGATGGGACGACCTTGCTTCTCGTTGGTCATGCAACGCGCCATCAGTGGCGATTGCGTGGCGTGGAAACCCGAGATGGCACCACAAGCTATCGAGATGAACATCATCGGGAAGATGGGATTGTTGGTGGCATCGGGGTGACGGTTTTGTAGTCCGTTCCACATCTCAGGGATTTCTGGTTTGTAAACGACGAAAGCCACCACGATGGCTACGGCCATGCCCAAAAGCAACAGACCGAAGACTGGATAAATCTTGCCAATCAGTTTGTCGATAGGCAATAAAGTGGCAATCAGATAATAGGCTATGATGATGGCAATCCAGATGAAGGGATTCCAACCGGGTGTGAAGTTCTGGTTGAGCAGCGTAGCAGGCGTGTTGACGAACACAACGCCGACCAAGATCATCAGGATGACGGTGAAGGCGCGCATGACTTGCTTGACGCCATTGCCAAGGTATTCACCGTGAATTTCTGGCAGACTGCAACCTTTGTTGCGCAACGAAATCATGCCTGAGAGATAGTCGTGAACAGCACCGGCAAAGATGCTGCCGAGTACAATCCAAAGGAACGAGGCTGTGCCGAATTGCGCTCCCATGATGGCACCGATGATAGGACCAACGCCAGCAATGTTCAGAAACTGAATGAGGTAGATGCGCCAAGGCTTCATCGGCACATAGTCGATGCCATCGGCCATGGTGGTGGCAGGAGTGGGACGTTTCGGGTCGGCTCCGAAGACTTTTTCAACGATTTTTCCGTAAATGAAGTAGCCCAATACAAGGATGACTAACGAAATGATAAATGTGAGCATGACGAGTTTGTTTATGAAGTTGCAAATATAGGGTTTTATTTCTGTCCGATTTTCACAGCGCCTTCAACCTTGCCATTTTTCCAAAGATAAAACCATATGGTTATGGCTATCGTGGCAACGGCGGCTATCGTTTGGGCAATCCAAGGGGTGAGGCCTTTGCCTGGGATATAGGCTCCCATCGGGGCTTCGAGGATGAAGGAAATGGTAACGAAGCTCATGAAAATGGCAGGGATGATGGATACAAAGTAGTTTTTGCGCTTTTGCGTGAGATAGACCGTGATGGCCCAGAAGGTAAATGCTGCCATCACCTGGTTGCTCCATGTGAAATAACGCCAGACGATACCGAAGTTCTTGGCATCGCCCATGCTGAACACGAGGAAACCGGCGCAGATGGCAAAGATAGGAATGCAGATGAGGAGTCGGTTTTTGACGTTTTTCTGCTCGATGTGGAACGTGTCGGCCACAATGAGTCGTGCAGCGCGTAGCACAGTGTCGCCTGTCGTGATAGGGGCGAACACGACACCGAGAAGGGTAAGAATGCCGCCAAAGACACCCAACCAATTGTGGCAGATGAAATTAACCACTTGACCTTGAGTGAAATCAGTTCCGTTTTCTTGGTAGAAAGCCGTTGCTGCAGCAGCCCAGATGAGTGCCACGATACCTTCGGCGACCATGGCTCCGTAGAACACCAGTTTGGCGTCTTTCTCGTTCTTCAGGCAACGAGCCATCAAAGGCGACTGGGTGGCATGTGAACCACTGACGGCACCACAGGCTATTGACACGAACATCATCGGGAAGATGGGTGACGGGTCGTATTTCGTACCAAAGCTCTCCCACATTTCAGGTAGGGCGGGCCATTTCACGAATAAAGCTATCAGTATTGCTATAGCCATGAAAAACAAAGCGATAGCGAAAATTGGATAGACTTTTCCGATGATTTTGTCAATCGGGAAAAGCGTTGCTATGAGGTAGTAGCAGAATATGATGGCGACCCAGAAATAGACGTTTTTGTAGAACGGGATGGCCGCCCCTTCGAGAGCCGTTTCAGGAGTGCTCAACGAACCGACGATGATGTTGGCTGGTTGGGAAACGAAAACCGCTCCTGCCAGTGTCAAGAAGAGCAACACAAACACAATCATCACTTTCTTGACGTTTTCGCCAAGATAACGTCCTATGGTTTGAGGAAGGCTCTCGCCATCGTTGCGCAACGACATGATACCCGAGATGAAGTCGTGCACAGCACCGCCGAAGATGGTGCCAAACACAATCCACAGGTATGAGACCGTCCCAAATTGCGCCCCCATGATGGCTCCGAAGATAGGACCGAGGCCGGCGATGTTCAGGAACTGGATCATGAAGACTTTCCAGGTGGGCATTGGAACGAAATCGATGCCATCGGCTTTGGTCATGGCAGGTGTGGGACTCTGAGGGTCAATGTCAACCAAACGGGCGATATATTTCCCATAAATGATGTAGCCTAAAACAAGGACGATTAAAGCAATGATAAATGTGTACATGATATGAATTAGTTGATTTAATGATAGGGTAGATTGAATCTACGGCTTTCATGGTAACAAAAATAGTCATTATTTTAATGCCACACTAATTTGTGCCGCACAACTTTGTGCCATACAACTTCGTGCGATTTGTAACATAATGATATACAATGCTATAAATGTAAATATTTTATTGTTTTATATATAAATAATAGCCGTTGAGCGAATGTTTTCTTGCTTCTGACACCAGTTCTAAAAATTTTGCAATATTTGCCGTTGTTTTTTGAGAATAATTATCGATGCTTTTTATTTGTGTAAATAATTGAGAATCACAAGCATAATTTATTAATCGGTTTCTGGATAGGAACAAATCACACCAATACTCATGAGATTAAGTAAATATCGTAAAAGCGATTTGATTGATAGGTCCTTTAGGCTGACGGTGACCAGCACTACGCTCACGGCAATGGCTCCCCTTATTGCTACCCTTGTTGACGGGCTTGTTTGCAGCCACATCATGGGTCCTGATGCGTTTATTGCCGTTAGTGTGACTTTACCTATTGTCAATGCCGTCAGTGTGCTTTGCATGATTTGCTGCCGTGGTGGCAGCATGTTGGCGGCGGGGCAGTTGACCAAGGGAGATCGTGCAAAGGCCAATCGTATATTTACGGTGGCTTTGGTCTCAGCTATTGTTGTAGCGGCAGCCGTAATTCTTGGAATAGGGCTGAGGATCAACAATATATCTTTGTCTCTCTCTCATAGTCCGGAATGTGCGGCATACGTGAAGGAATATCTGCAGGTTATCCTCGTATATTTCCTTGTAGTCCCGTTCAACTGCACTCTCAACGATTTTATGACCCAAGAGGGATACCCGCAGCTTACTACTCGGGCTGTGATGGCTGGTTGTATCGCTAATGTGATCCTTGATATCGTCTTTGTCGGTTTCCTCCGTTGTGGCATTAAAGGGGCTGCTTGGGCTACTGTGGTTTCTGGTTTTATCAATATTGGCATACAACTTCCTTTTTATTTGAAGGGCAAGAGCCAATTCCGATTTGCAAAGCCTCATGGCGAGCTGCTAAGCATCCTTTGGGACAACCTCAAGCACGGCTTCGGATTCAATATTTTCTACATCGTAGTCAATGGCTTCATGCTTCTTGGCAATGCTTTGGTGCTACGAGTTGCTGGGGCAGAAGGACTTACCATTTTTGATGTCTGCCTGCAGATTCAGTCGGCTACGTTCTCGCTCACTGTCGGAATATGTATCGCCGGTATAGCGCTCGTGAGTTACATGCGCATCAGCGGCGACAACAACGGATTGCAACGCATATTGAGTAGTTCGGGCATCGTAGCAGTAGTCTTTTATGGGTTGTTGGCCTTGCTGATGGTAGCTTTCCCAGGCATTTTCTTGAAGATCTTCGGTCTTTCCGATGTGGTTAGCATTGCAATGGCGCGAAGAGTGTTTGCCTGTTATGGGATTTACTATTTCTGCTTCTGTCTGATGTCGATTTATGTGACCGTGGTGCTTCAGTTGGCAGGCTATTTGGGAGCGAAGATCGTACTCGTCTTTAGCATGGGCATATTGGCCTATCTAGGTATGCTAAGTCTCTCATCCATAAGTCCTGACCTTATGTGGTATGGACTGATAATTGGCGGTGTGCCCGTGTTGTTGGCAAGTCTCGGTTTCGGGTATTGGCAGCATATCAAACATCCAGAATATACTATGTTGACGCTCGTTGATAAATACTCCAACCAAGTCAAATTCGAATGCTCGCTCGATTACGAACGTCGTCACATTGAAGAGTTTAAGCATGTTGTTCAGGTCTTCGCCGAAACGTGTGAAATGTCGGAAGATATCTATTCACATATGTGCACGACAAGCGAAATGTTCTATGAAAATGCCATCGAACGAAAGCCTAAGCATTTGAAATACATGGATTTCTCGGTTTTAGAAGGCGATGATTACTTCCAGATGACCATCAAAGACTGTGGCAAGCCTTTCAATCCTGTGGCTCAAGGCTTGATTGATGCCAAATCATATGGAACTAGCTCGATTGATTATCGGCTTATGTTCGGCATGAATGTCACTTCCATTAAATGGGATAAGAAATAAAAACAGAACCCCGAAAGTTGATGCTTTCGGGGTTCATTATATTCGAGAAGTTGAATCATTCTTTCTTCCCGCCGCCAAATTCCATCAGGTAAGCCTTCAGGAATTCGTCGATGCCGCCGTCCATCACGCCTTGCACGTCGGAGGTCTGGTAGTTGGTGCGGTGGTCTTTCACGCGGCGGTCGTCGAAGACGTAGCTGCGGATTTGCGAGCCCCATTCTATCTTCATCTTTCCGGCTTCAATCTTGTTCTGCTCTTCCATACGGTGACGCATTTCGCGGTCGTAGAGTTGTGATTTCAGCAGGCGGAGTGCGTTTTCCTTGTTCTTAGGTTGGTCGCGGGTTTCGGTGTTTTCGATGAGGATTTCCTCTTCTTCGCCCGTGTATGGGTCTTTGTATTGGTAACGCAGACGCACACCCGATTCCACCTTGTTCACGTTCTGGCCACCGGCACCGCCACTGCGGAAGGTATCCCACGAGAGGCGCGACTGTTCCACCACGATTTCGATGGTGTCGTCAATCAGCGGGGTGACGAAAACGGAAGCAAAGGAAGTCATGCGTTTGCCTTGGGCGTTGTAAGGACTGACGCGCACCAAGCGGTGAACGCCGTTCTCGCCTTTCAGGTAGCCGTAGGCATAATCGCCTTCCAGTTTCATCGTCACTTGTTTGATGCCTGCGTCGTCGGCTTCCAAAAGGTTTGCGATGGTGAGTTTGTATTTGTGGTCTTCGGCATAACGCATATACATGCGCATCAGCATCTGTGCCCAGTCTTGGGCTTCGGTGCCGCCAGCGCCGGCGTTGATTTTCAGCACGCAGCTCATCGGGTCGGCCTCTTCGCGAAGCATGTTCTTGAATTCCAAGGCTTCGACGACGGCGAGAGCGCTTGCATACTGTTCATCGACTTCTTCCTCGGTGGCTTCGCCTTCCTTGGCGAAATCGACCAAGACGGCGAGGTCGTCATAGGCTTGCTGGGCTTCGTTGTAGCCGTTGAGCCACGACTTCACTTCGCGCATCTTCTTCATCACCACCTCGGCGGCTTTCGGATCGTTCCAAAATTGTGGGTCTTGTGTCTTTTCTTCTAATTCTTGGGCTTCAATGGTACGTCTTTCGACGTCAAAGATACCTCCTCAAGGAATCAACCCTCTTACATAAATCTTTCTGTTGGTCTAAAGTGATCATATTAATAATTATGTGTATTTATTTGATGGTGCAAAAGTACGAAAATTTCCTGAGTGTAGAAGCGGTGCGTTTCGTCTCTACAAGAAATCGTATCTTTGCATCCTAAATTATCATCAAAAATGAAACGATTCTTTCTGATTTCACTACTGCTGTTTTTCGGTTTTTCCAGCATTTTCACTTCATGCAAAAAACCGCAGACCGACCCTTTTGTCGAATTTGAATCCAAACTGTCGGAACTGCCTAACGTGGTTTCCTACACGAAGGAAGAGACGGCCGACTTTACGGCAAAGTACAAGATTTTCTTCGAGCAGCCTATCGATCACGACGACGCCTCGGCTGGCACCTATAATCAGTTGGTCTATGTCTGCTTGAATCACCCCGACAGCATCAATGTTTTGGTTACGGAAGGCTATTTTGCCTTTGATGCACAGCGTGTTGCCGAATTGGTGACCATGTTTCATGGCAATCAGATTGTGGTGGAGCACCGCTATTATGGCGAGTCGAAAATCGACGACAACACGTACCGCTACATGAATGCCGGCAATTCATGCGACGATTTGCACGAGGTGGTGTCCTCGTTGAAGCAGCTGCTTTCGGGCAAATGGATTTCGACCGGCGTGAGCAAAAGCGGCTTGACTTGCAACATGTATCGCGCTTGGTATCCCGATGATGTCGATGTCACCGTTTCATACAGCTCGCCGTTCTGTTTCGGGCGTTATGATGACCGCGTTGACCATGCGCTTGCCGAAACCATAGGCACGCCTGAAGATAGGGCTAAAGTGAATGCCTTCTTGCGCGAATTGTTGCGCCGTCGCGATGTCATGGCACCCAAGTTCGATTCGTTGGCTGCCTTGCAAAACATAGAATTCCATCTTCCGACACCAAAATTGTGGGATATGCATGTAATGGACTACCAGTTCGCTTTTTGGTCTTATTCATACGATATCAACGACATCCCTTCACTTGATGCTTCGGATAATGAAATCTTCAACTATGTGATGAGCATCGATGGCCCTGATGCTTGGGATTGGAATTATGACCCCGCCAAGTACTATATTCAGGCTTATATGGAACTGGGACATCCGTATTTCTGCACGACGGGTCTTGAGGATCTTCTTATTGTTGACGACTACATCCTTGACGATTATTTGCGTTATGCCTACGTTCCGGAAACCGTTGAAGACCATTTCTCAACGGCCATGCACGAAAAGGTGGATGCTTTCTTGAGAAGTACCGATGCCAAATACATATTCCTTTATGGCAGTTACGACCCATGGCTTTATGTCGGCATTGGCGAGGAATACGTCAACGGCGACAACATTTTGAGATATGTGCTGCCGGGCGGCGGCCATGGCACCAAGATTTCACATTTCGATGCGGCAACGCAACAGGAAATCAAGGACCGACTCAACGAGTGGCTGAGATAAAACAGAAAAAGGCATCCCGAAGGGTGCCTTTTTTAATGTTATTGTCAGTTATTTTTATTCAATGTTCATTTCTTTGCTGAATTTCAAGCGGTCAGGATGTGATTCCATGAATTGGAGGAATCTTTCCTTGTCGGTGGTAGCGGCGCTGCCGTCAACTGCTCCGGAATACAAGTCTGATCCGACGAGCTTATAACGTACGCCGTAAAGGGTACCGTAGGTCACCTCGTCTGGCAATTCCGATTCTTCATAATCGATCGAGCCTTCCATTTTTGCGGTGAAGGGCTTCTCGACAACGATTTCCGTTGACCATGGAAGGGCGACATTTGTCATTTCTTTCATCTGGCCATCAGCGTCGGTGTAACTGAAGTTTGCTTTAAAACATGGGGAAATCGTAAAGGTAGTCACTTCTCCCGTTAATGGATTGGTGAATTCCTGTACATTGTTCAACTCGTAGCGAACACTATACTTTTGCTTTTGTTCAGGTTGGTCGTTGTTGTTGTCTTTCTTGCAGCCACTGAAAACCGTTGCTAACGAAATCAGTGCTAATGCGATGAGTGTGATTTGCTTTTTCATTTCTAAGAATCGTTTCAAATTTGGGCCACAAAAATACAAAAATTATTTTTTTTCTTGACAACATGCAAAAAAACCGTACCTTTGCAGTGTTTTAGTTTACTAATACACCAACAATACTGCAAAAATATATAGGTGAAACTGTAACAATTTTGAAAAAGCATCGTATTACAAAATATTAAGTCACAGCTATGAATAGGAATTTATTTTTATTGGTTTTAGCATTTATCGGACTGTCAGTCAATGTGATGGCTCAAAGTTCGATTACTGGAAAAATCGTTGACGAGAAGTCGAACAAAGGCATCCCGTTTGTCAATGTGGGTTTGTTCCGTTCGGCCGACAGCGTGTTTGTGTGTGGCGCTGCCTCTGACGACAAGGGCGCTTTCACCCTGCAAGGTGCGCCCAACGGCGAGATGGAACTCAAGATTTCGGCTATCGGCTATGCCAACTATACCCAAACACTCGTGGTGAAGGGCAACCAGGACCTCGGTACCATCAAGATGCACGAAGGCACCATGACCCTCGACGAGGTCACTGTGGTGGAGAAGCGTCCGCTCTTTGCCGTGGATGGCGAGAAGACCTATTATAATACGGCCGAAGACCCGAGCATCCAGACCGGTACGGCCAGCGATGCCTTGCAGAATGCCCCCGGTGTGACTGTCGATGTGGAAGGCAACATCACGCTGCGTGGCACTTCGAGCGTAGAGGTGTGGATCAACGACAAGCCTTCGCACATGAGCGACGAGAACCTGAAGACCTACATCCAACAGATGCCCGCCAACGCTATCGACCACGTTGAGGTCATCACCAACCCTTCGGCACGCTACGGCTCGAAGGCCGATGGCATCATCAATATCGTCACCAATGCCAAAATCCAGAAGAACGAGTTCGTCAGTTTCGGTGTCAACGCCTCAACAACACCTTCGTTTTCACCTTGGGTGAGCTACGTCTATGCCAACGACAAGCTGACGCTCAATGCCTATATCAGCGGCTCCTATTATCATAATAAGAGCTACTTCCGTAGCGACCAGACTTTGCTCAACGGCAATCAAGTTCCGGTCAATCATGAGTTGGACTCGGCTGACCAAGATTCGAGATACTACCAAGCCCCAGCATTCCTGAGCCTCGACTACGAGTTTGATACAGCCAACAGCATTAACTTCTGGGCTAATATCTCTCCCAGTTGGCAAAGCCAGGACTTCTTCTCTCAAATTCAACGTGAGCAATTCCTCGATGCCGAAGGCAACCCCTTGCCAACACCTGGCATGACGGACTATACTAGTACTTACAATTCCAAAGACTTCAGTTTTTGGGGTATGGGAGGCCTTTACTACCAG
The DNA here is from genome assembly GCA_045627065.1 of Bacteroidales bacterium. Classification (GTDB taxonomy): domain Bacteria; phylum Bacteroidota; class Bacteroidia; order Bacteroidales; family F082; genus Limimorpha. The sequence goes on along the minus strand of JAZQMX010000056.1, from coordinate 4,170 downwards.
CATAAGTTTGACAACAAGGGCCACAACCTCTCGGTGAGTGCCAATGCCATGGGTTGGAGCTATTACAGCCAGCGTTATCCTGTGGCGAAGCACTTCGTGTTGCCTTACCAATATGACCGCGTCATCAACTGCACCTACGATATGGGCAACCTCGGCGGCGAGGCGGAAATAATCTACAACCGTCCGTATTCCGAAAACGGCGAGATCTCTGTTGGCTGGACTACAGAATATAGCCCACAAGACCTGACTGTGACTTACGACACTTTGGTGGATGTCGCAACGAACACTTTCCAAACCGATGTTTTTCGTACCTACAAGGCCAGCACCCTCGACTTGACCAACGAGGCCTTCATCACCTTGCAGCAGAAGTGGGGTAACTTCACCGTGAAGCCGGGCATCCGTTTCTGCGACGAGCTGGTGAAAGGCACCTATCTCACTGAGATGGATAATGTCGATTACGATTTCTCGAAGCATTTCTTCAGCCTGCGTCCTTCGTTGCACCTTTCGTATCGCACCAAGTCGATGCACAACTTCAGCGCCAGCTATACGCGCCGCATCTCTTGCCCTGGTGCCGAGCAGCTCAGCGCCTTCCCAAAATATGGTGAAGACGAAATTGAGACGGGTAACCCTAACCTGGAACGTGTCTTCACCAACTCCATCGAGTTGGGCTGGACCAAGTTCTGGACTTCGTTCGGCTCGTTGGGTCTGTCGGCTTACTACCGCGACCACAAGAACGAGATAGGCGATATTCCACTCTCCATGTTCCACCCGCTTTATGGCCGTGTGGTTTCGCTTTCACGTCCTTTCAACGTCGGTTATTCGAGCACAAAAGGCCTCAATCTGAATATGATGTATCGCCCCAACGGCTTCTTCAACATTCGCCTCAATGCCGATGTCTATGATTCCTATTGGAAGATGGAGTTTGAGAACCAAAACTACACCGACTACTCTTGGGCTTACAGTTTCCACGCCAACATGTGGGCTAAGCTCTGGAACCGTCTTGAGGTGACCGCCATGTGCTATTACAGCTCGCCTACCAACCAGGTGTTCTCCACCCAGCACGCCTATTTTGGTGCCGCCTGCGGTATGCGTGCCGATTTCTTCAACCGCAAGATGTCGGTCTTCGTCAACGCCAACGATATCTTCAATTCGGCCGCATGGGGGAGGGACAACTATAGCCCCTACGAGCAGTCGTCCTCTACCTCGAAGTGGAGCAAGCGTAGCATAATGGTTGGTCTAACCTTCCGCTTCGGTAAGATGGAACTCGAGAGCGCTGCCAAGCAAGGTGCCGACTCGGGTGGCCAGCAACCCGGCGGCGGCATGGGAATGTAAGAAGCGGCAATTTGCCTATCTTAGTGACAAATTCGACTTATTCGTAAATAAAGAAGAATGTAGTTTGGCGCAGTTTTTGTAAATTTGCCGTCCGAAAATGTCGTACGGTAATATGAAAAAATACATCATCCTATTAGCACTCGTTTGCTTCTCTTTCAACCTTTTAGCTCAACACAAGGTCAGCGGAAAGATCGTTGACCAATCGAATAACCAGCCTATCTCCTTCGTCAACGTGGGTCTTTTCCGCGTGGCCGATAGCGCGTTCCTTTCAGGAGCCGCTTCCGACGACAAGGGCCTCTTCCGTTTGGAAGGCGTGCCGAAGGGCGAACACGAACTGCGCATCTCTGCCATCGGCTATGATACCTACAAACAGCAGATTACCGTGGATGGTGATATGCGTCTCGGCGTGATCAAGCTTAACCAGGGTTCGTTGAAGTTGGATGAAGTGACGGTGGTCGAGTCGCGTCCGCTGTTCTCGGTGGAAGGCGAGAAGACGATGTATAACACCGCCGAAGACCCGTCTATCCAGACCGGTACGGCCAGCGATGCCTTGCAGAACGCTCCCGGCGTGGAAGTGGATGTGGAAGGCAATATCACCTTGCGTGGTGCCTCCAGCGTTGAGGTTTGGATTAACGACCAGCCTTCGCACCTGACAGAGGAGAACCTCAAGACCTACATCCAGTCGATGCCCGCCAACGCCATCGACCGTATCGAGGTCATCACCAACCCCTCTGCGCGTTATGGCTCTGATGCTGACGGTATCATCAACATCGTCACCAATGCCAAGATCCAGCGCAACGAGTTCTTCAGCTTCGGCCTCAATGCGGCTACCCGTCCTTCGTTCTCACCTTGGATGAGCTATGTGTATGCCAATGAGAAACTTACCCTCAATCTCTATCTCAACGGCCGTTATTCCTACGACCGCGGCACATCGGAAGGCATCGATTCCACCTTTGTTGACGGTCCCGACAACAATATGCTCCTCTCCAACTGGAGCAGCAATGATGGTCGCAACAAGGGCGACAATTTCGGTGGTGGCTTGTTCGGTAACTTCGACTATCAGATCGACTCGATGAACTCCATCAATGGTTGGTTGGGTGTGATGCCAAACTGGAGCAAGGATTTTGAAGATGAAATCACACATCGTGAAGAGTATATTTACCAAGCTGGCATTTACGACTATGCTACAAGCTCTGCATATAATTCGATGATGTTCCATGGTCATGGTGGACTATACTATCGCCATAAGTTCGACAACGAGGGCCATCAGATCACGGTGAGCGTCAATGGTAATGGTGGTGGCAATTCGAGCAGCAATGAATGGAACAGAGAGTTTACTTCACCTTATTCGTATCTTCGTTCACAGCACACATACAACCGCTCAATCGATCCTTCCGTTTCGGGCGAAATCAACTATGTCCGTCCTTACTCACGGGATGGCGAAATCTCGTTGGGCTTTACCTCTCGCTACAGCAACCAATCTACGATAAGTGACATCGATACCTTGGCTAATGGTGAATATGTCCCGGACGTGCTGCGTTCCTACGACTACAACACCTTCACCAATACCAACCAGCTTTATGCTACCTTGCAACACAAGTGGGGTGGCTTCACCTTGAAGCCGGGCATCCGTTTCGAGAACTACAACACGGGCATCACATACAACCCTGAAGGCTGCTATCCTATGGCCGATACGAGCAACTTCCGCCAGTCGTTCTTCAACGTGCTGCCTACCTTACACCTCTCGTATCGCACCAAGTCGATGCATAACTTCAAGGCCAGCTATACCCGCCGTGTGAACGACCCGCGTGCTAACCAGCTGACCACCTTCGTATCCTACGGCGAAGAGTCGTTCTCATCTGGTAATCCTGACCTGACTTCGGTCTATACCAATTCGTTAGAGGTGGGTTGGACCAAGTTCTTCCAACGTTTCGGCTCGGTGGGTCTTTCGGGTTACTACAAAGGCAAATCCAACGAGATCAATACAATCTCCATTTCGAGATACGATGACCTGTATGGTCGTTATGTGATGTTCCGTCAGCCGGTCAATGTGGGCAAGTCGCACGATGCCGGTCTCGAGGCCAACTTGATGATCCGTCCTACGGGTTTCTTCAACATGCGCTTGTATGCTAACCTCTACGACTCCTACATCGAGGCTTTCTATCACGACGAATTGGTGAAGAGCCGCATGATATCCTACAGCGTGCGCATGAACCTCTGGGCCAAGGTGTGGAACCGTCTTGAGATCCACGCCCAAGCCTATTACCGTTCGCCCACGCAGAGCCTCTTCTCAACGCGTGAATCACGCTATGGCATTAACGGCGGTCTGCGTTGTGACTTCTTCGACCGCAAGATGTCGGTCTTCCTCAACGTGCAGGATATCTTCAACTGGAACAAGTGGGGATCTACCAACAACAGCCCTTACTACCACTCCACCAACACAAGCAGGTTCAACTCACGTAGCGTCAGCCTCGGCTTGACTTTCCGCTTCGGTAAGATGGAACTTGAGAAGCAAGCCCGCGAAGGCGGTGACGAAGGTGGCGGTATGGAAGGCGGTGAAGAGTAATTTTTGGCAATCAAATATTTGTTTTAGCAAGACGATATAAAACAAAAACAAGAAAAACACTTTAGGGCTGCGGGCTTTTTAAGCCTCTGGAAGGATGAACGTTATGTCATTCAGAGCCTGAAAGGCGTGGCATCTATAACGTTCATTCTTTCAGAAACCAACAAGAAACCAAATGAACACTTATTGGGTCTATATGATGTCAAGCGCCAACAATAGGGCCTTGTATACAGGAGTGACTAACGACCTGACAAGAAGAGTTTGCGAACATAAGG
>JAZQMX010000055.1:0-6609 GCA_045627065.1 Bacteroidales bacterium | reverse complement strand
TTTCGACACTTTCATCCGAACCAACTACGCCATGCTGGCCATTTTTGTGGCAAGTCTCATCCTTTGGATGACGGAAGCCATTCCTAACTACCTGACTTCCTTATTGTTGATTCTTGGCATCGTGCTCTGTAACGTCACCACACAAAAAGACGCTTTGGCTCAGCTGGGTCATCCCGTCATGTGGCTGAACATTCTTTCATTCGTTTTGGCGAGTATGTTGGTTAAGACCCAATTCGCCAAACGAATGGCCTTGGCTTTTGTCATCAAGTTCGGCAAAAGCGCCAAAGGTGTGTTGTGGAGTTTCTTGGTTATCAATATCGTATTGTCAGCCTTTATCTCCGCAACTACCGTGAAGGCAACCATCATGCTGCCTATCTTCATGACCGTCTGCGCCATTTACGGTGCCACCGGCGACAACCGCAATAACTTTGGCCGTAACCTCGTCATTCAGAATCTTTTCCAAGTGAATATCGGTGCCAACGCTTTCTATACTGGCAGCGGTGCTCACTTGCTGGCCATCTCGCTGATTGCAGGTTTCGTAGGCAGTTGTGATTTCGGTTACGCCAACTGGCTGATTTCGTGCGGTCCGATGAGCCTTCTGATTTTGGTCATCGGCCTCGTGCTTGGCATTTACGTCTTCTTCCCGATGAAGAAAGAGGAGCAAAAGCCTCAGATTGAAGGTGGTATCGAGCGTTTGCAAAAGGAACTCGACGCCATGGGCAAGATGAAAGCCGAAGAATACAAAGCTGTCGGCATTTTCGTCCTCGTGCTCTTCTTATGGGTCACGAAAGGCACTTTCCATAATATCGACGAGACCATCGTTGCCCTTTTGGGTGCGGTTTTGGCCTTGCTGCCAGGCATCGGCGTGGTGAAATGGAACGATGTCGATATCCCTTGGCACCTGATGCTCTTCTCGGCCGGTGCTTATACCCTCGGTTCGGGACTGAATGCCACCGACCTTCCCAACACGATGGTCAATGCGGCTTTCGACAGTCTCGGCATCACTTCGGACACCCCATTCTGGGTGCTTTATGTCATCCTCACTTTCTTGATGATGTATTCGGGCTTGGTCTTCCAGTCGAAGACCATCCGCACGATGGTTTTTGTGCCGATTGCCTTAGGCGTTGAGGCGCGTTTCGGTTTCCCAGTGATGAGCCTTTCGTTGCCCGTCGCCATGCTTATCGAACATTGCTATGTGCTGCCATTCAACAGCAAACCGGCGGCACTGCTCTATAACACCAACATGTACAGTCAGACGGATGCCTTCAAGTTTGGCATCACGATGATGACGATTTCATGGGTGCTGATACTGCTTTGGGGCGAGACCGTTTTGAAATGGCTCGGCATCACGCCCGGGCTGTTCTTTATTTCCTAATCTGTTCAAAACCTTTTCCGTAAGCTCCCATCACGGTGTTCATGGTCATGAAGGCCGCGGGGTCTTCGTCCTTCACGATGCGGAGGATTTGTTGTGCCTCGCGCTTATGCGTCACCACCATAAGGATGTCGCCTTCATGCTTGGTGTACCATCCCATGCCTTTAATGGCAGTCACGCCACGGTGCATTTCGTTTGTGATTCGGTCGGCCACCTCGGTAGGTTTCGAAGTGAAAATGAATGCCTGAACCGACTGTTTGTTACCCGTCAGTACCAAGTCGATGCAATAGCTGCAAACAGCCAGGACGACAAAGCTATAGATGATGCTTTCCACGCTGTGGAAAACGAAATAAGAGCAGCCGATGATGATGATATCGCAGAACAAGATGACACGACCTTGCGAAATGTTGCGATACTTGTTGACAATCATAGCGATGATGTCGGTTCCGCCCGTGCTACCACCTTGCGTGAAGGCCACGCCGATGCTCGCTCCAGCCAAGGCACCGCCTAAAATAGCGGCGAGGAAATGGTCGGAGACGAAGAGGTCCATCGTGCCATTCAGCATCGGCTCGGTGATGAAATGCTGCTGCAACGACATGAAAACGGAGGCCATCACGATAGAATAGGCCGTCTTGATGCCGAAACCCGGTCCGATGACTTTCAAGGCAATCAACAGCAAAATCGCATTGATGACAAAAACCGAGATACCCGTTGAAAGGCCCGTAGCCCAAAAGATTATAGTAGCGATACCACTCACGCCACCGCCCATGAGGTGATTCGGGATGAGGAATGCCGTCCAGCCGAAATCCATGACGAAGATGGCGATTGTAATGATGACATAGCGCTTGATTTCCTCTAAAATTGTCTTTTTGTCTGCTTTCATAACTCATTAAGAATTTAGTTTCAACATTGACCTTTCACAAGGCAAATATAAGGCTTTTTCCCTTTGGCAGAAAACAAATGACGAGAAATACTTGTTTATTTTTTCCCAAAACCCTTGACAAATCGCTTTCCACGTTATAACTTTGCAGCGTCAAAAAGCAAAGAAATCGCAACAGGGAGTTTTATAAGCCACGCGGTTAGTTTCCGTTGCCTACTGCTTGTCGCCACCCAAGAGCCTCCCCGTAGTTCTGCCATCATTTATGGTAACCTAATCCATAGCTCGTCCAATTCCTTAGATTGGATGAGCATTGGGCGAAGTATGGGCAAGTATTGGACGAAGTAGGGAGTTGGTATAGGGCGAGTATGGTTTTGGAGGATTTGGATAGTCCATCGGTTGACATTTCCCACAAATAAAACTTCATTTTTCCTTGACTTTTGTTTTTTGGCATTATAACTTTGCAGCGTAAAAATACACAAGAAACATGAAAGAGAGATTTATATGCAATTATCATTGTTGGAAACACATTTATTTTGCCGTTCTGATTCTTGTTTTGTCGTCATGCGCAGTGAGGCAAGCAACAACGCAATCACAAATGCCTAACGAGAAGGGATGCACTGAATTGTACGGCGAATTAGAAACGAAGGCCATTCCAATACGTCAAGATTTGGTAAGCTTCTTTTGTTATGAAGGTACTACGTTTTTGCCGAAGAGCGACACTGTAGAAATAACCGTTCCGAGCAAACTTAATCCTAACATCTTGAATTTTAGTCCAGATACAAAAGCATTTTTTGCATACAACGATGGTGCTGTAATTTGGATTAGCGACGAACAAAATGGTTCAACCAATTCTGACCTTCAACAAAGGATAATGAATGCTGTTATGAGAATACAGTGTGGATTTGAAGGTGAAACTTTCTTCGTGCCAGAGACGACCATAACCGAAGGCATAGATGAAAACGGATTATGCTGGAAAACAGTGAATTTTGAATTCATGGCGTATGGTTATTCTTACGTTCCGCCAGAACACAAGTGGTATTTCGATAGAGTCCTTGAGAGTTTCCACAAAAAGACGCCGAGCTATCAAAAGGTGTTTGAGGAGCTTTTAAAGACATTGTAAAGCTGCATTGTTTATCAAAAAGGTTGGCTCACCCAGGGCCAACCTTTTCCTCACTTTGCCGCTGATAATGGGCAGGTGGTGAAGCATTAATCATGCGAGGATGTTTCAGAGCAGTGGCTCACGGCACTGCTAAACCTCTGCCGCCCTTACAGGGCTTCGCAAAGTCCCGTAGGGACGACAGAGATTTAGCAGGCGGTGGAGCGCAGCGGAACCCCTGCCCTTAAACGGACAGCCGTTTGGCATCGTCGCGAACGAAGTGAAGCGAACCAGGAATTTCCTCCACGTATCGCTCGTATCTTTATAAAAAAACAATACGATAGATACGCGTAATACGCGGAGGCAAACTCATCGTCTGGTTTGCTTCGTCGTGCCTCCTCGCAATGACGTTCCACGTCTTGTTACTTTTCCACTTTTAACCATTGCCGTAAACTTTCCGTCTAGATTGCTTCGTGCCTCGCAATGACTTTTGGCCTTTTTCACATGCCATTACACATTCCGCATTGGCAATTCGGCATTATTCCGTATCTTCGCGCCCGTTTTCATAAACTGTCAAACAATGACCCTTTTGAGCCTATTTAACGTCCCCGACCGGCTGTCGTGGTGGTTCATCGCCATCATCACCTTGATTTTCACCGCCGGCGCTTTTTACGGGACTGACTATCTTAAAGCCTACAAACAACACCGCAAGGAACTCGGGCTACACGTTTTCTGGTACCTGCTGACTTTTGCGTCGATGATTCTGCTGACGCTGACCCAACATGCCGTTGTCTTTTTGGTGACCTGGGAACTGATGGCCCTCGGCAGTTTCTTCCTCATCATCTTCGAGAGTTGGAACAGCGATGTCATCAAGGCTGGTATCAATTTCTTCATTCAGTCGCACATCAGCGTGGTCTTCCTGACCATTGGATTCCTGATGATGTACAACAAGACCGGCTCCTTCCTCTGGACGGATTGGACTGCTTATCAAGGTCCTTGCGGACTGCCGTTTGCCTTCGTGTGCTGCGGTTTCGCCATCAAGGCGGGCTTTGTGCCTTTCCACACATGGCTTCCCGTGGCGCATCCTGCCGCCCCGGCACACATCTCCGGCGTGATGTCGGGTGTCATCATCAAAATCGGCATCTACGGACTGCTGCGTTCCGTGATGATTTTCAATGTCGATTTGGTTCTTGCTGGTAAAATCATCCTTGCAGTCGCCGCCATCAGCGGGCTCTACGGCGTGATGATGGCCATCGTGCAGCACAACCTGAAACGGCTCCTAGCCTATCATAGCATCGAAAACATCGGCATCATAGGCATGGGCATCGGATTGGGCTGCATTGCCAAAGGACTTGGAATGCAAGAGATTGCATCGTTGGCTTTCGGAGGTGCATTGCTCCACACCCTAAACCACGCGCTGTTCAAATCGACGCTGTTTTTCACTGCCGGCAATGTCTATCAAGCCACACACACGCTCAACGTGGAGCATCTCGGCGGCTTGCTGAAGCGTCTCCCGCTAACGGGATTTTTCTTCCTCGTTGCAGCAGTGGCCATTTGCGGATTGCCCCCGATGAACGGTTTTGTCTCTGAAATCATGATTTATCTTGGTCTGTTCGATTATCTCGGGCAAGCCTCTATCCTCTCACAAGTCGGGGCTGTCGGCGCCATTTTGGCCTTAGTGATGATTGGCGGTCTGGCCATTCTCTGCTTCACAAAAGCCTTTGGCGTGGTTTTCCTTGGCGAAGCCCGCACCACATTGCCCGAGCATAAAGAATTCGGTGCCCTTCGCATCGTGCCGTTGGCCATCTTGTCATTGGTCATGCTGTCGGTGGGTGTTTATCCTGAGTTTTACATTCGTCAAATCAACGAGATAACGCCTCTATTCGGTTGCCCTGCAATCGCGCTGAGCGGCACCATTGCAACTATCGGCAGAGCTTCAGCTATCGTCATCGCCCTCACGGCCTTGCTTTGGCTTGTGCGTCGTCTCGCCACACGCAACAAGAGCCTTGAGACGGGTCCAACGTGGGGCTGCGGCTACACGGTGGCCTCGCCCAAGCTGCAATACACAGCCACCTCGTTCGTCAAGACCTATTCGAAACTCTTTAGCGGCGTGCTGAAAAGCGGTTTCCTTGAAAAGGCAGCCAACGCCTACGTGAGATTCACCGGCAAGTTCGCCTTCCTACAAAACGGCCGCTTGCAATCCTATATCCTATATGGTATCATTTTCATTGTCACCACCATCGTCTTAACTCTTGTGATATGCTAAGTTTCGCTTTAATCATATTGGCTTCGCTCTTTTTCAGCGGCCTCATCGTGCGCACCAAGAGCATCTGCGCCGGGCGCAAAGGTCCTGGCATCTTTCAGCCTCTCAAGGATGTGCGTCGGCTGTTCAAGAAAGGAACGGTCTATAGCACCAGCACGACATTCGTTTTCCGCATCGCTCCGCTTATCTATGCGGCATCGGTGCTGATGGCCTGTGCCTGCATCCCTTTTGGCGGCAAACCAGGACTTATCCACTTTGAAGGCGATTTCGTTTTCTTCGCCTACGTCCTTTCTCTGGGCAAGTTCTTCTGCATTATCGCTGCCTTGGACGCCGCCTCGAGTTTCGAAGGCATGGGCGCTTCGCGCGAAGCGCTTTATTCCATGTTGGCCGAGCCTGCGTTTTTCCTCATTATGGGCAGCATCTCGCTCATCAGCGGACACACGAGTTTCGTTGATATTTTCGCCAACCTGAACAGTTACGGTGATGCTTTTCACATCGGCGCCACTATCGTGATGGCTGTCATCCTGCTGATTATCGCGATGGTAGAAAGCAGCCGTCTCCCTATCGACGACCCCAAGACACACCTTGAACTGACGATGATTCACGAAGTGATGATTCTCGACAACAGCGGCTTCGACTTAGGCCTGATTCTCTCGACGGGATATATGAAATTCGCCATGTACGGTGCCCTGATTGCCAACCTGTTTCTGGCTGGTCCATTGGCCATGTCGATAGGCATTTTCTTCCTTGTGCAAGCCGTTTGCGCCATTGCCATAGGCATCACCGAATCGTTTATGGCGAGATTCAGGATGAACCACAATCCCGAGTTCATCTTCAGCGTTGCCGCTGCGGCATTGGTGTTAGTTTTTTCAATTATGCAATTCAGTTAAGCCATGAAAGAAATCATAATGATGCTGTTTGTCATCACCATCTTTTTGATGGCTACAGCAAACCGACTGAGAAATTACGTGAAATTAGTGATGGTGCAAGGTTTCCTG
>JAZQMX010000054.1:0-12603 GCA_045627065.1 Bacteroidales bacterium | reverse complement strand
CCGTAAAGCAAAAGTTTCTCGGTCAAAGTGGTCTTACCCGCGTCCGGGTGACTGACGATGGCGAAAGTCCTCCGCCTGTTGATTTCTTCAATAAACGACATCGTATCAAGTTTAAAAAAAAAGCAACCCGATTTGGGTTGCTCGCTTTGAGCGGTCCGGACGAGGCTCGAACTCGCGACCTCCTGCGTGACAGGCAGGCATTCTAACCAAACTGAACTACCGGACCAGCCTTGAAAAAGAACTCTATTGCTTTGCTTTGCGAGTGCAAAAGTACAACCTTTTTCATTACTGGCAAGCGTTTTTTGAGTTTTTTTTCAATTATTTTTCAATACAATTTACAAATCACTGATTTAGTTACATTTAATAAATGATTATTTTTTGAAATAATCTGGCCATGACTAATGATGATTGAAGAATAATACGTATTTCATGTGTCACGAAGGTTTCATTGCCTAAACCTATCTCCAATCAAAACACTTTTATTACCTTTGCAGCGCAATTGAAAATCATCGTTACTATGGTTCAAATGGTAGTAATATGGATAATCAGCGTAGTGGCTTTTTTCGCACTTTGGGCACTGTTGGCGAGTGTGATCAGGAAGATTAGTGAGAAAAAAGTGGAAAATGACGAGACGAACACGGGAAACGCTGAGATGAAAGAGGAAAGCGAACAAGATAATCAACAAAACATACAACAATGAAATACGACGTTATAGTTATCGGCAGCGGTCCTGGCGGATATGTGGCTGCCATTAGAGCATCACAATTAGGTAAAAAAGTAGCAGTGGTAGAGAAAGCCGAAGTAGGTGGCATTTGCCTCAACTGGGGTTGCATCCCTACCAAAGCCTTGCTGAAGAGCGCTGCCGTATATAATTATATGAAACACGCAGAAAGCTATGGTATCAAAGTGGAAGGCGAAGTGAAGCCCGATATGGAAGCCATCGTCGCACGCAGCCGCGGTGTGGCCGAAACCATGAGCAAAGGCGTGCAATATCTCCTCAACAAAAGCAACGTAGAAATCATTGCTGGTTACGGCAAACTCACTGCCAACAAGCAAGTTGAAGTGACCGATGCCGAAGGCAACGTCACTCTTCACGAAGCCGACCACATCATCCTTGCCACGGGTTCACGCGTGCGTCAGCTGCCCGCTCTGCCTATCGACGGCAAGAAGATCATCGGATATCGTCAAGCATTGGTTTTGGACAAACTGCCTGAAAGCATGGTAGTTGTCGGCTCAGGAGCTATCGGCTCAGAGTTCGCTTTCTTCTTCACCTCAATGGGCGTGAAGGTCACCTTGGTGGAATTCCTTCCAAACGTGGTGCCTAACGAAGACGAAGAAGTGTCGAAACAGGTGGAACGTTCGTTCAAGAAACTGAAGATGACCGTCATGACTGAAGCTTCGGTCACCAACGTGGATACCACTGGTGAGAAGTGTGTTTGCACCATCATGACCAAGAAGGGAGAAAAGACCGTTGAGGCTGACATCGTTCTGTCAGCCGTTGGCGTTCAGACCAACATCGACAACCTCGGCCTCGAAGAGCTCGGCATCAGCACAGAGAGAGGCAAAATCAACGTGGACGAATACTATCGCACCAACGTGGAAGGCATCTATGCCATCGGCGATATCGTTCATGGTCCAGCATTAGCACACAAGGCCGACCACGAAGCCACCATTTGTGTCGAGAAGCTTTGCGGCTTGAATCCTAAGCCATTGAACTACGCCAACATTCCTGGTTGCACCTACACGACACCAGAAATCGCTTCCGTCGGCTTGAGCGAAGCCAAAGCCATCGCTGCCGGCTACGAAGTAAAAATCGGCAAGTTCCCATTCACTGCATCAGGCAAAGCCACTGCTGCCGGCAACCGCGACGGTTTCATCAAGGTGGTGTTTGATGCCAAGACTGGCGATTGGCTTGGTTGCCACATGGTTGGCGACAACGTTACCGAAATGGTAGCTGCCGCTGTACTGTGTCGCGAACTCGGTGCTAAGGGCGAAGACATCATCCATACCGTGTTCCCCCACCCGACCATGTCGGAAGGCATCATGGAAGCTGCCGCCGCAGCCTACAACGAATGTGTTCACCTTTAATAATTTAAGAGACGCGATGAATCGCGTCTCTACCAAATTATTTGTTCATGGAAATCATTGAAACAAAAATAAAAGACCTGCTCGTCATCAAGCCCGATGTGTTTTATGACGAGCGGGGCTATTTCTTCGAAGGCTACAACAAAGAGCGCTTCGCCAAATTAGGCCTTACCATGGATTTTGTGCAAGACAACGAATCGAAATCGATGAAAGGCGTCTTACGCGGTCTTCATTTCCAAAAGCCGCCATTTGCGCAAGGCAAACTGGTTCGCGTGGTGAAAGGCTCCGTAATGGATGTTGCCGTCGATTTGCGCAAGGACTCCCCTACCTATGGTCAATGGGAATCGGTAGTGCTGACCGAAGAGAACAAGTTTATGTATTGGATTCCAGAAGGCTTTGCCCATGGTTTTGTATGTCTCGAAGACAATTCAGTCTTCACCTACAAATGCACAAACGTATATAACAAAGCCTCAGAAGGCAGCCTGCGCTGGAACGACCCCGACCTTAACGTCAACTGGAACATCGAAGACCCCATCCTTTCTGAAAAAGATAAGATTTCGCCATTCTTCAAAGACTTTGTCACCCCATTTCAATGAGAACTAAAAACATCATCCTAACCATCTGCCTGGCTCTATTATTAATAGGTGGAACAGCAGTCATTACCTTGTGTGCAGCACAGAAATCAAGCAACAGCGAGATGGAAAGCTACGAAGGCACCGACCACGAATACCTTTCGTTTGACAAAATCGACCATCCGACGCACGACATCGATCTGCCTGAATCGCTGACTTTTTGCGGAGAGGAAGTACCGTTGGACTTGTTCTATGTCCGCGAGCGACTCGAACGTGAGATTTTGGCCAACTCATACCTTCACTCCAGCACCTTATTATTATTAAAGCGCAGCACACGATGGTTCCCTGTCATTGAGCCTATCATGGAGAAAAACGGTCTGCCCGAAGATTTCAAGTACCTATGCATGGCCGAAAGTGCTCTAACGAATGCCGTTTCATCAGCCAAGGCTGTGGGATTTTGGCAATTTATCGAAAGTGCAGGAAAAGAATACGGGCTCGAAATTGACAAAGAAGTTGATATGCGCTACAATGTTGAATTAGAGACTGTTGCCGCCTGCAAGTTCATCAAGAACTCGTATCGGACTTTTGGCAGTTGGACATCAGCAGCTGCGGCATTCAATTGCGGCAAAGGACGTATCAGCAGGACAATAGAAGAGCAGTTTGTCACTTCGTATTACGACATGTTGCTCCCTGAGGAGACCCAAAGATACGTATTCCGCATTCTTGCCCTCAAATGCATCACTGAAAATCCAGAGAAATACGGTTTCCAAATCAGCGACAACGGTTGGTATCGCCCACTTGAATGCAAAACCGTCACCGTCACCGAATCCATTCCCGATTTGGTTCAGTTTGCTTTCGACCAAGGTACGAACTATAAGATGTTGAAGTATTTCAATCCTTGGCTACGCTCGAAGACCTTAACCATCTCGGCAGGAAATAGTTACGACATCAAGATTCCGAAAGGAAAATATGCAAAGACACACAATAGCGAAACAAAATAAGGCATTTGTAAGGGAGCAGAAGGATGGACGAATTCTGTGAAGACAAGACCCTTGAAATTTTAGGGGCAAGAGAAAACAACCTCAAAAACATTGACCTGTCCATACCGCGCAATGCTTTAGTGGTCGTCACTGGCATTAGCGGCAGCGGCAAGTCATCGTTGGCTTTCGACACCATTTATGCCGAAGGTCAGCGCCGTTATATGGAGAGTTTCTCGGCCTACGCACGCCAGTTTATCGGCAACATGCAACGTCCTGACGTTGATAAGATTACCGGTTTGAGTCCTGTCATTTCTATTGAGCAAAAGTCCGTCAACAAGAATCCCCGTTCCACGGTCGGCACCATTACTGAGATTTACGATTTCCTTCGTCTGCTCTTTGCGCGCGTCGGCGAAGCCTATTCCTACAACACTGGCGAGAAGATGGTCCGTTACACCGAAGAGCAAATCACCGATTTGATTCTCAACGACTTCAACGGAAAACGCATCAACATTTTGGCACCATCGGTACGTGGCCGCAAGGGACATTACCGCGAGTTGTTCGACCACATCCGTCAAGCTGGCTTCACCCGTGTTCGCGTTGACGGCGAATTGCGCGAGATTGAATTTGGCATGATGCTCGACCGCTACAAGACCCACGACATCGAAATCGTCGTTGACCGCATCGAAGTGAAAGACGACGTCGCCACTCGCGTGAAGAAATCGGTGCAGACCGCCTTCCGCTATGGTAAAGGCCTACTCATGGTGCTCGACAACGACAGCCAGCAAGTGCGCTATTTCAGTCGCTTGCTCATGTGCCCGACCACGGGTCTATCCTACGAAGACCCCGAACCCAACACTTTCTCGTTCAATTCGCCCTACGGTGCTTGTCCAAAGTGTAGCGGGTTAGGCGAAATTGCCGTCGTCGATAAAGATAAACTCATTCCTAATCCCAACCTGAGCATTAAGAAAGGCGGCTTGGCTCCCGCTGGCGAATACAAAAGTGGCAGCTGGATCTTTAAGGAGTTGGAAGCCATCGGCTTAAAGTACGGTTACACCCTCGACACGCCCATGAAAGATATCACCGACGAGGCCTTGGATGTCATCATGTATGGCACCAACGAGACCTTTGAAGTGAACCACGAATCGTTGGGCGTGACCTCAAAAATCAAGATCAATTTCGAGGGCATTGTCAACTTCATTGAGGAGCAAAACACCGAAGACGCACCCGCTTCCATCACACGTTGGGCCAACTCGTTCATGAACCACGTCAAATGCCCCGTTTGCGGCGGCACGAGGCTGAAAAAAGAAGCGCAATATTTCCGAATCAACGGGAAAAACATCGCCGAAGTGGCCGAGATGGACACCATCACTCTCGCACAATGGATCAAGGAACTTCCATCGCAACTCAATGAGCGCCAATTCGATATCGCAAAAGAGATCTTGCGTGAAATAGAGAAACGTGTCAATTTCCTTTTGGACATCGGCATCGATTACCTCAATATGAACCGACCTTCTGCATCGCTATCGGGAGGTGAAGCGCAACGCATCCGTCTGGCTACGCAAATCGGTTCGCAACTCACTGGCGTGCTTTATATTCTTGATGAACCCAGCATCGGACTGCACCAGCGCGACAACCACAAGCTCATCGAATCGCTGAAGGAATTGCGCGACATCGGCAACTCCGTCATCGTAGTGGAACACGACAAAGACACCATGCTCAACGCCGACTATTTAGTCGATATTGGTCCAGGCGCTGGCCGACATGGCGGCGAAGTGGTATTTGCCGGAAAACCAGACGAAGTAAAAGATGGACATTCCATCACTTGCGAATATCTCAACGGCACGCGCCAAATCGAGATACCCAAAGAAAGACGAAAGCCACTCGAAGGCAACTATTTACTGCTGAAAGGTGCCACGGGACACAACCTGAAACATGTTGACCTGAAACTTCCGCTTGGCGTAATGGTCTGTGTGACTGGTGTTTCAGGTTCCGGAAAGTCGAGTCTCATCAACGAGACCCTCTCCCCTATCCTTTGCCAAAAACTCTATCGTTCTGTCAAAGAGCCACTGGCTTACGAAGCCATCGAAGGCTTGGAAAACATCGACAAAATTATCGAAATTGACCAAGCACCTATTGGACGTACGCCACGCTCCAACCCAGCCACCTACACCAAGGTTTTTGATGACATCAGAAAGTTGTTCGGCGAGTTGCCCGAATCAAAGATAAGAAACTATAAATCAGGACGTTTTTCGTTCAACGTAAAAGGCGGTCGTTGCGAGGCTTGTAAAGGAGCCGGACTGAAAGTCATCGAGATGAACTTCCTGCCCAATGTCAATGTGGTGTGCGACGAATGCCAAGGCAAACGATACAACCGCGAGACTTTGGAAGTACGCTATAAGGGCAAATCCATCAACGATGTGCTTGGCATGACCATCAACGAAGCCGTTGAATTTTTCGAGAATATTCCAAGCATTATTCAGAAAATCAAGTCGTTGCAAGATGTCGGTTTAGGTTACCTCACTTTGGGTCAAGCCTCAACGACCATTTCGGGTGGCGAAGCGCAACGTGTAAAACTGGCTGCCGAACTTTCGCGACACGACACGGGAAATACGCTGTACGTTCTTGACGAGCCTACCACAGGCTTGCACTTCGAGGACATCAAGGTGCTAATGAACGTGCTCAACAAACTCGTAGATAAAGGCAACACCATCTTGATTATCGAGCACAACCTCGACGTCATCAAGATGGCAGACTACATCATTGACATGGGACCTGAAGGCGGCACACGCGGTGGCGAGATTCTCTGCGAAGGCACACCCGAAGAAATCATCAAGTGCAAACGCAGCTATACAGCTCAATATTTGAAAGACGAGTTGTAAAGTAGGAAAAGTTTCCGCCCCTACGTGGCGGAATGGCTTGAAAACATGATTAACCTGCGGCGGTAACTACAGCGTTCTAACAGAACTCATTGTTTGCCGCCGCCTATCACTAAACTGGGATCCTCCATTCCGCCGCTTGTGGCGGAATCACCAACACAAAACTTATTTCAAGTTAACCGTCGTGCCTTCTTCAAGATAGCCTTTTGTGGTTATTCCGTTGATTTTAACCAACTTCTTAGGCTTGACGGCAAACTTCAAAGCTACATCGCGAAGCGTTTCGTTAGCCGAAACCGTGTATGATTTCTCATGACGGTTTTTGTTTTTCAAAGGTGCGAGATACACCACATCACCGCTGTGAAACACCATTTCTTGTGGTTTCGACAAGCAGTTGTATTCGTTGAAATCCTCCGAGTCGATACCAAATTCAGCAGCCATCAAATCAGGGATTTCACCCTCTTTTGCGAAGACGAAACGCACACCATTGTTTTCATAGATGAAACGCCCTTCAGGAGTCATATCAACCAACTCGAAGACGGTGCGATTCGCTGGCGAATAAGCCAATTCCACAATTTCAACATCTTCTTCCTGTTCGGCAGAAACAATGGCAGGTTGCTGAATAGGCTCCTCTTCGCCCAAAAGCCCCAGAGCCATCTTGTCGTATTTTGTCAAGTCGTAAAGATTGATGCGGTCGATGAGCAGTTGCGCATATTTCGGGTTAGTGGCATAGCCGGCAGCCTTCAGTCCTTTCGCCCAACCCTCATAATCAGTGATTTCCAAATCGAACAGCGCAGCATAGCGCGAACGCGTAGCCAAGAAAAGCGAATGGTCGCGGAACGAGTCATCGACGTTATCGTATTTGCGGAAGCACTCGTTTGCCTCGTCGTCGTCCATGTAATAGGTATCGCCCGTCCATCCCTTGTGGCACTTGATACCAAAATGGTTTTTCGCCTCGCGGGCCAATGCACTGTTGCCCGAGCCAGTCTCAAGCAAGCCTTGCGCCAATGTGATGGAAGCCGGTATGCCGTGCTCCTTCATCTCGCGGATGGCAACGTCCTTGTAAGTTTCGATATATTGTTCAGCAGTAATGTGTTGTGCCTGTGCGAAGAAAGGCAACAAGGCGAATATGAATGGCAAAACTCTTTTCATTAGTAATGTATGTTTGAAGCGGTAAAATTACAAAAATAACGGAAAAGGATAAAGAATATTATTTGCAAAATGGCAAACAATAATTGCCCCTATTCTGCTGAACCTAACCGAAAATTCCCTATTTTTGAAGCCATTTTTTGAATTATGGACACAACTCAAATATTTAAATATTTTCCAGGCCTCTCCGACAAGCAGAAAGAACAATTCAACCAGTTGAAAGACTTATACTTAGACTGGAACTCAAAAATCAATGTCATCTCGCGCAAAGACATGGACCATTTTTATGAACACCATGTACTGCACTCGTTGGCCATTGCGAAATACATGGAACTGCTTCCCGGAATGCGCATCATGGACCTTGGCACGGGCGGTGGATTTCCTGGCATCCCCTTGGCCATCATGTTTCCACAGACTGAATTTTACCTCATCGACGGCACAGGAAAGAAAATCACCGTGGTGAACGCCGTAAAAGACGCCATCGGTCTCGACAACGTGGTGGCCGAACACAAACGCGCCGAGGAAGTGAAGGAGAAATTCGACTTCGTAACAGGTCGCGCCGTGATGACCTTGCCTGAGATAGCTAACCTTGCCGGCAACAAGATACGCATCCGTGGCGACATCGAAGCTGGTGGCATCCTCTACCTGAAAGGCGGTGACTTGGATGCTGAATTCAAGGCATTGAGCCGTTATTGGAAGCACAAGAAAGTGGCTGTAAGCAAGTGGTTCAGAGAAGAGTACTTCGAGGAGAAGTTTGTGGTACACCTTTATTAAGTGGAAAGTTTGTAGAGACGTCGATTTATCGCGTCTCCCAAAACAATTCAACAAATGCAAAGCATTCAACGTAGTTAAATCAACGACGAACAATTCAACAACAAAATAACAAATAATGAAGAAATTAGCATTAACCATCTTGGCCATCACTGCTTTTGTAGCGGCCAGCATTGCCCAACAGGCCATGCCTTGTCCCTTCGATCCTAACATCAGAAGAGGTAAACTTGAGAACGGATTGACTTACTACATCCGTCATAACGAGAAGCCTGCCCAACGCGCCAACTTCTACATCGCGCAGAAGGTCGGTTCCATCCTTGAAGAAGAAGAGCAACGTGGTCTCGCCCACTTCCTCGAGCACATGTGCTTCAATGGCACAGAGAACTTCCCCGACAAGGAACTGCTCAACTACATGGAACGCAACGGCGTGAAGTTTGGCACCAACGTAAACGCATGGACCAGCATCGAGCAAACCGTGTATATGCTCACTAACGTACCTACCACCAACCCAGGCCTTATCGACTCGTGCATCCTCGTGCTTCACGACTGGTCGAGTTTCGTCTCGCTTGAAGATGAAGAAATCGAGAAGGAACGTGGCGTCATCCTTGAGGAGATGCGCCAAGGCCAGACCGCACAGATGCGTATCTACGACAAGATGTTGCCCGAAGTATATCCGAACAGCCCTTACGGCTATCGTATGCCTATCGGCACCGAGCAAGTGGTCGCCAACTTCGAACATCAAGCCCTCCGCGACTACTATCACAAATGGTATCGTCCTGATCTTCAAGGCATCATTATCGTTGGCGACATCGATGTCAACGAAATCGAGAGCCGTCTGAAAGCCATCTTCGAAGACATTCCTGCTCCTGTTGACCCAGCCGAACGCACTCGTTTCCAAGTGGCCGACAACGAAGAACCATTGGTCAGCGTTTGCTCCGATGTAGAAGAAACCAACTACAGCATCGACGTGATGTATAAGCACGACGTCGTTCCGGAAGAATACAAAGGCGACATCAGCTATTGGCTGAAAGGCTATATGGACCAACTGGTCGGCATGATGTACAACAACCGTCTTGAAGAACTCACCCAGAAGGCTAATCCTCCATTCGTTTATGGTGGCGGTTACTATGGCACTTTCCTCGTCAGCGACACGAAGGATGCCTGGAGCAGTTCTGCCGTTGCCAAAGACTTCAGTTCAATAAACGAAGCCATGAACGCCATCGTTGCCGAAAACAACCGCATGCGCCAATTCGGTTTCACCAATTCAGAATTCGAGCGCGTCAAGGCCGACCTGATGAAGACTGTGGAAAGCCAATATGACGAACGCGACAAGAAGGAAACCGGCAGCTATCTGTGGCCTATCCTCTCGCACTTCCTCAACAACGAGCCTCTGCTCGGCATCGAAAACGAATACATGCTGCTCAACCAAGTGTTGCCAAGCATTCCTATTGAAGCCATCAACGAATATGCCAAGGAACTCATCACCGACAACAACATCGTCATCATCTTGACCGCTCCACAAAAAGAAGGCGAAACCCTTCCCACCAAGGAAGAGCTACTTGACATGTTCAACAAAGCCAACGCCATCGAAGTGGAGCCTTACGTTGAGACCGTCAGCAACGAGCCTCTCATCGCCAAACTGCCTAAGAGCGGTTCCATCATCGGCAAAGTTGCCAACGAGACCTTCGGCACCATCGAGCTCACCCTCAAGAACGGCATCAAGGTCGTCTATAAGCCTACTACATTCAAAGACGACGAAATCATCATGTCAGCCTACAGCTTTGGCGGTTATTCCGTCATGGACCAAAGCGACCCATATACCTTGCAAAACGTCAACGAACTGCTGACCCTCGGTGGCGTGGGTAACTTCAGCGCCATCGACCTTCCAAAGGTTTTGGCTGGCAAGAAAGCCCGCATTTATCCAAGCATCAACAACTACACCGAAGGCATGAGCGGCAGCTGCTCCGCCAAGGACATCGAAACCTTGATGCAACTCGTTTACCTCAACTTCACCGCCCCACGCATGGACGAAGAAGCCTTCCAATCGAACATAGCCCGCGCCAAGGCAATGGTCGCTAACGCTGAATCAGACCCAATGACCAGTTTCCGCGATAGCCTCTATGCAGTGATGTACGATTCGCACCCGTTGGTCAAGCGCATGACTGCCGACGACTACGACAAAGTTGACTATGCCAAAGGCATGAAGATGGCTGCCGAGCGTTTCGCTGACCCGAACAACTTCATTTTCACCTTCGTAGGCAACATCAATCCTGAAACCTTCGAGCCACTGGTTGAGCAATATCTTGGTGCTTTAAAGAGCAAGAAAAACAAGGAAACTTGGAAAGACAACGGACCGAAGATTACCGAGAAGGACTACATCTGCCACTACGAAAAGCAAATGGAAACCCCAATGGCAACATGCTATATGATTTACAACGGCTCGATGGATTACACCCTTGAAAACAGCATCAAGATGGACATGTTGAGCCAAATCATGGACATCGTCTATACCGAGAAAATCCGTGAAGACGAAGGCGGCACCTACGGTGTGGGCACTAATGGCAACGTCATGCTGCGTCCAAAACCATCGTTCATGTTCCTCATCGGATTCAACACCAACAAGGAAATGTACGAGAAGCTGATGGGCATCGCCAAGGCTGAATTCCAAAACGTTGCCAACGTTGGTCCTCGTCCTGAAGACCTCCAGAAGGTGAAAGAATACATGATCAAGAAGCATGCTGAAGACCTCGAAAACAACCAGTATTGGATGGGCTGCATCCAAACCGAAATGCGTGATGGTCTCAACATGATGGACAAATTCGAAGAAATCGTGAACGGCGTCACCATCCAGGACATCGCCGACATCACCAAGCAAGTCCTCAACGGCTACAAGAAGGAAGCCGTCCAACTGCCTGAATAAATCAATTTAGTATTAACAAATAAACACAATCACAATGACAGAAAAACTGACAATGAGAGACAACGCCACCTTCAGGTGGATTGCCTTGCTGCTTTTGGCCTTGGCCATGTTTTGTTCATACATCTTTATGGACATTCTCTCCCCAATTAAGGACCTGATGATGCTTCCCGTCGAAGAAGGCGGCCGCGCATGGGATTCAACCGCATTCGGCACTATGCAGGGTGCTGAGACCTTCCTTAACGTATTCGTATTCTTCCTGATTTTTGCTGGTATCATCCTCGACAAGATGGGCGTCCGTTTCACCGCAGTCCTTTCAGGCGTGGTAATGCTCGTCGGTGCCCTTATCGAGTGGTACGCTATCTCCGACAAGTTCATCGGTAGCGGTGCTGAAACATGGTTCACCAACAACCTTAACTACATCCCTGGTTTTGAAGAGATTGGCGTCGCCCCATTCTATAGAGGCATGCCTGCTTCAGCTAAGCTTGCCGCCCTCGGTTTCATGCTGTTCGGCTGCGGTACTGAAATGGGCGGCATCACCGTTTCACGCGGTATCGTGAAGTGGTTCAAGGGCCGCGACACCGCCTTGGCTATGGGTTCAGAAATGGCTCTGGCACGTCTCGGCGTTGCTACCTGCATGATTTTCTCACCTTATTTTGCAAAACTCGGCGGCAGCGTCCATGTCGACAAGTCAGTGGCTTTCGGTGTTGTACTGCTCTGCATCGCACTCATTATGTTTGTTGTCTATTTCTTCATGGATAAGAAATTGGACGCCCAGACTGGCGAAGCCGAAGAAAAAGACGACCCATTCAAGGTTTCAGATATCGGCAAAATTCTGTCAAGCCTCGGTTTCTGGCTGGTTGCCCTTCTCTGCGTGCTCTATTACTCAGCTATTTTCCCATTCCAGAAATATGCCGTCAACATGTTGCAGTGCAACCTGACCCTGGTTCCTGGCGAAGGTTTCTGGGCAAGCAATAGCGTCACAATCGTTCAATACATCATCATGCTTGTTGTGGCCATCTGCGCATTCGCAAGCAACTTCTCGAAGAAGAAAGGCTTGAAATTCGGTCTGATGGCTCTCGCAGTTGTGGCTCTCGTCGTTTACTGCTGGATGGGTTACAAGCGCGGTACCGCCGAAACCATTTTCGCCGTGTTCCCACTGCTTGCCGTGGCCATCACGCCAATCCTTGGCAACTATGTCGACCACAAAGGTAAGGCAGCTTCCATGCTGATGATTGGCTCACTGCTGCTCATCC
>JAZQMX010000053.1:0-44166 GCA_045627065.1 Bacteroidales bacterium | reverse complement strand
CAAGAACGCTGACCTCCTCGTCGTCAGCTGGGGCGGCACTTTCGGTGTTGTCCGTACCGCTGTCGAAAAGATGATGGAAGAAGGCAAGTCGGTGGCTCACGCTCATTTCGATTACATCATGCCGCTGCCAAAGAACACTGCCGAAGTGCTCGACGGTCACAAGAAGATTGTGGTGTGCGAAATCAACCGTGGTCAGTTTGCCAAGTATCTGAGAATGAACTTCCCAGAATACAAGACTGAACAATATAATAAGGTTCAAGGTTTGCCATTCACCCTCGGCGAACTGGAAGACAAGTTTAACGACCTTTTAAAATAATGCGACTATGGAAAATTTAGATAATCAAGTTCTTACCAAGGCAGATTTTGCCAGCGACCAAGTCGTTAAATGGTGCCCAGGCTGTGGCGACCATGCTATCTTGAAAGCCGTTCAGGACATTTTCCCACAATTGGGCGTTAAGAAGGAAGACATCGTAGTCGTTTCAGGTATCGGTTGCTCTTCACGTTTCCCATATTACATGAACACTTACGGTTTCCATAGTGTTCACGGCCGCGCTGCTGCCGCTGCTACAGGCGTTAAGCTGGCCAATCCGAACCTCTCCGTTTGGATGATTACCGGTGACGGTGACTGCACCGCAATCGGTGGCAACCACTTCATTCACGCTTGCCGTCGTAACATCGACATCAACCTGCTGCTCTTCAACAACCGTATCTATGGTATGACCAAGGGCCAGTTCTCACCTTGCACATTCCGTGGCACGAAGACCAAGACCAGCCCACAAGGCACTTACGAAGATCCATTCAATCCTGGCGAACTCGCCATCGGTGCAAAGGCTACCTTCTTCGCCCGCGCCGTTGACGTGAATCCAAAGGAAATGAGCGAAATCTTCATGGAAGCCTACAAACACAAAGGCATGTCAGTGACCGAAATCCTCCAGAACTGCATGATTTTCTCGAACGGCGTTCATGAAAACATCACTGGCAAGGATGTCCGCGACGATATGCAAGTGAAGTGCGTTCACGGCCAACCATTGATTTTCGGTAAAGACCGCAACAAGGGTATCGTTTTGAGAAACAACCGCCTTGAAGTCGTCACCATCGGCGAAAACGGCGTTACCGAAAAGGATATTCTCGTTCACGACAAGACCACGCAAGACACTGGTATCCACATGATGCTGGCTCACATGATGCCACCTGAGTACCCAGTTGCCATCGGCGTCATCCGCGATGTGGTTGCTCCTACCTTCAACGACAGCCTCGACGAAATCATCGTCAACGAAAAGGCCAACTCGAAGATTAAGAACATGGACGACCTGCTGAACAGCGGTTCGACATGGACTATCGAATAAGAACATTCAACCATTTCATAATGAAAAATCCCGTTCGGTTGAGCGGGATTTTTTTGTGCTTTGCGGAACAAATTGCGTTTTGGGATGGATGACTTTTTATGTTTTGTGCTGATTATTGTATATCTTTGCATCGCAAATATAATTCAGCGACAAAGCAATGCAGACAAAGGAATATCATTTTACAATTCAATCCCGAGGCAAACAGTGGCTGTTGATGCTGCTTTTGATTGCTTGTGGCACGGCGTTGACTCTGATTCTTGGAAAGGAAATGAATGAGACGACGCAAATTCTTGTAGTGGCTGCTGTTGTCTGTGTTTCGGTCGTGCTTGCTGTGTGGGCTTCTTCGGCGAAGGTGACTGTCCGTTTGTCAGAAAAAGGCTTTGAGCATATTTGGAACCGTCGGTTTTTCCTTTGTTTCAAGAAAGATAGGCTGATTTCTTGGAATCTCATTGAAGGCATGAATTTGCACACAGGAGGCAGTCCTGCCCGTTTCGAGACACCTGCTGCGTGGTATTATTTCACTTTGAAGGTGAAAGATGGCAAGGATTATTGTATTTCCAAATCCTTCATGGGCACTTACGATACCGATTTCACGGAGTTTGTCCGAAACTTCCTCCAAATTGGTAACGAATTCAAGCAGATGCTTTATCCGGAACTGGATTTGATTGCTGAAATTTAAGGTTTTGTTGCATGGCTGTGAGCAAAGGAAAGAATAAGTCAAAAAATCGCATTGTCCCGAGGCCAGAAGGATATACCATTGTGAAGTATGCCGGGGGCTGGACGGATTTTATCTCATTATTAGGGGCTTTGATAATTAGTTGTATTTGGGGATTAGAATTAGCATACATTTACCTTGGAAGTTATTTCACTGATCTTGGATGGCTGTATATAATTGTTTATTTCATTTTTTGTCTTTTTTTAAGGCTAATAATGCATAAAATAACCGATGTAAAAGTCAATCTTAAGATAACAGAAGAAGGCATAGAACAAACAAGACTTTCAGGATCAAGACTTTATCCCGAATACAGAAAGATTGAATGGGAAGATATGAAAAGAATATATTTGAATGGAAGAGTGAAAGGTCAAGACTTTTTGATAACGGTTGATAATGGTAAGAATCTTCGTATCTTCCTTCCGTTGATTCAATTATATGAAAAACAAAAAGGAAATTCTGCTGAAGAATTTGATTTTAGTAGAGATTTTGAGATAATTGCTTTAAAACATGGCTTTCATAGAAAACCGAGGAGATACAATAATATTCTGTGCCGAAATAAAACTAAACAACAATGAAAATCCCTTTTAAACCAGGAACATTGATATATCCTTTGCCTGCCGTGATGGTGACTTGCGGCGATTGCGAGGAAAACTACAATATCATTACCATCGGCTGGACGGGAACCATTTGTTCCGATCCGCCAATGTGCTATATTTCAGTGCGTAAGGAACGTCATTCGCACGACATCATCAAGAAGAACATGGAGTTTGTCATCAACCTGACGACGGAAGATTTGGCTGCGGCCACCGATTGGTGCGGCGTGCGCTCGGGCAGAGATTTCAACAAGTTCAAGGAGATGCACTTGCACGCTGAAAAGGCGCAACTTGTGAAAGCTCCTCTGATTCAGGAATCGCCTTTGAACATCGAATGTAAGGTGACCGAAATCAAGGAACTTGGTTCGCACGACATGTTTATTGCCGAAGTCGTGGCCATCGATGCCGACGAGAAACTGATTGACAAGGGCACGGGCGCATTCCAGCTGAATCATGCGCGGCCTTTGGCTTATTCTCACGGGAAATACTATGGCTTGGGCGAAAAAATCGGAGGTTTCGGCTTCTCAGTGAAGAAAAAGAAGTGATTTCTTGCCGGTATCGGCAAGAAAAGCCTATTTTTGTGCAATTAATGCGTGCTTTTTTGCCGATAGAATACTTTTATGCTTTCCGAACTGCAATTATATAATAAGGTGTATCATCTGTTTGAGCCGGACGACAAACTGGTGTTGGCCGTCAGTGGGGGAGTGGACTCGATGGTGTTGACCGACTTGATGCAAAAGGCGGGAGCACATTTCGTCATGGCGCATTGCAATTTCCATTTGCGCGGCGCGGAATCGGATGGCGATGAGCAATTTGTGCGTGAGTATGCCGAAAAGCATAACCTGCAATGCTTTGTAAATCATTTTGATACGGAGAAATATGCGGCGGAGAAAGGCATCTCCATTGAGATGGCAGCGCGCGATTTGCGTTATGCCTGGTTTGAGGAACTGAGGGGAAAATTGGGCTACGATAAAATCGTTTTGGCGCATCATGCCGACGACCAAATGGAGACTTTTTTCATCAATTTGCTGCGCGGCGCGGGGTTGCATGGCTTGAAAGGTATGAAACCAGTAAATGGCGTCCTGATCCGGCCTTTGCTTTGGGCTTCGCGGGAACAAATCCATAAGTATGCTATTGAGAATCAGATTGCTTGGCGAGAAGACCATACCAATGCCGAGACGGTTTATCTGCGCAACAAAATCCGCAACAGGCTGATGCCTTTGATGGACGAGATCTCAGCCGAGGCGCGAACCTCAATCGGGAAATCAATCGGTTTTTTGGCTTCGGAAAATGAACTTTATAGACAGCTTTTGGAGGAAAAGTTCTCTCAGTTGATTTCGGTTGACGGTTCAGTCCAAAGCATTAAAAAATCTGTTTTTCAGGGAGAGAATGGCTTCCAGCTGCTTTTTGAATGGCTGCGCCAATTTGGGTATAATACTGATCAGTGTCGTTTCGTCTTTGACAATATGAGCGAAGTGGGTAAGCGCTATTACTCTGATTCCTATTGCCTTACCATAGAAAGGGATGCTCTCCAACTGACCGAGAAGCGGACCGATTCGGATGAGGAATTCTTGATTGAGGTGGGGGAGGAGGACTTCGAAAGACCTTTCAAGATGCACTGCGCCTATTATGAGAAATGGCCCGGTTTCGAGGTGAAGAAGGACAGCCACATTGCCATGCTTGACCTCGATAAAATCGATTTCCCGCTTACCTTGCGTCATTGGCGACAAGGCGACCGTTTCCATCCTCTTGGGATGAAAGGCTCCAAGTTGTTGAGCGATTTCTTCGTCGACCAGAAATATACGAATGCACAAAAAGAAGGGCAATGGTTGCTTGTGGCGGCTAATGGTGATATTCTCTGGATAGTGGGTCGCCGGATTGACGATAGGTATAAGGTTGATTCAGAGACGATTTCAGTTTTTGAAGTTGATTTGCTTTAAACTGTAGAAGAGACGATAAAATTCTCTATTTTTGCACGTATTTTTTGAAACACTATCAAGATGAAGAAATTATTCCTCTCCTTGCTGATGGCTTTGGTAATTGCCTTGCCTTTCAGCGCAAAGTCGCAGATGGTCGATCCCGTGAAGTGGTCGTTTTCCATCGAAACAGTTAGCGATACCGAGTTCGATTTGGTGGCAACCGCAACGGTTGATCCTGAGTATCACATCTATTCGACATCGATGCCGGATATGGGCCCTATGCCTACGGTGTTCGAGATTGAGCCTTCGGCCAACTACGAACTGGTCGGCGAAGCGCGCGATGTCAACGAAGGTGAACTTTTCTATGACGACACTTTTGGGGTCGAGTATCATCAGTTTAAAGGCTCTGCTTCCTACGCACAGCGTCTGAAACGTCTCACCGAAAACGATTTCATGTTGGTAGGCACCATCACGGCTCAGGCCTGCAAGGAAGGTGGCTGCGTCCCTGTTTATGAGGACTTTGAAATTAAGGTGAATGGCGATGGCACGATGGCTGAAGTAGTTCCCGCCAACGATGAAAACAAACAGGAGACCGATAACAACACCACCGCACAGGTGAATAGCGCTGATTACGAATATTTCACTTCCGAAGGTGCCGAAAGCACCGATACCAGTCTTTGGGGCATGATTCTGGCCGCCATCCTTTGGGGCTTTGCCGCCTTGCTGACACCTTGCGTGTTCCCGATGGTGCCAATGACTGTGTCGTTCTTCATGCACGGCGAAGGCGAAAGCAAGAAGGAAGGTCGCTTCAAGGCTTTGATGTACTTCCTCTTCATCGTGGCTCTCTACACCTTGCCTATCGCCATCCTGATTCTCATCACCTATTTCATCGGTGGCGAGGGTGTCACGACGGGTATCTTCAACTGGTTGGCTACCAACTGGATTCCTAACCTGATCTTCTTCATCGTGTTCATGGTGTTTGCTGCCTCATTCTTCGGCGCATTCGAAATCACCTTGGGCAGCGGTATGCTGAACAAGAGCGACGAGAAGCAGAACACCAAGAACCTCGGCGGTATCTTCTTCATGGCCTTGACTTTGGTGCTGGTGTCGTTCTCATGCACAGGTCCTATCGTGGGCACGGTCTTGATTCAATCGACCAACGGCCAGGTTTGGGCTCCTATCATTTCCATGCTGGCATTCTCAATCGCATTTGCCTTGCCATTTGCCTTGTTTGCCATGTTCCCGAACCTGCTCCAGAAACTGCCAAAGAGCGGTGGTTGGATGAACTCGGTGAAGGTCGTTTTGGGCTTCGTCGAAGTCGCCCTCGGCTTCAAGTTCTTGATGACTGCCGACCAAGCATACGGTTGGGGCTTGCTCGACCGCGAAGTGTATCTCGGTATCTGGATCGTGTGCTTCACTTTGTGTGGCTTCTACCTCTTGGGCAAGATCCGTTTCAAGGGCGAAAAGGAAGTCAAGGAACTGGGCGTGTTCCGTCTGGTTCTCATCATCATCGACTTCGTCTTCGTCATCTATATGATCCCTGGCATGTGGGGTGCTCCTCTGAAGGCACTGTCGGGCTACCTGCCTCCACAACAGACCTTGGACTTCAACCTGAACAAGACCATCACCTACGTCGATTCGCAGATTGAATCCGACATTTGCGAAGAGCCTAAATATGGCGACATCCTCGAACTGCCTCACGATCTGAGCGGCTATTTCGATTACGACCAAGCCTTGAGCTGCGCTCGCGCTCAAGACAAGCCTGTCTTCGTCGACTTCACCGGTCACGGTTGCAACAACTGCCGTGAAATGGAAAACAGCGTGTGGAGCGATCCTGAAGTGCTGAAGATGTTGCGCGATGAATATATCGTGGTCGCCCTTTACGTCGACGACAAGACCGAGATGGCCGAAGAAGACTGGACCGTCTCCGAAAAGAACGGCAAGGTGAAGAAGACCATCGGCTCGAAGAACATCGACTTCCAGGAAACCCGTTTCGGTGCCAACGCACAGCCTTACTATGTGTTGCTCGACAACGACGGCGACATGCTGATGATTCCTCGTTCCTACAGCAAGGACAAGGCCGCTTTCCTCACCTTCCTGAAGAAGGGCCTCGACAACTACAAGAACGGCAGAAAATATATCCCAGAGAAATAAGTTAAAGGGACTGTAACGGAAAATGCCCATGGCATTCCGAGCCACAAGGCGAAGGGAATCTGTGGGCATTTTCTCGTTTTGAAACCAATCTAATCAATCTATCATGAGAAAAATATCTATCCTTTTCCTGCTCTTGTTTGCAGGACTGATGGCTTCGGCCCAGGTGGAGCTGAAGACCAAGACTTTTTACCTAGATAATGGTCTGAAAGTCGTGTTGTGCGAGGACCACTCGCAGCCCGAAATCAACGGCTCGGTATATGTCCATGCCGGCAGCAAGAACGACCCGCTCGACGCCACAGGTATGGCGCATTATTTCGAGCATATCATGTTCAAGGGAACGGACAAGATCGGCACGACCAACTGGGAAGCCGAGAAGGTTTTCCTCGACAGCATCGATATGATGTATGACCAGCTGCACGAGACCAGCGACCCTGAGGCACGCAAGGACATCCAGCGCAAAATCAACCAGTTGTCGATTGCCTCTACTGACTACGCCATCCCGAACGAGGTGGATGTCATCCTTACCCAAATGGGCGGCAGTGGACTGAATGCAGGCACGGCATACGACCAAACCATGTATTTCAACACCTTCCCGTCGAACCAACTCTCGAAGTGGATGGATGTGTATGTGGAGCGTTTCCGCAACCCTGTGTTCCGTCTGTTCCAGTCGGAACTCGAGACCGTTTACGAGGAGAAGAACATGTATGGCGACAACCCCATCCAAGCCTTCCAGGAGTATCTGTTCAAGGAGACTTTCGGCGAACATCCCTACGGCCGTCCTGTCATCGGCTATACCGAGCACCTGAAGAACCCGCAACCCACCAAGATGCGTGAGTTCTACAACACCTACTATGTGGCCAACAACATGACCTTGATTTTGGTCGGCGATTTCAATATCGACGAAGTCGAGCCTATGGTGGCTGAGAAGTTTGGCGTTTGGCAACACCGCGACCTGCCTGAGCAGCCTACCTACCAGCTGCCCGAAATCAACGGCCCGACGGTCAAGAAGGTGAGAATGACCCCCATGAAGATGGGTGCCTTGGTCTTCCCTGGCGTGAAGATCTCTGACCCCGACTATCTGCCGCTGAACTTGGCATGCAACCTCTTCAGCAACGGCGAAACGGGTCTCACCGACAAGCTGACCCTCGATGGCAAGATTATGGGTGCCATGCTGATGCCGCTCTCGCTCGAAGACCACGGCGCCAACCTGATGATCTACATCCCCAAGCTCATCGGCCAGTCGCACAAGAAGGCTGAGAAGCTGATCTTCGAATGCCTCGACCAACTCAAGGACGGTGACTTCAGCGATGACCTCTTCGAGGCTACCCGCTTGGGTATGCTGATGCCGATGATCCAAGAGACGGAGAGCATCGAGTCGCTGTCGGGACTCTTCATGGAACTGGAGATGCAAGGACAGACCTACGAGGAACATCTCGCCGAGATCGAACGCCTTAAGACCATCACTAAGGAAGAGGTGGTGGCTGTGGCCAACAAGTATTTCGGTGACGACTATCTTGATATCCGCTCGAAGATGGGCTTCCCCGACAAGGACAAGGTCGAAAAACCCGATTGGAAACCTATCGAGGCCAAGAACACCGAAGCCAAATCGGACTTCGCCAAGGCCATCGAGGCTGAGGTCGTCCCTGAGGTGGAGCCTCAAGTGATTGAGTTCGGCAAGGACGTGAAGGTGACCGATGTCAATAATAGCTTCAAGCTCTTCTCGGCCATCAACACCAGTAACGACATCTTCAACATGCAGATCAACTACAACTACGGGTCCCTGAAAGACCCTGATTTGGAGAGGGCTGTGCAATACGTCCAAATGCAAGGCAGCGAGGACAAAAGCTTCGAGGCCTTCTCGCTTGAGTTGCAGAAGATGGGTGCCAGCATTGACATCATGGCTGCCGACAATACCCTCACTGTCGATTTGGAAGGCTTTGAGAAGGACCTGAACGCCGTCCTGGCCCTATGTGAGCAGAAGCTCTTCCATACCGGCAACAACGAACGGATCATCGCTACCCTCATCGAGGGAGAACGTACTGAGATGAAGACCACGCGCCAAGATGCTGCGGAATGGGCTCATGCCGTGCGCGAATATGCCCTTTATGGTGAAAAATCCACCTCGCTCAACCATTCGAGCCTCAAGGAATGGGGCAAGCGCAACGGACAAGACCTCATCGACGAGGTGCGTGAAGGCCTGAAATATGACGGTTTCGTGACCTATAGCGGCAACACCGACCCACGTCTCGTAGTCGAGATGCTGAAGGAACACGGCCTGACCCCGGCCGACGCCATCCATGGCGAAGAGGTGGTCCGCACGGAGACCCAGTTCACCGACGACCAGGTGTTCCTTGCCTCCAACAAGAAGTTCCGCCAAAGTAACATCTACTTCTATGTGCCTGGCGAGAAGCTGAGCAAGGAAGACGAAGCCCGTGCCGCCGTGTTCAACAAGTATTTCGGCACCGATATGTACTCCATCGTGTTCCAAGAGATCCGCGAGTTCCGTTCGTTGGGCTATACCGCCTACGGTTATTATATGTACGACATGCTGCAGCGCAAGCCGGGCAACCTGTTCTGCTTCTTGGGCACGCAGTCCGACAAGACCATCGACGGCATGACCGCCCTCAAGGACCTGGTCACGGATATGCCGGTCCGCATGGAGAAGTTCAACGCCTCGAAGGAGGCCTTGCTGAAGTCACGCTCTAGCGATTATTACAACTTCCGCAAGAAGCCTTATGCGGTGTATAACTGGATGAAGATGGGCTACGACCACGACCCACGCGTTGAGACCACCGAGATCATCCGTAACACTTCGTTCGAGGATATCCAAGGTTTCTACAATCGTTTGGTGAAGGATCGTCCTGTGGTCATCATGATGTCGGGCAACGAGAAGAATATTGACCCGAACGAACTGAATAAGTTCGGCACAGTCACCACACTGACATACAAACAGATCGTCAAGGAATAAGACGAATGAAAAAAGGGTGGCCAATCGGTCACCCTTTTTTTTATTCATACTGCTTGAGTTCCACCGTGTCGCCGTCGAACACAGCATAGGTGAAATCGCGGATCCAGTTGCCGACAATGGTGGTCTGGGCGTGTTCTCCTGTCACGTATTGCATGGGCTTGTGCTGGTGGCCGAAGACGAAGAAGTCGATGCTCGGGTCGAGCTGGGCTTGCTCTTGGGCATATTGATAGAGCCTTGTCTTCTCGGGCACGTCGTAGTAGCCGCGTTCCACCTCTCTGCGGAGTTTCTTCAGCCGGTGGTTGTGCGACCATCTCAAGGCCAAGCCGATGCCGAGGTCAGGGTGTAGCCATCTGAAGAGGAATTGGTTGAACTTGCACTCGAAGACTTTCTTCAAGAATTTGTAGCCTTTGTCGCCAGGACCACGTCCATCGCCATGAACGAGGAAGAACTTCTTTCCTTTGCGTGTGATGATTTCAGGCTCGCGGTGAAGTTGAATTCCGAGTTCGTCGTTGAGATAGCCGAACGACCATAAATCGTGGTTGCCGATGAAAAGATGGACGGGGATGCCGCTATCGACGAAGGAGGCCAGCTTGCCTTGCAATCTTACAAAGCCCTTGGGGATCACGGTCTTGTATTCGAACCAGAAGTCGAAGAGGTCGCCCATGAGGAACAGCTCCTCGCAGTCGGCTTTGATGCTGTCGAGAAACTGCAACAGTTTCTTCTCCCGCATCTGGCTGTCTTCGATGGTAGGGATGCCGAGGTGAAAATCGCTGACGAAGTAGATGGCCATCAGAATTCGATTTCGTCGGAACGGCGGATGAGTTCGGTGATGATGGCGATGAGCTTGGGCTCGGTTTTGGTCACGGCCTTGATGACTTCCTCGTGGGTGACGAAGCACTCGATGTCCTTGCCGCCGAGGTCGGAGACCACCGACACGCCAAACACGGGCAGGTTGGCCTGCCGTGCCACGATGGCTTCGGGTGTGGTCGACATGCCTACGGCATCAGCACCAATGGTCCTGTAATATTGATATTCAGAGGGCGTCTCGTACGACGGACCCGTGTCGGCAAGATACACGCCATGCTGCACCTTGATGCCGAGTTGGCCGGCGATAGCATCGGCTAACTTCAAGAGCTTCTTGTTGTAGGCCTCGCCCATGTCGGGGAAACGTACGCCTAAGCGCTCGTCGTGCGGGCCGATGAGCGGGTTGGGCAACAGGTTGATGTGGTCAGTGATGAACATCAAGTCGCCAACGCTGAAACTCGGGTTGATGCCGCCAGAGGCGTTGGAGAGGATGATGAACCTAATGCCCAAGGCTGCCAGCACGCGGATGGGGAAGGTGACCTCCTTGGTGGTGTAGCCTTCGTAGTAATGGAAACGGCCTTGCATGGCCACAATCTTCTTTCCGGCTATGGTGCCAAAGATTAGCTGTCCTTCGTGACCCGCTACGGTCGAAACGGGGAAGTTGGGGATGTCTTTATAGGGGATGGCATATTCGATTTCGATGCCTTTCGACAGCCCGCCCAGGCCAGAGCCTAACACGGCGCCCACTTCGGGCTTGTAGTCATGGGTGATTTGGCGAAGCCAAGCAACAGTCTCTTGAATTTTTTCGTACATAGTCTTTTATATCTTCGTTAAAATTTCCTTCTTCGTGAAAATGCACACGAACCGGAGCGGCGAAAAGCGGAACCGATTCAAGTTGGCAAAGGTAAGCAGTTTTTGCCAAACGTGCAGCGTCTTTTTCTGTTGTGATGATGATTTTGTCGCTGCCCTCCATCGCCTCGTAGCTTGCAATGACTCTCTTGAGGTCGTTTCCCGAATAGTTGTGATGGTCGCCAAAGGCGATGCTCTCGACTTGGCTGAAACACGAATTCAGATGTCTTGCAAGGGGTTCAGGATTGGCGATGCCGGTAAACAGCAATGCCTTACCGATTTGATTTGTAGCGACCTCTTTCGCCTTTTTGTTTAGCGGCAGCAAGGCCTCATATTCCAGATAGGAGAAATACACCTTTTGCTTCCCGTCGGTTTTCAGCTTCTCGATGGTCGATGCTTTAGCCTCGTCGGAAAGGTCTTTGGGCGCTTTGCTCACCACGATGATTTCGGCGCGTCGGGCGGCTTGTGGGATGTCGCGCAAGGTACCGGTAGGGAAGAGGAAGTCGTCGCAATAGAGGTGCTGGTAGTCGGTGAGGAGGATATTCAGTCCCGCTTCGATTTTGCGGTGCTGGAAGGCGTCGTCGAGGAGGATGACTTGTGGCGGCATGGCTTGGGCCATGAGCATCCGCACGCCTTTCACGCGGTCCTCGTCGACGGCGACTCGTATGTTGTCGAACTTGCAGAGGTACTGCAGGGGTTCGTCACCGATGTCGGCAGCGGTGCAGGTGGCGTCGCCTTGGACGAAGCCTCTGCTCTTGCGTCCGTAGCCGCGGCTGAGGATAGCCAGACGATAATCTGAGGACAGTAGCCTGGTGAGGTACTCGGTGTGGGGCGTCTTGCCCGTGCCGCCCAGGCTGAGGTTGCCGACGCAGATGACGGGCTCGCTGAAGCGGGTTGACTTCAGGAGATGCCAGTCGTAGAGCTTGTGGCGGAACCACAGCACCACGTGATAGAGCAATGATATGGGCAGTAACAGTATCCTCATAAGGACCACAAAAATAGGTTTTTTAGTCACTAAACTCACAAAATTTTACCAAAAATAGTTATCTTTGCGGCAAAATAATCATTTATAAAAACATCGCTCTATAAATGAAAAGGATAATAATGATCGTCACGTCATTCCTGGTGGGATTGGGTGTGACCTTGGCACAGTCAAGCCAGGTCAAAGAATTGACGAATAAGTCATGTGATTCAGTGAAATCAGACCCAGAAATCTATTTGTATTTTATGGGAATCTTTGCTCCTATTGATGAGGACTATCTTTGGTGCCCCACAGATTTTGGATTTTGTGTTGTTAAAAATGACATGGTCATGGAAGATATTCAGTCAGCTGTTTGGTGCCGCGATGGAAATATCGTTGGAAGTGAACCTACACTTGTGGATCAACATTTTGATTTTACTTCTGTTGTTTCCGTAGAGATTGTAGATCTCTATGGTAATACCTACACAGACTCCAAAACCATTCAGATTCGGCCTCCTGCGCCGCCGTTGGATGCGTATGCTGAGTTAGCTCAGGATACCATTAATGGTCAAGAAGGGTACTTTGTCTCTATCTTTTGGGATAATAGTGAGCCCAGAGCGTATGATGGGTTGGCTCTTTTTAGGAATGGTGTTGGAGTAGGAGGAGCTGCTTATGAAGAAGGATTTTTTATAGATCCTACTCCTATTGATCCACTGAATCCACCTGGATATGTGCTTGAAGTTCGTGATGCTTGTGACTATCCTAGTTTCTCTCAGATTTTTGAAACGATGTATTTAAGCCAACATGAAGATATAGGTGCGGGAGGCTATTGGCTTGTCCTTGATGTAGGGTTGGTTAATAGAAAGGATGATACCAGAACCATTCACATTCTCAATGAGAATGATGAGGATCTCATTCAAATTCCTTTAACTTCGGCAAAGGATAGCCTCTTTGTAACATCAGAATGGATGTCTCAGTTCTCATCGATCAGAGCAGGTCTCAGTATTGAAAGTGAAGGTAAAGATGGAAACATCGTTTCATACTCTAACTGGATTGATAGCCCTAGTTACGATGGAATATCAGAGAACGTGTCTGCTGTTGTGGTTTATCCCAACCCGACGACTGGTATCGTAAATGTTCAGAGTGAAGGGCTAAAAAACGTGGCAGTCTTTGATTGCTTGGGCAGGACACTACAGACACTCTCCCTTCAAGAGGACAGGATACAGTTAGACCTCCTCCCATTTGGGGAAGGGGTGTACTATCTGAGGATTGAGACGGTATCGGCTGTCGAGGTCCGAAAGATTGTTCTTGTCCGTTAAATTCTCGTGTGAGTTAGTTTTACGGGAAAAAGCTCGTTGGTTTTTGCATGTTTTTATTGAGATAGTCTTATGCTTGAAAATCTAAAGAAATACCATGTGGTTCTGGCCTCCAAGTCGCCGCGCCGCCAGGAGCTTCTGCGTGGCATGGGCATCGACTTCGAGGTGCTGACCAAGGACACGGCCGAGACCTACGACCCTTGTCTGAGTCCCGACATGGTGCCGGGCTTCCTGAGTCTCCAGAAGTCGTTGGCCTTCGCCGACGCCGAGTTGCCTGCCAACTTCCTCGTCGTCAGCTCCGACACCGTCGTCATCGTGGGCGACGTCATCCTCGGCAAGCCCAAGGACCGCGTCGACGCGGTCCGCATGCTGGAGCTGCTCTCGGGCAAGACACATCGTGTGGTGACGGGTGTCACCGTGCGCTCGGCACAGAAGACCGTCACCTTCACCGTGAAGTCGGAGGTCGGCTTCGCCGCCCTCGAGGAGGATGAGATGGCGTATTACATAGACCATTGCCGGCCGTTCGACAAGGCGGGCGCCTACGGCATCCAGGAGTGGATCGGCTATATCGGCATCAACGGCCTGAAGGGCTCGTTCTACAACGTCATGGGGCTGCCCACACAGCGTCTGTATCAGGTGCTGAAGTCTTTCTGAGGCATTTGCTTCTTTCCTTTTTTCTGCCTATCTTTGCACCCAAATTTCAGGTTATGAACAACAACACCTCACATAGTCCCTCAGTCCCTCAGTCTAAATGCCCCTTGATCCTCATCACCAACGACGACAGTCATGCCGCCAAGGGCTTGAGGAAGCTTGTCTCGCTGATGCGTACGCTGGGCGAGGTCGCCGTCATCTCCACCGATGCCGTGATGTCGTCGAAGAGCCATTCCGCCACCTTGCGCGACCCTCTGTATGTCACCTTGGTTGAAGAAGACGACAGCGGCTTCGGCTACAAGGAATATCGTTGCAACGGCACGCCTGTCGATTGTGTGAAATTAGGCTACCAGAAGGTGTTGCCGCGTCGTCCCGACCTGGTGGTCTCGGGCATCAACCACGGCTCCAACGCGGGCTCCACGGTGGTCTATTCCGCCACGGTGGCTGTGGCGGTGGAGGCCTGCATGGACGGCATCCCCGCCGTGGCCTTCAGCCTCGACTGCTTCGATGCCGATGCCGACTTCGACCATCTCGACAACGCCATCGTGAGCCTCACCAAGAAGGTGCTCTCCGAGGGTCTCCCCAAGGGTGTCTGCCTCAACGTGAATTTCCCGAAAAGGGGCGAGCAGCCCCTGCAAGGCATCAGGGTCTGCCGACAAGCGACGGGCTTTTGGCGTGAGTTCTTCCGCGATTATTACGATGCCCAGGGGCGTCTCTACTATAACCTCGAAGGCGAGTTCGTCAGCGACGACGTGGTGGAAGGCACCGATATCTATGCCGTCGAGCATAACTACGCCTCGGTGGTGCCCACCTGCTACGACTGGACGGCGCGCGGGCATTTCGACTTCTTCACCTCCTACGAATCAATCCGTATATGACTATGAAAATCAAAGATAACTTTCCTTTAGGGCTCGCCCTCGGCGCGGCCATCTACGTCGTGGTCGGTTTCCTGCTCAGCCTCATCCCATGGGGAGCAGGCGTGCCCGCCAACACCCCTTATCTCCTCGCTTCGTTCCCGGGCATCATCCTGTTCAGGATGTGCCTCGTGAAGTGGAAGAAGGAGCAGCTCGGCAAGGGCATCATGGCCGTCACCTGCCTCGCCTTGTTCGTCATCCTCATCCTAACCCTCAAGTAATGACGCCAGGCCGTGCGTCTGAAAAACACCAGATAGAATGAAATACTACATCATAGCCGGCGAGGTCTCGGGCGACATGCATGCAGCCAACCTCATCGCCGAGATCAAGAAGAAAGACCCGCGGGCCGAGTTCCGTGCCTGGGGCGGCGACCAGATGAAGGCGCAGGGCGTCACCTTGGTGAAGCATCTGCGTCACATGGCCTTCATGGGCTTCGTCGAGGTGGTGGCCAACCTGCGTAAGGTGCTGGGTAACATCAGCGAGTGCAAGAAGGACATCGCGTCGTTCCGTCCCGATGCCGTCATCTTGGTGGACTATCCGGGCTTCAACCTCCGCATCGCCAAGTATGCCCACGACAAGGGCTTCAAGGTGTTCTATTACATCTCGCCTCAGGTGTGGGCATGGAAGCGCCGCCGTGTGAGGAAGATCAAGGCGTCGGTGGATAAGATGCTGGTAATCTTGCCTTTCGAGGAGGAGTTCTACCACAGCTATGGCGTCGATGTGACTTATGTCGGCAACCCGCTGTTGGACGAGCTGGCGAAGGCCACGCCCACCAACAGGCAGATGTTCCTGCGTCGCAACGGCTTGGGCGAGAAGCGCGAGGTCATCGCCTTGCTGCCTGGCAGCCGCCGTCAGGAGGTGAAGCGCATGCTCGGCGTGATGCTGA
Source organism: Bacteroidales bacterium (assembly GCA_045627065.1). Classification (GTDB taxonomy): domain Bacteria; phylum Bacteroidota; class Bacteroidia; order Bacteroidales; family F082; genus Limimorpha. The sequence goes on along the minus strand of JAZQMX010000053.1, from coordinate 28,090 downwards.
AGGTGATACCGCATTTCCCGCAGTACCAGTTCGTCATCGCCGGCGTCCCCTCGGTGGGCAAGGACCTCTACAAGAAGCTGATGGGCTCCACCGACGTGACGCTCATCGAGGGCCAGACCTACGACTTGCTGCAGAATGCCAGCGCCGCCTTGGTGACTTCGGGCACCGCGACGTTAGAGACGGCGTTGTTCAACGTGCCGGAGGTGGTGTGTTACAAGGCCAACGCCCTCTCGTATCTCATCGCCAAGAAGCTGATCCGCGTGAAGTATATCTCGTTGGTGAACTTGGTGATGGACAAGTTGGTGGTGAAGGAGCTCATCCAGGGCGACCTCACGGAGGAGAACCTCGTGAAGGAGTTGCAGCAGCTGCTCACCAACAGCAAGGTACAGAGTCGCTTGCTCGACGACTACATGGAGCTCGACAGCCGCCTCGGCAACGCCGGAGCCAGCAAGTGCGCCGCCGACGAGGTGGTGAGGATGATGAGGTAAGCCAGTTATGGACAGTTGGTCGAAATATCCTTTCCTGCGAATGCTGATTCCATTGGCGGTCGGCATTTGGTGCTGCGTCTATTTCACCAACTTTGACATTCCTATCATAGTCTTGCCCATCGCCATGGCGATTTTGCTCGTGATGGCTATGGTGACGACTTTCTTCGTGAAGCGTTATCGTTTGCGATGGCTCTTTGGTGGCATCATGGCTTGCTATTTGCTTTTTGCGGGCTATGCCTTGACTAGCGTCAAACAAGCTTCAGTACAAAACGACTATTTCCGCAATTATGAAAGCGAAGCCGATTATTATGTGACGCGCGTTTTCGATTATCCTATTGAGCGTGAAAACTCGGTAAAAGTAATCCTCGAATTACAGAGCCAATATGCGGATAGTGCCAATTCTCGTCCGATCTCAGGCAAAGTGATGGCCTATTTCCAGAAGACTGATGCTGCGATGCAGCTTGCATACGGTGATCTTATAGTGATTCCTGCGCCAGTTGCAGAAGTATCGGGACCTGCTAATCCTGGAGAATTCGATTATCGTAGCTATTTAGTGCGCAAGGGCGTGACAGGTCAATCGTTCTTGCGTGACGAGGATTGGATAGATTTGGAAGTAAACGAGGCAAACCCTTTGTATGCGTTTTCATATCGTTTCCGTGACATGCTGCTTGCATCGCTACAACGATGTGGTCTGAAAGGAGACGAATTTGGTGTAGCCGCTGCTATTTTGCTGGGTTACGACGATGACCTTGCCGACGATGTGAGACAAAATTATGTGGCCGCTGGCTCAATGCACATCCTTTGCGTTTCGGGTATGCATGTGGGTATCATATATTTGCTGGCAGCGGCGCTTTTGGGTTTCCTCAACCGCAAGAAATGGATGAAGGTTATGAAGCAGATCCTGCTGCTTGTTCTCATTTGGTTTTATGCCATGATAGCAGGCCTCTCACCATCAATCTTGCGCTCCGCTTTGATGATCAGCTTCGTCATCATCGGTGAATTGTTGCAACGCAAAGGTTTCGCAATCAATTCGATAGCGGCATCGGCGTTCGTGTTGTTATGCGTTAATCCGTACAATCTGTTTGAAATCGGTTTCCAACTTTCTTATGTTGCCGTTATCGGTATTGTGGTGCTTCAAAGGCCGATTTATGGATGGCTTTGTTTCAAGAATAAAATCGCAGACAAGGCATGGGAAATCACAGCCGTTTCGCTGGCGGCTCAAATCGCAACTATCCCGTTTACCTTGTTCTATTTCAATCAGTTTACCACCTATTTTTGGTTGAGCAATCTTTTCATGACCCCCATCTCGTTTATCGTGATCATGGGCGGAATGATTTTGCTTCTTGTGTCGTGGATTCCGTTCCTCAATACGGTTGTGGGCTATGCGGTTTGGGGCGCTGTTTATGTGATGAACTATCTCGTTAGTCTTGTTGAACGGATTCCGGGTTCTATACTCAAAGGATTGTATATCAGTGAATTCGAGTTTTTCCTCTTGCTAGTCGCTTTCGTTTTGATTCTCGTCTTTGCAAAAGTGAAGGATGACGAAGTGAGCAAGAAAGAACAACATGTTGTAATAGCCACCTTATCAGTGTTGCTGCTTTTCGCTGTTTCTGTTGCATCGAGGCTGTATTCGTTTGAACGACTGGATACTATGATGGTTTATAGCCTTCGTCACCATACTGCCATCGATTGCGTTTGTGGCAATGAACATGTGCTTTTTGCCGATTCTACTTTAATGTCCGATGAGTCAACTGTTGATTACAGCCTGAAAGGCAGCTGGGCCCAGTGTGGCCTTTCGTCGCATCCCGATTGTATTGGCTTAGACGAAGAATTTGGGAATGACTATGTGATGAAACAATCCAATATCATCTCTTTTGGTGATAAATTGTTGGTTTTATGGGATGAAGAAAAACTTTCCGATAGTCTTTCCTATCGTTTGCCGACTGATTTTGTTTTGGTGACGGGCAAACAAAGACCAGATGTCCCTTCGCTAATGAGAGGTTATGATGTTGAGAAGCTCATCATTGATGGTTCTGTTCCAGCCTATTTGGCGGAAAAATGGGAAACACAAGCCGATGATGCTGGACTGTCGTATTACAATTTAGCCGATGGTGCTTTTGAGGTGAAATAGGAACATCAAGCGTTTTTCTTCCTCTTCACCTGCGACAGCACCAACCCACACACCACCAGCACGATGCCGATGATCTTCTGTGCCGAGAGCTCCTCGTGGATGATGAAATAGCTGAAGACGGCCGTGAACACCGGTATCAGGTTGGTGTAGACGTTGGCGCGCGTAGCGCCCAACTTGCTGAAGGCAAAGGCCCATAAGGCATAGGCGATGGCACTGCAAAACACACCCAGACAGACGAGCGGGACGATGTATTGGCTGACGTTGCCGAACTGCGACGGCTGGAAGCGCTCCATCACCAACACCAATGGGATGAAGTAAAGCATCCCGATGATGTTCTGCACCCACGTGATCGTCAAAGGCTTGTAGAGCTTCGTGAGCTTGATGAGCGCGATGCTGTAGCCTACCGCCACCAACACGGCGCCAGAGAGGAACAGCACACCCTTGGGCGAGGCGGTGAAGTCCCTCTCCTTGTTGAGCAACATGATGACCACACCCGCAAACGACACCACCAAGCCCACCACGTTCATCAAGGTGATGCGCTCCTTCAGGAAGATCGCCGCACCGATAGGGGTGACCAAGGGTATCAACGCGATGATGGCCGAGCCGATGATGGGGGAGGTGTTCTTCAGCCCATAGCCCTCGAAGATGAAATAGAAGAACGGCTCGAAAAGGGCAGCCAAGGCGAACAGGCCGAGATGCTCTTTCTTGACCTTCTCGTTGAGCTTGAAGATGAAGAGGATGGCGGTGAAGAAGATGGTGGCGACGACGAGACGCAAGAAGATGGTCGCAGTAGGGTTGAGGCTGCCGTATACCTGGGTGGACCAGATGAACGACATGCCCCACACCACCATGGCCGCCACGCCGGCAAAGTGGACCAAAAAGTTTCTGTCTTTCATGGCCGCAAAAGTAGGCTTTTTTTTCGCTTCAGCGTACCGAATCTTGACTTTCGGCAAGATTGTTGTATATTTGCACCCTACTAACACTCTAGTCACGACGACAAACAATAGCGTATTAACAAATAAAAACCTATCAAAATGAAGAAATTAACGATTATCTGCATGGCTTTCCTCACCCTCATGGCCATGTCATGCCGCAGAACCACGGTCATCAACAACCGCGTCGCCTCGTCCACCGTCACCGTCTATTCTAACGACTGGTACTTCGACAACAACACCTCATGGCGTGTCGACATCGACTACGACGCCATCGACATGGACGTCGACGACCACGGCGCTGTGCTCGTCTACATGAACGACCAGAACACCTGGCGCCAGATCCCTATGACCTTCTACTACTCCATGACACTCGACGACGGCACCGTGGGCTACTACTCCTCCTCACTCGAAGTGTCGAGCTACCTCGGCGGCCTCAGCATCTTCTGGACCGAGAACGACTTCTATGACGGCTACCGCCCTGACAACCACGACTTCAAGATCGTCGTCATCCCTGCCGACGTCTACGGCAGCCGCTCCGACGTCAACTACGAAGACTACAACGCCGTGAAGACCGCTTTCCAACTGGCTGACTAACCCATAATACACCAAGCGATATGAAAAAGTTAAGTAGCATCCTGACCCTCGTCCTCGCCCTTGGCCTGATGGCGTCATGCGTCAAGGAAGGCCCGATGGGACCACAAGGTCCTCAAGGACCGCAAGGACCACAAGGCCCGCAAGGTCCTGCCGGCAACGCCAACGTCGCCTCCAGCACCCTTACGGTCTATTCCGACGACTGGTATTGGGACAACACCTCATGGCGCGTCGATTTCAACTATGCCGCCATCGATAACGACATCTACAACAGCGGCGTGGTGCTCATCTTCATGGAAGACCAAAACACCTGGCGCCAGATCCCGATGACGTTCTACTACTCTGAACAGAATGAAGACGGCACCATCTCCTATTTCTCCTCCTCGCTTGAGACCTCCTTCTACGAAGGCGGTGCCAGCGTCTTCTGGACCGAGAACGACTTCTACGACGGCTACCGTCCCGACACACACCGTTTCCGCTTGGTGGCCATCGCCGCCAGCTACGCCCACGACCACCCAGAAGTGGTCACCGGCGACTACGAGACCCTCAAGAAAGCCTTCCAACTGGCTGACTGATCGGCGGGAACCGTGATATGGAAATGAATAAGAGCGACCTTCGGGCCGCTCTTGTTTTTTCTTGTCAAGAATTTTAGAAATCGAAGATTACCTCACTGCGTATCGGTGAATTTGCATTTCGACGTAGTCAATTTTAGATTTTCTACTTGGGCGTGAGGGTAGTCGTCATTTGAATTTGAGTGAATGTAGAGAGCAGAACCTAAAGACTCGTTTTTCTCTCTTGTCCTAAGGTGCAGATTTTGTCGTCTGGCAGGTCAATATGCATTCCAAATTCAAGCCGCTATCAAAGAATAGGTGACGAAGCCGATATAACCTAAAACAAGCAAGGCTCCTTCTAGACGCGAGATCTTGTGGCCTTTGCCGGTGAAGACGAAAAGCAACATCAAGGCATTGGCGGCAAAGAGGATGAACAGCTGCATGTTCATGGTGAAATCGAACTTCAAAGGCAGGATGAGCGAGCTGACGCCCAGCACGATGAAGATGTTGAGGATGTTCGACCCCACCACGTTGCCGATGGCGATGTCGGAGTTGCCCTTGCGGGCGGCCACGATGGAGGTGATGAGCTCGGGCAGCGAGGTGGCCATAGCCACGATGGTCAGGCCGATGGTGTTCTCGCTCATGCCCCAGTTGCGGGCGAGGATCTGCGCGTTGCGCGACACGAACTCGCCGCCGAGGTAAAGGCCGATGATGCCTGCCACGATGAACAGTATCGTCTTGCCCCACGGAAGGGGGGCTTGTGGGTCTTCGCTGCGGTCGGCGTCGTCGTTCTTCAGCAGGGTGAGCAGCAGGTAGGCGAAGCCCATCAGCAGGAGCACGATGCCGTCAACCCAGTTGACGCTGTGCTGCGAGCCCCATATCGTGTCGTTGGCCATGAAATAGAGCATGGCGGTGGCGATGAAGCCCGCCGGGATGTCACGCCGGATGGAGATGTGGTTCACGTTGATGGGACAAACGAGGGCGCTCACACCCAAGATGAGCAGGATGTTCATGGTGTTGCTGCCCACGATGTTGCCGATGGCCAGCTCCGAACTGCCCTTGGCACAGGAAAAGATGTTGACCATCAGCTCGGGCAACGAGGTGCCGAAAGCCACGATGGTGAGGCCGATGATGAGCGGCGACATCTTGGCGCGTACGCCGATGGAGGTGGCACCGTCAACGAGCCAGTTCGCTCCATATATCAGGAGAACGAAACCGACAGCGAGTAATAAGAGAGGTATGAGTGTTTCCATTTGATTTCTTAAGGTGAAAGGTTGGGAGGTGAAAGGTGAGAGGTGAAAAGGTGTTTTGGCTCTTCAGCTCATAGTTCAGAGCTCAAAGTTCAAAGCTCAGAGTCACACATTATAATTTCTCGCCCCAAAGATCTTGCTCCCCACACGCACCAGCGTGGCACCTTCTTCGATGGCGATAGGATAGTCGTCCGACATGCCCATGGAGATTTCCTTGAACTGCGGTTGGTCAGCGAAATAGTCGTGTTTCAGCGTGTCGAAGATGGTCTTCAGGCTGTGGAACTCGTTGTGCACCTGTGCCTGGTCGTCGGTGAAGGTGGCCATGCCCATCACACCGCAGATGCGGACGTTGTGCATTTCTTTGAATGCTTCGGAATCAAGTAGTTCGCGCGCTTCGTCGAGGTCGAGGCCAAACTTGGTGTCCTCGGTGGCGATGTGAAACTGCAGGAGGCAATCGACGACGCGGTCGTGCTTCTTCGCTTCCTTGTTGACGGCTTCCAAGAGGTTGGCCGAGTCGATGCTGTGGATGAGCGTGACGAAGGGGATGATGTATTTGATCTTGTTGGTCTGCAGGTGTCCGATGAAGTGCCATTGGATGTCGTTGGGCAACACTTCATGTTTGTCGCGCATCTCGAGGGCGTGGTTCTCTCCGAAGATGCGTTGACCAGCGTCGTAGGCTTCTTGTAAGTCGCTGACGGGCTTGGTCTTACTGACGGCTACGAGCGTGACTTGCTCGGGCAACGTCGCTTTGATTGTCTCAAGATTTTCCTTAATCATGACGGTTTAGTTTTGAGGCCGCAAAGATACGAAATCTTGACGTATTCGTTTCCGATGCAAAAAACTTTCCGTATAGCGGCTACGAAGCCTCGGAATTCACTATCTTTGCACCCAAATTTTTACAGACATGTTTGAAGGTTTAAGCGAAAAGTTAGAACACTCGTTCAAAGTACTTAAAGGTCAGGCATATATCACCGAGGTGAACATTGCCGACACCATGAAGGAAATCCGTCGCGCCCTGTTGGATGCCGACGTGAGTTATAAGATTGCAAAAGACGTTACCAATAATATCAAGGAAAAGGCGCTGGGTCAGGAAATCCTGAAGGCGGTGAAGCCGGGCGAGATGATGGTCAAGATCGTCCACGACGAATTGGCCGAGCTGATGGGCGGCGATGCCGTCGATATCAACCTTAAGGGTCAGCCTTCCATCATCCTCATCGCGGGTCTGCAAGGTTCGGGTAAGACCACTTTCTCGGCCAAGCTGGCCAGCTATCTGAAACGCAAGCGCAGCAAGCAGGTCCTCCTCGTGGCTGGCGACGTGTATCGTCCCGCCGCTATCGACCAGCTGAAGGTGCTCGGCGAACAGGTGGAGGTGGAGGTCTATACCGAAGAAGGCAACAAGAACCCCGTGCAGATTGCACAGAACGCCATCGAATACGCCAAGCGTCAGAACAAGCACGTGGTCATCATCGATACCGCAGGCCGTCTGGCTGTCGATGAGCAGATGATGGATGAGATCGCCAACATCAAGGCAGCGGTGAAGCCTCACGAGATCCTCTTCGTGGTTGACTCGATGACGGGTCAGGATGCCGTGAACACGGCGAAAGCCTTTAACGACCGCCTCGACTTCGACGGCGTGGTGCTCACCAAGCTCGACGGCGACACCCGCGGCGGTGCTGCCCTCACCATCCGCACCGTGGTGGAGAAGCCTATCAAGTTCGTCGGTATCGGCGAGAAGATGGACGCCCTCGACGTGTTCCACCCCAAGCGCATGGCCGACCGTATCCTCGGCATGGGTGACATCGTCTCTCTCGTGGAACGCGCACAAGAGCAGTTCGACGAGGAAGAAGCCAAGAAGCTGCAAAAGAAACTCGCCCAAAACGAGTTCAACTATAACGACTTCCTGAAGCAGATCCAACAGATCAAGAAGATGGGTAACATCAAGGACTTGGCCAGCATGATTCCTGGCATGGACAAGGCCCTGAAAGGCGAGGAAATCGACGACGACGCCTTCAAGAGCATCGAAGCCATCATCTACTCGATGACACCTGCCGAACGCGAGAACCCGAAGCTGCTCAACGGCACACGCCGCAAGCGTATCGCCGACGGTAGCGGCACCTCCATCGTCGAGGTGAACCGCCTCGTCAAGCAGTTCGAAGAGACCGCCAAGATGATGCGCATGATGACCACCGGCGGTGGCAAGAAGGTGATGCGCATGGCTCAAGCTATGAAAAGAAGATAATTTTCAAAACAATGGATAACAAGATTATTGACGGCAAACTGATTGCCGAACAAATCAAGAAAGAAATCGCAGCCGAGGTGGCTGACAGGATCGACCGTGGACAAGATGCGCCTCATCTGGCAGCAGTCATCGTGGGCAACGACGGCGCCAGCCAGACCTACGTGGCCTCCAAGGAAAAGGCCTGCCATTCGGTGGGCATGACCTCATCGGTCTATCGTCTGCCGGAGACGACCACCGAGAAAGAGATGCTCGAGATGGTGGACTTCCTGAACAACGACCCTGAGATCGACGGTTACATCATCCAACTGCCTCTGCCGAAGCACATCAACGAATATAAGGTTATCAACGCCATCAAACCCGAAAAGGATGTGGATGGCTTCACGAGCATCAACGCAGGCCGCATGCAACTGGGCTTGCCTTGCTTCATCCCCGCTACCCCTAACGGCATCATGGAGCTCATCCAACGCTCGAAGATCGAGACCGCAGGCAAGAACGTGGTCGTGTTGGGCCGCTCCAACATCGTGGGTACCCCGATGGCCGTGCTGATGTCGCGTAAGGGCATCGACTCGACGGTGACGCTGTGCCACAGCCGCACGCAGAACGTCGCCGACATCACCCGCCAAGCCGACATCATCGTGGTGGCTATCGGCAAGCAAGGCTTCCTGACGGCCGACATGGTGAAGCCCGGCGCAACAATCATCGACGTAGGCATCCACCGCATCGAAGATGCCAACAGCCCGAAAGGCTATGTCATCAAGGGCGACGTGGATTACGACGAGGTCTATAAAGTGGCCTCTAAGATCACCCCTGTCCCTGGCGGCGTTGGTCCTATGACCATCGTGTCGCTGCTGCAGAATACGCTGAAGGCTGCCAAACACGAAATCTATCCTAAGGAATGAAACACGGCCTCCTGCTGATAGCGCTGTTAGCCCTTAACGTGGCGACAGCCTTCGCACAAGAGGAGGGCTGCACGGATATCTTTGCGACCAATTATGACAAAGGAGCTGTCGTTGACGACGGCTCCTGCGCTTATTCTACGGTGCTGTTCAACCCTTCCTTGCGCTCACTCTTGCCCGACGAAGTCCATGAGACATCGGGCGTCTTCTTCCACAACGGCAGGCTGTGGTCACACAACGACAGCGGCGGCAAGCCCATCCTCTATGGCTTGGACACCGCCACCTTCGAGGTGGTGCAACGTGTCACCTTGGAGAATGTCAGGAACCACGACTGGGAAGACGTGTGCTGCGACGGCACCACCGTGTTCGTGTCGGATTGTGGCAACAACAAGGGAAACCGCAAAGACCTCAAGATCTTCATGTTCCCTGTCAGCCAGCTGCCCGCCGAGGGCGATGCTACCGTGGCCGTCGATTCGATCCTCTTGACCTATGAAGACCAGACCTGTTTCGAGAAACGCAAGCAGGACAACGACTACGACTGCGAGTCACTCTTCGCCACCGAGCGCTATCTGTACCTCTTCAGCAAGAACTGGGTCACGGGTACCACACGCATGTACCGCCTCGAAAAACACCCTGGGACACAAGTCGCGAAGGTGGTGAACTGGTTCGACTCGAAAGGCCTGATCACCGGTGCCGACTACAATCCCGAACTCAACGCCATCGCCATCGTGGGCTATGTGAACAAGATTTGGGAACCCTTCCTCTTCTTGATCTACGACTTCGATGAAGATGACGTCACCGCCCATGGACGACGCCTTGAGATGCCTACCTTGATGGGCACCCAGACCGAAGGCATCTGCTTCTATGACGGATACAAGTGCTACATCACGGCTGAGACCTCGCCAACTGTCACGACACGCGTCTTCGTCGCCGATTTCGCCAAATGGCTCGATAAGGACCGTAAGAAGAAATGAGAAGGTCGCTGCTCATATTGACTTTGCTGTTGCTTAGCGCTATGCTTTTCGGCCAGCATCCGAAGAAAGCCGAGAAAGCCTATGCCGCCGCCATGGATGCCTTTATGGAACATGACTTCGGCAACGCACATAAAGAGCTGGTGAAAGCGCTGGCCCTCGACCCCAACTTTGCCGAAGCCTGGCTGATGGAAGGCGAGGTGGGCATGGAGCAAGGCAATGCCGACCTGGCCATCATGGGCTACGAGAAGGCCCTCGCCATCGACTCGATGCTGTTTCCGCCTGCGGCTATCACGCTGTCGCGATTGTATTCCGAAAGAGATCAATATGATAAAATGATTCCTTTGCTGTCGTGGTACCGCTCTAAGGCTTCTGGAAATGATGCCAACGCTAATACCGCTGAGGAACTCTTGAGTATAGCCAAGTTCCGCTCGTGGGCCTTGCGTAATCCGGTAGACTTCAAGCCTGAGAATCTGGGAACGGCGGTGAATACCACGGCCGAGGAGTATGTGAATGTGCTCCACTTCGATGGCCAACAGCTGATATTCACCCGAAAGGAGACCCTCGATGCGCAAAGAGGTCTGGCTCGCGAGATGCTCTACGTCGCACATCATGAAGATGGCGCCTGGACCGAAGTCGAGCCGCTGAGAATCAACGGCCTGCCTGGAGATATCGACTTGGGTGCCGCCTTCGTCTCGGCGGATGGCCGTAAGATGTATTTCACGGGCTGTGGCAGTTACCGTGGCGGTAGCTGCGACTTGTATGTGGCCGAATGCCGAGAGGGTGTGTGGACCGCGCTGCGCTCGTTGGGCGAGAGCGTCAATACAGGCAGTTGGGAGTCGCAGCCCTGCGTGAGTGCCGATGGCAAGGAGCTTTATTTCGTCTCGCGACGCTCGGGTAATGCCGACATCTACCGTTGTTTGCGCAACGCCGATGGCACGTGGGGAAAAGCAGAGAACGTGGGTGCTCCGATCAATACGGGCGGCATGGAGATGGCACCTTTCATCCATCCCGATGGCCGCACGCTCTATTTCTCGTCCGACAAACATGTGGGCATGGGCGGCTTCGACCTCTTCGTGAGTCGCCGCAACGAGAAAGGCGAGTGGCAAGAGCCTGTCAATCTGGGGTTCCCCATCAATACCACCGCTGACGAAATCAATTTCTTTGTGGCCGCCGACGGCAAGACAGCCTTCATCTCGTCGCAACGTGAGGGCGGGCAAGGCGGCTACGACATCTATACCTTCCAGCTCACCGACGACTTCTGCGCCGATTCAGCCAATTATCTCCAGACTGTCGACGTGTTCGAGTTTGCCCAAGGCGATGCTGTCGTGCTGCAAAACATACAGTTCGAATTCAATAGTGCACAACTTACCGCCGATTCGGAAAGCGGCATACAGATGCTCTGCGATTTCTTGCAACGCAATCCCGACTTGAAAGTCGAGCTTGCCGGACATACCGACAACGTGGGTAGCGAGACATACAACCAAAAGCTCTCTACCGAACGCGCCATTGCCGTGAGAGATGCCCTTATTAAAAAAGGTGTCAACGCCGAAAGGCTGACGGCGAAGGGCTATGGCAGCACCAAGCCGCTCGCACCGAACGATTCGGAAGAAAACAAGGCGAAAAACCGCCGGACTGAACTGATTGTCATGGAATAATGCTTATTTTTTACTATAAAAACACAGACGTCATGAAAAAGGCTTTTTTCATTCTCCTTTTGTTATTTACCACCATTTTCGCGCAAAGCGCACCTGTCAGCATTGAAAGAGCACGCAAAGCTGCAGCTAAGTTCTTGTCAACCAACACCAGAAGCAACATCTCCTCTGATGCAAATGTGGCTTATGTTTTTTCTGCCGCAAATGGTACGGCTTGCATCTATGTCTTCAATACCGACAAAGGCTTTGTCCTAGTCTCCGCCGATGACCGCGCCTATCCTATCTTGGGCTATTCCGAAGAAGGCCAGTTCGACATCAACGACATTCCTGACGGCCTCAACTTCCAACTGCTCAGTTTCGTCGAGCAGATCGAATGGGCCATCCAAGAAGACTATCTCACCGCTGACGTCACTGCCCAATGGCAGCAGGTTGAAAGCGATGGTAACCTCTTGGCTGAGAGAAACAGGAATGAAGTAGAGTCCTTGCTGAAAGACACATGGAACCAGAATTGCTATTACAATGATTTATGCCCTGTTGACTCACAAGGTCCTTGCGGACATACCTTTGTGGGCTGCACCAGTCTTGCCATCGGCCAGATCATGCGTTACTGGGAATATCCCATACACGGACAAGGCAGCGTGTCGTACACCCCATCAGGCTATCCGATGCAATACGTAAATCTTTCGAATGCCACTTATGACTATGAGAATATGCCCGATATCCTTACCAGTGGGAGTCCTGAAATAGAACGCACTGCTGTTGCCACCTTCCTTTGGCATATCGGCGTGGCCATGCATGCCAGCTATGGTCCTAGCGGAACAAGCGCCATCCCTTCTGACGTCCCTGCTATCATGAGAAACAACTTCCTTTATGCCAACGATTTGTATGGACAATGGAAAGATGACAACGACACTTGGATCAGTCAGTGCAAAGCCTCGTTGGATCAAGGCTATCCTATCCATTACAGCGGTTGGACTGCCGATGGCGCAGGTCACAGCTTCGTTTGCGATGGCTACAACGCCAACGACCAGTTCCATTTTAACTGGGGATGGAGCGGCACAGGAAATGGCTTTTTCACTATTGGTGCCTTGAATGTCTCCGGCCATCAGTTCAATTCGGGCAACTATGCCGTATTCAACATCCACCCGATAAATGCTTCCGTCAACTACACTGTCAGCGTCTCGGCCACCCCAAGCGAAGGCGGAACAGTGAGCGGAGGCGGCACCTACAACCAAGGCGAAGCTTGCACCGTCATTGCCACGCCGAGTTTAGGTTATACCTTCGTGAATTGGACCGAAAACGGAACACAGGTCTCCACTGATGCGCACTATAACTTCACCGTTAACGGAGACCGTACTCTGGTGGCCCATTTCCAATCCAATCCGATTTGCACCGTCACGACTTCGTCAAACCCAGCCACGGGAGGAACAACTACGGGAGGCGGCAGCTACTTCCAAGGACAATCCTGCACTATTCACGCTACGGCCAATACGGGCTACAGTTTCGTGAACTGGACCCTTGAGGGCTTGCAGGTATCCACCAACGCCAATTTCACTTTCATCGTTACAGGCAACCTGAACTTCGTGGCTAACTTCAGCCAGAACAGCTATACCATTACGACTTCGGCGAGCCCAATCTCAGGAGGTACCACCAATGGCGGAGGCACCTTCATCCATGGCCAGTCGTGCACGGTTACTGCCACGCCTAACCCAGGTTACGCCTTCGTGAATTGGACCAATAACGGGACGCAAGTCTCCACCGAAGCATCCTACACTTTCAGCGTGACGGAAAATGCAAATATGGTCGCCCATTTCGAAACGGGGACCTACGATGTCATCGTCGATTGCGACCCAGAAATGGGAAGCGTAAGTGGCGGCGGCAATTTCGGCTACGGACAGACTTGTGCTATTTTGGCTCGGGCCAATGAAGACTTTGTCTTCGACAATTGGAGTGAAAACGGTACTGTCGTGTCAACGGAAAGTTTCTACTCGTTTGTCGTTACCGAAGACCGACATCTGACCGCAAACTTCTCGCCTTCCTTATACGAAATCATTGCGGTAACCAACCCGGAAAATGGTGGAACGATAACGGGAACAGGTAATTACGCACTTGGCGAAAGCGTCACTCTTTCCGTCCAACCTGCCACCTATTTCACTTTCGAGAATTGGACCGAAAACGGCGAGATCGTTTCCACCGAACCAGAATACACCTTCACCGTCGAAGGCAACAGGAACCTGGTCGCCAACCTGAGCTATTTCGATGGCGTCATGAGTAATGGCGAAAACGACTTCAAGGTTTATCCTAACCCCGCCCACGATTACCTCATCATTGAGGGTGAAGGCATCAAGGAAGTCGAGGTCTATAATCTTTACGGCCAGCTCCTTTTGGTCGAAAGCGTTGATAACGTTTCCGATATGAGACTGAATCTCAGAGATATGGATGCTTCCGTTTGCTTTGTCGTGCTGCATACCGAAAGCGGAACCGTCACGAAATGTATCGTTAAGGATTAAGATGCCATGAAAAGGAGACTTTTGCATTTTGTGATGTTGCTTGTCGCTTTGTCACAAATGTCATGTACAAAAGACCCCATTGAAAAAACGATGACATTCTCGATCTTGGGCGATAGCTATTCCACCTTCGAGGGTTATGTGACGCCCGAAGAGAATGACGTCTGGTACCAGTTGCCGCCCAACAACCATATCGATGTGACTTCGGTAGAGCAGATGTGGTGGCATCAGGTGATGCAAGCGAAGGAATGGGAATTGGAACGCAACAACTCCTTCTCCGGCTCCTTGATATGCAATATGGATTATGCGAACTATTATGGCGCGCATTCTTTCTTGCGTCGTATGGACGACTTGGGCAATCCTGATGTCATCTTTGTGTTTGGCGGTACCAATGATGTGTGGGATGAGGCACCTATGGGCGAATACCAATATGCTGGCTGGACCGAGGAAGACCTTTGTACATTCCGTCCCGCTTTGGCGAAGATGTGTGATGGCCTCAGAAGCCTATATCCCAACGCAAAGGTCTATTTCCTGTTCGACACTGAATTGGGTGCCGAAGCCGAAGAATCTGTACATACTGTCATGGAACATTATGACGTCACCTGCATCGATTTGAGTGGCATCCAGAAATCATGGTTGCATCCTACAGCCGACGGCATGACGACCATCGCCCGACAGGTGATCGATGCGATAGAGTGAGTTCGCTTCTTTTTCAGGTAAAACTTGTTGGATTTCCCGAAAAAGCAGTATTTTTGCACGATAATTGTACAAAAACATTACAAGATGAGAACGATTGAAATCACAACAACTGAATTCCGGCAAAACCAAAAGAAGTATTTGGATGAAGTGGCCCAAGGCGTTCAGATTATTTTATATCGAGGAAAAGAATTGTTTAGGATTTCTTCGATAGATAAAAATGTCCTATTCGACGAGGAAACCCAACGGCAAATTGAGCAAGGACGAAAAGAATGGCAAGAAGGGAAATGCGTGCGCTGCGCAGATAGCAATGAACTCCACAGCTTCTTGGAATCGCTATGACCTATAATCTCGATTTTACAGAAGCTGCTAAGCAGTCCATCGCCAAGTTCAAGAAATCTGACCCGCCTTCATTTAAGAAAGTATGCAAATTGTTGGACGAATTGCAAATTCATCCGCGTACTGGCACTGGACATCCAGAACCTTTGAAGGGTGGAAATGATGTGACCTATTCTCGTGCTATTAACAAAAAAGACAGGCTGGTTTATGACATCTATGATGATGTAGTAACGGTTCTTGTCTTGACTTCAGAAGGACATTATAGTGATAAATAACAGATTTATCATTTAATGTCTCACCCGATAAACCACCGTCAAATCATCATTTGATGGGGTGGGTACATCCCAATAGGGCTTTTCGCCATCTGGACCGTTAGTGTCCGAATCATCATTTTCTTCGTCGTCATCGTCGTCATCGTCCCAATGGTGCTCGTCTTTCTGCGGGCCTTCCTTGCGGTAGATGATAGCCAAAAACACGCCGATTATTGCCCCTGCAAGGTGACCTTCCCACGAGATGTTTTGCGGGATGGCTAACGAGGGTATCATGCCCCAGAGGAAACTGCCGTAGAGGAAAACCATGATGAGCGAGATGACGGTGAGCGAGCGGTTGCCGCGAATGAATCCGCTGACGATGAGGAAGAGATTCAGGCCATAGACCAAGGCACTGGCACCAATGTGGGTGCTGCCGGGCGCTCCGATGCACCAGGTAAACAGCCCGCTGGCCAAATAGGTGATGAGTAGTACGCGGAAGGAGAGGGAAGGGTAGAAGTAGAACAATGCCGTACCAAGTACCAAGATGGGGACGGTGTTGGCGAGCAGATGCTCCCAGCCGCCGTGGAGGAAAGGCATGGTGAAGATGCCGATGAGGCCTCGTGCGGTGTGGGGGACAAGGCCCCAACGGCCCAAGTCGATGTCGTAACAGACCTCGGTGAGCTTCGTCAGCCACATGATCATCACGATGAACAGCGGGATGATGAGGCTGCCTACGAATTTACGTCTTTCTTGCTTTTCGTCCATGCCTTTGCCTTGTGCAAGTTCCATACCGCTGCAAAAATCGGAAAAAATGGCAGACAGTCAAACAAAAAAGTCGCCCCGTTTTGGAGCGACTTTCTGATTCGTGTGGTTGTAGAATTAGGCGAGGAAAGGCATCTTCACCACGACAGCCTTGACGAGCTTGTTGCGGATCTTGATGAAGATTTCGGTGTCTTTCTTGCTGTGGTTCTTGCATACCAAAGCGGTACCGATGTTCTTGCCGGTTGAAGGTGAAGGGCTACCTGAGCGGACCATGCCGATGGTGTTGCCTTCAGCGTCGCACACTTCGTAGCCGTTGCGAGGGATGCCGCGTTCGATCATCTCGAAGCCGACAATCTTCTGGCTCACGCCATTGGCTTTCTGTGCTGCGAAGAGGTCGCGGTTGATGAAGTCGTTGCCGTCAACGAACTTGGTGATCCAACCCAGGCCAGCTTCGATAGGGCTGATGGTGTCGTCGATTTCGTGACCGTAGAGGCAGAAGCCCTTTTCGAGGCGGAGGGTGTCGCGGCAGCCGAGGCCAGCAGGCATGATGCCAAATTCAGCACCAGCTTCAAACACGGCGTCCCAAATCTTCTTGGCAGCGGAAACAGGCATGTAGATTTCGCAGCCACCTGCACCGGTGTAACCAGTGGTCGAGAAGATGACATCGTCAACACCAGCGAAGTTGATGATTTGGAAGGTGTAGTATTCCATGTCAACGACGTTGGCAGAGGTGAGCTTTTGCATGGCTTTCAGAGCGTTAGGACCCTGAACGGCGAGTTGTGCCCACTCTTCGCTTTCGTTCTTGAAGTCTTCACCGAGCTTCATACCGAACTTGGAGGCGATTTGGCTCATCCAGTTCCAGTCCTTGTCGATGTTGGCTGCGTTAGGAACCATGAAATAGTGGTCGTCAGCGATGCGGTAGATCAGCATGTCGTCAACGATACCGCCTTTGCCGTTTGGCAAGCAGGTGTATTGCACCTTGCCGTCGCTCAGCGAAGCGACGTCGTTCACGGTGCAGTATTGCAGGAATTGCTTGGCCAAAGGACCTTTGGCGCGGAATTCACCCATGTGAGAGACGTCAAACACACCGACGTTGTTACGGACGTTGTTGTGTTCTTCGACTAAGCCTGAGTATTGGATAGGCATGTCGTAACCAGCAAATTCAGCCATTTTGGCACCCAAATCGTGATGGATTTGGTTAAATGGAGTCTTTTTTAATTCTTCGTTTTCCATTGTGTATGTTTGTTATGTGATAATGTTGCTTTTTTTGCGTTGCAAAAGTAAGAAAAAAACGTGTTGTTATCTCGTTTTGTCGTGTAATGATTTCTTGTATCTTGGACCAAATTCCCACTTGTGGTAGTTGAGGTTGTAGAGCGTGACGGTGTGTGGGGTGTCGAGGTTCATTTGTCTTTTCATAGTGCAGCCGTTGGCAGGGTCGACCCAATATTGGATGACGTTGCCGTCTTCTCTTTCGACGAAGAAATGCCAGCAGTCGATGCCGGTGACGACTTCATTGCCGACATAGTAGTTGGCCAGGCTATCGATGTTGACTTCTCTGACGAGTGAGTTGAGAGGGAAAAAGCTTTCGCCGAAGGCTTCGAAGTCCCAGTCGACGTCGTCGGTCCAACCTTGTGCATCAGGACGGTAGTAGTAGTTCTTGCCAGTCTCGACGTTCCAGTAACGGTCGGTGCCGTGACCGTCGTTGATGGCTTCTTCTGCGCCGATTTTAATGCGTGTAATCACGCTGTGGTTGCCTGGGTCGGAGCATGTGATGAAGAAATTGTCGGTTGGTGGATTGAAGGCGTACTTGCCGTCAAAAGGCAGTATCTCAGGCTTCTCCATCGTCACTTTTTCGGCTGCAAGCTTTACTGGGTCGTTGACGATGAATTTGATATTGTAGGTGGTGTCGGGGCAACCGATGTTGAGATAGGCGACACCAGCCTTGAGACCCACGATCTGGATCTTGCCACCTCTGAGAGGCTGCATCTTGATGGTGCGTGAACCTTGTACGTTGTAGTGAATGTCGTTGCATTGGATTTCGGGCTTCCAGCGGAGGGTGTCGCCCTCGTTGAGGCTCATTTGAATGCCGTTTTCGTTGTTCTGCGCAAAGGCAAAACTAGCGAGGAGTAGAAGTGTGGATAATAATACTTTTCTCATGATAATAGATGTTTGTTTATGAATGATTTCATTGAAGGATGCAATTCGTCGAAACCGCTGATGATGACCATCCTCAAGGCAGCGTATTTTGCGATTTCAGCTTCGCGGGCAGCGATTTCGGCTTCGTCGTTGGTGCCGAGATAGGCACGTATGAAGATATCCCAGAATTGGGAATATTGGGCATTGGTGATATGGTAGAGCCGCATCGTCAGATCATCTTCGTTGCATTTGGCCGTGAAATAGACCATGCCGAGGTCGAACAACGGGTGACCGTAGGAGAAGTCGCCGAGGTCGATCCACCAGTCTTCCATGTCGTTGGTGATGATGTTGCCGATATGAAGGTCGCCGTGGAGACAGGTGGTTGCCATTGGCAGCTGCTCGACGAAGGCCATCATTTTGTTTTTCTCTTCTTGGCTAAAATGTTTTGTGTTGGTGATTGCGCGTCTGTATATGTCAATCATAGAAGGGAACAGCGTCGTTTCGCAAGGCGTTTCGTGCAATTTCTTGCATTGCTCGGCGAAGCGAAGAGCGTAGTGCTCGAGCTTGTCAGGTTCTTGCGAGATGGCACGTGCATAGGAACGTTTGGGACTGATGCGTTGGAACTCTGCACCGAAGCGTTTCCCGTCGGTGACGAAACGTCCGGGGAAGGGTGTCTGGACACCCATCTTGATGAGTTTGAAGGCGATTTCGAGTTCTCTTTCTGGCACACCGGAAGGGATGAAATCGTTGTATAGTTTCACCATCGTATGACCGTCCTTGTGGTTATAGCTGATGGCGGTGTATCCATCGCCGCTTTCTTCATAGTCGTCCATATTGATGAGTACGGCAGATCTTTCCTTCTTGCCGAATACCTGGTTGACATAATCAACAAATTCTTTGTATGCGTATGTCTCGGCGAGTTCTGAAAGGGCTTCTGCGAGGCCGTGGTAATGCCATTCGTGGTCGGCTTTGCCGTTAGGGGCGTGGAAACGGTCCCAAAGTTGGTCGCCCAGTTCTTGGTAGTCGCGGGCGATGGCGCGGATGTTCGACAGTTTGTCGCCCAAGGCCACAATCTTGGAGTCGCGTGAAGCATGTCGGAGATGGTTGATGGCGGCTTCCTTGCGTGAGCGCCACGATGCTACTTTGTCGTAGTTGGGTTCGCGTTTTTCACTTTCGTCGGCTACGATATTGGCGACGCGGTCGCCGAATTCGGCACGGATCTCATCGATGGTCGCGTCGGTGTCTTCCACGGTGTCGTGTAAAACAGCAGCTGCCAATAACTCTTGGTCGGGGGTGATGGAGGCTACGATTTCGGCAGCTTCCAATGGATGTATGATGTAAGGGTAGCCTTTGCCACGACGTTCGGTGTTACAATGTGCTTTCACTGCAAAGAGAATCGCTTTGTCTAAAAGGCTCGAGTCGATGTGTTTGTTGCCCATGGCTGGAGGATTTTGTGTTTTATTTTATGTTGATTCTGTTGGCTTGTTGAAGTGTCCGTTGTGCGCGTTGGACGTTATAGTCGCTTGGCCCGTAAAGGGTCTCGTAGAAGAATTTCAGTCCGACTTCGCCATAACCTTGTTTGATGATACTGGCGATGCAAAGATTGTGGATGGCGAGCGAACTGGCGATAATGTCAAGGTCGGTGCCGGCCAGCTGATGGAGGGCCAACTGATAGGCCGCCTCGCTGTTCTCCTTAATCATGCGTTCGACATCGCCCAAAGTCTGGAATCCCATCTGAAGCAGCACGTTCAGATACTTGATGAGACTGTCTTCGATGATTTCGGCTTGGTTGATGGATGCGATGCGCTCCATGAGTTTCCTGAAAGGATTGAGCTGCAGAAAACTACGGAACGTGTCGCCGTTAAGGGCAACGGCATCAAAGTTGCCATCGGCCACAAGTGATTGGACATGACGACGATAGTCGGTGATCTCGATACGGATCTTGCTGAATTGTTCATCGGCCAATTCAAGCAAACCGGCCAAGCGGTTGAGGTTGCGAAGATATTCTTCTGGAATCTCGACACCCGATTTGTAGCCCGTGTCGTGATACATGGTCGCCCAAACGTGTTGTAAGGCAGTACGCATCTGTATCTCGAAGCGATATTCGTTTATCTCGGGGTGCTCGGGGTCGGAATAGAGTGATTTGGGGATGCGGCAGATGTAATGCAACGACATGTAACCAAAGCGGTCGAGATCGACGAGCTTGCGCTTGTCGATGGTGTTGCTCCAATCCACGTCGAAGGTCTTCTCCATCAAGGCAGCAATCTTATCTACTTCATCGGTATAGAATGTGATGATGCGAGCTCCGAGGATGTCGGTAAGGTCGCTGAGGCTGTTGTATTTTTGCCCTTTCAACTCTAATTTGCCGGCAAGACTTTGTTCGGTCTTGACGCGTGCTTCGATGGCGTTCACATATAGTCCGTTTGCTTCGATACAATCCTCCATCTGCTTCTTTACGATTTCTTTCATCTTTCTGAAAGAATCGATGTTGTCTCGATATTCGTCGAGGATCATCTGGCAGTGAAGGTCAAGGCCGTAGTTGTTGCTCATGTCTTTATTCTAAAAATTTGTCTTTCAGTGTGTTGAGTTCGTCTTCGGTGAGGACGAAAATCTCTTTGATGTAGTTTTCCATCGAGCCGTATGCTTGGTCGATATAATCTAATGCGGCTTCGAAGTTTTTAACGCTCACGCCTTCTTCGGCTTGAATGGCTTCGAAGGCATAGCTCGGTGCACCTAATGCTTTGAGCTTTAAAGTTAGTCTGTCGATATTGGGTTGGTACGGAACGTTGGTTAGGGCAAAGTCATCTACGATGGTCTTTCTGTCGAATCCCAAAGCCGCCAATAAGAAAGCTGTGGCTAAGCCTGTGCGGTCCTTGCCTTGCGTGCAGTGCCAGAGCATGGTGCCTTCCGAACGGAGGATGCGGTCGAGTAGGGCGGCATATTGCAATTGACAATATTCGTCGCTGACCATTCCGAGATAGAGTTGTTTCATCATGCCGTTAGCCTTAGGGTTCAAGGCGAAGTGGATGAGCTTCTCTTCGGTCGTGTCGCCAGGTGCTTCCAGAATGAGCTGGTAGAAGTTGTTGTTGTCGTCGGCAATAGGCATGTTGACGTAGGTGGCACCTTCGATGGTGCGGTCGGGCCAACGGTTCACCTCGTAGGCGGTGCGTAGGTCGAAAACGTAGTTGACGTGGTATTTTTCCTTCAGCAGTTTCAGGTCGTGGTCGGTGGCTTTGCTGAGTACGCCGCTGCGAATCAGCACGCCATGCTTGATACGTCTGCCATCTTTGCTGACGTATGAGCCAAGCTGGCGGGCGTTAGGGACGCCTTCCAGACCGATGGCTTGCCTTTCGTATCTTATCTCGTTGACGATGCGCATGTCGCTTCTGATACGGGGTAGTGTCAGATGATGCTGATGATGTTGGAGAAACCTGTAATATCAAACACTTCCTTGACTTGTGGCTTCATGTTTTTCATCACCATCTTGCCTTTGCGTGCGTTGACGCTTTTTTGAAGCATGAGGAAGATGCGCAGACCTTGCGATGAGGTATACTCCATATCGGTACAGTCGATTTCGATGTCGGGCATTTCGCCTTCCATCAGCGGCTTTATGTCTTCTTGAAACTGAAGCGCATTAGTGGTGTCGAGACGGCCTTCAAGGACGGCCAGTTGCTTGTTGCCGATTTGGCTGATTGTGATTTTCATATATTAGTTTCTTTGTTTGTCGCGTTAGGAATGAGACAGCAGTCCTTTTACTTTAATTGTTTTATCATCTTTAATACGTTGCAGCCTTCATGGCGTTCATATTCAAGTTTGTCCATCATCTGCTTACACAGGAAGATGCCTAAACCGCCGATTTGCCTTTCTTCGGCTGAAAGGGTGATGTCGGGGTCTTGCTTCTCTAATGGGTTGAAAGGGATACCTTCGTCCTTTAAGGTGATGGTGAGGGTGTTGTCGTCAAGTTGGGTGCCTACTTCAACCCAGCCATTGCCACCGTCGTATGCATAACTGACGATGTTTTCGACCACTTCTTCGATGCAAAGACGCAGTTTGAATCTCAGGCTGTCGGAAATGGGCATATCTTCAGAGGCCATCAGCGCCTCGATGATTTCAGCGGTTTTACCTGTTATGGGTTCAAATTTCGTGACCATTTTTCTCTTAATTTATAAGGTACAAAGATATATAAATTTTTCGAAAGCTTCTCTTAGTTTTTTCTCGTCGCGGATGGTCTGCCTGAGAATCTCGAGTTGAGCGGCGTTTTCCGATTCAGGTAGCCAAAGCTTGAGGTAACCATAATCGGAATACTTCACTAACATATGGTTGTGGAATCGTTCGAATTGACCTTCTCGGTCGAGCTCGGGATAATGGTCAAGGCCATACTGAATGGTTCTAATCATCACTTTGTCGGGGTTGATAAGCCTGTCGGCTTCAGCAACAATCTTGCCATAAATGCTTCGCGGCTCGTGGTCGGCAGAGGCACGATGGTCTTCGACGGCTTGCGCCATGGTCTCGATTTGTTGCTCGTTGAACCATTTGCTCAGTTGCTCGTCTGTTCTGATGATGCGTCCCGATACGAGATGGTGCGTGTCGCGGCCTTCGCAAAGGCCTGTGTCATGATATGCCGCAATAGCATATACCATGTTGATATTCACGTCGTAATGTTCAGCCAGAGCGAGGCTGCGACGAATCACGTCATCAGCATGGTCGCGCTGGTGAGCGGCGTCAAAATATTTGTAAATGGGCAAGATTTCTTGCTCGATATAGGTTTGTAGTGAAGTCTCGATTTGCCTCATGATAGTGTTGTGATTTTGAGGCAAAAATAGGAAAAATATCGTTTGGTTTTCTTATGGCGGATTACCAACCGCCGCCACCGCCTGCGCTGACGGTGGTGAGCATTGAATTTACGTTGACGGTGGTTTGTTGGCCTCCGCTGTAGGTGATGTTACCAGTGTAATAGCCGTTCGTGTTGGTGCCGCCGCTGATGGTACCGCCGTATTTCACGGTATAACTGCTGCCCGTTTGCAGCTTCGGGTCGCTGAAGAGCATGACCATGCTGTTGCCGCCGCCGCCACCACCAGGTCCGCCGCCACCGCCTCCGCTGCCTGTGAATTCGGGGCATTGATAGGTGGCAATCACTTCACCCGAAGAGCCGAGTATCTGAATGGCGTAGCCGGCTTGCGTGTTGATTTTCAGCGAGGGTTGTGTGCAGACGTTTTGTGTAGGATTACTGGTGCCGCCGCCCGTGCCAATGATGGTACCTCCTGTGACCTTGAATTGGTTGTTGTCGCAGTCGAAGCCTTCTTCGGGCTGGCGCGAACCGTTGCTGATGAGGAAGCCTCCGTTGAGGAACATGGTGCCGTTCGAGTCGGTGCCGTCGTTGGCATCGCTGTGGACGTAGTAGTTGCCGCCGTTGATGGTGATGTTGCGTGTGGCGTTTACGGCATCGTCTTTCTTCGAGTAGGCTTCGATATTGCCGCCGTTGATGGTGAGATAGGCCTTGCTTTCGAGGCACTCGCCGCCTTCGTTTTGGGTTTGGCTGCAAAGGATGTTGATATTGCCGCTGTTGATGGTGAGGTCGCCTTCGCTTTTCACGGCTTTCGGGTTGGCGTATTCGCCTTCGCCTCCTGGCCACCAACCGCCGCCGCCGCTCTCCACGGTGATGCGTTCGCCTGTTGTGGTGACGTTGAGCGTGAGTTCTTCGTTAGAAGCACCGGCCGTGCCAATGGTTAAGGTGCCGCCAGCGTTGATGCCTTTGCCGCCTTTGCCCGTGCTGGTGAGGTTGAAGGTGCCTGCGAGAATCTCCATGTTGCCGTCGCATTTGAGGCATGATGAGGTGTAGGAGTCTTTGGTGTCGCCGCTCACTGTGTAGGCTGCGCCGTCGCCGTGGGTCTCGATGGTGATGTTGCCGTCGCTGATGGTGATGTTGCCGTCGGCGCTGATCGACTTGCCGCCGTGGTTCGAGCTGGGCAGGGTGATATGGAAGGTGCCGCCAGTGATGGTGATGTCGGTGTCGCTCTTGATGGCTGTGCAGTAGGAAGGGATGTTCTGTCCTTCTTCTTGGACCAAAACCGTGCTTCCGGCTGATTCGATGGTGATGTCGCCGCCGCTGATGATGATTTCTCCGTCGCATTTGATGCCTTTCGAAACATCGCCCAAGTGGGTCAAGTCGAGGGTGCCTCCGTTGATGCGAATCGTGCCATTGGCTTTGATGGCTTTCACATCTTCTTCCGTACTGGTGATAGTGATCGAGCCGTATTGCATAGTGAAGTCGCTTGAGCAGTCGATGCCATCTGAACCTGTTTCTGAGATGATGAGCGTGCCACCGGCCTCAAGAAATGAGTTGCAGTGAATGCCGTCATTGTCAGCGCTTTCGATGTGGATGTTGCCGCACATCAGTTGAACGTCGCCTTCAGCGTTGATGCCGTGCTTTTTGTTGGCGATGATGGTAAGTGTGCCGAAGTCTTGGTTGAAAAGCAAGGTCCCGGAAGTGGTGAAGGTGCCTTTTTGCTCGCCATTGGCACCATCGGTCAAGGATGATGCGCCGGTCAGGATGACTTCTGCTGTGACTTCTGTAATGATGTCGATGGCAGAGGTCGTCGAGCTGCTGAGGCTGAGTTCGTAGAGTTGAAGGGTGAAGTCGGAGCTGCTGCCGAAGACGATGGAACCGTTTGATGAATTTCCTGTTAATCTATAGGTTACATCGCTTTTTGTGGAGTTGACAACCACGTTGGCGTTGTTGTGGTTTACTGTCACGCCAGCCCCACTGTAGGGATTTTCCACTTGAACATCATTCCCATTAAAGGTGATGATAACCATGTCGCCAGGAGGCGGAAGTTCTTGTCTGCCGAAAGTGATGCTGTCAATCGAAGTGATGCTAAATGTACTGTTGCCTTGTTGGGCGTTAATTATGGTCGAGTGACCGCTGAATTGCATGTTTTCGACATCCGAAGTCCCGTTTTGGTAGATGACGCTGCCGTTGCTGTGAATGTAAATCTGCTCTTGTTGTGCCTTTGCGCCCAAGGCAAATGCGAGGCAAATCAAAATGTTCAGTATCTTTCTCATAGCTTCATCATTTTGAGGTTTTGACTTCCGATATTGACCAGATAAAGCCCTGAATTCAAGTCGGCGATGTCGATGACTTGTCCGTTTTCGACTTGACATTGACGCACCAAACGGCCGTCGATAGCGTAAATGCTCATCGTTGCAGCTTTGTTCAGTCCTTTGACAACGAATTGATTATGAACAGGATTTGGGAAGATTGCAAACGTGTTAGCGACATCTTCATTGATGTCTGTGAGGTCGTCAAAAGTGATTTTCCGGATGTCGTTCAAGGCGATTTGGATACTCTCCTTGCCATCTGGCGTGATAATCCAAAGGAAATCCTCGCTGCCGAACTTGATTTGGCAGTTCTCGTCGAGTTGATAATTTTGTGACGAGCCATCGTTCATCGTGATGGTGGCATAAACATCTGTCTGAGCTGAAAGTCGCCCGATGGCAAACATCGCGGTAATCAATAGCCCAATTCTCAGAAATCTTTTCATAACTTGAATGCTTATAAATAAAGTCACAAAGATAGGGAAAAAACCTTAATATACAAGAATTTTTTGACTTGAAATATGTCCGTTTGAACAACTTATGCAGCCGCTTTGCCGCCGACGTAGATGCCAACCCATACGCACACGAGGCACAATAACAATGTGCCGAGGATGTAAGCTCCGCCTTCAAGATAGTTGCCGGCACGAAGCATCTCGAACGACTGCGCCGAGAAAGTGGAGTAGGTGGTGAAGCCGCCGCAAAGTCCGACGGTGAGCATGAGTTTCCAGTCGCCACTCGTGCAAGCGGCCATGCAAAGCCCGATGAGGAACGAGCCGATGGCGTTGGCACTCAATGTGGCAACCCACGAGGCACAATGCAAGGCGTTGCCGGCGAGGGTGGCCAAATAACGAAGGATGCTTCCTGCGGCTCCTCCGAGCCCGACTATGAGGATGTTTTTCTGCATGATGTTATTCTTTGAGGAGGTAAGGTCCCGTAACCGATGCACTACATTCCGTCATGGCTTTAGGCGTGCCGGCAAAAAGGATTTCGCCGCCCATGTTGCCACCGCCCGGCCCGAGTTCAATGGCGTAGTCGGCCGACTTGACCATCTCCAAGTTGTGCTCGATGAGGAAAATCGTGTTGCCTTTTTCGACCATCTCGTCGAACAAACGGAGGATGCGGTCGATATCGTTGAGGTGAAGTCCGTCGGAAGGCTCGTCGAGGATAAAAATCTTGCCTTTGTTACGCAAATAGGAGGCCAGTTTGATGCGCTGCAACTCGCCGCCCGAAAGCGTTGAAAGCGATTGGTTGAGATGGAGATAACTCAATCCGACTTGCAGCAAAGGCTCCAACTTTTCGGCAATCACGGTGCCGGCAAACAGCTGGCATGCTTTCTCGGCCGTGAGGTCCATGACTTGGGCAATGTTCATGCCTTGCACCTTATATTCAAGCACTTCGTTGGAGTAACGGAGACCGCCGCAGGCTTCACAGACTGTCTCGATGGAATCCATGAAAGCCATATCGGAGACGATGACGCCTTTGCCTTGACAGACTGGGCAGCCGCCTTTACCGTTGAAGGAGAACAAATCCATCTTCACCTTGTTTTCCTTGGCGAAAAGTTTGCGGATGTCGTCGGCGACTTCAAGATAAGTAGCTGGCGTCGAGCGCAGACTGATGCCGATGTTTTTCTGGCTGATATAGACGATGTCGTTGGGGATGGGATAAGATTTCATGAAACACTCCATGAGCGAACTCTTGCCCGAACCGGCCACGCCGACCACGGCAGTCATCACGCCGAGCGGCATGTCGATAGTGATGTCCTTCAAGTTGTGAAGGTTGGCATGTTCCAAATGGAACCAATCGGTAGGCGTCCTGAGTTGCTCTTTCAGTTGCTTTGATGCACTCAATCTCGTGCCTGTCAAAGTGTGGCTTTGGAGCAATTTTTCGTAACTGCCTTCAAAAAGAATCTGACCGCCATCGGCACCAGCACCTGGACCCATGTCGATGATATGGTCGGCAATCTTAATCATGTCCTTGTGGTGCTCGACCAAAATGACCGTGTTGCCGTGCTGTTTCAGTTTCTTGACGGAGTTCTGCATCAGCAGGATGTCGTGGTTGTGCAGGCCGACACTCGGTTCGTCGAGGATATACATGACGTCGGAAAGCGATGAGTTGATGTATTTTGCGATCTTGCAGCGTTGCGCTTCGCCGCCCGAAAGCGTCCCGATGGCGCGGTCGAGGGTGAGGTAGCCGAGACCGATTTCTTCCAAAGCCGAAAGCCTTTCGATGGTGGCGTGCTTGATGTCTTCGGCCAAAGGATTTTCGATACTTTCCATCCAAACCTTGCAATCGGCGATGCTCATGGCCGTGACTTCAGCGATATTTTTCCCATTGATTTTGCAGGAAAGGATGGTCGGGTTGAGGCGTGTGCCTTGGCAATCGGGACAGGTGCCCATGGTGAGCATCGGGTTGAGCACGGCGGCATGGAGCAGACCTTCTTCCGAATTGATGATGCTGCGGTACATGCGCGGAATCAGGCCTTCGTATTTGGCGCTTTTCGGCCAGTTTTTCGGCGGGTTTTTCAGTTTGATTTGCGGCGAATTGAGGAACAAATCCAATTCTTCAGGTGAATAGTCCTTGATTTTCTTGTCCAAATC
>JAZQMX010000052.1:0-34504 GCA_045627065.1 Bacteroidales bacterium | reverse complement strand
AGTACCTTTTTTGCGTATGTTTCGGCAAATTCCAGTACCTTTTCGTCTATAGAAGGTTCTTTTGCGACAGGCTTTCGCCCTGTCTTTTCGAACATTATAATCGTTTTGCAAACCATTGATTGAATTTTTTGATGTTATTTTGGAAAACTGACGGACGGCAGTCCTAAAAATACCGTTTCTTATGCTTTTCGGCGGCAAAGATAAGCGGTATGCATCGTTACGGAGGGGGCGGAGCAGAAACTTTTTTTCACAAATTGGCATTAGACGTAGCCAGCAACCCAAACAGAATGTCTTGACCAAGCAAAAATTTCGTCTCATTAAGGCTATTCATCAATACTGCAATCATAATCTTTTCATTTTTCATAGGTAATATACCGCCGGTTTTGTGCAATTGCAAGAGGGAATGACAAAAAATGAGCATTTCAGTTTATTTCCCAAAGAAAAAGAATCAGAAATTTTGAAAAGCCTAAAACCTTTGAGAAAAAAAGACGTCCGAAGACGTCTTTTTCTGGTTTCCAGACGGAATTTTATGCGCACATATTCCATCCATCCGCCTCCTAAGCGCGGCGGAGCTGTTCCAAAGCCTTGTTGTACTGTTGGCGGGCTGCCTCATGTGAAATGTTCAACATCTCGCCAATAGCGGTGAAGCTAAGTTTTTCGGTGTCAATGCCATGATAGCAGCACACAATCAGTCTTCTCTTTTCGGAAAGTGCGTCCAGATACTGAAGCACATCACGTCGGTTGAAGAGCAATTCACGCAAACTGTCATCAGCCCCGTAAATATCGAGGCAGCGAGCGTAGCATTCTTCCTCTTCGTCATCATCGGCATCGATGTCGATAATTGGCAAAGAGAGTTCATAAAGGCGGGCAATCTTCTCGGCATCCATCTTCAAGGAATCGGCCACCTCGTCAAGGGTTGGCGTGCGCTCCAAATCCTGAGTCAATTTACCAAATTCCTTTTTAATCTTAGACACGAGAAGCGACTGCTTCCCGGGCAAGCGAACCAATCCGTTGTAGTCGCTAATACAATTAAGTATAGCGAAACGAATGCGGGAAATTGCATATCCCTCAAAGGTTCCCCTACCGTCGAAAGAATCGGCAGCAGCGAAAGCGGCCTCCATGCCCTCATTAAAGAGGTCATTCCATTCCACGGCTCTGTCGTGGATGTCCTTTTCATACTTATTAGCCACCAATTTCACCAGACCACTAACTGCCTCGCCAAAGGCGTTCTGGTTGGCACTACTTTTTTCAGCTCTGAGAGCCAAGTAAGCTCTTTCGAGCTTGGATGAAGCATAAGCATTCATCTTAACAGTGTTAGCATTCACGTTCATGTCATTCATTTTTTGATTGTTTTTCATAATTTTTACCTTTCTTTTTTTTATTGATTAAGTTATTTGTCCTCTGATCATTTTTGCCGGCAAAAAGCGCCAGCGGAATAAAAAAATTAAAATATTAAATAATTTCGAGTGCAAAAGACTATCAACGAAATCAGAATCAAGAAAGAAGAGTATCATTACGATGACATCAAAAACTTTCTGACATACAAGACTTTCAAAGAACAACATCCGGCTTGCGCCAAATGGGCGACAAAGATACAAATTTCATTTTAACACATGGAGATTCTCATTGCCTACTGGATGATTTTTCAATAATTGCAATTATTTCAGGTAATTATATACATAATGGCACAACATTAAACTGATAGGGTATGAAGTTTTAATATTGGCATTGTTTCAAGCAAATAATCACAGTATTCTATATAATCTTCTATTGTTTGCGTTTTTTCTGATTGTATCAGTGTTCTTTTTGCCTCACATAGCGCTTCATACCAAGAAGGTACAAGTTCGTTAAATCCATCTTCTTCATGAGCCCTATATATGTTTTCTACAATATACACCGCTTGTTTTAGCGTATATCTTAATCCGTTGTTTGCGTTTTCACTAATTTTGTTCACTTCCCTCAAAAATTTAGAATAATCATCAACAGCCTTTAGCGTCTCTTGAAAAACTTCTTCGCTTTTTATTCCAAAAATCATCTTTTCATACCACTCATCTGCAATCAATCTTTCGTAATGTTCTAAATCTTTTGGCGAAAGCCTTATTGATTCTTCGCTTACTTGAAGTATTTTAGGCACCAATAAATTTGGCATAGGGTATCCATTATATTTCTTGAAATAATGCTCTATTGCGCCACTTACTTCAGCCCAAAAACGATAATCAACTATCAAAATATCGTCTTTTATTATGCTTTGCAAGCCATCTTTTCCGCTTGCTTCTCGATTGCAGCCAATCGCAACCATTTTAAAGCTATCCTCCATTTTTCGATAGGTTGCGCATGCCACAATTTCTCCATTGTAACATGCAATCTTTGCATATTTCACAATCTTTGCAAATTGATTTTTGCTTTTATATGTCTTTATCCCACCAATATTTTCATGTAAGACTGAAAGAAGTTCCCATATAACATCGATAATAGAAAGTATTTTGTCCCTTTCAATAAATTCAACATTTATGCCATTGACATTGTCAAGCGAAAGATTGCCATTTTCTTGTTCTTCCACTATTCTTTTTAATGAAGAGCGAACATCCTTTTCTAAATTAGCATCTGTTAATTTTATAGCCTTTTTATCCATCTCATTAAATCATATATTCATAAATATTTTACGGTATTGTAAATATGCAAATATTTTCTGATTTTTCAATATTTTGTGTCATCAGGTATATAGTTCCCTTATTTCATTCACAAGGTTATCACAGCCGTCCCAGACGGAATCGGGTCGGCGAGGTAGATTTTGCCCGTGTTCAAATCCTTGACGAGTACAGTTTCCTGCACGAAAGCATCGGCGAGCATCTCGGCAAGCCTGAGAAGCGACCTGCCTGAAAGTCCGTTCACCTCCACGGACAGCGACTTCTCGCCGTACACTTCCCCATTGTCACCGACAAACTTGCCTGTGAAGGATTCTCCCACGCTGTATGCGACAATGTGTTCCGTGCCTTCGCTATCCAAGGGTTCGCGGACGACACGCCCTTTCCTGAGCCTGTTCCCATATGTCATGACAACCTGCTTCACCTTGTCCATGACTGCGTTTCGCGACATCTCCACAGCGTTGATAGCCGTCGGCAGGACTATCACGCCTCCGCGGTAGTCCAAAAACCTGTACTGTTCACCGTGTACACCATCATCGAGGGTGAACGATTCGGCGTTTCTGCGACATTCCGCAAGGTAGCCCCCACGCTGTATGTGGGAGCCGTTAGGCATTGCAAGCCCTGACGGGTGGAAATGCCTGACTTCCCTCACTCCGCCCATCGTACTGATGGCGAGGGAATCCAGAGCCTTTTCCAGGGATTCCATTATGATATTCTTTTTCATCTCAAGTAATGTCTTAGAAACAATTATAGCCGAGACATCCCCTGGAGCGAAATTCAGGATGTTCTTTAGCAATCTTGTCAGCATCTTCCATGATTTCATCCATGACAATCAAAAAAGGCCAATCCCACGAAAAAAACCTATCTTCGTCACATAAAGCCCAATAGATGTAATGCATAATGACCTCGTACATTGACTTGTCAGCACATCTCAGCTTGTTCATATTCATACCCTTATCCTCAATGCAAAGCTTCAGCAGACTAAGATAGCAATTGTCATTCAAAACCAACTTCATTTCAGTTCGTTGGAGGACTCCATTCACAAGATCGTAACGACTGAACCTATATTGATAGCTCGGCTGGTCAAGGTCGATGTCAAAGATTTCCTCACCGTATGACAAGTCATGAAGCCTGTCTTCATCGGTAAAGACCTCTTCCAAATGCTTGCAGAAATCATCCTTTCCGTATTTTTCACGGAGTGATTTTAAGGCGGTTAATTCATCTTCATCAAATTCCTGCACAAAACAATCTTCATCACAGAACGATTCGTTATAAGCCTTTACATCATAACAAGCCTTACGGTTTTTGTTGGCAAGAAATTCTTTTTCAATTTTTACAATTTCGCTGTTTTCGTTTAATTCCATTTTACTCGTTTTTTATTATGTAACTGTTCAAAAATATACTTCAATTTGGATTTCGAGGCTGCGAGGATTCGGGGATTCGAGGTTGTGGGATTTCGAGACTTCGAGGCTGTACTATATTGTGTGTTCCCGCGCTCCCGCAATCTCGTTGTCTCGTGTCCTCGCGACCTCGTTGTCTCGTGCTCATTTTTCACCAAACATTCATTTCATAGCGCCACAAGGCTTTGCGTTTTATCCTCCTCACCCATTCCTCACGAAACCCAAAGTGTTTCTGCTCGTGCTGCCTTTCAAGGTTTCCTGCTCGCAGAATTCCGTGAGGCGTTCCAGGCTGACTTCCTTCTGAAAGAGCACCTTTTCCACCAAAACCTTTCGGGCGATGTTCTCAATCTGACCGCCTGTGAGGGTGAAACGTGCCGCCAGTTTGCAGGCATCTGCCTCGTTGAGGTCTTTCACCATACTCATCCAAATGGAGGTGCGGGCTTCCAGAGTGGGCTGTTCGAACTGCACCTTATAGATGAAACGGCGTTCGAAAGCCTTGTCGAGGTTAGTGGTGAGATTGGTAGTGGCAATCATGATGCCGTCGAGTTTCTCCATCTCCTGCAAGAGGATGTTCTGCACGGCGTTTTCGGTCTTGTCGATGCTGGCATTATCCGTGCCAATGCTGGTCCTGACCGAGAGGATAGCATCGGCCTCGTTGAAGAGCAGGATAGGCGCTATCTTGCTTGCCTCGTTCATCTGGCGGTATTCGTCGAAGACCTGCTTGACGATTTTCTCCGTCTCGCCATAGTATTTGTCGCGCAGACTCGAAATGTCGACCTGCATCACATCACGCCCCGTCATGCGGGCCAGCTGCATGGCCGTCTCGGTTTTGCCTGTACCCGGCGCACCATAGAAGAGGCAGTTGAAGCCGCAGCGCATGCCATTCTCCATCAGGCTTTGGCACACAAGTTCGAACTCCAGTTCGGTAAGCAAATCGGCCAACACATCAATTTCCTTTTGGTTTTCAGGCGTGTAGAAGAGTTTCTTCTCCTGAATCTCACTTGCCTTGATGACTGGATGCGTGTAGATGGCGCTTTCGGTCTTGTCCGTCAGATCGTATTCGCTGAGGAAAACTTTCTTGGCCTTTTCGGTCAGCTTGATGTATCCGTATTCGTACATGAAGTCATCGCCCTCCAATTCCACATAGCCTTCGCGGCACAGGAAATGACGGCCATGGCTAAGCTTGCTGATAATGCCATCACCATCCTCGATAATGTTGCTTATGTCTCTGACATAGGTTTTGGTTTTCTCCTTGTAGATGAGTTCCTTCATGATATAAAACAGGATGATTTGGGATGTCGGGTCGCTAACGCATTTCTGCATTTCGGAAACAACTTTCAGATGCTTGTTTTGATCCATGAGGTAATCAATTTCGGAATAGATATACTCCTCTTCGCTGACACGAGAGTCAATATAGTTTGTAAAACAGTCGTTCAGTTCCTTCATGAAGGCCTCTGGATCGAGTCCGCTTATGACACGTTTCGGCAAGCCACAGTTGTTGCGGAAAGCAAGTTCGGCCTTGCGCGAAAGTCGGAAACGCTGCCGCTCGTGGACAAAACTGATGTAATTCATCCGCAGCAAGCCTTCAAGCTCTTTCCAGTTACGCATGACGAGCACTGGCGAACAATTGAAATATCGTTCCATATCAGAGACATACGGAGAAGATCCCGTCTTGGAAACGAAAAACACCAGCATCATGGCCTGAACCGGATTGACGTTCAGCAGTTCGGCGCAACGGTTGAGGAAGGGCTCGTAAGGGCCAAGTTGACCGGGATTGAGTTGCGTGTCTTTGCAGACGGTGATGAGCATGTCGAACAAATCGAGCAGACCCATATCGGCGGGATTGGTTTGTGCCAAGACATCTTTCTCGGTCTCGGTCATCGGATGAATTTCGTTTTCAGGTGCTTCATCCAGCATATCCAAATTCAATTTCTTACTCATCTCCTTATTTGTTTTTGCGGGGACACGATTCATCGCATCTCCATGATTATGAAAACCATATTGCAAACCAGGCGTGTATTCACGCCATCGCTGGAATGATGCGTATCTCTACGGGGCGGCGGAATCGTGGAACCACACCGTCCCGTGACCACGCTTTTGCATCAGGCTGCCTTAGCAACTTTCTTTTTGGACAGGTAATCCACTAAAGCCGGCACGCTGTCGAGCATGACCCATTGTCCGTTTTCGAAAAAGGTGAAGTGGTCGCCTTCGGCCCATTCGGCGATGAAACGCAGTTGCGCCTGACTTAAATCGCTGCCCGATATGGCGAGCATAGCGCCAAGATAGTTGAGGTTGACAAGTTCTCTTGGTGTGGCTGTCGCCCGCAGCTGTTCCAAAGCCGCCATCGCGCGGCAGATGTAGTAGGATTTTGTTTTTTTCATAGTCTTGTTTTTCATGGTTCCGTTTACTTTGGTTTCTGACTGCTTGGTGTTAGCTTCCATAATACCTCCTTTTTTAATTAGACAATCCGTTTCATTTTGGAACTTAATAGGCTTTCTGCTTTCCGTTCCGTTTTACGATGCAAAGAAAACGATTTTGCGATGGATGGCGGGGGCGGAGAAAAAATTTTTTTCAAGGTTTATTTTCCCATTTTTGTTTTCCTTTTAAATATACCCGTCCCATATGTCATAAGGCGCAGCCTGCAATCCAAATGGGATGTCACGGCCAAGCAGAAATTTCGTCTCTTTGAGGCTATTCATCGATGCTGCAATCATAATCTTTTCATTTTTTCATAGGTATTATACCGTCGGTTTTGTGCAATTGCAAGAGGGATGCACAAAAAAAATGAACATTTCAGCATATTTTCCAGAGAAGCTGAAACTTGAAAGGTTATTTCATTCGGAAACTTTTCATAAGTTCGAGTCTCATTTGCCGCGTCAAGGTTTCAGACATCCTATTGGCACCACAAACACGCCATCCTTGCGGCGATAGGCATATTCACCCACAGCCGTCAACACCATCATAAAAGATGGTTCCGGCATCTTGTCCGTGTCGATCTTCGAAGCCAACGAGAGCAGATTGGCAGCACCTTCCTCTATGTTCGTGTCACCGCCTATCTTCACCTCTATCAGACCATACGTGCCATTGTTGCGATGCAACACCGTGTCGCACTCCAAGCCATTGCTGTCGCGGAAATGATAGACACGTCCATCCAGGGCATCGGCATAGACACGCAGGTCACGCACGGCCATCGTCTCAAACAGGGTTCCGAAGGCCTTCAGGTCCTTAATCAAGTCCAACGGCCCTATACGCAAGGCAGCCGTTCCAATGCTCGGGTCGACGAAATAGCGGGTGTCGCTCGTCCGGATGGCCGACTTGCTGCGCAGATTCGGATTCCATGCCTCCATGTCTTCGATGACGAATATCTTTCTAAGTGCCGTCAGGTAGGAGCTTACGGCATTCTCACTCATGCTGGTCGAGTCGTTGGCACTCATGTCGGAAACGATAGTCGCAACAGACGCCTGAGTGGCCTGGTGGCGGGCATAACTGCGAAGCAAGCGGCGGGTGCTCTGCTCATCACGCGACACGTCGTCCACATCACTTATTTCTTGCGTCGCAACAGCATCTACATAGTTGTAGGCCTGACGCAAAGCCACACGTTCCGACTTCCCCACCGCCTTAGGCCAGCCACCTCGACACAGCAAATAGGCAATGTGCTTCAAGTCGTTGTGTTCCATACGGCAAGGCGAAAAGCGTCCATCGAACAGGTCTCCAAGGCTCACCTGCCCACTGCTGTCGCCCGACTCCCAAAGGCTCATGGGCCGCATCGTTATCCATGCCGCACGTCCCGTGCCGGTATGCGAATTTTTGTCTCTCTTGGCCGGCACAGCCGAACCAGTGAATATAAACTGACCCTCCTCGCCTCTTTGGTCAACTACGAAACGGGCCGCATCCCAAAGCTGAGGCGCCAGCTGCCACTCGTCAAGCAAGCGTGGCGTGGCACCCTCCAGCAGCAAGTCAACAGTCGTTTCCGCCAGATGCAGGTTGGCAGATTTCGTTTTAGGGTCATTCAAATAAAGGACACTCTTTGCCTGCTGCTTTGCCGTGGTTGTCTTGCCACACCATTTTGCACCTTGTATCAACACCATTCCAGAGGCCTCCAGTTGTTCTTCCAATAGCACATCAGCTATGCGCGGTTTATACGCTTGATTTTCCATCACGATTTTGCACATTTATTTTTCGCGTGCAAAAATACATAAATAAATGATACACAAAACATTTTTTTAATTTTAATGGGGAATTTGAGGATGTTTTAATGGGGAATTTGAGGATGTTTTGATGGGGAATTTGAGGATATCAAGGTACCTCAAATGGCAATAATACACTATTGAAGCCAGCATAACGAATGTAAGTTGAAATTGTCGAAAAACCTGTTTGAATCGATCGGTTGCGAGATTCAGAACCAGAAAAAGTCTTATAGGTTTTGGATGTTTTGGTCATAAAAGGGCAAATTGCATATTGTTGCAAACATACGGCAACCCTATGCAGTCACTCTGCACAATATTTTCTTTCTTCAAACTTCCCTTTATTGAAAAAAACTATCTTTGCAACTTATTACAATAAAAACTCTCCTATGGCCACCAACAAAAACGCTCAACTCCGCTATCAGGTCCTCGACCGCTGCTTCAGCGACTTTGGCCACTACTACACCTTCGATAACCTGAGGCAGGAAGTGAACGAAGTGCTGAATGAAATGTACGCCACCGAGGTCAGCGTGCGGCAATTGCGCGACGACATCGCCTTCATGCGCGACAGCGACGGCTTCAACGCGCCCATCGAAGTGTATCCCTACGAGGGCAACAGCCGCTATTACCGCTACAGCGACCGGCATTTCTCCATCTTCAAAAACGAACTGTCGGTGAAGGAAGTCGAGACCCTGCGCTCCACCATCGAGATGCTGCGGCGTTTCCGCGGCATACAGGGCAACGGCTGGCTCGAAGAGGTCATCTCCAACCTCGAATGTCGCTTCGGCGTGAAAGGCAGCACCGAGAACATCGTTTCCTTCGAGCAAAACGAACAGCTCCAAGGCCTCGACCACCTCTCGACGCTCATCGATGCAACCGCCACACACCATCCGCTACGCATCTTCTACCGTCCTTTCCACCGCGCCCCCTACTGGTGCATCGTCCATCCTTATCATCTGAAACAGTACAACAATCGCTGGTTCCTCTTCTGCCACGAGGAAGGCAGAAAACCTTTCATCAGCAACAAGGCCTTGGACCGCATCGTCACCATCGAGCCTTCGTCGGTCAAATACATTCCAAACACCGAAGTGGATTTCTCCTCTTATTTCAAGGAAATCATCGGCGTGTCGGTTCCCGACAGCAGCGTTCCCTTGGAAGACGTGGTCATGCGCTTCGACCCGAAAAGGTTCCCCTACGTCGTCAACAAGCCATTGCACCCTTCACAGGAAATTATCGACGAAGAGTCTTGCACATTAAAGATTAAAGTCCGTTATACCAAGGAATTGGAAGCAAAAATCCTCTTCTACGGCTCGCAGGTCGAAGTGTTGCAGCCGGCACATCTTCGCCAACGAATTGCCGCCGAAATGGAACATGGTCTGGAAAAATACAACACTGTGCAGGATGACTGCACACCAAATGACTAATTTTGCCGAAAATTTCAAAAACACATAACATGATACCAAACGAACAACAAATCGAACAGCAGTTCATCGAAAAACTACAGGAACTGAGTTACACCTATCGCGACGACATCCACGACCTCGCTTCACTCGAGCGCAACTTCCGCCAGAAGTTCGAAAAACTCAACATGGTCACGCTCTCAAACGATGAATTTGAAAAACTGAAGCTTCAAATCATCACCGCCGATGTCTTCAAGGCCTCAAAGTGCCTGCGCAACAAGCAGACCTTCACGCGCGACGACGGCACGCCGCTCATCTTCAGCCTGGTCAACCTCAACGATTGGTGCAAAAACGACTTTGAAGTCGTCAACCAGCTCAACATCAATACCGCCAACAGCCATCATCGCTACGATGTCATCATACTCATCAACGGCTTGCCGCTCGTGCAAATCGAACTGAAGAGCCACAGCGTGTCGCCCACCAAGGCCATCGAGCAAATCGTGCGCTACAAGCAGGACTACGGCAACGGATACACCAACACGCTCATGTGCTTCATGCAACTCTTCATGGTGAGCAACGGCAGCACCAAGACGATGTATTTTGCCAACAACAACGACGAGCATTTCCACTTCGACACCAACAACAGCTATCTACCCGTGTACGAAGCCGCCGTCATCGACCCCGAAACCGAGCACTACAGGAAAATAGAGCGTCTCGACGCCTTCGCCAACCTCATGCTCAACAAGTTCTCGCTTGGCAACCTCATCAGCCAATACATGGTTCTTGTCGAAACCGAACAGAAAATCCTGGTCATGCGTCCCTATCAGATCTATGCCGTCGAGAGCATCGTCAACTGCGTCAGGCAAAACGCGGGCAACGGCTTCATCTGGCACACCACGGGCAGCGGCAAGACGCTCACCAGTTTCAAGGCCTCGACCATACTCAAAAACGACCCCGACATCGAGAAGTGCGTCTTCGTAGTTGACCGCAAGGACCTCGACAAGCAGACCCGCGACGA
Organism: Bacteroidales bacterium; assembly: GCA_045627065.1. GTDB lineage: Bacteria > Bacteroidota > Bacteroidia > Bacteroidales > F082 > Limimorpha. Next base: position 23,857 of record JAZQMX010000052.1, on the reverse strand, counting down.
GTTCAACAAGTTTCAGGAAGGCTGCGTCGAACAGAACATCAACACCGAAGCCCTCGTGTGCCGCCTCGAAAGCGACGACTATGCCGACAAGGTCATCGTCACCACCATTCAGAAACTGGGCGTCGCTCTCGACACTTCGCCGGGCAACAGGTTCTACAAGCGGCTGCTGAAACTGGCCGACAAGCGCATCGTCTTCATCTTCGACGAATGTCACCGCAGCCAGTTCGGCGACAACCACAAAGCCATCAAGAGCTTCTTCAGGAAGGCCCAACTGTTCGGTTTCACCGGCACGCCTATCTTCGAAGAAAACAGCACATACGTCCAGGTCAACGGACAGCAGGCCGAATATGTCACCACTTTGGACGTCTTTCAGAAGTGCCTCAACAAATACACCATCATCGATGCCATCAGCGACAACAACGTGCTTCGTTTCAATGTGGATTATTTCCGCAACGAGGACAAGCAGAAAGGCGACATTGTTGCCGAAAGGCCTTCAAAAAACCAAATCGCAAACCATATCCTCGACAACCACGATGCGCTCACCGGCCAACGCCGTTTCAACGCACTCTTGGCCGTCGCATCCATCCCTGACGCCATCGAATACTACAACCTCTTTGCCCAGATACAGAAGAAACGTGCCGAAGACAATCCCGATTTCGTCCCGCTCAACATCGGTGCGGTCTTCACGCCGCCTACCGTGAAATTCGACGCCGAAGACCTCCCCGACGAGGAACGCGACAACGCTGAAGACCCCGAAGGCAGCAGCAGCGGACTCTCGGCCATCATCAAGGATTACAACGAAAAGTTCGGCACCAATTTCAGCATCGCGCTTTTCGACGAATACTATAAGGACATCCAAAAGCGCATCAAGAACCAGAAATACCCCAATGCGCAGCTGCCGCACGACGGCAACAAGCTCGACATCGTCATTGTGGTCAACATGCTGCTCACAGGTTTCGACAGCAAGTTCCTCAACACCATCTATGTCGATAAGGACTTGCGCCACCACAACCTCGTGCAGGCCTTCAGCCGCACCAACCGCATACTCGACGGCACCAAGCCCTACGGCAACGTGGTTTGCTACCGCTATCTCGAAAACAATGTCAACGATGCCATGCTGCTCTTCAGCGGCTACAAGGACGACCTCGACAAGGCCAACCAAGCCAAGGAATACTGGCTCGTGGAGCCTGCACCGGTAGTCATCGGGCGTTACCATCAGGCCGTCGATGAACTCCGCACGGTGATGAACGCCATCGGCGTCGATTGCGTTCCCGAAGAGGTGGCCAACATCCCCGATGGCGAAAACACCAACGCCTTCGTCGAGGCCTTCAAGGAGGTGCAGCGTCTCGCCCTCAAACTCGACCAATACACCAGCCTCACCGATGAGGAAAAGTCCGAAATACAAGAGGTGATGCCCGACGACACGCTCCGTTCGTTCCGCACCGCCTACCTCGACATCGTCAAGCGCAGCCGCACCAACGACCCCGGCGGAAGTGCCGGCAACGACGACGCAACCGCCTACGACTTCGAACTCGTATTGTTCAGCTCAGCCATCATCGACTACGACTACTTCATGCAGTTACTGGCCAAATACACCGGCGGCAAGCCATCAAAGGTGAAGGTCACCAAGGAACAGCTCATCGGCATACTGATGGGCAGCGCCAACCTCCTGGATGAGCGCGAATACCTCGAAGCCTTCATCGAAGAGGAAATCGAGGCAGGCAGCGGCCACACCGAGGAGGAAATCCGCCTGATGTACGAACTGTTCAAGAAAAACAGAATCAAGAATGACATCTTCAACATTTCGTCGCACCACGGCATCAGTCCCGATGCGCTCGAAGACTTCATTAACGAGACCGTGCGTCTGCAGCGCCTCGACGAAGAGGCCCTGCGTCCGCTCCTCAGCAATGCAGGCAACTGGAAGGAACGCAAGCATGCCAAGGAAACCCTCATCCGCGAGATGGCGCCCATCCTCAAGCGCCTCGCCCTCGGACGCACCATCGACGGACTCAACGCCTACGTCAACGATTGATGAACGACAAAAAACAAAGCAACATGGAAAGCAAAGGAAAAAACATACCAAAGCTCCGTTTCCCAGGTTTTGAAGGGGAATGGGAAGTGAAAAAGTTGGGAGAAATTAGTTCTGTTTTTCAAGGTTATGGTTTCCCCGAAAAATATCAAGGCAAAACTAACGGAGACATTCCTTTTTATAAAGTTAGTGACATTTCTTTTTCTACTGACAAAGGAAATAAATACATCTTGGACGCAAAAAACTATATAGACAAAGAAACGCTTCCACTTTTGCACGCAAAACTCATTCCCATTGGTTCAACAATTTTTGCAAAAATCGGAGAAGCAATACGGAAAAACAACAGAGCCATCACAAAAGTTCCTTGTTTAATTGACAACAATGCTGCAGCAATAAAAGCAAAAGAAAACATTTCCCTTGATGAATTTTTGTTTTACACCATGTCACAAATTGAACTAATCAATTATGCCGGTGGCGTTGTCCCTGCCGTTACAAAAACAGCAATTGAATCCATTCAGGTTCCCATCCCCACCCTCCCCGAGCAGCAGAAAATCGCTTCGTGCCTTTCTTCGCTCGACGGGCAGATTTCAGCCGAGCAGTCGCGTTTGGAAAGCCTTAGCCAGCACAAGCGCGGCCTCATGCAGCAGCTTTTTCCACAAGAAGGCGAAACCGTGCCAAAACTGCGTTTCCCTGGTTTTGAAGGGGATTGGAAAGTGAAGAAGTTGGGAGAAATAGCTACATTCATTGTCAACAACACTTTTTCAAGGTCAGAATTAAATTATGAAAAAGGCGATGTTATCAACATACATTACGGCGATGTATTGATTAAATTCGGCAGCATACTCGATTGTTCCAAAGAATTGTTACCATATATTACGGACAATGGAAAAGCAAAGAAAGCATCACATAATAAACTTGCCGAAGGCGACATTGTCTTTGCAGATACCGCTGAAGATGAAACAGTTGGAAAATGTACAGAGATTTTGAATGTAAATGGTAAATGCATCGTCTCTGGACTTCACACCATTGCCATACATCCAACAATAAGTTTTTCAAAAGGTTATCTTGGTCACTACCTAAATTCAATTTCATATAGAAATCAATTATTCAAATTAATGCAAGGAGTAAAGGTAACAAGCATATCAAAAAGCGCCCTTTCATCAACACATCTCATACTTCCCACCCTACCCGAGCAGGAGAAGATTGCCTCGTGCCTCACTGCCATCGACAAGCTGATAACCGCACAGCAAGAGCGCATCGAAGCCCTGAAGCAGCACAAGCGCGGCCTCATGCAGCAGCTTTTCCCTGCCGTAGCAAACGAATAACCCATCACCTAATCTCTTGGGTCGCTGAGCGGAGCCGAAGCGCCCATCACCAGACAAAGACTCATGGCAAAAAGCAACTACAACAACAAAATCATAAAAGCCTTGCACGACGGCTTCAAGGTGCGCGAAGGCAAAAGCCCGACCAACTGCGCCCTCATCTTCGCCTACAACGGCACGGGCAAGACACGCCTGTCGTGGGACTTCGCCCACTCCAGCCGCAAGAAAGACCAAGCGCCGCACACGCTCTACTACAACGCCTACACCGAAGACCTGTTCACCTGGGACAACGACTCGGAAAACGATGGCGCCAACGTACACCTCAACATCGACACGCGCTCGTCGCTCATCCAAGGCCTCAAGGGCAGCGACATCATCACGCCCTTGGTCAATTACCTCAGCGTATTTACCGACGTGGAACCCACCTTGCTCTACGAAGGCGACGATGCGGAGATGTTCAGCGGCGTCAAGTTCACCCGCACCATCTACACGCCCGTCATCGACTCTGAAACGGGAGAGAAAATCATTGACTCTGAAACGGGCAAAGCCGTGCTTCAGCCCCAGCAGTCGGGCAACATCAAGATTTCGCGCGGCGAAGAACGGCTCTTCGTGTGGTGCTTCTTCCGCTGCATCCTCGACCACGTCATTGGCGGCGACTCCAGTTACAGCAACATACGCTACGTCTTCATCGACGACCCCATGTCGTCGCTCGACGACAACAACGTCATCGCCTTCGCCTCGCAACTCTACGACGTCATCCGCCAAGCGCAGGAGAAAGTGATGGCGGATTTCCGCAAGGACCCCTTCGAGGCGGGCAAGGAAGGCGACTATGTGAAGTTCATCATCTCGTCGCACCACGCGCTTTTCTTCCACACCATGTCGCATGGCCTGAGCGGCGACAAGTCGCTGAGGCAATACTACCTGAACCGCGACCGGCAGACCAACGCCATCGTGCTGAAGTCACTCGACAGCAGCACGCCATTCTATTACAACGTTGCCATGATGTACGAGCTTCAACAGGCCATCTATGTGAAAGACAAGCTCTACACCTACCATTTCACCATTCTGCGCGGCATCCTCGAGCGCATCCGCGATTTCTTCGGCCAGCCCGATTTCAAGCTCATCTTCGAAGGCATGGAATACTACGAGACGAAACTCACCGGCGACCGCCTGACCGACTTCGTGTCGCGCACCCTCAACGTGCTCACCCACCAGGCTTCCATGTTCCAGCCCACCTTGCTGAACGACGACAACAAGAAACTCATCAAGGCCATCTTCGACTGGCTCATGTACAAATACAAGTTCGGCATCCCCGACCTCGCCGACTACCGCAGCGAAAAGACAATCAAGGCTGCAAAAGACAAAGCATAAACACCAACACCATGAATACACAAGCTAAACGATATATGGAAAAACAAGAAAAAGAACAACTGTTCAAGGCCCTTTGGAACGTGGCCGACACGCTCCGTGGCGCCATGACCGCCGACAACTTCCGCGACTACATGCTGTCGCTGCTCTTCTTCCGCTACCTCAGCAGCCGCTACGAAGACAGCGTCCGCCTCGAACTCGGCGACGACCTGCCCAACGACATGACCCTCGAACAATGGTACGCCGAAACCTCCGACGACGACATCAAGGAATTCGAACAGATGATGCGCAACAGCATCCATTTCATCATCAGGCCGCAATACCTCTGGAGCACCATCTACGAACTGGCCCGCACCCAGAACAAAGACCTTCTGCAACGCCTCACCGAGAGCTTCAAGCACATCGAGGAAGACTCGTTCAAAGGCTCCTTCAAGGGGCTGTTCTCCGAAATCAACCTGCAAAGCGAGAAACTCGGCAAGGACTACGACAGCCGCAACACGATGATGTGCCGCGTCGTCACCAAGCTCCACGAGAACCTGAAGCCCTTCGACGACAAAGCCGACGTGCTGGGCGACGCCTACGAATACCTCATCGGCCAGTTTGCCGCCGGCAGCGGCAAGAAAGCCGGCGAGTTCTACACGCCGCAGCCCGTCAGCACCATCCTCTCGCGCATCGTCACCCTCGACTGCCAGAACCCCGCATCGGGCTACAAGAAAGAGCTGAAACGAGTCCTCGACTTCGCCTGCGGTTCGGGATCGCTGCTGCTCAACGTCAACAGGCAGATGCGCCTCCACGGCGGCAAGATTGGCAAGATTTACGGTCAGGAAAAGGAAGTGACCACCTTCAACCTCGCCCGCATGAACATGCTGCTGCATGGCCTCAGCGACTCGGAGTTTGAAATCTTCCACGGCGACACCCTCACCAACGACTGGGACCTGCTCCGCGAGCAAAACCCCGCCGACCCCATGCTCTTTGATGCCGTCGTGGCCAACCCGCCCTTCAGCCTCTGCTGGGAACCCGACGACGAGACCTCGAGCGACCCACGCTTCGCCAACTACGGCGTAGCGCCTAAGAGCGCCGCTGACTTCTCCTTCTTGCTCCACGGCTTCAACTACCTCAGCGGCAACGGCACCATGGCGCTCATCCTGCCCCACGGCGTGCTGTTCCGTAGCGGTGCCGAAGAACGCATTCGAACCAAACTCATCCAAGACGACAGCATCGACTGCATCATAGGGCTGCCCAGCAACCTGTTCTACTCCACTGGCATACCCGTCTGCATTATCGTCCTGAAGAAATGCCGCAAGAACGACGACGTCCTCTTCATCAACGCAGCAGAATGTTTCGAAAAAGGCAAGAAACAGAACAACCTCACCGACGAACACATCGACCACATCATCGAGGCCTACCGCAACCGCAGCGAGGAAGACCGTTTCAGCCGCCGCGTAAAACTCACCGAAATCCGCGACAACGGCTACAACCTCAACATCACGCGCTATGTCAGTCTCGCCAAGGAAGAACCGCCCGTTGACCTGGAAACCGTCAACAAGCAGCTCACCGACATCGACCAAAAGATAGCCGAAGCCCGCGACGAGCACAACGCCTACCTGAAAGAGTTGGGGCTGAAAGAGATATAAAAAGCTCTTAATCTGCACAAAACGGACAGAAAATTCTGTCCGTTTTTTTTATTTCATTGTCTGTGCAGATAGGCTGCACAACGGCATCCTATCTTTGCAGCGTAATAAATAACAAAAATGTCTAACCTATAAAGAAATCATTAACATGAAAGAACTGAAATGCCCCAAATGCGGAAACATTTTCCAAGTGGACGAAGCCGACTATGCTTCAATTGTCAACCAAGTAAAGAACGTCGAATTCCATGAAGAGGTGGAAAGACGACTTTCTGAAATTATGGCTCAGAAAGAAGCCGAAGCCAAAGCCAACATTGCGGATGCAGACAGGAAGCACAGCGAGGAACTTTCCGCCAAGCAGCAAGCATTAAACGAAAAAGACACTGAGATTGAACGTCTCAAGCAACAGATTGCCGGCTTTGAGAAGAATAAGGCACTTGAAATTCATGCGGCCGTGTCAGACAAGGAAACAGAAATTGCTAAGTTGAAGACCACCATTGGCCAAAAGGAAAGCGACCTTAAGATTGCCATTCTGGAGGAACAGCGCAAGGCAACCGAGGCTTTGCAAAGCAAGGATGCCGAAATCAACCAGCTGAAAGCGGACGTACAGTTGGGAAAATCGGAAGCCGAAGTAAGGGAGAATGGCATTCGCGAAGAGTACAAAGAGAAACTCAAAATTGCTCAAGAACAAGTGGACTACTACAAGGATCTCAAGACCAAAATGTCGACCAAGATGGTCGGTGAGACACTTGAGCAACACTGCAGCATCGAATTTGAGCGTTACCTGCGTCCGCTGTTGCCAAACGCTTACTTCGACAAAGACAACGATGCCAGCGACGGCACAAAGGGTGACTTCATCTTCCGCGACTACGAAGACGGCACGGAGTACATCTCCATTATGTTCGAAATGAAAAACGAAATGGACACCACAGCATCGAAACACAAAAACGACGACTTCCTTAAAAAACTTGACGAAGACAGGAACAAGAAAGGTTGCGAATTTGCCGTTCTCGTGAGTCTGCTGGAATCCGATAATGAGCTATACAACAGCGGCATCGTAAACAAGAGTCACCTCTATCCAAGAATGTATGTCATCAGACCACAATTCTTCATCTCCTTCATCAACCTGCTGGTCCAAGCTTCGAAAAAGACCATCGAATACAAAAAGCAACTCATTTTGGCCCAAAACAAGGAGGCCGACGTGACCAAGTTCGAGAATGAACTTCTTGATTTCAAAGAAAAATTCGGCCACAACTACAGGCTGGCGAAGGAAAAGTTCCAGAAAGCAATTGATGAAATCGACAAGTCTATCGAACACCTTCAGAAAATCAAGGACTCACTCTTGGGCAGCGAGAACAACCTACGTTTGGCCAACAACAAAGCCGAAGAACTGACCATCAAGAAGCTTACCCGCAACAATCCCACAATGAAGCAGAAATTCGAAGAGGCAAGACAAGTACAAGAAGCCGAAGTAAAAATCCTTCCAGAGGACGAGTAAGAGACAAATCTCTCAAAGCGAGGAGAACCGTTTCAGCCGCAAGCAGCTCACCGGCATCGACCAAAAGATAGCCGAAGCCCGCAACGGGCACAACGCCTACCTGAAAGAGTTGGGGCTGGAAGAGATATAAGACTTACGGAATGTGGGGGTTGAAAGAGCGAGGAACGACCTATAGATGGGTTGTTCCTCGCTTTCTTCATTAGGCATGGCACCTGAAGTAATCCACACAGGCGCTTAGCATTAAAACAGGATACAATTTTACTGTTCACCAGATTTTTTTTGTCGCCACCCCATGGTAAACCTAACAGGAAGATTATCACTAAACAATTTATTGGTCAATTCCAAGGACATTGTCCTGTCATTCTGCACCATATCACGATAAATGCGATAGGTTCTCCATCCTTGTCCAAAGCCACCATCCGGATTGATCGTAATTTCAAAATCACCGTTATAAAGAGACAGCATACGGTAGTGAGGAAGTTTCTTATCCGTAACAATCGACACGGGCACAGCACCAATATTAGCATTCAAAGTGTCAGTAAGATATTGTTCTCTTTCACTTGAATCATTGAAACTACAATCAAGATATCTTAGCTTCCGAGGGTCATCGCAAATGTCGAACTGAAGTCCCGTTTCCACCCTGATGTCCGTAATGTTTATGCCAAAATTATCCTTCATTGTTCTCAAGACTTGGGCAAGGATAAGGCATGACAAAGGATTGTTAATGTAAATATCAGTATATACGACGTGAACCTGCTTGTCCTTATCAGACAAGAAAGCCTTCAGCCTATCCTGTTTATCACCCATGATAGTCGCCAAGAGCGAATCGGACCAAACCTTCTCATCTCTTATCGGTTTAACAAAACACACATCGTCAGGTTCGGCAATCAAATTGACTTCATAGTCTCTCAATGATATCTTCGTTGGATTTTGAGCCAAATATATGCCAGATTCATATTTCACATAAACACACTTATCTTCATTAACATTGAAAGTTGCAATTGGAATAACACCATCAGGTTGAGTCCCGACAGCCTTCAAAGACGAGAACCTCTCTTTAAACGAATTGAGTGATATTCGAAGCCCCATTGAAAGATATGGTTTAATGGCATCATTATATGAGACCACCATTGTAACTGGTGTCCTCATCAGATTAGTATAAAGGAGTTCTTGCTCAAGATTTTCCAGCACATCATCATCAAGCAACCCATCCTTCAAGAAATACTCAACACTATTATATTCCTGCTTCCTCAACCTGCCAAGAATCTCTGATGAAATGTCGTGCGTAATCTTACGAATGGTATTTGTTCCTAACTTTTCTTTCAAATCATCAGGAATAATTTGCCGGTTTTCATGTTCGTTTTGTAACCATTTAATAGCAAGATGTTTATCAAGCGACTCAACAAACCATTGTGAACGATGATCAATAAGGCAATTGGTACATGCAATCTCACACTCGCACGACTGAAGCCTTCTCAAGCAATTATCAAGAACCGTTTCGATATAGACCGGCAATTGACTAGAATAGCCCGCACCTCCTGGCGTTGTATCATAGAAGAAAATTGTATTAATTGGAGTGATGCCAAACCATACTTCATCTTCATTTACTCCTAATCTTTGTGTGAACACATTAGAAATGATTGTGCCCAAAGTATACAAAAGTTTTTTATGCTCAACTGAATGAGGATTATATTCCGACCTCACATCCAACTCCGCAATGTCGGTATGATAGCATGCCGATAGCATCACGTTACGCTTTATGTTAGCGGCAACATTATTGCCATAGCAATGGGTTCCCTTAACTATACTTTTATGATTTTTCATAGCTTTAGGCAAAGGAGCGGAAGTCTCTTCTAGCCCATGCTCTGGCTCCATTTTTCCACAGTACTCGCAATATGCAAATCCATACCCATCGCCCTTGTTAACATACAAAATCTGAGCATCAGCATGCATAGAAGTACGTATACGATACAACGCATCATCATCTTCACCATTCCAAGGTTTCATACCAAGCAGTTCAGGAACAACAAACTCTGATGACAACTTAGGTTTTTTTGTACGTCGATAATCACCAGCGACAAACCCTGTTGGTTCGACTGATAATGTTGATGTTTTAACTTGTCCCGCAAATATAGGTCGGAATTTCGAGCCACATTCAGGACAATGACGCATATCGAGGAAACTCAATGACACAAAACCACATGATGGACATTTCGACACATATTTCTCTTTTGCATATTCGCCAGTTGCACCCCCTCGCGGATCAATCCCCAAGACCGGATATACAAGATTATTGACCACGACTTCTCGGCCTGGAGCATATTCCTGAATGGCCATAGCCAAAGGACGCTGAATTTCGGTCATATCGGCCTCTTTTTTATTAACAGAACTGCGGTCAATAGCCAGACTCACCACATTGGTCGGTATGCTGTTGCTCGGCAAGAAATTATGTCCCGACAAATACGAATATAGATTTTGTCCCCACAATGATTTTATTCTATATTCAAGTCTTTTCTTGTTTTTGCCATTAGTAGTGCTACTCATTTCTCCTTGCATGAACTCGATTGCACCTTGCACATCAGAGCAAATGGATTTAATCATCATACGACATTGAGAAACCATGTGGTCAATTGTTTCCGACTCATATGCTGTCCCTTTGACCACATCCTTGACTTTTCTTACCACATCACTGTTGGATTTAACAGTATCAAGACCGTGCATAAATCCGTCAAAGGTATAATTGATTGTCTTGCTTCCATCATCGTTTTTGCCAAAAATGAAAGCTCCAATCTGATCATTGACATCCCCGCCTTTTTGTTTTCGAATATATTCACCCAAGAAAAGTGAATTTACCTGACGTTGCATAATAGTAACACTTGAGAAAGAAATGAAAGGCGATTCGATTTCATGATCCATAGCCCACTTAGGGGTTTCCAAGACTTGACGACCAATCGGATCGTCATTACAAAGCGTCAAGGCTAAAGCCTGAGTCTCGGAACGACGACCCGCACGACCCGTTCTTTGAAGATAGTTAGCGGGCTTGGGAGGAACATTATTCATCACGACCGCCGAGATACCACCAATATCCACACCCATTTCCATAGTAGTGGAACACGACAAAACATTAACTTGACCTTTTTCAAATAGGCGCTCACTTTCTCTCAACTTTTCGGATTCAATTTGGGCCGAATGTTCTTTAGTAATAAAAATCGGTCGTTTCAAGAACAGATCTCTTTGCGCACTCAAATCGCCACCAATAGGCTGCATCACTGGGGCAAAATCATTATCGAACCACGCAGCGACTGCTTCGCGCCAACTATTAATATTCATGGAGCCATCTTCGTTGACGAAATCTGATTCTTTTATAGCCATCTGAGGCACGCTTACAAACCGCTGAACAATCGAATATTTCTCCAAAGTTTTCGAATCAAGACGTCCTTTTGCCATAGGGCTAATCCCTCTAAATGCACAATCAAGAATTTGGCTTGTCCTTGGGCATACCGTGGCACTCTCAATAAGCGAAAGTTTAACCCTTTCGGAATCAAAGATGTCCAGTTTATAACCAGGGAAAACAGGTCCGTCGCTTCCTTCACTTACATTCTCACCGATATTTTTGAGTATATTTTTCGTCAAAAACGACCAGGCATTTCCCAAAATAGAATTTACATCATCTTTGATGTTGTCATCAAGCTCTGCTGGCGAACTAAATCCCTTCCCTAACAATAAAATGAGAGGCAAGCGGCTAACTTTAGGATTTGAAATACTTTCAAGCATGGGCCAGCGTTTACATGGGCGACCATTTTCTCGTTTAACTTTTTTACCAATAAAATTTGAGAATATTGGATCAGAATAATAATGTTGGGTAACAAGTTTTCTTAAAATACTCTCATCAGGAATCTCCAAATGACTATTTCTTCTTATCTCATAGTCAATACAAATACGCAAGAAATCCTTCCAATCTTTCAAGGCAACTGATATTTCATCTTTAGAATATCCATAGAAGTCAACAAAGCATCCTGGAACATCATTTTCACTCAACTCATTGATGGCAGGATAATCCAGATGGACAAGGCCTAAAGTTTCCAACGAATTGCTGCGCAGTGGTTTGCTACCCATTTGATCAATAAACAACGCCTTCAGATACAAATCGATACGATTTTCTTTACTACCCAATTGTTTGTACAATCTCTTCAAATCTTGTTTTCCCAAATTATCACTTTTAAAATCCTCCCAACTTGAAATCGGCTTTGCTTTAAGTTTCTTTTTCTCATCATTGATGATAGAACGCAAAGTGGACTCATACGATGGATCTCTTTGAATCATCGACTCCAACTTCAAAATTTTTCTTCGGACCTCATCAACGTCAACAGATTTTCTCCTATCCAATAACTCATACAAAATCATAGAACGCATCCATTCTCTTTCCACAGAAACATTAGCGCCTTGAGTAATATTGGCCGTGCGTTGTCTATTATCAGTAAATGTAATGTATTTACGGCCATCGTAAATAAGTTCATTTGGATTTTCAGGTTTTTGTCTTGGAGGAGATTGTTTTAAGAAGATATGAGCCAATAACCGGCTCTCAAATGCCGATGAAAAGCTGATTTTCCTACAATCAGTTCCAGACTCGCCACACTCGGGGCATAACAACTCATTTACATCTTTTGAAGGTGCGCTACAGGACGTAAAATCGTCGCCCAAACTGATAATCCCATTGATTGGATCAAGGGAATGGGAAATAATCAGAGCGTCATTAAACGGAGCATCATCTTTTGCAGAGCCAAGCAACAATTGTGAATTTGCATTGAGAACGGCACTGCCATCACCTTCATTTTCATCGGGTTCGTCTTCGTCATCCAAAAGATGTCCGAACCGTACAGTGTTGTCTTTCATCGCATAATGCGAAACTGTTGGATCAGCATCAAGACTCAAATCTGTGATTCTTTCACCCTGAAGGAGAAATTCTCCACAACTATTGCATCGGACAACTTCCAACATCTTGCCCTTGCACACCGGACACGTTTGCGACGCAATAGAGGTCAAAGCACCTATACCAACATGATTTTGTCTATAGCGATCACATTCATGATTGGTACAAGCATACAAACCATTCACACTCCTACCAAAAAAATGCGCTCTGACCGGCAACAAGGCTGATGGGGTCCCTCCAATGGTAGCCGTACCTTCATCCGACAAAGCGTCTATCAATTCAAGACAATATGATGTCGAACCATGGAACCCCAAAAAATTGCATATTTCGCGCAACGAAAGTGCGGGGGCTTCATTTAGTCTTTCCCGCAAGGACAGAATATCCCCATAAGTAATGTTAAGTCCAAACTTCCGGTTGATTTCTGCCAAATGACATTCTGAATCCAACTTTGGGACAACACGTTTTCCAGAAACGAAATGAAACTCTGCATCGGCATCTTTCCCTGTAAGTTTTGAGATAAACTTCTTCATTTCTGTCTCGTGTCCCTCACCGATGGTGGCTGAAGTAATAGCGAATTTCACTTGTGACGGTTCCTTACCAAAAAGCTTTAATACCCGCTTGATAAGCATAGCCAGTTCGGTGGCGCTTGAACCATTATAAGTATGAGCTTCATCCAAAATAATCCATTTCAAATTCCTTGATTTGTCGATTAGCGATTGGTCTTCACCACGAACCATCATATACTCTAACATAGTCGGATTGGTAAATAGAATTTGAGGCGGATTATCGCGCAAAGTATCCCTATCAATGATTTGCGGAAACGATCTATTTCTTTTATCCTGATTTACATTTTGTGGTGTATCTCTCGTATATATTCCATAAGTGACCTTTGGCGACAACGCATCACACCATGCATGAATGCGTTTGCGTTGACTTGCGATAAGGGCATTGAGCGGATACAAGAAGATTGCTTGCACCCCAGGATTCACTTGTCCTAATCTTTTTCTCTCATCATACAAATCCTTTAGCACGGGTACCATAAAGCATTCGGTCTTACCCGATCCTGTTCCCGTTGTGACAAGAATAGACTTATTCCTGGAAAGTGCTTCCGTCCAACTCTCTACTTGATGTACATATGGTTTAATGTTTTTCTTGAAAGACATGTCCTCTGGATTTCGTTCCGTTTCGTTATCAAGAGGTTCCTTGAATTTTGCCCCATCGAGTGCATCAATAAAATCTTGGCCCAAAAGATCAGTCAACTCTCCCATTGTTTGGGTAACAGTTTCCCATGGAAAAACAGTTTGAAACACAGGCTCCTGCACTAGTTTCTCCTTTTCATTATTTTCAAACAGCCAACGCAAATGATTGGCGTATTCGGGTTTACCTTTAGCAAACATTGAGATAAAGGTTGATGTCAGTTCACGCTGAGCATCGTTATAGAATTCTGAAAATTTCATACTTATTATCTTATTTATCGTTTAACTGTTTAACTGGATTTCGCAACAATGCAGTGATAAAAAGCTCATTATAAGCTTCTGGAGCATACGTCGCCATATAATTAATCATTCTTCTGATAAACACATTACATGTACTATCAGGTTGGTATTGCCACAAATCCATGTTAGCCCCATGAACATACTGAGCAGCACATTGCGGAAGAATAACAGCCAGATACTCCAACTTTTGAAGTATCTCTGAAGAGCGATACTCATTCCATTTTCTTAGAGGACTATATTCGACTTGCACAAAGTCAAGATCCTCTGGAGAATTAAGACTACATAAATCCGAAAGTGCATCGTTCACCTTGAACATATAGTCACTTACTTGTGGATTAAAATCAGGTCGGGTTGGCCACTCCTTTCCCATTATCCGATGGTAAACCGGAATAGCATATTGATTTCCTTCACCCAGTTGAGAAAACAACAAAGTTTTCAATATAGAAAACTTACTATCTATAAAATCCTCTCTACTTATAGTTTCTCTAAATTTCGGTTCTATCAGAATCAAAGCATCATATTCTTTCTCAATTTGAGTCTGCTGTTTCTTCCAGCATACACTAGGAAGATAGTGAAATCGAAACGAAAGGTCACGTTCCATTCTTTGAAGTTCGTTGATCATTCTTCCTTGTTCAACGTTTTTCATCAAATCCGAACCAACCAATCTGACTATAAATTCCGTTAACAAGTTAGGACTATTTGCAATGGCTAGAAAAACATTGAAGGAATTCAGATAAGACAAGTGATAATTCATAACGAGTTCCATATAGAACCAAACGTTTTTCCATTCCTGTTCATCCCCATCCATCAAGTTTTGCTGAATATGAGTTATGGACTCGCTCTTCTGTTTATTTCTTTCCTCTTCGTTCATGTCAGAATCCAAATTTAAGAAGAAAGGCGACATACCACTACAATACGAAGAATTGTCAGAGAACACCACGAATTGTTTAGCATTGGGATCATCAAGTTGCGGCAAGTAATATTTTCCCGATTCGAGTTCATCTTCAACAAGGATGATATCATCACTACGATATAGCGGAGAATCCTCACTTACATTTACAGCAACAGCATGAATCGAAAGGCCTGATTTTGGATTATCATTATGTTTAACCAAAATGCCCTTAGTTCCATCTGTGTTTTCGCATTGTTGTGCGATATAAGCGCTGAACCGTAAAACAATTTCTGCATCAACACCACCAATTTTTATCTTAATGAACTTATGGTAATCGTTAAAGCCATTGATACACACTAAACGGTCAATTTCATCCCTTAATACATCTAACGGATATCGTCCAGCCGGCATTGACATCTTTTTTTTCGTGACACACGATTCGGTATTTCCTGTAGTCACAAAATATGAAAGTACAATTTGGCTTTTTTCAACTAGATTAAACTTATACTTATGGAGTTCCGATAGAGCAACACGGAATCCTCTACACAGCATATTCCCTGAAACATCAAAAAAACAAGACTTCTTAATGGGTGTAGTAAAACCTAATGAGACCGATTTGGACTGACCAACAGGATAAAATCGGAATCTAACCGGCGCAAAACCTCCTAAATTATTTGCATCAACAACCCTATAACAACCATCACTTATTTCTATGTTTTGACCTGCTAACAAAGCCAGTTCTCCATTGTTGCAGCAAACTTTTAAGGCATCTGGTTTCGGATAATCAACATTTAATCCATCAATATTAAAAAACGCGAATCTCTTTCCACATATTCCATCAGGGCAATCCACTTTCATCTCAATTGGTCCACATGGGATTGGCCCTCCTCGATATACTACAAATTCCATATTTGCTTGGGTCCTATATGAGAATCTGAACCTTTCCCTAGAACAAGGTTCATCTTTCAGGAAAAACCTGAAAATGTTTCGAAAATCAATTTGATTAACAACTACCAAATCATCAGCCTCATCAATCCACGAAGGATTTGTTGGAGAAAAAGAAACGGAATAATCGGAAATCCTATTGTCAAGGACCATGGTTTCCCCTGTTTCTTGATTCGTAAAATGCAATAATATTTCGGATACATTATCTTTATCAATCTCCATCCACAAATACTCATTTCCTTCATATTCATACTTAGCCGTAGCATCCAATTCACTACATTTCCAACCCTGAGGAGCCAAACAGACAAGTGTTTCGCTATTTCGAATTTGATTGGGAATCCAATATCCATTCTTAAACTGAAGAAGCATTGGGACTCCGAAATATGGAGGTTCACTATTAAGAGGTTCACTATTAATAAGAATAACAGATTTGTCTTCTTCTTTACCTTTTATATCAACCTTAATCATTCGTTTCAAGGAAAGCGAATTCTGATTCCTTCCCCACTTCACTCTTTGGCCATTTGCAGTTTCTGGCATCAACAAATATCTATCATTCTGCCTATAATATACTCCAACCAATTGATTTGCGACAGAATAGCTCACAACTTTTACCATCTTGTTATCAGCATATCTCGGAAGAATTTCATCCAAATTATCCAAATATATCTCATGAGGGACAGATACAGAATAGTACAGTTCAAGCAAACCACCTTCAGCAATCTTTAATTCCCATCCAATCTTGAAATACTTTTTCTCAATTCTTTGAGTTTGGCCTACCTTTTTTCTAACCCGATTAATAATTTCTTGAATTTCACCCTGGTCATCGTATTCTGCCAACTCAGGTTGAAAATAAGCCTTCAAAATCTCCATTGAAAACTCTAGAACAGCCTCGCTTTCACGCAATGTTTTGTTGAACAAATATCTATCAGCAAGTGTTTTTGCGACCGAAACATTTGACCAATCTCTCGCATCCATTGTTTCATATTCCAGCACAAGATAATATATATAATTCTCTAAAGACGTACGAGTCTCTCCATTCATAATTTGCATTGGAAGTCCACCTTGCGCAAGCAGACTTTGAAGATACATGTGTCGTTTGTTTTCGCTGCAATAGATGGGGATTCTCAATCTACGGCCTATTTTCAATTCATTCATTGCTGCTTCTCTAACCCAATCAAGGCAGCTTTGAGAAATCCCATAATCCGACAACATTCTTTCCCAACTAGTTTTACCTCCATTGTATTTTTTATTCCACCATAATGCATATAGCAAGCAGACTTCCCTATCAAAGCGAGCATAGAAGCATTTTCTTCCCTTGGTGTCCAATGCCTCAAACATTGGCATTTTATCAAGAGTCAGTTTTACATATTCGGCAAGACCATCAGCTTCTTCTTCAGTAATATGCAATTTCCAAAAAGGAGTTGGATCAAGAACCGCCTTATTTCGGCATCTCAATAATTCATCAAATGTAATCATTTGTTCTGACTAGTTTTAAGATTTCAGTTACGCACTACAAATTAACTACATTTTTCCGCACACTTTTCAACTTTTTAAATAAAAACTTAATTCTCATTCCTTTTCTCTTGCTATTCCTAGTAAAATATTTATTTTTGCCTTTGAAACGGGCTGGAAGAAATCCCTCCAAGATGAAACTTATCTACAAGAAAACTCTGCCTTCCCTATACCCGCTCCGTACTTCGTACAATACTTGTCCATACTTCATACAATGCTCATCCAATCTAAGTGATTGGACAAACCGTGCATAAAAATGCTTTTAGCCCTGTCGCAACTACAGGGAGGACCTTAAGCTGTTACATCCCGCACCCAAAAGAAACAGACAGAAATGCTGCATTGAAAACGAGCGGTTGCGAGATTCAGAGGCAGAAAAACAAAAGTTTTGGATGTTTTGGTTACTAAAAAGGACAAATTGAATTTTGTTGCAAAAAAATTGGCACTTATTTACCTGTTGGCACAAACAAAAACAATAAAAACACTTTGCCATCAATCAATTCGCTATGCGAATATGCCGTGAAGGCGAATGCCATGCCGTTCAAGCATGCTTGACGCCCTGTCCTTCACCTTCCCAGCAGCCTGTCGGCCCGATTTCTGGCAAAGAAAAAACATCCAAAAACAAAGCCTCTCTGGCAGTAGAACACTTTTTATTCTTTATCGAACAATGTTTTTCAGGCATGGTTTTTATTGTTTTTGCTCTTGTGGGATGAAAGGCCCATAGGGATTTATGCCGGCGAGACAAATCAAAGGCCAAGCCTAGCTTGAGACTTTGGGTTGGCTTGGTGGCATGAAGGCTCTGAAAGAGCCCATCCCGCAAGAGTGTTTTTTGTGTTTTTGTCAATGGAATCCATTTTGGGCAGTGGAAGGAAAGTTGCAGATGCTTTTTGTGCCATCAGGTATATAGTTTCCAAAAAATTCGCCCCAATAGTGGCATGTTTACAAAATACGCTGTATTTTTGCCATATTAACAAATTCAAATCATGTGTAACATCCATAGACCTGAAACGATGGCAAGCCCCGAGAGCCTGACGACTTGGGAAATCCAGGGTTTCTCTGCTTGCAGCCTTCTGGCGACATCGGCTGGTCTTTACCCACAAAAACGAACTAATAAAATTAAATATGAATACACAAAAATTGTATCTCAACACCCTCACCTTCAGCCTCCCGAAGGAACCCGTAAAATGCTACTTCTCTGCTAGCAATGATGCCGAACGCCAAAGCACCATCATCAAGTCAACCACGCTGACGCCTTCCGAAGTGAGGCAGTCACCAAAATTTATCGACCTCTTTAGTGGCAATGGCGATTCCTGCCTGTTCACTTCTTTCGACAAAGCACTAAAAGGATTCGAGGCCGTTGCCATCGACTTCAGCGAACCCGACAACGAAAACTATGCAAAACGGTACTACAACCGCCGTCTGGAAGACTACTTCCGGCAGTTCGACGATGTGGTGGTCACCAAGTCGGGCATCACCAACGACATTCAGGTGTGGGTACACGACAAGGACAAGACACGGCAAGTCGAATACCACGGGAAACGCCACGAACTCTGGCAGATGGACCGTTTCACCCTGAGGGTGCGATACGACAGCTTCAACGGCACGCCTTATCTCCTTGTGGCCTGCAACCGGCCCGCCTTCGTGCTGAGCGCCTCCTTGGCGACGCTGTTTTCGACAACGCCCGACGACCCTTTCGGCAACAGCCACGACATCACGCCCGACATGATCAACCTAGTGATGACCCGCAAGGTCAGTAAAGACAGCCAAGGCAAAGAACGCATCATTCGCATCATCGACAAGCTCGAATACCTGCAAAGCCATAACCGCTATTGTCCCTTCGACTCGACGCGGCCCATCATGAGCGGCAAACTGAAACAGTTCTTCGGTCTGGTCGGGAATGGCGAAGAACGCTCCTTCGACAGCAAATACCTCAAATACAACGACAAGATCGAAGCCTTCCGCCAGCGTTTCCTCGACAACAGCGACATCCGCACCCTGCTGTCCGACCTCGCGCAAGGATTCACGCCTGTGAACCCGATGCAAGTGGGCACGACCGACGCCTCGAAGCGTCTGCTCATCTTCGGCAAGGATGAATATGGCAACGACCATAAGAACATCAGCCAGCAAAAAGGCATCAACAAAGGCCCTCGCGTCAAATGTCCGTATGCCGACGTGCGGCTGATTTTCGTTTTCCCAAAGAGCAGCCACACCGAAGCGCAGCAACTGTTGGTTCACTTCATAAAAGGCAACTACCAAGGTCAGAGCAAGCCTCTCTCCCACTTCACTGGCTCTCCAATAGGCTTTGCCGAAAAAGACTTTCATATCGCATACGAAAACGAGACGAATCCCGTGCCCGAAATCGAAGCTGCCTTAACGATGGAGTGCTACAGGAACAAATCTTCCCAAATCAAATATGTTGCCATCTACCTCTCGCCCATCCACAAATACGCCTCGGCCCACGATGCCAAGGAGTGCTACTACAAGGTCAAAGAACGCTTCCTGAAACTCAACATCCCCACCCAGTGCATCGACCGCGACAAGATGAACGAGGCCATCGCCAAGGATACGAAAAGCAACAAATACAACTTTGCCTACACCTTGCAGAACATGGGCATAGCCATCTGCGCCAAGCTGGAAGGCTCGCCCTGGCTGCTCGACGAAGTCCAGAAGAAGGAACTCATCATCGGCATCGGAGCCTTCCGGAGCGAGAACCGGCAATACATTGGCGCCGCCTTCTCGTTCGACAACACCGGCGTCTTCAACGACTACAGCTATTTCGAGAAATCGGAACTCGACGAACTGGTGGGGTCCATCCGCTTGGCCATTATGAACTACGTCTCCGTCAACAGCCAGCCCGAACGGATTATCATACACTACTACAAGAAGATAAGCCGACGAAACGAGTTCAAGCGCATTGAGGACATGCTCAAGGCGCTGAAGCTCGATGTGCCCGTGTATATCGTCACCATCAACAAGACGGAATCGGACGACATCGTCGTGTTCGATGCCGCCAACAAAGGTCAGCTCATGCCTTACAGCGGCACCTGGGTCAACTTGGGCCTCTCAAAAGACGGTCACCGCTTCCTGCTCTGCAACAACACCCGCTACGAAGGCGAAAAGTTTAATGCCATGGACGGGTTCCCTTTCCCTGTCAAGCTGACCATCACCTGTCCGAACCGCAACGATGCCATCGACACACCCGTCGTCATGCAGCTCATCGACCAGGTGTATCAGTTCAGCCGCATCTATTGGAAATCAACGAGGCAGCAAGGACTTCCGGTCACCATCAAATACCCCGAGATGATTGCCGAAATCATGCCCCACTTCGACGACAAGACCATCTACACGCAATCCAAATCACTCTGGTTCCTCTAAACGTCAACGCCCATGTATAACTTCACCTTGAACCGCATACACGAGCTCATGGCTTTCGACGAGGCCGCTTCCTCCGACAGCGAGTATATGAAAGCCGCCGGTCAACTGACCAGCATCAAATTGGAAACGGCACCCCTGTATGGAATCGAAACCAACATGGCCGTCATGTTCACCCCCAAGCTGCGCTACTACAAGATATTGGTTGAAAACGAAGTGAACCGACATCTCAACGAAGCCAACGCCTTGCTCGAAACCGACGGCAGCGGCGACCTGACCGCCTTCATCTTGAAAAAGACCCGCGAAGCCGTCCAGACCCTGGCCAACGATGCCCAAAGGGAACTGCTGTTTTCCGACCCTGACGGCAGCATCTGGCAGAACGTCAGTTCCCTCACCCCGAATTTCATGGGCACCGACAAGGCAGCAACCGAACGGGTAGTCTTCATGCACCATGTCACCGCCGAGCTGATACGCTGCTGGCTCGAGCTCCAGGACCGACATGCCCATGCCACCGGTACAGCAGGCCTGTTCGACATTGCACTTTGCTATGCATCATTCGCCAACAGCGTCCCCGACAACATCTTCAGTCTGACACGATTGGAAAAGCAAGAGGAAACTCACGCAACCGCGACATGCGCACCGACGACAAGCAAGGCTACAAAGAAGAAAAGTCCGGCAAAAGTCAATCAGGACGCCAATCCGCCTTACACGCTTGACTATTACACCAAGGGCAGGGAAAACACCTACAAGATGCAACGGAATCGCGTCCTCCTAGTATTCAAGAAATTCATCGAATGGAAATGGATAAACAAGGATACGCGTCCCGAGGACTTCGAGAGCTTTTTCTCAGGCAAAGCACGACATTGCAACATCAAATGGGCTGCCACCAACAGCATCCTGACCTACCTCATGAAATCACTGTTAGGGCAGACTTACATCACGAAGCAGACGGGATGCAGTGCGCGTTCCATCGTCACCAACCAATTCGGGAAAAATCCGGACAACAACTACAGCAGGATTGACGATGCGGCAAAAGCCAAGGTCAAGATCACCCTATTACTTCTCGACATCAGCAAACCGCTTCCCGAAAGGCGAAATGCCTCGGGCTACAGCACGGAAAACGACTTAGACATGAGCGACAAGGCCCTTCAGGAAGTATATAGCGGTGCCATGCACGTTGGAAAACACACATAGCCCTGTCAGCAAATCAGTTTCCTTGTCAGCATTCCTGTCAGCAAATTAAAAAAATCAACAATATTTTTTCAATCGGAATCCGCTTGATTTTCAGTGGGTTCCGATTTTATTTTTATGCCATTCAAAAACCATGTCAGCATTTTCGCAGCATTTGCTGACAGAAAACGGCCCTTTTTCCCCACTCATGGAAGCTGTCGAGAACAAACGCAAGTCCAAAGGCGAGCGGTTCCCAGCCTCCGGTCGGAAGGCAGTTCCTCTAGGGTGACGCTACACTGACGCTACGGTGGCACTACACCAACTCTACCTCAGCTCTACCTATCGGGTAGAGAATCGGTAGAGAAAAGGTAGAGAAAGGGTAGAGAAAAGGTAGAGCAACCCATGAAGATCAGTAGAAGAACCTTAGCAAACTGCGACGGCCTTGAATCATATTTATTAACCAGCCGGTATTATGGAACTCCGTCGGCGGCTCTTTAAAGACAAAAGAGTTCTAGGGAGAAAAAGAAGATGGCACAGCTTGATGGCCAATTCAAAAAAATGTCTGGCTCACTTGGCCAGCTAACCTTCAGACGCGTTGGCAGTAAGACTTATGTCAGCGAAAAAGTAACCTCAACCACCAACACCCGCACTTCGGCGCAGCAGAAGCACCGCATGAAGTGGCCCAACCTCATCATCACAGGCAAATGGGTGTGCAAGTTCCTCCGTGGTGCCTTCGAGGACAAACCCGAAGGTTCGAGCGACTACAACATGTTCGTCAAGACGAACTTTGCCGCCAGCAAAGTCTATCTGACGAAGAGCGAAGCCGGTGCCAAGGCTTGCGTGGCAGCACCTTACCAGATCACGACGGGCACGCTGGAGAGCATCGTGCTCACCGGCGAAGCAGGTGCCTCGGTCACCGACATCACCCTTGGCCGCCTCGACATCACGGCCGACACCACCGTCAGGGTGTTCAGCAACGCCGTGGTAACCAACAACGTTGATTACAACTACGGCGACCAGATTTCGTTCATCTGGGTGGAACAGCTGGTGGACCCCATCACGGGTTATCCGCGCTGCAAGTTCCATGGCGAGTATGTGGTGCTCGACAAGACCAGCGAAGTGACCTTGCGCAGTCTTGTGTCGGAAACAGGTTTCTCGGTGATGAGCGGCAACTTGGCTTGCAGCCTCGGCGACGGTTTCCAAGGCGCCTACGCCTGGGTTCACTCGCGCAAGGGCGAAGGACACACTCTCGTCTCCTCTCAAGTGCTCGTCGTGAGAAACACGCTCTACGACGAGTACAGCACCGAGGAAGCCTACCAGCGTGCCGTGGCCACCTACGGCGGTGAAAGCGACAGTTTCCTCACGCCTGAAGACCAACAGGTCCCTAACCTGCGACGCAGCGACGACGTGTAAAGGTGAGGCAACGCACGGCCATGCGTTGAGAAAGACAAAATGGCCAAAACGGTCAGTCCCGGCACCGCAAGGTGCTGGGGCTGATTGTTTTTTGAAATTGAAAATAAACTATGTCATACCGACGAAGGAGAGTATCTTTATCCAGCAAAAAGGCTTGCTAACGAATGTCATACCGACGAAGGAGAGTATCTTTGTCCAGCAAAAAGGCTTGCCAACGAATGTCATACCGACGAAGGAGAGTATCTTTGTCCAGCAAAAAGGCTTGCCAACGAATGTCATACCGAC
>JAZQMX010000051.1:0-24031 GCA_045627065.1 Bacteroidales bacterium | reverse complement strand
TGTACGTACCATCCGATATCTATGTCCGCTACCTGCGCCTCAAGGGTAAGGACGTACTGTTTATTGGCGGTTCCGATGAGCACGGCGTTCCCGTAACCATCCGTGCCCGCAAGGAAGGAATTACCGTTCAGGAAGTCGTAGACCGCTACCACTACCTCATCAAGGACTCCTTCGAGAAGTTCGGCATCTCCTTCGATATCTACTCACGCACTACCAGCAAGACACACCATAAGCTGGCCAGCGATTTCTTCCGCAAGCTCTACGATGAGGGCAAGTTCGTGCAGCAGACCTCCGAGCAGTTCTACGATGAGGAGACCAAGGAGTTCCTGACAGACCGTAATATCCGTGGTGAATGTCCACGCTGCCATGCTGCCGATGCGTATGGCGACCAGTGCGAGAAGTGCGGTGCCACCCTTTCACCAGAAGAGCTCATCAACCCATATAACGCTGTAAACGGCAACCCACTGGTCAAGAAGCAGACCTCACACTGGTACCTGCCTCTGGATCAGCACCAGGAATGGCTGGAGAAGTGGATCCTGGAAGACCACAAGGAGTGGAGACCGAACGTATACGGCCAGTGCAAGAGCTGGCTGGATGGCGGCCTGAAGCCACGTGCCGTAACCCGCGACCTGAACTGGGGTATCCCTGTACCTGTAGAGGGCGCAGAGGGTAAGGTGCTCTACGTATGGTTCGATGCACCTATCGGCTACATCTCCAACACCAAGGAACTCTGTGCCAAGACTGGCGACAACTGGGAGCGCTGGTGGAAAGACCAAGACACCAAGATGGTGCACTTCATCGGCAAGGACAACATCGTGTTCCACTGCATCATTTTCCCATGCATGCTGAAGGCCTACGGCGATGGCTTCATCCTGCCAGAAAACGTGCCCGCCAACGAGTTCCTCAACCTCGAAAACGACAAGATTTCGACCTCACGCAACTGGGCTGTGTGGTTGCACGAATACCTCGAAGAGTTCCCTGGCAAGCAAGACGTGCTGCGTTATGTGCTCATCGCCAACGCACCTGAGACCAAGGACAACAACTTCACTTGGAAAGACTATCAAGACCGCAATAATAATGAGTTGCTGGCCATCTTCGGTAATTTTGTCAACCGTATCTTAGTGCTCACCCACAAGTTCTACGAAGGTGCTGTTCCGGCTTTGGCTAACCTCACCGAGGCAGACCAAGCCGTCATCGACGAGATGAACGCCTATCCAAAGAAAATCGGTACGCTCATCGAGAACTACAAGTTCCGCGAAGCCCTTCAAGAGCTGATGAACTTAGGCCGATTGGGCAATAAATACCTTACCGACAACGAGCCTTGGAAGCAAATCAAGACCGACCCTGAGCGTGTGAAGACCGTGATGGCTCTGTCGTTGCAAATCGTGGCCAAGCTGGCTATCCTCAGCGAGCCGTTCCTGCCTTTCAGCGCACACAAGTTGCAAGCCATGATTGGCATGGAAGGAATGCATTGGGCCGATGCCGAAAACACCATCCTTCTGCCTGAGGGCAAGCTGCTCAACAAGCCAGAACTACTGTTCGAAAAGGTTGAAGACAGCGTGGTGGAAGCCCAACTGAAGAAGTTGGAAGACACCAAGAAAGCCAACGAGCTGAATGCTTGGAAACCCGCAGAAGTGAAGCAAACCGTCAGTTTCGACGACTATATGAAAGTCGATGTCCGCGTGGGTACCATCCTCGAGTGCTGCAAGGTGCCGAAGGCCGACAAGTTGTTGCAGTTCCTCATCGACGACGGCATGAAGAAACGTACCATCGTGAGCGGCATCGCCAAATACTACACCGAACCTGAGAAACTCGTCGGCAAGCAAGTGTGCTTCGTCGCCAACTTCGAGCCGCGCAAGCTGAAAGGCGTGGTCAGCGAAGGCATGATTCTTTCCGCCGAAGACAAGGACGGTCGCCTCGTGCTGCTCACCCCAAGCGATTTGGTTGCACCGGGTTGCAGCGTAGGATAAACCCAGATTTAACATTTGTTGTAGAGACGCGCCCTGGCACGTCTCTTTTTTTTGCCGTTTTTTCAGCCATGGAAAAGCGTAAAACAAAAAAAACAATGAGTTGTGTGAGGATTGGGGAAAATTGCATAACTTTGCGGGCGAAAAACTTTGTTAACAAAGCTCAAAAAATACAATTGAAATGAAAAGAAACATCCTTTCAACGATGATTTGCATTGCAGCAGCCATCCTCGTTTTGTTGCCAGCCCTTTCTTCATGCAAAAAGAATAACGAGGATATCCGCTTTACTGATTTCAATCCAGACCTTAGGCTGGAGAGTTACCAAGACACGTTGGGATTGGATTTGGACCAAGACGGCAGATATGACATTCAGGTGTATCTCTATAATTGCGGATCTGTCGCAGGATATGGAGTACTGAAACCGACAAGCGACCAATGGGAACTCACCTTCTGCGGTGATGGTGAAGATTTAAGCATAGCTCATCCCGACATTCCGTATTTCCATTGGAGCAGCGAAGAGCTTCAGATGGATGCTCCAAACCCCGACAATCCGGAGCAGAGATACGGGATTAGGTTTGTTGATGGCTCAAATTATTATTATGGTTGGCTCGATTGCATTTGTACATACGAATACAGTGACAACCCTAACATTAGGCCCAAAACGGTAGTTACCATTGATAAGATGGCTTTCTGCACTATTCCCAACTATCCCTTAACTTGGGGACAAACGAAAGTGAAACAATAAGCGTCCGGGGGCATGGCGTTAGAGACAGAAAAGTAATAATTATCGATACAAACTCACCGGCCCAAGCATCCCTTGCGGCTGTAGTTCTTGCGTGTGGTTGCGGTTGTTGAGATAGACCCATGCGGTGAGGTTCTCCTCGCGGCTGAAGGTCTTCATCCAGTTGCCTAAGGTGGTCGTCACTCGTATCTCAAGGGTGTTTTCGCCTTCGGCAACAAGCTCACTGAGGTCATAGATTCTTCTGCCAAAGTATTGCACACCAGCCGATTGCCCGTTGACGAGAACCTCCGAGACACCTTCCACGGTGCCTAAGTTGAGGAAGGTTTGAAGTTTCGATGATGTTTCAAAGGTCTTGCGGTAAACGATGGTGCCTGCAAAGTGCTGGTAGGCTTCGGTGTCTTTCAAATCGAACAATGTGTCAGTTTGGATGGTGTCGCTTATCGTGCAGCCACCTTCGCCGTTGACGACGGTATAGGGGACAAATTCCATCTGCCAACCTCTCGTCAAATCGGTCTTTTGAATCTCGGTCGTGCCATTGGTGCAACGGCCTTTGGCACGAAGGTCTTCGCCAATGACTTGCTGCAAAGGTTGCCAAGTCTCGAGAGAGCCGTTCTTGATTTTATGGTTTTCAAACACCACCAGATAGGAATCCACAGGACCTAAGTCGAAGGTGTAGGAATAGTTGTCGTCCAAAGGCAGAAGGAATCGTTTGCCGGTGTGTAAATCCCAGATAGTTGGCGTCTTGCCTTGGGCGATGTCGAGGCCAAAAGTGATTTTCGTTTCGTGTGCATCATAGCGGTTTGAGTTGCTGATGAAGAACATCTCGCTGCCATCGTCGGTGGTATAGCGGTTTTGCATCACATACAGATTCGGTGATTCAATATCAAGATAATGAGGCAGTTGTTCGGCTTTCATTAGGCTGTCGTACCAAGGCAAAAAACCTTCTTTTGGCGGCTCTACAAAGACGAAATTGTCCTTGATTTGCATTAATTTCTCGATGTTTGCCTTGACGACGGAATCCTTTTCCGCAATGTTTCCGCTCAAGCCCAACGACTTGTAAGGAATCGTATCAACACAAATCACCTTGCCACCTTGTTCGGCAAATTGCAGCAGTTTTTCGGAGGTCTCGGGGTGTAGGCTTTCCACATCAATGACGAACAAAGTGCTGTATTTCCGCGTGTTGTAGCAAATGTTTCCCTTTTGGATTTTCGAGTCGTTAAGGATGTTTTCGGTGACATAATCCACCCCGCCGCCGCATTTGTTGATGGCTTCCCAAATGAAGGTCTTGTAAGGGGCACGGGTCACGTTTGGGAAAGGCTCGTTTTGCATGCCGATGGTGCTCCACATGTCGTTTTCGGGATTGAGGATGGCGATGTCGGCATAGTAGGTGCCGTGTTGCAAGGCACAGGCGAGACGTGCCTTATAGTCGTTGTAGTGCTTGAAATAGGGCCACCAAGGGTTGTTCTCGCTGTAGTAGGCACCATAACGGAGCCAGCCAGGGAAGATGGCTTCGTGGTTGGGCGAGTAGTTGAAGCCGTGGAACACGCTGTGCGAAACGCCCGAGATGGCGGTTTGGTCGCCGCCGAGTTTCAACTGGTCGAGGGTCATGTTGAACACGGTGTAGGTGTTGGTCATCTCCTCGCAACTCATCATGTGGTTGCCTGACAGATGGGCTGCCGACGACACGAATTTATTCACCATGGTGTAGGCGCGTCCGCGGCGGTAGTCGGTCTCGGCCATCTCCTCGCCGGGCTTGTGGCGCAGCCAATTCGTGGTCCACGACTCGCCTTCGGGGATGTCGTAGCCCATAGCGTTTTCCAAAGGATAAAATCCACGACCGTAGGCTTGTGCGCGGGCTTTCACACCCAAGTTGTGGCACCAGGCAAGATAAATGTCGGTGAAGCGTTCTTTCATCAGCTGGGCCTTGAAGTCTTCGAAATCATAACGGGCGCGTTGCACTTTCTCGTTGAATTCTTCCGTCACGGGGACGACGGGGTCATAGTTCAAGGCGCTGCCCATGCCGCCAATCTTGAAGAGAATAAACGGTAGATAATCAACAATGTCATAACCATAACGGCTCTTGAAGGTGTCGGCCATGTCATAAACCCAGTTGGCACCTTCGAGTTCCATGCTGTCGGTGAAGAGGGCGCGTATGTTGTCTTTCAACGGGCCAATTCGGCCTTGTATGGAGTCTGACATGTTGTAGAGATACTTGTTGACGGCAGCAGTGTTGAAGTGGTTCAGCACAGGACCAGCTGCCCCAGGTGCGCCGTTGATGACTTCCATGAAGCCGTTGATTTTCACCAAGGCCGACAAGGTGTATTCGCCTTCGGACACTTCGAAATGGATCAGGCTGTCGTTGCCGATGGAAGTCAAGTCGATATAGTCATTGGCATTGGTGGCAGGGTTAGGGTAGAGGCGAAGCGATAATGTCTCCTTAGTGCTACCTTCGTAAGGCGAACTGATTTTAGGTAATGCCTTTTTGTAAAGGCTGTCGCGTTCGATGCTGTAAGTGCCTGGTCCAGAAATGGTTTCGCCATAGTTGACCACGATTTGTGCCAACTCCTCGCCTTGCAGGATTTCTGCTCCGAAAGGCCATCCTGAGCCTACGATGAGGTCGCAGGTCATGTCCATGCGCTTGGCTTCGCGGAGGGTGGTGTCGAGCATGTCGATCCATTCGGGACTGAGCCATTGCAACGAGGCTTTGCCGACGCTGTCGCAATAACTTGGAAACTCTACGGGGTTGATTTCCACGCCTCCTATGCCGGCATCTTTCAGTAGATGCAGTTCGCGAATGAGTTCGTCGGCTTCCACCTTGTCGCCATTCCACCACCAGCGCACAAACGGATGGTACTGTGAACCAGGATTTTGGAATTGTTCGTAAAGCTGTTCGGTGGTGAGATAATCCTTGCCTTGACGGGTGCATCCTACTCCAACAATCAAGGCCAATATGATGATGTA
This sequence comes from Bacteroidales bacterium, assembly GCA_045627065.1. Classification (GTDB taxonomy): domain Bacteria; phylum Bacteroidota; class Bacteroidia; order Bacteroidales; family F082; genus Limimorpha. The sequence goes on along the minus strand of JAZQMX010000051.1, from coordinate 18,361 downwards.
TAGTCGTTTTGTTTTCATTATTCAATATAATTTCACTGCAAAGGTATGGAAATAAATGTTTTTGCATATATTTGCCCGTAAATTAAGAATTTGATATTGTATCACTTAATCTATTGCATTATGAAAAAGTATCTCTTACCTATGTTATTGCTTGTGGTTTCTATGGCATGCTTTGCCCAGAAACCTATTGTTGTCACCAACGGTTATGACAAGCAAATGGCTCCAGTGCCGCATCGTGTCGCCCCTGAGTTGCCAATGCCTTCCCTTGAATTTCCTCACGAAACCATGACGCGTCCTCGTGCAACTACCCTTGCTGACTTTGAGGAATATGTCACTATGACGACCACCTACGACTACCAAAGCAATGCATCGCTTGGCAATCGCATTGCTGTGTGGGACGATGGCACTGCTGCTGTCGTCGCCACATGGGCGGTTGATCAGGGCAGTTGGTATACGCGCGGAACGGGCTACAACTATTACAATGGTTCCTATTTTGACTATGAACCCGAGGAACGCATTGAAGAAGAGCAATCGGGATGGCCTTCCATCGCTCCTCTTGGCAATGGCGAGATTCTTGCCTCTGCTACCTCAAGCGGCATCAAGGTATATCGCCGAACCACCAAAGGACAAGGTGATTGGACGGACCTGGGCTATCCTAACGACAACGATTTTTTCTATCCCCGCATCTGCACTTCGGGGACTGACCATCAGAACGTCTTTCTCATCGGTTGCAAAGCCACCGACAGCCTTAATCTCTATTATGACTTGTGCTATATGCGTTCTACTGATGGTGGCAGCACATGGTCGGACCTTGCAAATCCTCCTCTCATTGATGCTTTGGGCGAATATAATGGTCTCATCCATAGCGACGAATATGTGATGGCCTCGAATGGTGACGACATCGCCATCCTTTTTGCGGGACAAGGCTACGACTTGTTCTACATCATTTCGCATGACAATGGTGAGACTTGGGAAAAACAGATTATCGCCCGCACGACCCTCACCAATTTCGACTGGAACCAAACCGAGGTCAATTATCAAACTGATAGCATCTGGTGGCACGACCAATCAGCATCTATCACTATTGACGGTCAAGGTACGGTGCATGTCGCCTTTGGCGTCACACGTTGGTCGCCCTATCCCGAATGGGGAGCTGGTTATTATACCTACTGGCCATTCACCATTGGCATCGTGTATTGGAATTCGTTGTATGTCAACGAACAAGGTACTCACGAAATTCTGCCTTTCGGACAATGGAGCGGTGACGAAGGCTATGGCAGTTGGTGGAGTCAAACGGGGTACTATCCCTATAACAACGGTATCAATGGTATCAGTAACACCATGCATACTGACCGCATCTGGGCACTTGCCGAAGAAGATGGGCACGAACATCTGCATCTTACAGGCTTCATCGATGAGAACGGCGATGGCGTCACCGACTATTCCGAATATTGGGAAAACAATCCCGGCAATTGGCATTACCAACTTGGCATTGCCAACAGTCCTGGCATTGCCATCAATAATGATGGAGGCATTGCCATCATCTTCACCGTATTGTCCGAAACGCGCATCAACTACGATTTTAACTTCTACTATAACAGCGCCTATATGGTCGATAATGGATTTTGGGGCGTTGTTGATAAACGGAATTGGCCCAGCTGGGAATATGAAGAGATGACCAACCTCTCCAATGATTTTATGCACATGTATGACGATGTGTGGTCCACTACTGCCTACCCCAATGCTAACGATTTTGACTTTTGGTTTGCGTATCAGGCTGATGGACAGTTGTATCAATATGTGCTCTATCCAAGTGTTGGAATCACAGATAATTATATCTATGCTATCCACGGGATAATTCCTGATGGTGTCAACGAGTTGTGCCATCCGTTGACTGATGTATCGGTTCGTCCCAATCCAACAAACGGACCTGCGATTTTAGACCTCAATTCGATGTCTGAAACGACTGCCGAAGTCAGCATTACTGATTTGACGGGTCGTGTCGTCATGACGATGCCTGGCATTTATCTAAAGGCGGGCAACAACACTATAAATCTCGATGTTGAGGCGTTATCACCAGGTATGTATTTTGCCACCATTTCTTCGGATGGACAATGCGCTACAGCGAAGTTTGTGATGAGATAGCCATTTGTTTACAATTGGCCGAAAAAAGGCTGTACAAATCCTTCGCCTACATATCATTAAATGTTGTATCTTTGCCCCCTTAAAACATTTGTGTATGTTCGCACTTTTCAAGAAAGAGATAAGCAACTTCCTCAGCTCGCTGATAGGCATCATGGTCATCGTGGTGTTCTTGCTCATTACTGGGCTGTTTTTGTGGGTTTTCCAAAGCGATTTCAATGTTTTGGACTATGGCTATGCCAATTTGGACAGCCTTTTCATCCTTGCCCCATGGGTGTTTCTTTTCCTCGTGCCTGCCGTCACGATGCGCAGTTTCGCCGAGGAGAATCGTACGGGTACCATCGAGATGCTGGTCACCAAGCCCTTGTCGGACTGGCAAATCATCTGGGCAAAATTCCTCGCAGGTGTCGCCTTGGTGATTTTGGCGCTCATCCCGACCTTCATCTACTACTTTTCGGTCTATCGTCTGGGTTTGCCCGTTGGTAACCTCGATAGCGGCGGCATCTGGGGTTCCTATATCGGTCTTTTCTTGCTGAGTGCCGGCTTCGTGAGCATCGGCATCTTTTGCAGTTCGCTGACCAACAACCAGATTTTGGCTTTCATCATCTCGGTTTTCCTCTGCGGATTTCTTTATATCGGCTTCGAGTTCATCTACTCGCTCTCGCTCTTCGGCAGCGTCGATCTGTTCATCCAGCAACTGGGAATGAATGCCCACTATGGTTCGTTGAGCCGCGGTGTCATCGATACGCGCGATGTGCTGTATTTCCTCAGTGTGATTGTGGTTTTTCTGAGTGCAACGAAATTGGTTCTTGCGAGCCGCAAATGGTAAGGAGGAGATTATGGAAAATAAGCGTAAGAATCTGAAAAAGAATCAAATCGTCACCTTCCTCATCACGATTGTGATTGTGGTGGTGGTCAATGTGATTGGAAAATATCTATTCACCCGTTTCGACTTGACGAGTGAGAAACGTTACACCTTGTCGCCAACGACTAAGGAAATCCTTAGCAATCTCGACGACTATGTCTATTTCAAAGTCTATCTCGAAGGCGATTTTCCGGCTGGCTTCAAGAAGCTGCGCCGCGAAACCAAGGAGATGCTCGATGAGTTTCGTGCCTATTCGAAATATATTGATTACGAGTTTATTAATCCAGCGGAAAGCACCGACGATGCAGAGCGCAACGAGACCTACAAACTTCTGTATCAATCGGGACTGAACCCTACGGAGATGGTAATTCGCAACAACGATGGCTCATCGCAACAGATGGTAATTTGGCCTGGTGCCTTGGTGAGTTATCGTAACAATACCGAAATTCCTATCGATTTGCTTGAAAATCAAATTGGTCAGTCGTCGGAAGAAGCTTTGAACGCATCCATGCAGAATCTTGAATTCCGACTTATTGATGCCGTGAAGAAGGTAACTCGTCTGCAAAAGCCTCAAATTGCTTTCATCGAAGGCCATGGCGAATTGGACGAACAGGATGTGTATGATATCACACAGACTTTGAAGCAGAATTATGTCGTCACTCGTGGCGAGATTGGAGAAAAGACCAACGCACTTTTAAGCCGTACCGACTATAACGCACAAGGCGAGGTGAAGGTTTTTCCGGCATTCGATGCCATTATCTTTGCCAAACCCACCGAGCCGTTCAGCGAGAAAGAGAAGTTCCTCATCGACCAATATATCATGCACGGTGGCAAGGTGCTTTGGCTTGTGGAACCCGTTTATGCCAACATGGATAGTCTGCAAAGTCAAGAATCGACTATCGGCGTTGAGATGGACCTCAATTTGGACGATATGCTGTTCAAATATGGTGTGCGCCTCAATCGCAACTTGCTTCTCGATTTGACTTGTGCTGCTTTGCCAGTCCGCACAGGTCAGGTGGCTGGACAGGCTCAGTTGGAGTATTACCGCTGGTTCTATTTCCCGTTGTTGCAGGCCGCTTCCAACCATCCTATGGTGCGTAATATGAACTCTATCAAGGCTGATTTCGTGAGTTCGATTGATGCGACGACTTCGGCCAACGGCATCAGCCAGATTCCGCTGCTCAAAACATCGGACTACACCAAGGTTTCGGGCGCGCCAGTGTTTATCACTTTGGCCATGCTGCGTCAGAAGCCCGACCAACGCATGTTTCCGCAAAAAGGTCAGAATGTGGCATATCTGCTGAAAGGCAGTTTCGAGTCGCTTTATGCCAACCGTCTGCCGCAAGAAATCATCGACAGCGAAGAGATGGACTTCATGGAAGAAAGCGTCCCGACGGCGATGATTGTCGTTGCCGATGGCGACATCATCCGCAACCAGATTGATGTGAAACGCAAGACTCCGCTGCCTTTGGGTTATGACCAATACACGGGCAACACCTACGCCAACAAGGAGTTCATCGAAAACTGCATCAGCTACCTCGTCGATGGTGAAGGCTTGATTGACATTCGTTCGCGCGAGTTGAAAGTCCGTCTGCTCGATACCACTAAAATCGCTCAACAACGTGCTAAGTGGCAAATCATCAATACATTGATTCCCATTGCATTGATTATCGCTTTGGGATTCGTTATGGCTATCATTAGAAAGAAAAAATACAGCAAGAAATGAAGAATAATCGTTTAACAATTATCATCGCCGCAGTGCTTGTGGTCGTTGCAGGCGTGCTGATTTGGAACAACCGCTATTTATCGACCATCCAGGGCGAGGCTTCTGATTTCATGGTCTGGGATACGGCTACGGTCACAAAAATCTATCTGGCCGACCGCCAAAATAATGAGTCGTTGCTCGAACGCACCGATGCCGGTTGGGTTTTGAATGGTGAATACAAGGCTCACCCAAAACAAGTAAGAAAATTACTTTCGACGCTTTATAAGATTCGCATCAGAATGCCCGTGTCGAAAGCCAGTCACGACAACATAGTACGTCAGATTGCTGTCAGAAGTACTAAGGTGGAAATTTATCAAATGGTACCTCGCATCAATCTTTTCAATAGGGTGAAGATGTTCTATCATGAAAAACGCACCAAGGTGTTCTATGTCGGTGATGCCAACAAGGACAACAGCGGCTCGTTTATGTTGAAAGAAGGAGCCGATAAGGCATACATCGTTTACATTCCTGGATTCCGTGGTTTCGTCTCGACCCGTTTCACAGCTAATCCTACTGATTGGCGTGATCACGTTATTTTCAACTCTTCCTTGGCTGATATACAATCGGTTTCAGTTGAATTTGGCACTGAGCCACAGAAGAGTTTCCGCATCGACAATGTGGGTAAACACCAATATAAACTCACGCGTTTGGTCGACAATGCCGACTTGCCTATTGACACCCTCAAGGTCATCAATTTGATGTCGTCGTTTGGGGATTTGCGTTTCGAGTCCTTCTATAATGACATCCTGCCTCAGCAGCGTATAGACTCCATCGTCAATTCTCCTTATCTTCATCTGATCACCCTTAACACCAAGGATGGTCAATCGGTTCAGATGAAGACTTTCATCCGTCGTACTCAAGACAAGTATGGCATGGATACTCCAGATGAGTTCCCTGGTCCTGATGGAAACGTAGACCCTATCGATCACGACCGCTTGTATGCTCTGATTAACGATGGTAATGATTTCGTTGGCATCCAGTATTACATCTTTGATAAAATCTTCAGAGATGTCGATTTTTACCAATCTGGTAATCCTTTGCAATACGAAATCGACCATTATCAAATCTTGAATTGAGTGGCTTTGGCCACCGCATCGCCATGAAAATATTGCTCTTGGCCATAGGAAAGACGGATGACGACTATCTCATCACCGGCATCAAGAAATATGTCGGTAGGATAGGCCATTACGCTTCTTTTGAGATGAAGGAAATCCCAGACATCCGCAACCGCAAGACCTTGAACGAGGACCAGCAGAAAAAGGCCGAGAGTTTTTTGTTGTTGCAGCAGTTGCAACCTGGCGACCATGTGATTTTGTTGGACGAAAACGGAAAGCAATTTACATCGGTTGGTTTTTCTGAAAGCCTTGAAAAACAAATGGCTACAGGCGCTAAACGCATCGTGTTCATCATCGGAGGTCCATACGGATTTGCGCAAGAGGTTTACGACCGCGCCAACGCCATGATGTCGCTCTCGCCGATGACTTTTTCTCATCAAATGGTGCGGCTCATCTTCGTTGAGCAACTCTATCGTGCCTTCACCATCTTGAAAGGCGAACCTTATCATCACACATAAAACTGAATCGTATGAAACGCTTGAAAACCATAACTTTAATTTGTGCGATATTCTGTCTTTGTTCTTCTTGCAAGAAGGATTTGGATATGACTTTGCTGAAATCGACCTTGTTGAGTGGAACGGCTTTTTCGTCCATACAGGCCAGCGAAGCTTTTGAGATAACGGTTGTGAAAGACGAAAATAGCTTTGTGGAAATGGAATGCTCGGCATATTTAAACGATTATATCATTTGTAAAGTGGAAAACGGCTGCTTGACTTTGAGTGTCAATAAGGTGGGTAGTTTGCCAACGGGCACCGAATACCGTGCTATCGTTCACACCCCAACATTGCATTCCATCTCGCTGACGGAGGCTTCAAGGATGACCATAATTGGTGATTTTGAAGATTTTACCTCAGCAGAAATTGATGAAGCATCGATTTGCTCGGGCGGTGTGTTTTCTGGAGATGCTGTCGTGGTTTCCTTGACCGAGGCTTCGCAACTCGTGGATTTCACTTTTGATGGCCAACGATTTGAAGCCAAGTTGAGCGATGCTTCCAAATTTGTTGGCAATGTCAACGTTGTCAATGACTTGAATGTCGAATTGGGTTCGGCATCGAATTTTGTCAATTATGGTGGGACATCGCAAAATGCCAAACTGGTGTTGAGAGAATCAAGTTTGCTTAATATGGCCCAAACGGAAATACGGAATATCGAAGTTGATTTTTCGGGTGCTGCCTCGGCTACGGTTAAGGCAACTGAAACAATTTTAGGCCGTTTGGGTGGCTTTTCAATCTTGTATTACTATGGTAACCCACAAATAAATGTCGATTGTTCTGATGGTTCGCTCGTCCAACGTTTGTGATTTGGCTTGAATTTTGCATAAAACGTCTTTCGTTTATAAATCTAACCGTTATTATTCTTAATTTTGTAATCAAATTTAAACAGAAATGAAGAAAGTATTAATGATGTTGGTGGCAGTCTTTTTTGTGACCACCGCTTTTGCCCAATCTAATTTGCCAATCAACGAAAAGACGCAAAAGATTTGCTTCCAAAAGGTTATTCCCACTCAAGGCACGCAAGACGAAGTCTATAACCGCATTTATGGCGATTTCATGAATTCTTACTACAAGAATCCAAGCAACGTCATCCAATCGAATGATGGCCGTATCATCAAAGGCAAACACCATTTTCAGGTGGATAATGGCGATCCCGTTCAGTCAAAGTGGCCTTGGGTGATCTATCGTTTCACCATCGAGGTGCGCGAAGGACGCGTGCGTTATACGATTACTGATTTCATGCAGAAGACTCAATCGAACCATCCTGTTGAAGAGTGGTTGGATAAGGAAAATCCTAACTATCAACCGATTTGGGAAAACTACTTGGAACAAATTGCCACCTTTGGCCAAGACTGGGGTGAACAATTTGAGGAAAAACTCATTCCTGAGCAAGTCATAGAAGAAGAAGAATGGTAAGATGGCGGATAGCGAACGCATAAAAAAAGGTTTTTCAAAACTCGTCAAGGAAGAGAAGTTGAAGCTGATTGCCGGCTACTTCGAGAATCCTGGCGAGGTGGTCAACCTTTTGAAGAGTTACTGGCATCGTGATTCGAAGCAACAGCAACTCTTCGATGAGTTCAGCGAGAATACCATCACCAATTTCTATATCCCTTACGGCATTTCGCCTAACGTAATCATCAACGGGAAAAACTACATTGTCCCGATGGTCATCGAGGAAAGCTCGGTGGTGGCTGCGGCTTCGGCGGCGGCCAAGTTTTGGGGCGAAAGAGGCGGTTTCCATGCCGAAGTAGTGGATGTCTGCAAAGTAGGGCAGGTGCATTTCGGTTGGAATGGCGACAAGGCCAAACTCATGGAGTTGCTTCCTGCCATCAAGCAACGCTTCATGGACGACACGGCATCTATGACCGAAAAAATGGTCAAACGTGGCGGCGGCATCACCAACATTCAACTTATTGATTTCACGGAGAAAATAGATGGTTACTACCAATTCCTCGTCGAGTTCAAGACGGGCGATGCAATGGGTGCCAACTTCATCAACTCCGTGTTGGAGCAGTTCGGGCATAGCTTGCAAAACTTTTTCGCTGAGCAAACCGACTTGCCCGAAGAGTTGCGCAAAGTAGAAATCATCATGACTATCTTGTCGAACAACACGCCCAACTGCCGTGTCAAAGTTTGGGTGGAATGCGTTGTGAATCAATTAGATGGCATTGATGAACACTTGAATGGAGCCGAATACGCCCAAAAGTTCAAGAAGGCTGTGGATATTGCTCATATTGATACTTATCGCGCCACGACTCACAATAAAGGCATCTACAATGGCATTGATGCTGTGGTTATCGCCACGGGCAATGATTTCCGCGCGGTGGAAGCGGCTGGTCACACTTTCGCTTCGCGTAACGGACATTACGAGAGTCTTTCTACAGTTACAATCAACGGCAATTTGTTCCGTTTTGAATTGGAAGTACCGATGGCTTTGGGTACCGTGGGTGGACTTACAAGTCTTCATCCTTTGGCAAAGAAATCGCTTGAATTGCTCGGCAATCCTACCGCGCCTGAACTGATGATGATTGCAGCCACCATGGGTTTGGCCAACAATTTTTCTGCGGTCCGTTCGCTCACCACAAAGGGCATTCAGGCGGGTCACATGAAGATGCACCTCAACAACATACTGAACCAATTGCAAGCCACCGACGACGAAAAACGCAAGGCACGCGACTTCTTCAAAGACCAAACCGTGTCGTTTGCAGGCGTTGAAAAGTATCTCGAATCGATAAGAAAATGATGCACTTTTATTCACACGGAAAATTCCTCCTTACTAGCGAATATCTCGTTTTGAAAGGAGCCTTGGCCTTGGCTTTGCCGCTCAAATTGGGACAAAGTCTTGATTGTGAACAACTTGAAACCAACGAAAATCAACTCTCTTGGGATGCTTTCAATCCTGATGGCCATTGGTTTTCAGCCGTTTTCGATAAGAAGGATTTCAGCATAAAACATACTGATGACGAAGCCAAAGCCAAAAAGCTGGCTGAAATATTGAAAGCTATCAAATCGTTGAATCACAATGCGTTTGAAGGTAATGACTTGCATTTTGTGACCCAACTTGACTTCAATCCTCAATGGGGTTTTGGCAGTAGTTCCACTTTGGTTGCCAACCTCGCCCAATGGGCAAAAGTGAATCCTTACGAACTGCTGAAACTGACCTTCGGCGGCTCGGGTTACGACATCGCATGTGCAACGGCTGAAGGACCGATCTATTATCAACTATCAACTACTGAATCGGCCCTTCGACAGGCTCAGGGACCTAGGGTCGTTGAGCCCGTCGAAACGCCGACACCAACGGTTGAACCCATTAACTTCACTCCACCTTTTGCCGACCATCTGTATTTCGTCTATCAAGGCCAAAAGCAAAATTCGTCAAAAGAAGTCAAAGCATTTTTGGAGAAGACAAATCCCGTTGATTTACAAAAAGATATAGAAGCTGTTTCGGAAATCAGCCGTGCTGTGCCGAAATGCCAAAGTTTGGACGAATTCGCTATGCTCATGCAATGCCACGAACGCATCATTGCGCGATGCATCGGGCAGGAACCCGTGCAAAAGCGTTTCCCCGGCTTCGAAGGCATGCTGAAGTCATTGGGGGCATGGGGTGGCGATTTTATTCTAGCCGCAACGGAATGGACCGAAGATCAAGTGAAAGATTACTTCAAGAGAAAAGGCTTGGAGGTGGTTTTCGGGTATAACGACATTGTAAAGTAAACATTCGGAGAATTTCCTTATTTTTGCCTCGATGAAAACACAGCACCTCATAGCGACAATCATTTGCGCCATCCTGTTGGCGGCCTGCGGCCAACCAAAGCAGGCTTCAGAAGAACCGCCGCAGGTGATTTCGACAGCCGACAGCCTTCGTGCCGATTCCATCTATAACCTCGCCCAAACCTTCTTCCAAAACGCCTTGGACTATAGGGACAAAGACAGCACCGTGGCCTGCTGCAAGGAATACTACCGCGCATTGGAAGTTTTGGAAGAGCACTTTTCTATCATTCAATCATTTGATGTAGAACAACTTACAAAGCAAGACAAGCAAATAATCAAACTTCTAAAGAAAACCTACAAGGGATTGGGCACAGATTATTCAATCTCCCTCTTGCCCGATCCGTCTTCCTATTTCTACCGTCAAGCCTTGGCCATCGACAAGAAATATTCCAACTCACCTGCGGGATTGGGGACCACATTGTTTTTGATAGCATACGGATTCGACATCAGTGAGCGTTTCGACAGCGCTTGCTATTACTATGACACCGCAAAAAGATGCTTCGACAACGACTCTTCCGACATTATTTTCAGGATGGCGGTCTCAAGGAATGGCATCATCGACTACAAACTACATCACGACGCAGCGCCTGTCATCCACGACCAAAAAAACCTGCTTCCGCATTGCGATGAGACTGACCGCCACGACGTTGAACTGGCCATCGGCTGGATCCATAAAGAGGAAAAGCAGCTTGATTCGGCATTGGTGTATCTGAACCGAGCCTTTGAGGGATTGGAGCATTCGGATTTTTCGAACACCACTGCAAAAATCCAAGCATTAGAGTACTTGAACGAAGTTTACGAAGCCTTGGGCGATACCACGAAGATGAACGAATGTGCCCGTCTTCTGGCGCAATATCCACATCCGATAGAAGCCTTCGCCCCCGTGACTTCCGAACTTACCGAATTGCTCAACAACTACATACAGAAAAAACAAGAGGCCGAAACCCTGCTGAAAAGGCAACAATCTGTACGACGAAACATATTGATGGTTTCCTTTGTCGCGTTGGCGATTTTGGCCCTTGTGCTCGTGCTTTTGGTGGCCCGCAAGCGCCACAAACAAGCCGAAGCCAACCTCCGCGAAGCACACCAACAGCAGCGCGAGGCTTTCGACCAGCAACGCGAAGCCTTCAGCCAACAGCTGACCGAAGCCCAAGCCGCCCTGAAGGAAAAGACTTTCGAGGATTTGATGAAAGAGACAAAGGCGCTTTACGACAAAGGCGGCCACCCGCGCAAGGGCATCTTGGAAGCCTTCAACAAGGCCTACCCCGACGTTTACGAAAAACTGAAATCCACCTATCCCGACCTGACCGAGCAAGAGCGCGATTTGCTTGTACTCAACTTTCTCCGTTTCCGCATCAAGGAAGAGGCCGAGATTTTGGAACTAAGCCAAAACACGGTGACAAAATATCGCTCCGACCTCATCAAAAAGGTGGGGAAAAACCCCGTTTCCGACCTTTTGGGCTAAACAAAAACCTATAGTTTTGTTTTTGTAATCCATTATTTTCCAATATTTTATAGTTTTTCAAACCAAGAAAAACCTATAGTTGGGCTTGGGGGTTGTTTTTTCCGTGGATTTTTGTTATAGTTTTGCGGAGGCAAACCTAAAAATCTCACAAAAATGAAAAAGACATTAAAAATGAAAAAGACATTATTCATCGCAGCACTGCTTGCCTTGTCAGCCACAAACTTGAAGGCACAAGATTACGAACCTATGATCCAAGAAGGCAACGAATGGCACACCCTTGATGTTATGGTAAACCCTGGCTTTCCTCCAAACCACCATTACACCACTTTGGTCCATTGGATTTCAGACGACACACTCGTTGAGGGCGTCAGATACACAAAAGTGTTGGAGACCAGAAATGGAGAAGGCACGCCGAGATTAGCCGCGTTATTGAGGGAAGAAAACGGCAATGTCTGGAAAAGAGAATCATCGACAGACCTCTTGCTTTACGATTTCACTGCACAAGTCGGCGACACCGTGCGTTTCGGAGATTTCGCAGAAAGCTTTGTCGTTGATTCCATCAGTTTTGAGCAAATCGGAGGGGTCGATAGGAAGAAGATTTGGTTCGGATTGGAGTATGACATTACTGGAGAGCCATACGCCATTGAGACTTGGACGGAAGGCATTGGCAGCGATATGGGCCTGCTCTTCAGCGGATGGTTTTATGCCACAGGAGGCTATTACCAAGCCTTGTGTTTCCACCAAAACGGCGAGTTGCTTTGGCAAAACGAGTATTACGGCACCTGCATGATTGATGCCGTGGAAGAAATGGATGTGTCAACGATTTCCCTTTATCCTAATCCAGCTTCTGCGGTGACTCATATAGAAGGAGTTGAAACCGCCGAAGTGCAAGCTTACAATGCCCTTGGGCAATTGGTGAAGACCGTTAGGGGCAGCAATGAAGTTGATGTAAGCGGATTGCCGGAAGGGTTGTATCTGCTACACATCACGGATGGCCACGGAATGAATCATACGGCAAAAATGGCTGTGAAAAAATAAATCAAGTTTCAATCAAACTCTAAAACTCAAACATTATGAACAAGTCAATCAAAACCGCAATCGCCTTGACGGCACTTTTCGTCATCGGACTCCTCGCCTTGGAGGGATGCAACAAGAAAGAGGCTCGACAGCCCAAAGTTTCTGACTTCTTCGTTTCGGAATGCAATGACAACGTCATTCTCCTTCGCGACGGTGAGCCAAACGACACAATCTATGTGACCACCGTTGACGACACGAAGTTGAAAATCAGCACTACAAACACGCTATTCCCTTGCGATGCGTACACCATTCGTCCTGAAATCCAAGTGCAAGAACAAAACATCTCCATAGAACTGCTCTATGAGGATTCGTGGGCCGATTGCATATGCGGTCGCCATTTGGACATCATCCTCGAAAACCTGAAGTTGGGGCAAACCTACTTTTTCAGCATCAAGAAGGACGAACGCGATTATTTCCAGTTTGAGGTCACTTTCGGGCCCGACACGAATTTGATGTTTGTCCGCGAAGAATGACGGTTAGATGCCAGATTGCCATAAAACCATGTGGTTTGGATGTCGGTAAGGAAGAAATCCTTATTTTCGCAGCGCAAAACACTTCGGGAAATGGAAAACATCTGGTTGAACGAAGCCTTCAGAGGCGAAGTGCCCGACTTTCACGGTCGCGTGGGCTGGGCATGCCCGTCGAACATCGCCTTGGTAAAATATTGGGGCAAAAAAGGAAAGCAACTCCCACAGAATCCGTCGATTAGCTTTACACTTTCAAATTGTCGTACCGAAACTTCTGTCGTTTTTCAGAAGGCTAAACAATTTCATTTGAAGTTCATATTTGAAGGTAGGGAAAACCTGGCATTTGCTGCAAAAATCGAGAAATTTCTGCTTGAAAACCAGCGTTTTTTTCCTTTCTTGTGTCAATTGGACCTGCATATAGAGAGCCGTAACACTTTCCCGCATTCATCGGGCATTGCATCGTCGGCTTCTTCGATGAGTGCCTTGGTGATGTGCCTTTTGGATATGGAGCGTTTGGCAAAAGGCGAAACTGAAATCGATTTGCAAAAGGCATCTTATTTTTCACGATTGGCTTCGGGAAGTGCATCGCGTTCGGTGTTACCGAAAATGGCTCTGTGGGGCGTAACAAATGCATTTTCAGGAAGTTCAGATGAATATGCAGTATCGCTTGAAAATGAAATACATCCGATTTTCAAGTCTTTTCACGATAGTATTCTTATCGTCAGCGATGCGCAGAAGTCGGTTTCAAGTCGCGCAGGTCATGCCTTGATGGAGGGCAATCCATACGCTGAACCGCGTTATCGTCAAGCGAATGAAAACATAATCAATCTGTTGAAGGCTTTGAAATCGGGCGATTTGGAAACATTCATCACCATCACCGAGTCGGAGGCCTTGCAACTTCATGCCTTGATGATGTGTTCCAACCCGTCATATATCTTGATGAAACCCAACACTTTGAATCTGATTCAAGCCATTCGGCAATTCCGTGTAGAGACCAACATCCCGGTTTGTTTCACTTTGGATGCTGGCCCGAATGTGCATCTGCTGTATCCCGATAGCGATGGTGAAAGGGTTGAGCAGTTCATCAAAGACAAACTTGAAATGTATTGTGTTAATTCACAATGGATTAAAGATAAAGTTGGAGAAGGAAGTTCAAGAATTTGAATAGAATAATAACAGTGGCAATGGAAAGAGCATATTACAGCAAGGTCATCCTTTTTGGCGAGTATTCGATGATATTCGATGCTACGGCTTTGATGGTTCCGCTCAAGAGGTTTGAGGCTCATTGGCAGTTTGCCGACGATTCCAATGCCAATCGCGCTGTGGCTTCCAATGGCAGTCTTCGTAAGTTTTGCCAATATCTTTCCAATGATGCTTTTCTTTCGCAACTTGTTGATGCTAAGCGTTTTGAAAACGACTTAGACAAAGGTTTGTTCTTGCCATCGAACGTTCCTACGGGTTACGGCTTAGGCAGTTCAGGCACTTTGGTGGCGGCTGTTTTCGACCGTTATGCCTTGCAGCCCATTGCCGATTTGATGGAGCTGAAGAGGATTTTTGGCTTGATGGAGAGTTATTTTCATGGTAGCAGTTCGGGCATCGATCCGCTGCAATGCTATTTGGGTAAACCGTTTAGAATTTCTCCTGAAAAAGGTGTCGAGTCACTTGATGATGCTTTCCTGAAAAAGAACATCCATGTTTGTTTGATTGACACCAAGACAAAAAGCAATACGAAACCCTTGGTGGAATACTTCAAGCAGCAGCGGCAAAACGAAGATTACCTTAGCCGTTTTCAGCAAGATTATGTACCTCAAGTGAAGTCGTGCATCGCTTCGATGATTGCTGGCAAAAACGAAAGTTTTTTTGCATCGTTGAAGCAGCTTACCAAAGGACAGCTTGAATTTTTGCGTCCGATGATTACTGACAATACAATGGACTTGTTCACTGTCGATTACGACTTCCATTTCGGAGTCAAGATTTCGGGTTCTGGTGGCGGTGGCTATGTGTTGGGCTTTACCGACGATGTGGTTTCGGCATCAAAGTTGTTAGAGAATCGTGATGTAATTTGGATCTAAAAACTAAAGAAATATGAAGAAGATAGTATTATTTGTGCTTATGTCGTTCTTGGTTGTGACAGCTTCGGCCCAAGAACATAAGGTGGATTTTAAGAGTGGTCGTACTTCTACTTTTATGAAGCGCGCCAACCGTTTCATGGAAGAGACCAAAGAAAATGCTTTGGTATTCACTTCTGAGGATTGGGATTATTCCTTTAGTGAGTATTCGAAGATGATCGAGGAATACCAAGATATCTCTGAGGATTTGGCTGAAGACGATCGTTCGGCTTTTTTGAAGTTGAGTGGAGAATATCTGGGACTCGCTACCAAGACCGGCGCAACTAAGCTTGCCAATGAAGCAAAAAAACTGCTGAAGGATATTACGCCTTTCTTTGAAGGATTTCTGGAATCGTTGAAAGGTGTTGTTGACTCACTTGGGGCGCCTTTAGAGTAGTGATTCAATAAAATAGAATCGAAGCCTTGCTGTAAACGTCAAAACACTTATTTTTGCATTTTCAAAAATAGAGTTGTGTCAAGAACAAAATTTGAAGATAGGGTTGAGAAGTCGCTGACCTCGTTCATCGATTTCTTCTATTTTCCGTTTCTCAGGTTCGTGCCTCGCGATTTGTTTCGCTATGGTGCCTGTGGCGGTTTGAATTTCGTTTTGGACGTAGCGCTCTATTATGTCTTATATCATTTCGTCTTCAAGGCTCAGGTATTCGATTTGGGCTTTATTGCTTTCACGCCACACATCGCAGCCTTTTTGTTGAAGTTCCCCATCACTTTCTTGACGGGTTTCTGGATGGCGCGTCACATCAGCTTTTCGGGTTCCACTTTGAGAGGCAGAACCCAGATTGTCAGATATTTGTTGGTGACTTTGGTCAATTTCGTATTGAATTATGTCCTGTTGAAGCTTTTCAACGAAGTGTTCCATTGGTGGCCGACGGTGAGTTATGTGGTCATGTATGTCATCTGCATTGCCTTCAGTTATCTGACCAATAAATATTTCTCGTTTAGAAAAGGCAAAGATTCGGATGTAGAGGATTTACAAGCATAAAAAAAGAGGCACCAAACGGTGTCTCTTTTTATGTAATCAAAAAACGATGTCTCGTTTAGTCTTTTGTGGTTTTCAGGCCTTGGTAGTCTTGTGTTGCTTCCCAATCCACTTCTTTGCATTGTGTGTATAAGGATGGGCAGTTTGAGACTTTGTAATAGGTGTCGCCTTTTTGTTGCACCACGTCAACTCCTCTCCAAGGTGTGTCGTATCCTTCGCTATAGACTTGATAGTGCTTGACATAACCTTTCAGTGATTGTGATTTCTCGTCTGGTGCATTGGCGTTTTTGCGGACGGTGATAGCGTATGGGAAAGTGGGGTTGAAGCCATTTTCGACAGTGGCGCCATTGAAATAGGTGGCTACCAAGTGCATACGAGCGTAGCTGTCGTTTTTGCGGAAGATTTCTTTCAGACGTCTTTCAACTGAAGGGAGATTGGTTTCAGTGTTGTTCTTTTGCAGGCAAGCCAAACCAACTTTAGGGTTGTTTTGGTACATCTGCATGGCTACGAGTTGAAGGGCGATGCAACCTTCTGGTGTGGTTCCAAGTTGTGCTTGCAGTGCGTCAAATTCCTTTTCGGTAGTAGGAATGGCTCCGATGCTCACAATGCCATCTTTGGCGATTTTTGCGGTTACATTTTGGGCATTACATTTTGTTTTGCATCTTCCACAACTTTGGGCATTGGTTGTGTTGGCTGAAAATGCAAAAGGCATAAGGAATGCCAAAACAAGTAATAATCTTGCCTTATTCATTTTTTTGATGTTTAATTTGGTTAATATTAAGTGATTAGTAATAAACAATATTTCAATCGAGCAAAGGTAAAAACAATTTTTATACCTTTGTGATATAAAATTACAAAATAATGGAAGAAATATTGGATTTTTTGGGCGATGTGATGCGAAACAACAACCGTCAGTGGTTTCAAGAGCATAAGAATCAATATCTTAAGGCACAAGGCGAATTCAATGCCTTTGCAGAAAAAATGATCGATGGTGTTCAGAAATTTGACGGCAACTGCAAAGGTCTGACCTTGAAAGACTGCACTTATCGTTTTTATCGCGATACGCGTTTCTTGCCCGACAAGCGTCCTTACAAGACTCACTTTGGTGTTTTTGTATGTCCCGAAGGCAAAAAATCGATGCTCAGTGGCTATTATTTCCACATCGAGCCTGATGAAGCGGGCTATCTGGGTCGCAACATGATTTGCACAGGCATGTATTGCCCTGATAATGTGATGCTGAAGACCATCCGCGACGAGATTCTCTTCAATGCCGAGCCATTGACTGAAGCCATTGCCGCAGCCGATACTTTCCGTTTGGACACGGAGCGCGCTATGAAACGTGTGCCGAATGGCTATCCGAAAGACCATCCATGCGCCGATTTCTTCAGGCAACGCGATTGGCTGTTGAGCCAAAGCACCCCTAACGAAATCCTTTTTGGCTCACATTTGGTTGAATGGGTGCTTTCCGAATTTGAGAAGACCAAGGATTTCTGCCAATGGCTGAATCGGACCGTGCGGACTGGGGAATAGGTCTTGTTTGCAAAACATTGTTTATCTTTGCCCCGATGAAACGCATCCTCCACATATTGTTTTTGGCCTTTGTGATGGCCGCGTGCACCCCAGCTGTAGAGACGCGCCATGGTGCGTCTCATGATTCACGCCGTTTGGAGACGCGCCATGGCACATCTCTACCCGACAATATGATGCACCAGCGCATAGCCGCCATCGACAGCCTGATGTGGCAGCAGCCCGACAGCGCCTTGGCGGTGATGCAGGATTTCATAGCCAGCCCGCAGGCCGACAGCCTCGATGAATTTGACGGGCATTATTGCCAGCTATTGGTTTCGGAACTGCTGTACAAAAACGATTGTGAACAGACCAACCGCGCCGAATTGCTGGAGGTGGTGGATTATTTCGATTCATTATGTGTGACGGAAACGGCAGGTAGAGACGCGGCATGCCACGTCTCTACACACAACGACGATATCGCATTTCTCACCGCCCGCGCACATTATATTAATGGTGTAGGCTTTTACGAGCAGGGGGAAGTGGTGAATGCCTGTGAAGAATACCTGAAGGCTTTGGAAGTGATGGA
>JAZQMX010000050.1:0-3215 GCA_045627065.1 Bacteroidales bacterium | reverse complement strand
CAAATGTATGTTCCCGCCGCCCAATCCGTAGCATCCAGCACGGTTTCGGTTTCCGTGACAGGCTGTTGTGCCACAAGGCGGCCATTCATGTCGTAAACCTCCACGGCGACATTCTCAACCGCCGTGCGGATGTGCATCTCGCTGCCGCCCGGGTTCGGGTAGGCGATGGCAAGTTTCAGACCATTGTCGTGTGCCTCATCGATGCCTACAAAAGCCTCGGCGGGGAATTTGAGTATGGAACAGCCGAATTTGTTGCCATCCAATCCTGTGATTCCAGTTACGAATATCAGCCCTCCGTCACGGGTGGCGGCGACGGTCTTTGACGTGTTGCATATCCCGTCATGCAATCCATAGAAAAGGGTCGAGACAGTATCAAACTCGGGAGTCAGCCGCTCTATCACTACCCATGAATCCTTATTGTAATAAGAACCTTCATTCAAGTCGTATGCGAAATAGAAGGTGTTGTCGTCAAGCAAGCTGACGCTTGAGTAAATGGTCGGGAAATCGTAGGTGTGCCCCGTTGTCTTTTTTTCCAAATAACGGACGATGGGCGTGTTTTCCCCCGAACCATTGATGTCGTCATTGTATTCGTATAGGACGCAACAATACTCATCCTGCATCTCGATGACCGAACTTGTCAGATAGGTCCGCCCTTGGCGGTTGCGCACGGCATTGAAGTTCTGGAAAGTGATGTTGCCGGCAAACGGATGCACTTGCGACGGATGTCGGAAACACCGGCTGCGCACCAAATTGAAATCATGGTCCAGATAGGCAAGATTGTATTCCCCGGCGATGACATCGTAAATAAGGCCGTAGTGCAGATACAGGCTGTCCGCTTTGACGATATGCTGGCGTTGGTAAACCAAATCGGGGATGACACCGTGACGGAAATTCCCGCAGTAACTCTTCCTTTGCAGCAGATTTCCATCGAAATCCATCCTGAAAAACACCGTGGAGTCGTATCCGCGAGACTCGTCCTCGACATAACTGACTGCCTTGTAATACGCGCCCACGATGCTGCCGTCATCATCAACGAAACAACTATAGATTTGGGCTTGTCCGCAGTTATAGGGATAAAAAGGGTTCTCCCCGCTTCTCCATTCGAAGGTGTCTATTGGGATTTCAAACTCATGGCTCTCGGCAATGGAGAGATTGTCGTTGAGTTTATACAACCCAAGGATGCAGTGGTCGGTAACGGGCTCAAAGTTCGTGAAATAGTTGAACGAGCAGGTGTCGTGGTCGGGACTGTAGGCCATCAGTGCATATACTTCGCCTGACTCATTTTCAAGCACATACGGGGAATAGGCAAAGTAACCGTCCTTATAATAGTGAACAAAGGCCAATTCTGTCCCGTCAGCATCCAGTGCCAACAAGACGGGATGAGGCGACACACGTGTTCCGCAAAAATTCTCGTCACGGAACGCGCCCGTTGCGATGATTCTTCCATCCATTAGTTCATGGGCTTCAATGAAGCTGGAATAAGTACGCTCAGGTGTGCTGTAGTTCCATTCCCATTCTTGCCCGAAAGCCTTGGCCCCAAACAATATCAGGAGCGCAAGCAGGGTGGTAATTCTTTTTGCTTTCATCATATTATAGTTTTGTCGCAAAACTATAACAAAAAACCAAGAAAAAATCAACCCCTATATCCAAGGTAAGGTTATTTTGGCGCGAGTCTTCTATAAGAAACTGGAAAATAACGGATTACAATATTTTGAATACAGATTTTTCTCAACTTATCCAGGTGGAAATCAAGCCAAAATCCACCTTTTTGTTCAGTTGCGAGCGGTATTTCAGCACTGTATTTTCCGTCAAATTCAAGAGAGCGGCTTCCTCCTTGGCGCGGAAGTGGAGCAGGTTGAGCACCACGAGATGACGCTCAGTTTCTGTCAAATCGGGATAAGTCGCGTTGAGTCTTTCGGCAAACTGCGGATAAGCTGTTTCAAAGGTTGCGATGATACGACGGCGAAAATCGCCTTCCTTGTCGTTGAATATGACCCTCGCTTTGGTCATCAAGGCTTCCCACTCCTTTTCTTTCAAGGCATCATGCGCATCCGCCAGTTGCCGCTGAATGGCTTCCTGCATACGGTCAGCCTCTTGGCGTTGCTGCTCCATGCGCTTGAGATAGCCACGCCGCGCCACAAAATAGGCCACAGCCACCATCATGATCAGGGCGAGAACCAACGCCCCAACCCAACGGTCACGCTTTGCCCGCTGCCGTTCCTGCTGCTGTCGCTCCTGCTCAAGCGCCCTCTGCTGTTGCCATTGCAAGTGGGCTTGAAACAACTCGTTGAGTGTTGAAACACATGACTGGCTTTCGTAAGCCGAGGCAGCAACTTCGGCCAAAGCTGGGGCGAATAGGTTGGCCTTCACCGAGTCGCCTCGGCGTTGGCAGATGTCGAGCAAACGATGTGCGGCAACTTTACGCTCCAAGGCATCATCAGTAGACTCGTACACTGGCATCAGATAGGCCCATGCCGAGTCATATTGACCTTCGGCATGATAAATGCCGCCAATGGTCATATATCGATTCAGCCTTTCCTTTTCATCCATGGCTTGCGCCGCTATGCGTTTGAGTTCGTCCAGCGAAGGATCGACATCCTGGCCCAAATTATATTGAAGCAATGCCTTCTGTACTAGCAAATCACTGAAGACCAGATTATTCGTGTCGGGCAACTTCCGCATGGCCTCATCGAAATAACATACAGCACTATCATATTGGTTCAGTTTGTGATACTGTTTCCCGATTAAAAGCAGTAGCGAGGAATGATTGTCAGGTGTAGACGGTTCCATGCTGTTGAAGGCAATGGCTTTCTTAAAACAGGCGATGGCCGGCTCCTGCATAAACTGTCCGGAGAACAATTCCGCAAGACGGCTATAGATGAGGCACAGGAAACGCGGGATGTGGTTAGGTTGTAGAGACGCGCCATAGCGCATCTCTACATCCGGGAAAAGCGTCTCCATAATCTCCAATGCCTTCAGGTATTCGCTGCATGCCGCCACAACGCTATCCCGCTCATAATAGCCTGCACCATTCATATAATGCGCCCGCGCCGCCAAAAACGCATCCTTTTGTGCGGACACACCGCGTGTGTCCGCTTTACGCCCGTCCTTCTTATATCCATCCGCCACCACAATAGAATCAAAATAACCCACCGCTCGTAGCAAATCATCCCTGTTGCTTTGTTGTTTGTAATTCTTATACAACAGCTCAGAAA
>JAZQMX010000049.1:0-6134 GCA_045627065.1 Bacteroidales bacterium | reverse complement strand
TTCGATTTGTAATCAAGCACCACGGCTTTCGGCTTTTTCGTGAAAGGAATGCCCCAATCCATGAAAGAATAAGGATCCTTTGTACCCGTGACCGGTTCCAGCATTTTTCCCCAGAAAACGGAGCCTGCCCCAACCGCCTTTACATTGATGACACCCACCGCTTTACAAGAGTCAATTCCCGTCGTCAACTTGACGCATTTGCCCGAAGGCCCTTGATCGGGAGTGGCGTTGGTGCTGGTCTTCACAACGCCCATGACATTGGCAAAAGCATTTGAAGTCGCCCAAATCGTGTTGTCATACTTGAATGGCACATTGCCCCTAATCGTGTCGGTGGGCGCCGGTACATACAAGACCTTGGTGTCGCCACCGAGCAAATCCGATTCGGTGATGTAGCGAACCGTCCATTGTTCGAAATCGCCAAAAGGCACAGTTTCATAGCGTTGCGCAAATGAGCGATTTAAAAACATGCAAATCAAGGCTAAAACGAAAGCCCTTTTTGAAACAGTAGATTTTCCGTAGTTTCCCATAACCAATTAATTTTAGGATTAGACATATATTTTTGATTAACATTCCGATACGTTTTCCCAACAAAATACTTGCCGGAAAGTTCGCTCGTCATCGCGTTGACAGGCGGAATAGCCCCCTTTTCAGGCGATTTGCAGAAAGGACGAAAAACAGCATCCGCCAAAGGATCGAACCAGCGGCCAAGACTAATCATATTGCTATTCACAACGCCCGGGTCAGCCATATTCACATGAAAGCCAGTCTTTTGCGTCAAGGCAAGCGTAAAGAGCAGCAAAGCCAACTTTGAATCACCGTAAGCACCCAACTGACTGAAATCCTTTTCCGTTTTCTCAAAGAAAGTGCGGTCAAGTTTTGCCATGCGGCAAGTCAAGGAAACCATGTTCACGATGTGCGCATCGGGCTGAAAAAGAGGCAACAACGAGCGCGTCAGGAAATAAGGCGCAATATAATTGACTGCAACAGTCTTTTCAAAACCATCTTCCGACAAAGTGAAATTGCGGTTCATTGTTCCCGCATTGTTGAAAATGCCGCCAAGTTGCATTCCGTTGTCTTTCAAAGTTTCAGCAAAACATTTTACCGATTTCAGCGAAGCCATATCGACTTGCAACAACTGCAAATCAGCCTCAGGCAAAGACTTCATGATTTCGGATTTCACCCTCTCCCCTTTTTCCACATTGCGACAAGCCATGATAACCCGATAACCGCGTTGCGCCAAAGCACGGACCGCAGCAGAGCCGATGCTGCCCGAAGCTCCCGTAACAATTACTTGAACTTTTTCCATAAGCGATTCACTAACCATTTGGGTAACATTGCGATAATCGGCGGCAGATAGATATTCATGAAACCTGGTTTCACGACACGTTTCTTGCGGAACATGCCTTTCAAAGCCTTGCGAACCAACCACTGCGGCGTGCCAATCACGCCCAATTTGACGCCCAAATTGAGCAAACTTTTTTTCAGTTTATAAAGCGGTGTGGCAATGGCAGCGGGACAGACCGTCGTCACGCCAACGCCGTAAGGATGCATTTCGAAATACAAGGACTTGCCGAAACTCTTCAGATAGGCTTTCGTGGCGGAATAAACCGTGATGCCCGGCATGGGGAATGTGGCCGCCATCGACGAAACGATGATGATGAAACCGTGACCGCGTTGCTTCATTTCGTTGCCGAAAAGTATACAAAGGCGCGTCGGCGTATAGGTATGCAAACGCAGCATTGTCAAGGCCTTTGCCTCGTTCTCGCGCGTCAGTTCCTCGAAGAAAAACATGCCCGCATTGTTGATGAGAATATCAATTTCCAACTGTCGTTCATTGCAAAATGCAAGCAGTTCATCGGCAGCGGTAGCTACAGCCAAATCCTGAAAACGCGGCACAACCTCAACGCCAAATTGCGATGACAGTTCGGTTGAGACCTTTTCCAGTTCCTTTTCCTGATTGCTCACCAACAGCAAGTTACAGCCCGCTTCGGCCAATTGGTGTGCATATTGCAAACCCATGCCCGAACTGCCGCCCGTAACCAAAGCCCAAGGCGTGTGCTGGCATTGCTGCGCATATTTACTGACTCTTTTTTGAAGATTCATCTTATTCCAATTCAATTTCAACTAAAACATCACCTTCGTAATCCGAAGCCCACAAACACTCATCATGTGCTTTTTCGCCATTTATCTTGAAGCTTTTCATCTCTTCGCCGTGACCTTTAACGACAACCGTAAGATTCATGTTTCGGTAGCGGATGCCACTCAAGCGACATTCACTGCCATCCTTCATGCCGACTGGATTGAAGAATTCTATTCCCCAACCCGAAAATTCAAGGCCAAAGATATGATTGATAATGAGTCGGATAAAACCCGAAGCACACCAAGACTGATGATGTTTCACATCCCAAAACGCGCCACACTGATAGCCGCCCGAAGGCTCACCTTCGATGGTGTAGATTTCGCAAAAGTCTCCCCCACTATGATTCATTGCCAAATCGGCCATGTTTTCCAACTCAAAACAGAAAGGTTCCAACAAACCATAATGCGCACATCCAGAAGCATATAAGGCATTGACATGAGGCCAAACCATCAGGTTGTGACGACCTGGCTTGTCGGGCGTATTGCGCGGAAACGATGGACTCACGCTGGCAATGCCATGCTCCGTAATAAAAGCATTTTTTACCACCTCTTCAGCTTCTTCATCATCCAAAAGGTCGAACAGCAGAGCAAAAGCCAAACCCATTCCCTCCTGATAATCATGCGGATGACCCAAATGGTCGATGAGATAGTAGAACTTGTGTTCCTCGGGACGATAAAATGTTTCCCTAATGCGATCATACAAACGATAAGCAGATTCATAATATGATTCCGAAGCATCGGTTAAGCCAAATTTTACCGACATTTTAGCCAAAAACCAATAGGCTTCCATATATAAAACATTCGTACTCAGACATTTAATCGTAGCCGAATTGGGATGATGCAGCACATAGCTGTCGTCCCATTTGGCTGGGTCGTAAACGGGTTCGTCGTAAGCTGCAATGCCATCCTGAAAAACGGCAGGTCCCATGAAAAGTCCCGAAACCGAATCGAAGCACTGCGCTTCCAATTCCGCCATCGTATTCTTACAGCAATCGTAGGCTTCGATCAGGAAAAACATGTCGCCAGTCACCTGATAATGATTGTAAGCGCCTATGGTCCAGATGATTTTATCCCAATACTGATGGCCAATCGTCTCACCGTCGTTGGTGACACTCCAAAGCGATTTTACCGCCACTTCGGGATGAAGCAAACTCACAGCGTTCCAGCAGTTTATGGCACAATCGCGTGTCCATTCGCCGCCATAACCTTCGCCCGCTTCTATCATGCCATCATGGATGTTGTGGTCGATGGTCCAGACGGCCAGCTTGAAAGCACTGTCCAAAAGCGCATTATTAGACTGCATTTCCTGCGCTATGCCACGAAACGAAAGGACGCTCGCTAACAGAACTATAACAAGTTTTTTACACATCTTTTTCAGCTTTATCAATTTCATGTTGCAATTTATTTGGCAGATTTTCAACACAATGGTGACACTTCATTTCCAAGGTGTACATGCGGCCAATGCAATAATTGGAATGTTTGCAACCACTACGTTCAACCTCACCCGACTTCAGTTTGTTAACGAAATCGGTGTCATGCACCAAGGCGCGTGCCATCTGCAAACCAGTGAAACCAGCGTCGAGCACTTCTTCCATCTTCTGTTTCGAAATCAAACCGCCGACATAAATCAGAGGCAGTTTCAGATTGGCGCGGAAAACTTTGGCATCTTCCAGGAAATAGCCTTCGCTGTAAGGCACGGTCGGGATGATGATACGGCCACCAAAACGCAGTCCGAGTTTCAGCCACCAGAACTTCTTCACATCCATGTAGTGAGCCAAAGTCTTAATCGGCATGGCGCCACGCATCACCTCCATCGGAGCTTTGCTGACAAAACCAGCCGTCAGCACAAGAGCGTGAACGCCAAGACGTTCCAACTCCTGAGCCACCTTGATGCATTCGTCTTGCTGCATACCACGCTTGAAGCCATCGTGCATGTTGACTTTCACGACAACACCCATATCGGTGCCTGCCACACGCATCACCTCCTCGATGACAAGGCGCATGAAACGCATACGATTTTCGATGCTGCCGCCAAACTCGTCGTGGCGATGGTTGGTGTAAGGCGACAGGAACTGACTGATGAGATAACCATGACCGGCATGGATTTCCACGCAATCGAAGCCCGCCTCACGCGCCAGATTGACCGCATTGCCGAAGTCGTGCACCAAGGCATAGATTTCAGACTTCTTCAGTTTGCGAACAAAAGTTGGCGAATAGAGATTGAAGCCGCCCGAAGCGCCGACCGGCATACAGCCGCAAGTGGCGCGGTGCGTCATGTTGCCGCAATGCCCCAACTGGATGGAAGCCTTTGCGCCTTCAGCATGAACGGCATCGGTGAGTTTTTTCAGTTCGGGGACAATCTCTTCACGCATCCAAAGCTGACCATCGAACGAGAGACCCGACTGACTGACAGCAGCGTATGCCACCGTAGTCATGCCCACACCGCCTTTTGCAACGGCGACATGATAGTTGAACAAATCCTGAGAAGGCTTGTTGCCGTAAGCCATATTCTCGAAAGCAGCGGAGCGGATTACCCTGTTTCTCAAGGCAATAGGTCCGATTTGACATGGTGTAAATATCTGTGATTCCATAATTTATCAATAAATAAACGGTATGATCCTTTTTGTTTTCTTCGTATCCAATTCATCGCCAAATTCGGCCTTATATTTGTCGTATATGCGGGCGGCACGCGGGCCAAGATTAGCGAAAGTCCACAAAGCGAAGACGGCACCCGACCACGACCAAGTCAGCACGGCGAAGCCAATCCACTCCAAAAATTCGCCGAAATAATTCGCCGATGTGACATATTTGAACATGCCTTCCTTGGGCAGATAGTGTTTCGTGTCGCCAGGTTTCCGCAAATTGCGGATAATGTCATCCGACTGAATGTTGATGAACAGACCCACTAGGAAAATCAGGAAGCCGATGATGAATTTCGGCGTCGAGAGATAATTGGGCGCATAATAGTCATCGGGCGAAATGAAGAATATCCAGCCGCCCTGCATTATGGCATTCAAGGTATTGAAAACCACGCCCATAAGGATAATGGATAGTGGCATCTTGCTCTTGCCGCGAATGCGGAACGGAAAGACAAACGAGCGTTGGAAATAGTGCAATTCAAAAAGGAAAAGGAAAGCGATTCGGGTCAAATCACCTACTCTATCCGAACAAAGCCAAATCACGAGCATGGCAATGAAAACCGGTGCTTCCATCAGCACCCAACCCACCTTGTTGTTGATGGCCGGTCCCCATTTCTTGTTATAAAACTTACCGTAGCCTGCATCGACAAAATACAAGGCCACAAAGACAATCACGGCCACACAAGCCATGACAATGAGAAAAATATTAAAACTTTGCAAACTCATTTTGATTGATTTAACTGCCAAAAGTAGGAAATAAATCCCTACCTTTGCTAACTTTTTCAATCAAATGCAAATGGAAGACTACATCCTTATTGAAGGCGCGACTGAAAACAATCTGAAAAACCTTTCGCTGAAAATTCCCAAAAGGCAAATCACCATCGTGACGGGCGTTTCCGGCTCGGGGAAATCGTCGTTGGTTTTGGACACGATAGCGGCAAAATCGAGACGCGAACTGAACGACACTTTCCCTTCTTTCACGCAGCAATATCTGCCAAAATATGGTCGTCCTCATGTGGAAAAGATTGAAAATCTTCCTATTGCCATCGTCATCGAGCAACGCAAGCCCACATCCAATTCACGCTCGACGGTGGGAACTTACACCGACATTTATGCCTTGCTGCGACTGCTGTTTTCGCGCGTCGGGCAGCCTTTTGTCGGCTATTCCGATGTCTTTTCGTTCAACCATCCTTTGGGCAGTTGTCCGCGCTGTGCGGGCTTGGGCGAAATCCGCGAACTCGACATTCACAAACTCGTCGATTTCGACAAATCGCTCAACGACGAAGACACCATCCATTACATCGCTTTCGGAAAAGGCGGCTGGCGCTGGATTCGTTACGCCCACAGCGGCCTTTT
>JAZQMX010000048.1:0-84564 GCA_045627065.1 Bacteroidales bacterium | reverse complement strand
TTTTTACTGAGATTGAAAAGTCATCTATGTACCTATACCTAAACAGCAATGGACCACGAATTACGCTAATATGACCTTGCAGACGCAAGCACTTTCGAAAGCATCAATTATGCAACCTCACATCACCACCAGTTTCCGATATAGTTCCACGCCGTCTTCATCAACGCAGCGGAGTTCGTAAGTGCCTTTTTCAACATCGATAGGCATCTGGTGGTTGAGGCGCGTCTCACCAATGAATTTGTCGTTCAGCGACCAGAAGACCGTCTTTTGCGGATTGCGGTGCGCGATTTCGAAAATCACCTGTTGGCGGTCGCCTTTTATGCCTATCGGGATGGTCACCTTGGCATCTGATTTCGGATAGACAAATGCCATCACATCATCGGGATGCGATGCGCCACAGCCAGGATAAAAGGCTGGCAATGCATGATATAGAGAAGAATGTTTTTTATAGAACCATTCCATCACAGGGGGCAACACATAAAACACATCGTAGCATTTCTGGTTCACCGGATAGCAGTCGGGACTCACCTGAAACTGGCGCGTGCTATCCAGAAACACCTTCTTGTGGTAAGGGCAAACACCCGTCATGTTTTCCACGTTAGGCACCTTCACCCGTTTCGTTTCGGGGCAGCAGTCTGACTTGGGATAACCCGATTGGGCACACACTTCGATTTCGACACAACGCGAGGTATGGGCGGGATAGTTATAGCTGCCTTTCAGTTTGCCCACCACATCAAAGAGGACAGGTGCAGCCGAACCAACACCCGACAAGCCCGGGCGGCCTTCTCCATCGGAGTTACCCACCCAGACGCCGATGGCATAACGGTCAGTCAGGCCCACGGCCCACGCATCGCGGAAACCGAAACTCGTCCCCGTCTTCCAAGCCACCCGCTTCGACGACGAAAAACCGCCCCATCCCGTTTGCGAACCAGGACGTGTCAAACCCGTCATCACATCGAAAGTCTCGGCGATGGCCTCGGCTGAAAAAGGAGATTCGACAATCTCGTCCGCCGAGAAGCCTTCATTCACTTCATCGGCCAACTTGCGACCCATTCGTGCATAGGCGTTGGTGATGTCGAACAGCGATGCCTCTCCCCCTCCCACAATGAGTGAAAGACCATAGTGGTCCGCATCGAAGACGATGCCCGAAAGCGGCAATTCCTTGAGCAAGGCATGGAAACGCTGCTGTCCGTAAATGCGGAGCAAGTGAACAAAAGGCGCATTCAAGGAGTTCTGCAAAGCCTCACGGGCAGTCACCGCGCCCCAATACTCACCCGAGTAGTTCTTCGGCGTGAAACCCGAAAGACTCATCGGCACATCGGGCAACACCATATCTGGCAAAAGCGAGCCATCATCGAGCATGGCAGCGAAGAGGAAAGGCTTCAGGATACTGCCCGTGGAACGCTGCGCCTTCACCATATCCACCATGGCAGCATCGTTGGCATTCATATTGTTGCCCACATACGTCACCACCTTTTGGTCAAGATAATCAACCACATACACGGCAGAATTTTCGATTTGGTTCAATGTGTTCGATTCATAATGTCGGCGCATGATTTCAAGCACCTCACACTGCAAGTCATAGTCGATGTCGGAATGGATATGCTGTCCTTTCTGAGTCTTTTCAAAATCGGAGAGATAATGGTAGGCCAACATAGGCATGTCGTATGGCTTTGACGGGATGTCTTCCATTTGCGCCAGTTCGCTATCTTCGGCAGAAAGACGCGGAAGGTTCATCCTTCGCGGCAAAAACGCTTTCGAGACAGGCATCCTTTCCAGCAGTTCATTGCGTTTCTTTTCCAAAACATCACGCGAACGGCCTGGATGTATCAATGCCGGCGAGTTGGGCAACACAGCCAAGGTGGCGGCTTCGCCCCACGAAAGGCGATCAGGAGTGGTGTGAAAATAGCGCCACGCTGCCGCATCGATGCCAACTACATTGCCTCCAAAAGGCGCATTGGCAGCATATAGGTCAAGGATTTCGCGTTTCGAATAGTGCAGCTCCATGCGCATGGCCAGAACCACTTCAACCAGTTTTTCCCAATAGGTTCGGGGCTTATCGCCACGCGAGAGACGCACAACTTGCATGGTAATCGTACTACCACCACGCACCACTTCACCCGCCTTAATGTTTTGCACAAAGGCCTCAACAAACGAAACGGGATTGAATCCGCCATGGCGGAAAAACTGTTGGTCTTCGTATTCCAGCAAGCAAGAAACATACTTATCTGAATAGCAATTCGTTGCCGGGAATCGCCACTGACCATCATCAGCAATCTTTGCGCCGAGCAATTCGCCATTACGAGCCGTCAAGACGGTGGAATAAGGATTCGAGAAACGCGGCACCGGAATGCACAAGAACACAACGAAAAGGAAAATTATGATGGCCGAAGCCCAAACAAGTTTCCTATGTCGCTTCAAGTTCAACATTCAAGTTTTGCAAAAGGAAAACGCCCACAAGTCAATAATTTTCCTCATGGGCGTTATTCTAAAATTCACAGATTACTTCACCACGCAGCCGCGGGCTGGGACCACATAATAGATTTGGGCATTATACATGTCTTCGCAGCGCACGGCAGGAATCATGTAGTTGCCTTCATAAGTGGCGTTGAGCTTCAACGTGAAGGTCTTCTTTGCCTTCGGCATGAGGTCGAAGTAGAAGTAAGCACGGTCGTCGCGAAGGTCGATATGCTTGGCACCTTCGTTGCCTGAAGCCTCACCCGTCAAGCGATCGTTGACGATTTCCCAACCCGAAGCAAGATAGTATGACAAAGCCAACTCGGTGACTTGATACTCACTTGGATTTTCAACCGTCATTTCAACTACGAAGTCGGTGCCTTGAGCCATCGATGAGACATTGATTGGTTTGCCACTCTTGTCGAAATAGTTGACCTTCATATTGATGAAGTTTCCATTCTCTGTGGTTTCATATTCAGCTACCGACGACTTAGTGAACACCGAAGCGATAATCTTTTGGTCGCTATTGTTCTTGATTTTGACAGCATTGTCACCGATGTTGGGGACGAAATCAAGACCGACAGAAGCCATATTACTGTTCACGGTCTTCTCATCGCCATTCATAGTAACAACAGCGGAAAGATTAGCGTTCGTCAGCTTGTTCATTTCTGCATATTTGCCCAAGACGAAGAGTGCAAATGCAGTGGATTGCGTATCCAACCATCTATCACTATTGAGGATGTTACACAACTCGTTGATATTGCCTTGGACAGCTTCCTTGTCCTTGCCGCAAAGCATCTGGGCGTAGGTCACGAAGGCGAGGTCGCGGGTGGTCGAACCAAACGAGGTATAATAATCAGACATGCGTTCACCCTCAGCAACTTGTGGGAGCATATTTTGAGCCACAGTAGCCTTACCAACTTGTGCGAAGGCAGCAGCAATCAAGGCCTTGGAGAGCGAGTAGTTGAGTTCAAGTTCCTTAAAGCGGTTCATAGCTCCCATCTCCGACTTACCAGCCAAAGCCAGCACAAACAGACGATAAGCCTGGATGGTTTCGCCTTGCTTGTAATCAGGATTGTTGTTCCATTTCTTGGCCTTATCGCCCTGATATTTCAACAAGCCATCGGTGAAGTATTCTGGCACATCAAAGCCTTGCTTCTGGGCTTCAACCAAGAAATGCAAGGCATAGATTTCAGTCCATGGATCGACATATGTACCACCAACCCAATTGGTCAGCGAATTATCCGACTTCTGATAGGAACGCAAATCAACCACAACCGACTCGATATTGTTCTTCATCTTGGCAATGTCTTCATCGCTTTGTTCGACAAAATAGTTGAGATAAAGCTCTGGGAATGCCTTCGAAGTAGTTTGTTCGAGGCACTCGTGAGGATACAATATCAGATAATCGAGACGGCCGAAGAGATCGACAGGAATCATAGTCGACACCAAGACCTTGCCAGATTGCGTGCCGCACATACCTTCTACATTAACCGGCACATCAATGCTTGCATTGGCTTCAATTTCCTTAGTAATCACATTACGACGTTCAGCATACGGCATACGGATTGGTATTTCGGTCTTACTTTCGGCTGAATAGTTGCCTTGTGAAACGGTCACTTTCATGACGGCATTGTCGAGCACGTTATCAACCTTTACATTCATGGCAATCATGCCTTCGCCGTTATTGTCGATAGATACTGTAGTTGGTAACGTTCCAACAGGTGTCAGATTTTGGTTCTCAACCTTAACATTCAGCGTCTTACCCTTCAAAACTGGCGAGAGGACCTGGACCTTAAGATTCAGTTCATCACCAGGGGCAGTCACACGTGGAGCGGCAGGATAAAGTGTGATTGGGTCAACAACCTTCATCTGCTTTTCTGCCGAGCCGAACGACTTTTCGCCATCCTTAGCAACAACCATGAAGCGCAGTGCGCCTGAGCATTGCGGCACTTCGAATTCATGAGTGTTGGTTGTGCCAGCCTTCAGCTCGAAAGGTCCTAA
Organism: Bacteroidales bacterium; assembly: GCA_045627065.1. Classification (GTDB taxonomy): domain Bacteria; phylum Bacteroidota; class Bacteroidia; order Bacteroidales; family F082; genus Limimorpha. The sequence goes on along the minus strand of JAZQMX010000048.1, from coordinate 80,103 downwards.
GGTGACAGCGTATGCCTTGAAGCGGTTGTCCAAAGTGATTTCTTGGTTGATGATACCGTCACCGCCGATGGCATAAACCGAGCCAAGTTCACCGCTGAAGGCGTCGATAATGCTTGCGTAGTTATCCCAAGTACGCACTTCAAGAGATTGTTTGCTATTAAAATAGCGATATGGATCAGGAGTGGCAAAATTGGTCAATCCCAAAATGCCTTCGTCAACAACGGCCAAAGTGTAGGTCATAGCCTTACCGTTGCCTTCGCCCACCTTTACTTCTATGGTCTTGCTGGTATTCGAAGTCTCAGGAACCGAGACCGTTGGCTTCAGTTCAAGTTCTTTGTTTTCCACCTTGACAGGAACCACGCCATACATGCGGACAGGCATATCGTTATCAGCATCGTGAGGTTGAATCAGTGAGACATAGACATATACGTTTGGAATCATCTCTTCAGTAGCCTTTATTTCGACCTTGCCTTCGGTGCCAAGCTTGTCGAGATACATGCTCTGCAACACCTTGTCATTGGCTTCGACAGTCACCAAAGCCTTGGCTTTCTCGTTAGCAGGGAAAGTGACGACGATATTCTCACCCACATTGTATGAGTCCTTTGTGGCGCTCATCGAAAGTTGGGCAGGAGCGCCCGATGCCGAATTGGAGTGGATTGAGCCGCTGCCCCAATCGAAGCAAATCACCTTCGCGAAGCGGCTGTTCGAAGTCCTGTCGTCAACCACCAAGAGGTAGTTTCCCCAATCGTCGTCAGAGATATTAAAGGTGAGCGATGTCTTTCCATTGCATGACAATGTGCCATTCTGCACAGGACGTTTGTAGTTACCAGAGGCATAACGCATCAGGTCGTAAGCATCTTCGCTCGACCACCACCAGTAGGAATTAAGTTTATAAAGTGCATAATCCAACGAAATGGTGGATGGATTCAGCGAGCCGTTTTCTCTCACCACTGCCACATCAAATCGCCAATCCTTGCCTGTATCGTAATAGTGGCCATACTTCGACCGAGTTTCAGGCAATGCGACACCGATGTAATTGGCGCAAGGCGAAAGATTAACCTTCTGCGAGGTAATGCTGAAATCGCCACCTTGTTCGAATACCTTAATGGTGAAAGTGGCATCCAACATTTGCGACGAGTTGATGTCCTTGAATGGAGCGAAACTGATGCGTGCACTACCTTCGCCACTGAGTGGACCGCTATACACCGAGATTTCTTCAGGATAGAACGACTCGGTCTCATTCACGAAGGTATAATCGGCGAAATCCTTGAATGATGTCGTTCCCTTGCGCACCTTGGCATCCACTTCGGCTTTCAGGCCCGAGGCTTTCAAACCATTGAGCCATTTCGAAGTCAAAGTCACGGTTTCGTTGTTGGTGATGCTCACCACATCTGGAGTGTCCATGTTGATTTCCAAACGGTTTGGCTTCACGGTTTCCACTCTCAAGGTCTTGGTGATAACGGTAGTACCAATCTTGAACTTGGCTGTCCACAAACCGGTTTCATCTGATGGCAATGTTGGGATATTGAAGCAATAAACGCCATTCACAGCGTTCGATTTTGCCTGTTTGGCATAGAGGCGAGCCGAAGCATCATACACTTCGACAACCACTGGATAATTATCAGGAATTTGTGCATCAACATCGCTGAGCATAAGGTTGAGTTGCAGTTCATCGCCCGGACGCCACACGCCACGATTGGTGTATGCAAAAGCAGCTATGCCTTTTTCGACAGCTTCGCCACTGACATCAAACTTGCTATACGACAGCGAATTGCCATCAGTAGTCTTGATGACCGAACGACTACCCTTCGAATCAGTAGCCACAATGAAAGCTGGGCGGTTGGCACATTGCAGACTCACATGGCCATCGCCATCGGCTGATGCCGAAGCGAGTTGCTGACGTTGGTAATTATAGGCCGTCACGGTTGCACCTTGAGCAGGTTTCGCATCAGAAATATGGTACACAAACACATCAACCATATCATCGCGGCCCATCTTCGCAGTCACAGCCAAATCAGAAATGACGATGTTCTTCTTGATTTCCTTATAGTTATAATAAGTGAAACCATATGGGTCATCCCAATCACCATCGTAGTTATATTCCTTATAATCATAGGATTGTCCGTCCCAATAAGAAGCTTCGCGTATCTCGTTTTCAGTAACGGCAGCCTTCATCTCATCGGTTGCATAGATATAGTCTTGTGGGCCAAAGTCAAGGCTCAACTGATACATGCCACCCTTTTCGATAGTGATGTAATCGGAAAGCACGATTGGGAAGGTCTTCCACTGGGTCGGATTTGGATTTTCCACTTCAAGGCGCACCTTCTTCTCAAGGCGGCCAGCCTTACGTATGCCATAAGTATCATCCAGATCATTATCTTGCAAGAAGCAGAGAATATTATCGTCGTAAACACGAATAATCCTAAGGGTAACCGAATTCAGGCAAACAGCGTCAAAATAAACGGTAGTTTCGTCAACATCAGGGATGATGTTCCCGTCGCAGGTCCAACGTACCTGGGGCAAATCTTCCGTAAGGTCAAATTTCCATGAAGCGTCATTAGGCATAGGTACATTATCCGCACTACGAATGCCAGCACGGACCAACATATTCATGCCTTCAAGCTGATAGCTATAAAGGCTAGTCTTGTCAAAATAGAAATCAATCTTATTGTCCTTGATGTCGGCACGATAGCCAATCTGAGGGGTGAAAGTGACAAAACCGTCAAGGTTCTGGCTTGACTTCAGTGGTTCGGAGAAATAAAGAGCAGCATGGCCCGCTCCCTTTTCAACATCAAACTGAACGGGTATGAAGTCGCCTTTGGCAAAAACCTCTATCTGATGTTCAATCAACGTATTGCAACCCAACGGCTTACCATTCATGACCACTTGTATGCTCGATCTTCTATCACCACGTTTCACATTATTCATTTGAATGTCAAACAAATTGTTGCCCAATGCATTAGCGGTCAAGCCATATTCATTGACAAAACTTTTCTCAAAAACGGAAAGTGCCTGATCGGCATCGACAGGATTGGAGAATGCCACACGAAGGTTGAAATTGACATCATCGGAACTATAATTCGGGATTACCGAAATCAGGCTGAAGTTTTGGTGACGAACACCAAAGCCGAAATCCAGAGTCATGTCGGAAGGCACGTCAAGAAGCTCAGATGCCTTGAAACTGCACACATATTGCTTCGTGCCGTCGATTTTATCATATTGGAAACCAACAGTATTGTTGTCAATCCAGATGGCTTTACCTTTCAGCGAAGGAGTGAATTCGAACAATTTGCCAGGCAGAGCCTCGCCATATTTCAGTTTAAGTGCATCAGCATCCTTGAAACTCACACGAATAGGATCTCCAGGAGCGATCACACCTGAAGTGTAGCTATCCAAGAAAGGTAGCAAAGCCTCTGATACAGGTTTGATGTGTTCAACAATGGAAGAAGCGTTTTTACCTCCTTTGCCATTGCACGATGACATCATCGCAACAATTAAAACACTGACAAACAATGACATGATGCTTGTCAAGATTCTAGTTTCCCTTTTCATAATATTAGAATTAATGATTATTAGTTTTTGCCACAAGCCCACTAGGGCATATTATTATGCCGCAAAGATAGAAATTTGTTTCAATATTTACAGTTTTACCGTAAATATTTACAATTTTAACTTATAGGAGAGGCCGAAATAGAAGATGTCAACAGGATTTTTCACCTGAATCTCGTTTTCCATGCGGGCGAAGGCCGAGATGGAATGACGACGCGCCAAACGATAATCAACCGATGCCGTGGTGCGTATATTGTCAACAATGCTATTCTTCGGGTCGTTGACTAGCCAAAACATTTCTGCCGAAAGAGCATATTTGAAGCGACTATTAGGCATCTGATATGACACCTGAAAACGGTTGCGCCAATACATTTTCGGATTGACACGATGCTCTCCCGTCTGCTCGTCCATGAAAGTGGTGGCGAACTTGGTGCGGAGCGAAAACTTGAAACGTTGAACCGTCTCAGAATAGGTAATGTGTCCAACAATACGGCCTCGATTCTCAAAATAACAGTCATCATTGTAACGGCGGATATAGTCCAAAGCTAGCCCTGCCTTCATCCTTCCGTGGCAGAAGCCATAATCCACACCCACACTGTTGAGCCAACGGTCGAGCTGAGCGCAGTTGTTTTCAAAACGAAGTTCTTCTTCCACCGACAAGTCGAGCCCATGGTTCAAGCCGACCGACATTTCCGCAGAGGCGATGGCACCAAAATCAGTGCTACGCCCACTTTGTGCCGAAAGCGGGACGACGAAAGAGAAAAGCAGAATCAATATGGCAAGCCTGCTTTTCATGCTCAGCTGTTGAACTCCTTCAATTTCGTATAGGTTCCGATGGTAGAAGGTTGTCCTTCAACGGGTTTGAACCAGATCTTGATATAAGCCACATCACGAAGATAATCGATATGTCCCACTTCCATCTTCTCGATTACAAGTCCAGTACGTTCTTGAAGGTCAGCTTTAAGTTCCTCTTCGCGGCCATGCTTCACCAAGTCAATCTTGTCGTAAAGTATGACTTTCTCTGACAGATGCTTCATGTGCTTGCTGCCTTCAAAAATCCATATTGCAGCAATAATCAGCGCATTGGTCATGAGAAGCTCGGCATAACTGGCGGTCAGGGCTTGACCATTGAGGATGCTGACGCCCATCACAATGAATAAGTAAGTCATCTCCCTGATTCGGATAGTCTCCGTCCTATATCGTATCATTCCAAAGATGGCGAACAAGCCAAGCGCATAGGCCACGTTCATCTTCATGTTATCCATCAATGTGATAATCAAGAAGATGGTAACGGCAAACATCATGAAGGTGAAGTAATAGTCACGCCGCTGCGATTTCTTGAAATAGAAACCTCGGATGATTATCCAGCACACCAAAAAATTGAAGGCGAAACGCAACAACAGCGTCCAAAAACTCAGCGAGTTGAAAAGCGGAACACCAAGGAAATCGGTTGAAACCATCTCAGCACCAAACTCGCGAGCGATATCGGGATCAAAATCCTGTAATTGTTGAAGTAAAAGCATATCGTTTATTCTATGTTTAGGTTTTTCAATTTATCAATTTTCATCAACTTTTTCTTGAAGCGATTTTGTTTCACGTCAGGACATGTCAGGCAAGTGCCAATACAGTACTTGCTGATTTTGAATGGCTTAATACGCATATCAAAAAGTACATCCTTCAATAGCGAATGAGCACGGCCATCCTGTTTTAGTTCCATCACCGCCAGGGGTGCCAGACTTGCCTCGTTTCCATTCAGCTTGTTGTTGAATGTCAGGTTGCAATCAATAGTGAGACGTTCGGTCTTCTCGAAATTTACCAAGGTAACGCGGTCGAAAACCGTTTCCAACTGAGGCATCAAAGAAGCTACCTCATAAGGTTGTTTCTCTGACAAGAAAGAGACTGTTTGTGGATTTTCAATGATATTATCATCCGATTCCACTCTGACACGCTCCTTTGACGTGCGTCCTTTGTTGTTCTTATGTTTCACCTCGCAGAAAGTAAGGTTAGAATCGACATAGGTCCTCACCCTCACCTTGTCGCGCACCAAATGCCGGTTATGGTGGGCAATATACATTGCCAATTCAGGCGTATCATAATACACAGTACGATAAGGCGAAAAACGATTGTTTTCAGCTACTTGTGCAAAATAAGAATTGCAAACGCGTTCCAAAATTTCGCATAGTTGGCTTTGAGTTACCACATACTTGGTGTCGATGCGGTTCATCAGTTGCACCGTTTTCATCTCGTCCAAAGTAATGGGCTTCATGCCTTGCACTATGTCAACGACCTCATGCATTCAATCTTTTGGGATGTACTCGAACACTTTCACCGACTCGAGCTTGCCATTAGGGTAATAGTTAAGTTGGCGTTTCTTGGTTCCATCGTCATAGTACTCGAACTTGCGAATACGCACCACCTTATCGCGATCGTTGTATTCGATTTCGCGCGACACTTTGGCGGTCACGCCGCTACCTGCCGGATATTCGCTCACCACACGTGATTTCTGCCCGTAGTTGGCATATTCAATCTCCTCAATCTTTCGACCCAACGAGTCATAGCTGGTCACATGGTCCAAAAAAGCCTGCTTACTACCCGAAGGCGTATTCCATTCCTTCACGGTCATGCCTTTACGGCGTTCACGTTTCACCACAGTGCCTTGTGATACCGACTGGGCGAAAGCCCCCATGCCAAAGGCGAGCATTATTAATAATAAGGTAAAGCGTCTCATATTCTCTTAAACATTAATAACCACTTCAAACTGGTTCTCCAATTCATAAATCATGCCAGCTTCATCAACATGGATTGATTGGAAAACAAAGTACGGTACCTCGTTAAAGTCCTCGCTTACAGTAAACACCTCGTAATCACCTGGCAAGAGCTTCTGAAAGACGAACTCGCCTTCTGGCCCGACACGGGTGTCGTCAAAATGCAAATTCTCACCGGCCTTACGGATATATACGCGATGTTCATAGGCCCAGCCCTCACCACGATAGTTGCCATTGTGGTAATAGGTGGCGTACACTTTTCCTTTCACTATAGAAGTGCCATATGCCTTCCCTTCATGGATATAAATCGTGGGCACCTTGACAACGGCATTTGCTGTCAGGTCTACCGATTCGCTGACGGCAACCTTTTCGCCCGAAGCCATAGTAGAATAGGCAAACACAGTGTAATTGCCAGGACGCAGATACTCGAAACGATACAAACCATCAGGGCCTGTCTCCACATCATCGCCGTAGAAGTCATCGTTGCCATACACGATGAAGACATCAGTCTTAGCCGCATTGACCGTATCGGTATACAACTGGTAATCGTCGTCAGGGTGTTGGACGAGTTTCACATAACCTTGGATGGTACCTGTGCCGCCTTTGCCTTCGCCCTTGTTGCAAGATGTAAAGAGTAACATCACCATCGACAAAGCCAGTATGCACTTAAATATTCTCATTTGTATCATTTTTAAATTGGGCGGTAAAAATAGTAAAATTAAAGCAACAAGAGTTTATTTTCTTATCAAAAAAAACAAAAAGTCGCCCCGAAGGAGCGACTTTTGCTTTATGAGTGATTCAAATGATTACTTGATGCCTAATTTGGCTTTCACGTCCTTGGTGCAATCGATAGCATCGGCGCCAATGTAGACAGCAGCACCAGTAGCTGTGTCGAGGATGTAGGTGTAACCTTTTTCCTTACCGACAGCGTTGATGGCATTCTGAATCTTCTCGAGGATAGGCTGAAGCAGTTCGGCACGCTTGGCTTCGAACTCTTGTTCAGCATTGGCTTGGAATTGCTGGATACGGTTTTGGATATCGACGATTTCCTTTTCCTTCGATTGCTTCACCAGGCTTGACATGGTAGCTTGGTTAGCTTCATATTCCTGCACCTTGGTTTGGTATTCAGTAGCCATGGCTTGAAGTTGCTTGTCGAGTTCATTATAATGGTTCTCGAGCTTCTTTTCAGCTGATACTTTGTCAGGCATGGCATCGAGAACTTCGGCAGTGCTCACATGAGCAATCTTCACTTGGGCATTGGCGACACCGCTCACGACGAACAGAGCGACAGCCAAAAACATTACTTTAAATAACTTGTTCATTTTGCGTATTTTAAATTTGTTAGACTCTTAATTGCATTTGTTTTGGGCGGCAAAGATAGTAAAAAACCCTTTAGGATTTTCTTTCTGTCTTATTTCTTTCCGCCTTTTCCAGCAGGAGCGCTCTTGGGGCTGCTGGCGTTGCTTGAATTGCCCTTGCCTTGCACAGCACCCGAACGTTGACGGTCTTCACGGCGGACGGTTTGCATCACATTGCCGAGCTGGTCGAGGACGTCGTCGCTGACATCGTTCTTGTCGCTAGCCCACAGCACCGAGGTGCCCGAAGCCAAATCGAAGATGAAAGCGTAGTTCTTCTGTTGGGCAAGTTCGTTCATGGCCGTGTAGATCTTCTCTTGGATAGGCTGAATCAACTCGGTGCGCTTTTGGTAGAGTTGGCCTTCAGCACCAAAATATTGCATTTGAAGATTCTTGGCTTCTTGCTCCTTATTAATAATCTCTTGTTCGCGAGCGTGCTTCTGGTCTTCCGAAAGAAGTACCATCTCAGTCTGATACTTGGAATACATCTCCGATACTTTATCGTAGATGGCCTTGATTTCCTTCTGCCATTTCACTGACATCGACTCAAGCTGTTCCTGGGCATCTGCATACTCTGGGATGTTCTCCATGATATACTCTGAATCGACATAAACTATCTTCTGGCCGCCCATCTGGGCATTGGCCGTAAATACACCACCGCACACAAATGCAGCGACCAAAACTAATGTTCTAAGTGTTTTCATTTTATTTTTCGATTTTTATTATTTCGTAATTTGTTTATCAAATATTATTCCACTTTTTAAATTAATCGATAGAGCCGCCAATAGAGAAGTGGAATTGGCTACCGTTGGCGTTTGAAGTGCCGTACACGTCGTCGAAACCATAACCCCAGTCGAGGCCTAGCAAGCCGAACATCGGCAGATAGATACGCACACCCAAACCTGCCGAGCGTTTCACTTCAAATGGGTTGAAGTTTTCGAAGCCCAACCAGCAGTTACCTGCTTCGAGGAAGCCCAGCGCATAGATGGTAGCCTGTGGATTAAGCGACAAAGGATAACGCATCTCAAGCGTGTATTTCGTGAAGATGTTACCACCTCCCGAACCCGAGTCACCAGTAAGGTAATAGCCTGGGGTGAGTGCATTATTCTTATAACCACGCATGCCTACCAACTCACGGCTATCAAGCGAATAGGTGCTCAAACCATCGCCACCCAAATAGAAACGGTGGAATGGCGTAGGTCCGATATCCTTGTTGAAGCAACCGAGATAACCGAAACGAATGCGGGTCATCATGACCAACTTGTCGTACAATTCGGTGTACCACACTGCCTTGAACTTCCACTTGTGCATTTCAATCCACTTGTATTTCTCGGTGTCTTCCAAATTGGTATAGTCCTTATCGGAGAAGAGCGAATAAGGTGGCGTGATTTCCAAGCCAATCTGGAATTCGGAACCGTTGCGCGGATAAAGCGGCTGGCTGACCGAGTTGCGGCTAATCGTGATGTTATAACTAATCAAGTTATAGTTTCCTTGACCGTTACCAATTGCAAAACCCGAAGTAGTATAGTTCTTCAAGCTATAGCGCATGAAATTGACGCCCATGTAGGAGGTGAAGTAGTCGTCAGGCCAAGTAAGGCGTTGGCCTAAGCCCATAGAGACACCCGTCATTTTAAACCAGCCGAAGTTGTCATCGCTGCGTTCAAGGCCATTGGAATAGAACGATTGATAGACCGAAGTGGTCAGCGAATTAGCCTTACGACCGCCCAGCCATGGCTCGGTGAACGAAAAGCCATAGTTGATGTAACGTGTTCCGTAAGTAGTCACATTCAATGCGAGTTTCTGGCCATCGCCACCCGGGATAGGACGCCAAGCGTCTTTCTTGAGCAAATTCCTCATCGAGAAATTGGAGAACTGCAAGCCGAGCTGCAGCATCAGCATGCCATAGCCATAACCAGCCGAGGCCTGTATTTGGTCGGCAGCCGCTTCTTCAACCTGATATTCGATATCGACGGTATGGTCAGAATAGTTCGGCTTGATGTCAGGATTGATGGACTCTTGGTTGAAGAATCCCAAAGTTGCCAACTCACGGATGGTACGAGTGACATCGCTACGGCTGAACAAATTACCAGGACGGGTATAGAGCTCACGAAGCACCACGTGGTCGTAGGTCTTGGTATTGCCCGACAAGGTGACGTTGCTAATGCGAGCCTGCTCACCTTCGTGAAGACGGATTTCGTAGTCGATCGAGTCGTTCTCGACAGCCACTTCCACAGGATTTACCTGGAAGAAAAGATAACCATCGTCCATATACAACGAACTGATATCCAAAGTCGTCTCACTATAAGTAAGGTTCTTGTCCATCAATTCCTTGTTATAGACATCGCCTTTCTTGATACCCAACAAATTACCCAGAACTTCACTTGAGTACTTGGTATTACCCGTCCATTTGATGTCACGGTAGTAATACTTCGGTCCTTCATCGATAACGAGGTCGATGCCAATGTTCTTATCGTCGATCTTATAGATGGAATCGCGGGTGATGATAGCATCGCGATAACCTTTGGCATTGTATTTCTCGATGATCTTCGTCTTGTCTTCCTTGTACTTCTTCTCAAGATATTTTGACGACTTGAAGATACGAGGACGATAATTCTCGTAGAAATACACCTCAACATCGTTGACAGCGCGCAAAGGCTTCAGGGTGACCAGATCAGCAACCGTATTCACTATCATCGGACCAAGTGGGTTGAGCGGGTCGAAATGGCCGCGTTGCTTGGTGTCCTTCATGGTCGATTGAATCTGTACGTCAGAAAGGTTCTCGTTACCGATGATATTGATTTTTCCAATCTTCACCTTCTCGCCCTTGTCCACATGGATAACCATGTCGATATAGTTCTCACGAGTGGAATCTGCAACTTGTTCGATGTCGATTTTTGCGTTCAGATAACCTTTGTCGTAATAGAAGTTCTCGATGATACGAGAGGTCTTGGTGAACAGATGGTCGGTGGCGATGTCGCCTCTAGAAAGGTTAATTTTGCTGCGGATATCGTCAGCATCCGACTTCTTGATACCCGTAAACGAGAATTTCGATACACGAGGGCGTTCCTTGATGACAATCTGGAGGAACACCTTGTCGGCCACGAAATCGGTAGCATTGATGGCTACATCTTCAAACAGTCCTTGATCCCAAATCTTACGGATAGCAGAAGCGATATCATCGCCCGGGATTTTGATGGTTTCGCCCACCTTCAATCCGGCAAGCATGGTAAGCATGGTGCCGTCAACAAATTGCGCACCTTCTACTGTCACTCCACCAATCTCATATTCTTTTGGTCTAGCATAATCGACTTCGGATAGGTCATCGCCAATTTGAATCTGCGCGAGCAGATCGTTGCTAGTCAGCAGCACGGCCATAAATGCCAAAAGGACGTATCTTAGTAAATATCTTTTCATTCGATTGTTCATTATTTTGCGACTTGTTCGCTGGTTTTACCGAAACGGCGTTCACGGCTCTGATAATTCAGGATGGCCTCATAGAGGTCTGTTTCATGAAAATCCGGCCAATACTTTGGAGTGAAATAGAGTTCGGAATATGCCAGTTGCCACAGCAGGAAATTGCTGATGCGTTCCTCACCGCTGGTGCGGATAAGCAACTCAGGATCAGGAATTCCAGCTGTCGAAAGGTAATTGTCTATTGTGTCTTGTGTGATTTCTTCCGGTTTGATGATGCCTACAGCAGCATCGGTAGCCATACGGCGCGAGGCCTGCATGAGGTCCCAACGGCCCGAGTAACTCAAGGCAAGGATCAAGTTCAATCCTGTATTGTTCTTAGTCTTGTCGATGGCATCCATCAGCAAGTCGTAATTCGACTTAGGAAGGCTCTTCAGATCGCCGATGGCTTGGAGACGTATGTTGTTTTTATCCAGCGTAGCCACTTCGCTCTTGATGGTCTGGGCCAGCAAGGTCATCAAGCCCGTCACCTCTGCCAAAGGACGGTTCCAATTTTCGGTCGAGAAAGTGTAAAGCGTAAGGTATTTCACACCTATTTCAGCACAGGCTTGGCTCACATCACGCACCGATTGGATAGCGGTTTGATGTCCGAAAAGACGTTGCTTACCATGCTCCTTAGCCCAACGACCGTTGCCATCCATGATGATGGCGATGTGCTTAGGCAAACGTTCGATATTGATTTGGTCTTTCAATTCCATGTTCAGAACTTGCTAAGGTTGCAGCCTCTAGTATCAGGCAGATTGAACTTCCATGTGAGCGAAAGGCCAACCACACCATACCAATCCTTGAACGACGAGTTGCCACGTTGCATACCAGCAGCATAGTTGCCTGTCGGGTCGGTATAGTTGTCGTAAATATTTTGGTCGACGGTAGGTACAGTGGCCAGCACATTATGCGAACCGGCACGGTTCGGATAAACGCCACCACAATCGTCAAGATAATCGGTAAAGGTCTTGTGCATACGCCATTCTAACGCTGCGCAGATGTGTTTTGAGAGCGACATCTTGAAGCCAAATCCAAATGGGATGGAAACATTGAACTTCGAATAACTCACGCCCTCGGTTTGCAAAGGTTGTAGCTCAACCATCGTTGAATCAGATACATGGCAAGGATTGAACATAAAGCCAGAAATGCCTGCGAAAAGGTATGGCGAGAAATTACGCTTCGGATTGCCTGTGTAATATTCCATGAAATTGAATTCGACCATCAAGCTGATATCGTGAATGGTCGAATAGAAATCCAAACCACGCTCGGGACGCCATTGGATAACCTCGTCAGAAGCCTGCACGTTAGCATAAGTGTAATCGAGACGATAGACCCAACGGTCGCTTTGGTTGTACCGCACCACCGCTCCAGCTTGCCAACTTGATTGGGCAAAATGCTTGGCAGGATTAAGGTCGCCGACATAATAACTGATGCCGCCATGAGGGCCAATCTCGATAGACTTGGGTGCGTCAAATTGGGCTTGCGCATTTAAAAACAATGCCAAGCAGCTGATAATCAATAAAAAGCGAAATCTCTTAAGCATATTCAAATTCGTTTCTGCTTACCATATTAGTGCACACAATAACCATAGTGTACACCTATTCAAAATAAGCGTGCAAATGTATGAAAAATTTCCTTTGAAACGAGAGAAATCAGTTTCTATTGTCTTTTCCCCACATTAATTTGTTGCGGATGGTTGAAAAGAAATCGTCGCCCTCCATCCTAGCGAGGTTGATGCAGAAGTCGGCTTTGCGCACCACCAGTTCCACCGAAGTAGGCAAGGCGCAAGTGTGCGAGTCCATGCTGAAGACGAATTGCTTCTCGCGACCTTCCACCGAAATACGCACTTCGCTGTCGTCAGGAATGACCACCGGACGAACAGTGAGATTGTGTGCGGCGATAGGCGTAATCACAAAATCATGAGCATTTGGAGCCAAGATAGGGCCGCCTGCGCTGAGCGAGTAAGCCGTTGAGCCCGTGGGTGTTGCAAGCAAGATGCCATCACCCCAATAGGTGTTCAAAAACTTGTCTTCAACCCAAACCTTGATGGCCAAAAGCGAGTGCTCAGGGTTACGGATCACGTTGAGTTCGTTAAGGGCATATTTCACTTCGCCAAACACGTCGTCGGGCGATACGAGTTCCAAAAGCGTACGTTTCTCGATGGTGAACTTACCCGCAAGCACCTTCCCGAAAGCGGCCTCAATTTCGTTTTTCGACACCGACGACAAGAAACCTAAGCGTCCCAAGTTGATGCCCAAAATCGGCATTCCCGAATCGCGCACAAATGGAACGGCATCGAGGATGGTGCCATCGCCGCCAATGGAAAAGAGCATATCGGCCCGACCTTTCAATTCGGCGTATGACGAGAACGTATCGTAATGCAAAGCATCAGGAATGAATGGCTTGATTTGTTCAGCGAAACGACTAAAAACCAAGAGTTTGCAATCGTTATCACGAAGCAACTCAAACAGCTGTTTCATATATACGCCATTCTCAGGCGCGAGGTTCTTTCCGAATAGGGCGATATTCATAGCTCACATTATTTTACCACGACACTCACCGTTTCAACACCAGAATTGGTGACGATTCTGGCAAGATACAAACCAGAATTGAAGCCTTCAACGTTAAGTGTATAGATGTTTTGGCCTCCAAGTTCGATAGCCTTCACTTGTTGTCCCAAAACATTGAACACCTCAATGCGTTGCAAGCCATCAGCCTCAACAATCACTTGACCCTCAGCTGGATTTGGATACACATTCACTGGGCTCATTTCTTCATTCACTCCATCAGGATCCCAATAGGCCTCAACGCAAGCCATCTCGCCTTGGCAGTTTCCATAGACAGGATATACGCAATAGTTTATCCAGATACCGAGCCAGCCAAATGATTCAGGATCGTCTTGAAACTCGGTCTCGGTCGTATTGGCGACGAATGTCGTCTCGCGATAGACATCGTATGAATCAGGCGTTTCGCCTTCGGGAGCGTCCCATGAGATATAGAGTCTATCGACTGGTGCATCCAGATTAAGCACGCTACCGCAAAATTCAGGCGCATCACCGCCACCACCAGCACAGTTGTTAATCCAAGTAAAGAAGGTGCCGCTCTGAGAGCCTTGCCCCGAATAGATGGTTGCGCCACCTTCGTAGGCCACCGAATAGCTGCATTCGCTATCCCACGAGCCATTTTGCCATGCCAGCGACACTTCCACACCTGTTCCGATTTCGACAATATAGACCGCACTGCTTCCCGAAGCGACAGTCAGCGATCGTTGAGGAGTCCCGTCGCTGAAATTAACCAGCAGAGCGGCACCATTCCAGCCATCGCCATACGCATCGTTCAGCGTGAAGATCACATTGCAAGCGTTCTTATAAACCACCTCGAAGGTCTTCCCTCCTACCGTCAATGTAAACGGGATACCCATTGCCATCGTAGCTTCAGAGCTTAAAGTGACATTGAAATCAGCGTATGCCATACCGCCAGGCAAAAGTGCATCGGCAACATGAGTCTCTGTATTGTTAAGCGTAATCAATTCAAAATCAGTGGAAAGCACAGCGTCAAGATTGAAAGCGATTTCGTTGCCGACATTATCGAAAAGGAAACGAAGGTCTGTGGTTTCGCCAGGTTCGAGCAAGCCGTTATCATCAAGGACGACGAGGCTAGCATATTCAATTACAGGAGCGTAGGCTGTAATCTTGAACGAAGATGTGCAGCTTTCAGTACCATTATCAGCCACAAGCGTAAAGCGGTAATTTGCTGGTGCAGGAGCATTTTCGTCGAGATAAAACTCAAAGGCATGTTCCACAGTCTTGGTCTCGCCCGCAGCGAAATCACCGAAATTGGCCTCTTGAGTCTGCCAAGAAACGTTTTCATCGTTGCAACTGATGGTCACATTCACTCCATTGACAGCATAATCGAACATATTTTGCATCGTGACGTCAAGAACGATTCTCTCTCCAGGATTCATCTTACCGTCAATCTGTTCACCATCATCGTGAAGCACATATTCATTGAAGACGACTGGCCCACGAGGATGCATCACAGCACATTCGGCCACGCAGCCGAGGTTCATTTGGCAATAACGTTGCGGCATCAGCCAACCGTTCACGCTCAAGCCAATGGTATCGTTAGGTGTGTGAATGTAAGGGCTATAGTGATCCACATCCTCAAACGGATAGATGCCTTGGTAACCATTGTTATTGAAGGAAGTATGGTCGCTATCGCCCGACGAGAAGTTCTTGTGCTCGATGACCATCTCTGGGAAATAGGCAGCACCAACGCTGCGGTAAAACGCACCGCATTGCTCAGCCGAATTAGGATAAATCTGGTGAATATGCACATCGCCATAGAGATAGCCGTTCATGTCGTTGTTGAAATAGCCGATGATGTCCATGCCTTGCTCGCGGCAGCGTGAAGCGTAGGCGGAACTGCCGTAGAGACCCATTTCCTCGCAACCGAAAGCGCAATAGATGATGCTATAATCGAACTCATATTGCGAAAGCAGGCGGGCGGTTTCGAGCACGCTGGCCACACCCGTAGCGTTGTCGTCGGCACCAGGGCAGTTGCCGGAATAGCTGTACGAATCGAAGTGGCTGCCGCAAACCACATAGACATCAGGATTCACCGTGCCGCGTTGGATGGCAATCACATTAGGAGCGGCATTCTGACCGCTGTATGTAAAGGCTTGTTGTTCAACTTCTTCCAATCCCATAGCTTCAAAGCGGCTCTTGATCCAGTCAGAAGCATCAAAGGCATTTTGGGTTCCCCATTTGCGGTTCTGGTATGCCTGCAAAAACTCTACCGTAGCACGCATCGAGTCTTGGGAAACCTGATCCATGGCATAGCGGATGTCAGGGTTCTCATCCGTCACTTCCGGAAACTCGCGTGTCAACTGAGGCAGACATGCTTCCCTATTGAAGATGGCCACAGAACCATCGTTTTTCATAGGCTGTGCCGTTCCTTTCACGACCACAAAATCCGGCTGACGATACAAGGCCTCTTGCTGATAATCGGTTCCATAGAGCAAGGTATAGACTTCGCAATCGGCAAAAGCGTTTTCGTCGATCATCGTCATGGTTGCCGCATCGAAATGTTCAGCCGTGGCAAACACTTGATTGTCAGTATAAAAATGCACGACAAGATTCTTGTCGGCAAAGAGTTTCTGGAGGTTGGAATAACCTGAATAACTGATACTCACGAAGTTGCCTGCCATGACAAAAGTCGTTGCCAGCAGTGCAATGAAGGTAAGGAGATGCTTTTTCATAAGAATTGAAATTATTATTTGCCGCAAAGATAATGATTTATGAATTAAGAACCGCGAATTACGCGAATTTTGCTTGCGACGAATGTAATGTTTTGCGGGAAGCATAGGGAGATTCCCAATCTATGGAAAGACTATACCATTATAGTAGCATGAACAAATCCTTGAATAAGCCCGACGCAGAGGCGATAAGTTAAAAAAACTCGCAAAAAAACGAGGGAAACCTAAAATAGCCACCCTCGTTTTGACCATTACTATAATGGATATTTTAGTCCGCTACTTGCCCATAAATCTATCGTATCTTTCTATACCTTTTGATAATTCTCGCAGGGTCATATACAAATGTGTTTGAATATAAACCATTATACCCGACACTGCCATCATTTTTTAAAATAACAAGATGAGGAACTGCATTGAATTTCAATTCTTCTTTAATCATCTCTGGAGCTTCTGTCTTTGCCCAAATAAAATCATACCGTTCCTTCAACATTTCACAATAATAAGCTGAGTCGTCCTTAGTTGGCAAAAACGCCGAGACAAACATAACTGACGAATCATCCTCAAATTGAGATGCGAGCCCTGAAAAATCATTGAATCGTTCATGGCAATATCCACATCCGCTAGTCCAGAACAAAAAAACCATGGTCTTCCCACTTGATGAAGATGGCGAAATCGTGTCATTATTATTTGTAATCATTAGATAGTTAGGATGGCAATCACATTTCGTCAATGCTAATTGTTCCCGATGTTCCTTAGAATACGACATAAGTAGCGTAGCAGAAGGCTCAGTCAGCCACAGAGACATTCCAACTTGGGTAATTGCCCATATTCCCAGAACAAAAAAACATTTTTTCTTTGAATTTACATACTGAATAATGATATATGATACACATAGTGAAACCATATAAGAAACTATTGGGAACAATGTATGGTTGATACTTCCGAACATCAATGTCAACATTGCAAAACTACCGACAAAAATGGCAAGCACACCTAACTTAGTCGGAGATTCATCTCTGTCCTTAACAGTATAATAATACAATAAAATTCCAAACAATGCGCTAATAGCATTCTTGATTTCATTTCCTAATACGCAAGTGAAAGCACAACTGACAAAAACAAATAGAGAAAGAATACTCGCTTTCTTCAAGATTTCTGAAATTGGCAGTATTGAAATAAGGTAAACAACTACCATCGGGACCACAAAGCAAGCCGGAAAAACAATCATCATCAAAGGATTTATGCCATTGCGGTATCTGAGAGCGACAAAGGCAATACCGGCTGACATAATAGCGAATATTACGGCGTGAATGAGCCTTTTGTGAATCTTCTTACTAAATACGACATACACTTCCGAAAAATAGCCAATGGCAATTCCAGAGCGCAAAATCCAAATCGAATTATCTTCGTCAAGACAATAAGCACAACGGAGAAAAACGATTGCAAAAAAGCAAACGCTCAACAATAAGGCCGTTTCAAACCATTTACCTAATGATGGCATAAGAACATTCTCACTTTATTACACTAGCCCCATAAGTACAATCTTTCCTACAGTCAAATGCACCAAAAAGGCCACAGCCTCCTGAAGTTTGTTCACATTCCGTATTAGTACAAGTGCCATTTCCGAAAAGAGAACACGAGATATTGGTGCTACACATACATTTTGTTTTTGTGGATTGGTTTCCTCCTGGCACATCCTTGCTATGCTCTCTTGGAAATATCACCCAAGAATAGTCAATAGTTTCTGGATAATTTAAGTAAACATCGATTTCCTCTGGAGTAGCTAAGAGATAAAAATTGATGACATAATCCGTCGTGTCCAAATAATGTCTCAACATATCATCTTCCCATTTCTTAATAAAATCAACATGTTTCTCTAAATCTTGTTTTGACACATACCAAGAAGAATCGAACTCTTTCAAAATCTCATCTATCTTAAATTGGACTGGTTCATCCCAATTGCTACGAATGATGGTCATCTTTTCTTTCCATATTCTATACTTCCGCAAGGGAGAAAGGGTTCGAAAGGCAGCTTGCTGATATTCGAGAGGAAGCATGGCTACTTGTTCTCTACTTGCAGAGGCGAACAACTCTGCATTCTTCTTAGCCCATTTATCAATTTCAGGATTGCAACTATATTCAAGTTTTTCCTTCTTGCATCCCATCAAAACGGTAGCAGCGACAGCCACCACAAGCAGTATGGCGGCAATAATGTATTTTTTAGTTTTCATATTGTTCAAATTTTAATTGATTATCGTTTCATTTGGTCATCACGCCAAACCCATGCCTTGGTTTGACCTTCCCTCAGCACGAAGAGTGTTTCTCCCTTGCCTCTATTTGGCTTTACCCCGCAAACGGCTGTTTGGCCAACTTATTGCGAGGCGACCACCCAATGAAACGATTTTTCCCAAAATGCCAAAGAACTTCGCCCGCTTTCTCACACGAAAATACACAATCCACTACAATAAATCGTAATGCATTGCTTATCAGTATATCGCACAGGGGGGGGGGTAAAGAAAATCACGGAATCATTCAACCGCTTTGCCGTGCAGCAAAGGATGGAGCGTAGATAAGACCCTATTTGGCCCATGCGTTTCATCTTCGTTGTGATTGTCGCTGCAAAGTTATAAAATAAAAAATGTGTTTGTCAAGGAAAAAAACGTTTATTTGCCGCAAAGATAATGATTTATGAATTAAGAACCATGGATTTTGCTTGCAACGTGTTCAATTTTCAGCAGCAAGCATGGAAAAAGTCCCGATTTTCACCATAAAAACATAGGAAAAAGTCCCGATTTTCATTTGCATTGACAAAAATTATTTATCTTTGCACCGTCAAAATCAATAAATTATGTTTTACAGGAAGTTCGCTTCATTCCGAAGCAGACTGCATCGTTCCTGAAATCAGATTATAGGCGGGATAAGAGACATGAAGAATAATCACCCTTCGTCCTTCACGGAGTCGTGGTCTTCGTCGTTCATCATGCGAACGTAGTTGATGTAGCGCCAATCGGCGATGTCACCATTTTCCAAGGCTTGCTTCACGGCACAGCCGGGTTCGTGCATGTGCGTGCAGTTGTTGAAACGGCATTCGCTCATCAACTCACGCATCTCGGGGAAACGTTGGGCAAGGGTCTCTTTCTCAAGGTCGTACAAGGCAAACTCCTTGATGCCAGGGGTATCCACAATCCAAGCGCCGAAGTCGAGATGATGCATCTCCGCAAAGGTGGTGGTATGCTTGCCTTTTTCGTGGACATCCGAAATCTCGCCGATGCGGACATTCAAGTTCGGGTCGAGGGCATTCACCAAGGCTGACTTGCCCACGCCAGAATGTCCCGAAAAGAGACAAATCTTGCCCCGCATCAGGTCGCGCAACTCGTCAATCTGGAAACCCGTCTTGGCCGACACGCCAAACGTAGTGTAGCCGATGCTCTGGTAATACTCCATCAGCACGCACATGTCGCCAATTTGGTCTTCGGTATAAAGGTCACACTTGTTGAAAATCAATGCCGTAGGAATATGATAGGCTTCGGCTGTGACCAAAAAACGGTCGATAAAACCCGTGGAGGTTCTCGGTTGTGCGATGGTTGCCACCACAATGGCCAAATCCACATTGGCGGCGATGATATGCGAGGCCTTACTCAAGTTCACCGACTTGCGAACAATCAGATTGTTACGCGTCTCGATGCTCTTGATAACTGCCGTATCCTTCCCTGGTTCTTGCTCAAAAAACACATTGTCGCCCACGGCAACAGGGTTAGTGGAGCGCAAGCCATCCAAGCGGATTTTGCCTCTCAAACGGCATTCCCATTGGCGGCCTGCTTCGTCCAAAACGATGTACCAGCTTCCTGTCGATTTGATGACCTTTCCTCTCATAATCAACATTTTTGGTATCGTTTTCCAGGCAAAGCCATCAACACACCGTCGAATTCGAGGCTCAGTAAAATGGCTGCTATTTTCGTCGTAGGCAGACCCGAGTTGACGATGATGTCGTCCAAACTGACGACAGCATTCGAGCCGAAACTGTCTATCACAAGTTTTTCCTCCTCAGTATATTCGCGGAACAAAGCCGTTTGTTTCTCGACTTTCTTTTGCGAGTCCCAGCCCATCACATAACGCAGGTTGAGTACGCTTTCCATCAGATGAGCGCGGTTGGTGCGAATCAGGTAGTTGCAGCCTTGGCTGTAGATGTCCATGACGCGACCCGGATAGGCAAACACGTCGCGGCTATAGCTATTGCCCAAATCAGCGGTGATGAGGGATCCGCCTTTCAGTGCCGACTCGATAACCACCACAGCATCGGCCATGCCAGCAATGATGCGGTTGCGACGCGGGAAGTTCTCACGGTCGGGCGCAGTGCCACTCATGCATTCGGTGAGCACGCCCCCACCCTGCTCAATCATGTCGGCAGCCAGTTTCTTGTTCACGGCAGGATAGACTTGCTGCAAGCCACAGCCCATCACACCCACCGTCGGAATACCATTTTTCACCGATGCCTTATGCGCTGTCGTATCCACTCCGTATGCCAGCCCACTGACAATCAACACATTGTCATCAACCAAGTCTTCAACCAGTTGCAAACAGTTTTCCTTGCCATATTCGGTGATATTTCGCGTACCGACAATAGCCACCACACGGTTAGCATTGAGATTAGCCTTACCTTTATAATATAGCATCATTGGACTATCCTCGCACTGCAAGAGACGTCGCGGATAATCGGCATCGAGATAAAAAATTGGGCGAACGTCGTGTTCCTCAATGAATTTCAGCTCATCATCAGCACGATTCAGGTATTCCTTAGGCTTGACAATAGCATCGATGGTGACTTCGCGCATGCCCGAAATCTTCTCCAACGACTTGCGTGTTTCCTTGAAAATGGCTTCGGCACTGCCACAATAAGCGACGAACTTCTTCCCGATGATGTCGCCAACACCAGGCAGAAGCGTCAAGGCAATTCGATATTTGAGGTCGGTATTCACAATGTTCAATAGCGTTGCAAAAATACAAAAATTTATGAGACTTTCTTGCCGACGAAACGCACAATAGCCGCCAACACAGCGAAAGCGATGAGGAAAGCAACCCACGAAGGCAAGCCGAAGGCCGTAGGAGCGACACCAGCAACCAAGGCTACAGTGCCCACTGTAAAGGCATAAGGCATCTGCGTACTCACATGACTCAGGTGATTGCATCCCGATGCCATCGAACTCATTATCGTAGTGTCGGAAATCGGCGAACAGTGGTCGCCCATGACAGCACCCGCCATCACCGATGCCACCACATTGTAGAACAACGGCATGGAGGCATCAACCGAAAGGCCTTGCTCTTGACACAACAGCCACGAAGCGGGCAAAATCAAAGGATAAAGGATGGCCATCGTGCCCCATGAAGTTCCCGTCGAGAAGCCAATCAAGCAAGCCAACACAAACGTCAAGACGGGGACAAGCGCAGGCGCGAGCGACCATTTCAGCAACAATTGTGAGACAAATTCAGCCGTATGCATATCTTTGGTAACCAAGGCAATAGACCAAGCCATGGTAAGGATTACCACCGCATTGAACATCGTCTTGAGCCCTTCAACAATTTCCTCCATCAACTTGGAAAACGCAAGTGTGCCTCGCAGCAAAGTGATGACGATAGCTGTCAGCAGCGACAAGATAGAAGACCATAACAAGGCCTGATAGGAATCGGCCTGACCGATAGTAGCCGAAATCTTGGTAAAGAAACCTGAATTGGCACCCCAAACCGAAGCATCATATCCCGTGGCTAAC
The DNA here is from genome assembly GCA_045627065.1 of Bacteroidales bacterium. Lineage (GTDB taxonomy): Bacteria > Bacteroidota > Bacteroidia > Bacteroidales > F082 > Limimorpha. The sequence goes on along the minus strand of JAZQMX010000048.1, from coordinate 57,956 downwards.
AGTCCGATGATTGTCCCAAAAATCAGCACCAGCAACGGCAGCAAAGCGTCAATGATATGCGCTTCTTTCCGTTCTGACTCGTCACGGCAATCCACACTCGATTCCGCCTGGCGAGCCTTTCTTTCGGCTTTCAGCATAGGACCATAGTCGCGGCCACTCACAATCAGCAGCAACACGAAAGCCAAGGTAAGAAAAGGATAGAAACTGTAGGCCAAGGAATGGAAGAACACCGAGTAGGCTGAGACCTGTAACCCCACGGAATCAACACCTTGCTGGATATAGCTCAACTCAGCGCCGATCCATGTGGTGACAAAGGCCACGGCCACAACAGGAGCCGAAGTGGAATCGACGATATAGGAAAGTTTTTCGCGAGAAATCTTCAGTTTGTCAGTCACTGGCCGCATCGTGTTGCCCACTACAAGGGTATTGGAATAGTCGTCAAAGAAGATGCAAAGGTCCATCATGAAAGTCATCAGCTGTCCCGACCTTGCAGATTTGGCCTTTCGCGACAGCCAATTGACAATGCCCTGCATACCACCATTCACCGTGATGACGCGCACCATGCCACCAATCAGCAAGGTGAAGACGATGATCTTCACATGGTCAGCATCGAAGACTGAGTTTACGATATAGGTATCCACCACGCGCAGCACACCTCCGCCCAATGCCGCAGCCGGACTGTTGCCCGCATATAAAGCCATGATGAAGGTGCCCGTAAGGACACCCACGAACAACGACGACAACACCTCTTTGATCAACAAAGCCATTATGATAGCAACCAATGGAGGCAATATCGACATCCAAAGTGGCATTTCACCCGTCACTGGCCCGAAGGCATAGAGTAAAAGGAAGCCTATAACAAAAAGGGACAATGCAACAAGAGCGACAATCTTTTTTCTTTTTCTCATAGACCAACATTTTGCTGCAAAAGTAGTATTTTTGCCAATCGAAACTCAAATAACGGCAAAACAAAAGAATAAGTCATGGGCAAAAAGCACGACAAGACCCTATCACCTAGGACGATAGCATGGCAGCGTTTCCGCAAAAACAAGTTGGGAATGGTTGCAGCAGGCTTTGTCGTACTATTTGCCATCGTCGCCATTTTTGCTTATTACCTCATCCCCGATGCCACGCCTAATGCCAACCGGCAGTTACTCGAACTCAGCACCCAGAAACCTGGTTTCGAGGTTGATATGTTGCTCATTCCCAAGGAAAATCCAGCACCACAGCCATCGTTTTTCCAAAGACTGCTTAATGGCCGCCCCGACGATTGTACCTATCTGCCCTTCGATAGTATAGTAATTCAAGGAGAAAACACAACGGTTTACCTTTTCAATCCAGAGCCAACCGACAAACCAAAAGCAGAAGTCATCAGCAACCTTGAAATCACGGGGAAGCAATTCACTTCGGCGACCGAAGCCGAGCAATATATTAATAGGTATTGCGTGAAACACCAAAAATTCCTTTTGGGCACCGACCAGTTTGGTCGCGATTTCCTCAGCCGCCTCATTTTGGGTAGCCGCATCAGCCTTTCGGTGGGTTTCATCGCCGTGTTGCTGAGTTTGCTCATCGGCATCGTAGTAGGTAGTTTGGGAGGTTTCTTCCGCGGCAAAGTCGATGACGTGGTGGTTTGGTTCATCAACGTGGTGTGGTCCATCCCAACCCTACTCTTGGTCATCGCCATCACTTTCGCCTTAGGCAAGGGCATCGCGCAAGTATTTATCGCCGTGGGACTTACCATGTGGGTCGAAGTTGCACGCATCGTGCGCGGACAGATTCTTTCCATCCGCGAGACCACTTTCGTGGAAGCCGGCCGCGCCTTAGGTTTCAAGGATTTGCGCATCATTTTCCGTCACATCTTACCCAACATCCTCAACCCCATCATCGTGGTTTCGGCAGCCAATTTTGCATCCGCCATCCTTTTGGAAGCTGGCCTCAGTTTCTTGGGTATCGGCGTGCAGCCACCCATGCCTTCGTGGGGTAGCATGATCAAAGAAAATTACGCCTTCATCATCTTGGATGCTGCCTACCTTGCCATCCTACCCGGCATCGCCATCATGCTCTTGGTGTTGGCTTTCATGCTCATCGGCAACGCCTTACGAGACGCCTTGGATGTGAAAAACTAATTCTTATACCTATATATAAATAAAAGTTGTATCTTTGCGCCCTCAAAATCGCACACGCGGGTGTGGCGGAATTGGTAGACGCGCTAGACTTAGGATCTAGTTTCGAGAGAAGTAAGGGTTCGAGTCCCTTCATCCGCACTGCTTTTTTAGGTGAAAAGTTGCTGTCGCTTCGCGTCTTCGCGAGGAGGCACGACGAAGCGCTCCAGAAAAAAAGAATCAACGAAGGTTGAAAAAATAGAGTTAAGAGACTATATAGAAATACAAAGCACAATAAATAATGAATATTACACAAAAAGAAAAGGGAGAGCAACTTGTCTCCATCAAGATTAGCATCGCTAAGGAAGATTACGAACCAAAGGTAAACGACTCGTTGAAGAGAATGCGTCAGAAGGCCAACGTCCCTGGCTTCCGTCCAGGTATGGTGCCTATGGGCATGGTGAAGAAAATGTATGGCATGCAAGCCAAGATGGAAGTGCTGAACGACCTGGTTTCAGAAAGCCTCAACAAGCACATCATCGACAACAACCTCAACCTCATCGGTTATCCACTCAGCGACCCTGACCAACAGACTCCTACTGACCTCGAGAACCAAGAGACGATGGAATTCTGGTTTGAAGCCGCCATCCGTCCTGAAATCAAATACGACCTCAGCAACACCATGGTCGATTTCTACCACGTCATTCCTGAAGAAAAGGAAATCCAAGAGACCATCGACAACCTCGTCAAGCGCAATCCTAACGTCACTCATCCTGAGACCGTCGAAGAAAACGACCGCGTGGAACTGAAGATCCGCGAAGCCGAAGACGGTAAGGAAGTGGAAGGCGGTTTCCAAAGAGACGGCTTCTTCTTCGACCTGAAGACCGTTACCGCCAAGACCAGAAAGAAGAAGATCGTCGGCAAGACCCTCGGCGCTGAATTCATCTTCAACTTCAAGGAAGCCCTCAACTCGGAAGAAGCTGCACAGAAGCTCCTCGGTCAAGATGCTCCTGCCGATAGCGACTACAACATCATCATCGACGACATCATCCGCGAAGAGACTCCTGAACTGAACGAAGAGTTCTTCAAGAAGGTATTCCCTGACAAGGAAGTTGCCGACCTCGATGCTTTCAAGGCCCTCGTGAAGGAAGAAATGGAAAAGCAATACGAAGCCGAAACCGATCGCATCCTCTTCAACAAGATGATCGACGAACTGGTGGCTGGCGTCCAGTTCAACCTGCCTGACGAATTCCTGAAGCGTTGGATCGTCGAAAACAACCGTGGCGAACTCAGCATGGAAGACGTCGAGAAGAACTACGCAGAAAACTACGTTAAGGGCTTGCGTTGGCAGTTCATCGAAGACGCCATCGTGAAGGACAACATGGACCTCGTGGTGACCGACGCCGAACTGAAGGACTTCGTCATCAAGCAGATTTTCCCTGGCATCGACTACAACACCCTCGAAGACGACATGAAGGCCAACCTCGACAAGATTGCCGCCAACTACCTCAAGGAAGGTGAACAGACCGAACAACTGAAGAATCAGATTGCCGACATCAAGATGACCGCTTTCTTGAAAGGCAAGATGAACATCAACTTCACCGAAATCACCTACTCCGAGTTCATCAAGAAGCTCGAAGAAGAAAGAAAATAATCCATAAAACTATCGTCAAAGGTTCAGATGGGTCATTATGCCCTTTTGAACCTTTTGGTTTTTAATATTAAAAAACAAAATCATTATGAACATGAACAACGAATTTTTCAAGTATGCTACCAAGCACATGGGAATGAACCCATTAAGTCTTGAACAGTATATGTCAAGAATCAGCAACAACGGTGGTTACATTTCTCCTACCGTCATCGAAGAACGTCAACTCAACGTCGCCCAGATGGACGTCTTCTCACGCTTGATGATGGACCGTATCATCTTCCTCGGCACTGCCATCGACGATTACGTTGCCAACGTCATCCAAGCCCAGTTGCTCTTCCTTGAATCGACCGACCCGAAACGCGACATCCAAATCTACCTCAACTCACCTGGCGGCAGCGTGTATGCCGGTTTGGGCATCTACGACACCATGCAGTTCATCGGTCCTGATGTTGCCACTATCTGCACCGGCATGGCCGCTTCGATGGCTGCCGTACTGATGTGCGCAGGCACCAAAGGCAAGCGTTCAGCCCTGCCTCACTCACGAATCATGATTCACCAGCCTATGGGCGGTGTGGAAGGTCAAGCCACCGAGATTGAAATCACCGCTCGCGAGATTCAGAAACTGAAGAAAGAGCTTTACGAAATCATCGCCAACCACTCAGGCCAACCTTACGACAAAGTGTGGGCCGACTCCGACCGCGACTATTGGATGACCGCTGCCGAAGCTAAGGAATACGGCATGATTGACGAAGTGCTCATTAAGAAATAAGACATGGCCACAAGAAAAACTGGCGTTTGCGCCTTTTGTGGGAAGAAAGCCACCGAGGTCAGGCTGCTGATACAAGGTCTCGATGCACAAATCTGTGACAGTTGTGCTGAGCAAGCACATCTTATCGTCAAAGAGCAATTCAAGGAAAATCGCATGCCTACTGGCATGAAGAATTATACCATCAAGAAGCCTTTGGAGATAAAAAACTTCCTCGACCAATACGTCATCGGGCAAGACGAAGCCAAACGCACCTTAGCTGTAGCCGTCTACAACCACTACAAACGTCTCAGCCAAACCGTTAACAACGATGAGGTTGAAATCGAGAAGTCGAACATCATCCTGGTGGGCGAAACCGGTACCGGCAAAACTTTACTGGCTCGTACCATCGCCAAGATGTTGAACGTGCCTTTCGCCATTGCCGATGCCACGGTACTCACCGAAGCCGGTTATGTTGGTGAAGACGTAGAGAACATCCTCGTCAAGTTGCTGCAAGCCGCCGACTACGATGTGCCTGCCACCGAAAGAGGCATCGTCTTCATCGACGAAATCGACAAGATCGCCCGCAAGAGCGACAACCCGAGCATCACTCGCGACGTGTCGGGCGAAGGCGTGCAGCAAGCCATGCTGAAGCTACTTGAAGGCACCGTAGTGAACGTCCCACCACAAGGTGGACGCAAGCATCCCGAGCAGAAGATGATTCCCGTCAACACGAAGAACATCCTATTCATCGCCGGTGGTGCCTTTGATGGCATCGAGCGCATCATTGCCTCGCGCAAACGCGCCAACGTCATCGGCTACGGCAGCGCAAATGGCGAAGCACTCGATAAGGAGAACATGCTCCAGTACCTCGCTCCTGCCGACCTGAAGAAATTCGGCCTCATCCCTGAAATCGTCGGACGTCTGCCCATCATCACGCACCTCAACCCACTCGACAAGGAAGCACTGAAACGCATCCTCACCGAGCCGAAGAACGCTATCATAAAACAATTCGAAAAGCTCTTCGCCATGGATCACATCAAGCTCGTCATAAAAGAAGAAGTTCTTGATTATGTGGTTGACAAAGCCATCGAATTCAAGGTTGGCGCACGCGGACTGCGTTCCATCATGGAAGCCATCCTCAACGATGCCATGTTCGAGATGCCATCCGACATCAAAGCCAAGGAATTGGTTGTTGACCGTGCCTACGCCGAGGAGAAACTCGAAAAGTCAGGCTTAGCCAAGTTCCATGTTGGCGACTGATTGAGGTATTACCACACTAAACAAACAATGGGACGTAACTTTTGTTGCGTCCCATTGTCGTTTTTGGCACAATCATTGCTATTGCAATCACATCAAACAACAAAAGCACTATATTCATGAAAAAGATAGCATTCACCATAGCACTCGCTTTACTGGTTTCAACTGGTTTCGCTCAAATGATCAGCAAGCCTAAAGTCGTACGCATCAAGCCTCAGCAAAAAGTCGAGCAACCCAAGCCAAGCGTTATCAGCTTTTCAGAGGATCAGACCGAAACGCATGTGGTGTACGCACAAATCCTCGAGAATGGCGACACCTTGCTGATGGTCAATTTGCCTGAAGTAGACATTGACTTGATGCAACGCTACAACCAAATCATCGAAACCAGAACCGGTCGCCGCCTTGCCATCAACGTGAAGAAAGTGTATCCTTATGCACTTATCGCAAGAGAGATGCTGCATGAATACGACTCACTTTTAGCAAGAGAATCATCCGCATCAGCCCGTCGCGAGCTCATGAAAAAAGCCGAAGACGACCTTACAGATCGATATACCGACGAGTTGAAGAAGCTCAATTTCAGCCAAGGTCTCATCTTAATTCGTCTCATTGACCGCGAGACTGGCGACTCATCCTACGAAGTCGTGCAGCAATTACGAGGCAAGTTCAGAGCTTTCTTCTATCAAGGATTTGCTCGCCTGTGGGGCTACGACCTGAAGTCGGAATTTGACCCACACAAGAGTCAAGAAGACGACGACATCGAAACCATCATCGCCATGATTGAAAGAGGCATCGCATAAAGCACACACCTTATGGCACAAAAAAAATGGCATCATCCGAGGGTGATGCCATTTTTATGTTTTAGTTCTACTGTTTATTTTACAACCAGTTTTTCTGTTGAAACAGCTTCGCCATTGACCATCAGGTTGCAGAAATAGATACCTTTATCGAGGTCGGCAACCGAGATATTGACTTGACCATTTTCAACATCTTGACGCAGCACTTCCTGACCAAGGAGGTTGAAGATAGCGATGCTAGCGTTCTCTGCACCTTGGACATTGAAGCTCACCACTGATGAAGCTGGGTTAGGATAGGCATGACCCATTGTGGCGTTTTCGTTAACGTTTGAAGGACGGTATGAGAACTTGACCAAGAGGCTGATTTTGTTAGCAGCATCGCCTTCTGGATAAGCATAATACTTCATCACCACTTCGCCTTCAACTTCCAAGAAGAAGACATGGAAAGAAAGATCCTCTGTAGAAACACTTTGGGCAGGGATGTTGACAGCAGCTCCAACAAAAACGTCTGGACCGTAGCAGTTGCCAAAGCAGAAAGTATTCATTGTATTTTCAAGATCTTCAACAACTTCCTTTTCGACAACGACATTGATGTCATTGTCTGTAAGGTTACGGATTTGCATGTGTTGAATGATCTCGCCATAACCGTATTCGTCGTTTGTGCAAGTGATGGTTTCGCCATCAGCATACACATGACCTTCATACTCAAATTGCAGATTCTGAGCTGTCACGCCACCAACAAAGGCCAACAGCATAAGTGTAAGGATAGATTTTCTAATCATAAGCTTAAATTTTAATGATGATAAATTTGCACGCAAAAGTCGTAAAAAAACATCAATCTCGCAATAAAAAATTGTCATCTTTGACAAAAAACGTATTTTTGGGCAATAATTAGACAATCTAAATTCAAATCAAATGAAAAGACATTTACTATTTCTTGCATCGTTGACGATGCTTATCTCGTTGAATCTTAGCGCACAAAACGAGCGTGTGCTCATGTTTGAATGCTTCACCAACACAGGATGTGGGCCTTGCGCATCGCAAAATCCAGCTTTGGATGCCCTCATCAATGCCAATGGCGACCGCGTGGCCGCCATCAAGTACCACATGAGTTGGCCAGGTGCCAACGACCCGATGTATCTCCACAACACCACCGACAACGATGCTCGTAAAGGCGTGTACGGCGTCAATGCAGTGCCTCACACCGTTGTAGATGGCATTCGCTTTGGCGATGTGCCTTCGGGCCTCAACCAAAACATGGTCAACAACTGGCTGGCCATCGAGTCACCTTTCGAGATGCGTCTCGCTACAGAAGTCGATTTGGCTGCCAACACCATCACCGTCAACGTAATGGGCAAGGCTTCGGCTGCCGTCAGCGGTAACTTGCGCCTCTACGTCGGTGTCATCGAAAAGGAAATCCACTTCACCTCTGCCCCTGGCAGCAATGGCGAGCGCGATTTCTACAGCGTCATGAAGAAACTCCTGCCTTCAGCTGGAGGAACTGCCATCGGCCCTGTCGAAGCGGGCGACTATTTCGCTCAATCCTTCACTTGGGAATTGGCCAACATCTACGACAACAGCCAACTCGATGCCGTCGCATGGATTCAAGACCCAAGCACCAAGGAAGTGTATCAGGCCTGCCGCGGCTCGCAAAGCATCGAGCCTTTCTTTGCTAACGAAGCTGGCGTAAGCAACATCAGCAACGTGAAATCGATGATTTGCAGTGGTGTGGCTCAACCCACCTTCGAACTTTGCAACTATGGCAGCAACACACTCACTTCTGCCAACATCGACATTCTCGTCAACGGCGAGATGGTCAAGACCCTTGAATGGACCGGATCTCTCAACGCCTTTGAAAAAGCTACCGTAGAAGTTGGAGAAATCAATTTCCCTGTTGAAGAGAGCAACATCATCGGAGTGAAAATCCTTGACGTAAATGGCACTTCTGACGAAGCCAATGGCAACGACATCACCACCTTGGAATTTTCCGGCACTCCCGATATCGCTGGCAAGACACTGAAACTCAGCATCCGTACCGACCGCAACCCACAAGAAATCACGTGGGAGATCAAGAGTCTGACAACGGGTCAAGTTGTCGCTCAAGGAGGTCCCTACGCCAATCCTAACAAGATGTATAATGAGACCATCACTATCACGGGCGACGACTGCTATGATTTCACCATCTACGATGAAGGTGGCGACGGCCTCACTGATGGCTCAGGCGTCTATGGTCTAAAAGCCGGCAGCACCACCCTATTCTCGGGCAACGACTACGGCTTCAGCGAAAGCAACGAGTTCTTCTATGAAGCCACCGTTGGCATCGAAGAGAACGAAGCTTCAGTCATATACCCCAACCCAACCTCTGGCAACGTCAACATCTTCTGCGATGGCGAACAAACTGTCACTGTTTACAACATGGCTGGGCAGCGTGTCTTTGAAACCCGTTCTAACGGAATACTGCAAATCGACCTGAGCGTCTATGGCGCTGGCATATATGCCATTCAGATCGGCGAACACGCACAAAGAGTAATCGTGGAATAATGCATTTCACATTCCGACATATCGAAACCGTTGATTCCACCAACGCCTACCTGCAACGCCTGGAAGGCACGACCGAAATCAACGGTTTCGTCGTCTCATCCGACGAGCAGACCGCAGGGAAAGGCATGGGCAGCAACTCTTGGGAAAGCGCCAAAGGGCAAAACCTCACCTTTTCCTTGGCTCTCGGTACGAGTTGGTTGCCGGCTCCTGACCAATTCATGCTCTCGCAGCTCGTCCCGATAGGTATATTGGAAGTGCTCGACCACTATTTACCCTCAGAAAAACTCAGCATCAAATGGCCAAACGACCTCTATTATGACGGGCATAAACTCGGCGGCATCCTCATCAACAGCACCATCAGCGGAGCCTATCTCGACCATTCCATCATAGGCATTGGCCTGAATATCAACCAGACAAAATTCATGGATTGGCCCACGCATCCCATCTCGATGCAAATGATTACGGGGAAAACGTTCGACCTAAAACCCATAATGGAAGAAATAGTCTCACACATTGCCACCCTCGTAGAGCAGGTACAACACAACATGATAGAAGAAGGGATCGGGGACACAAGAGAATCCATTAATAATAGGTACTATGCACGGCTTTTTCGTTACCACGAATGGGCCGACTATGAAGTCATCGGGAAACGCCTTCATCTATTTATGACCAACATTGACCAATTCGGCCGTCTTCAGCTGACTGACGAAACGCACGCACAACACTGTTTCGACATTAAAGAGATACGATTTTTGATCTGAATCAGATAGGGCAAATGGCTTCGTAAAAGTCAAATTTACGAGTTTGAATGCTTTTTTCCTTATCTTCGCGGCCTCAAAAGGCGAAAAAAGACCTACAATCCTAAAACCAATCAAATGAGATCGGCAATAACAAACATATTATCTCTTCTCTTTTTCTTGCTATTGTCAAGTTGTAGCGTCATTAACCTTTTCACCAAAAATGATGCAGCCGAAAACGGCGACCTACCAGCCGACTCTTCCGAAGTAATTTCGAATAACATTTTCATCAATCAGCCCATTGAATCACCCGTTTTCACAAATGAACTTGATCCATTGGACTCGGTCCTTATACTCGACTCCTATAGGACTTTGCCCTTAGCTGACAGCCTCTTGAATTATGCCAAAATGTTCTTAGGCAAGCCGTATGTCGGTGGAGGAAACGGTCCTGACATGTTCGATTGTTCTGGATTCACAAAATTTGTCTTCGGACATTTTGGGTACAATCTATTTAGGACTTCTGACGGGCAAATGCTCAACGGAAAGCCCATCAAACGTCAAGCTGACCTAAGACCTGGCGATTTGGTGTTTTACTCGGGACGGAAGCTGTCGAACCACATTGGGCACGTAGGCATAGTGATAGAAAACGACCCAAAAAGCAATACCTTTACATTCATCCATGCTTGCAGCAGAGGCGTAAGCATCACCAAGTCGAACGAGTCATATTATCTCCCCAGATATATCTCAGCCTGCAGAGTGCTTGGCGAAAATGCCACCATAAGCACCAATCCGAACGACAGCACCTGCAAGGCCATACCTCAAAAGGTTAACAAGCCAAAACCACAATCCACCGCCAAGTATTACACCATCAAGAAAGGCGACACACTCTCAAAAATCGCCCAAAACAACCACACAACGGTCAAAAAAATTTGCGACCTCAACCACATTAGCCGAAACAAGACCCTTCAAATAGGCAAAAAAATCAGAATAAAATGAAACGATTCCTCTATGCAATTGCACTGTTCACCATTTTGTGCTATTTCAATCCAACAATGTTGACGGCACAGCCGAAGTCAGCACATCCAAAAATCGGGACAAAATCAGTCTCAGCGGACGGCAAATTATCCATCTCCTTGCTGACAAAGAAGCAGCATTTTTCGAGCTACGATGCCGATACTTACGACGCCGACATCAACTCACCGAAATCCGTCAACATCCATCCGAGCGGCAAGAAATATTATGTCAACTCGTTGGAAGGCGCAAGAACAGTAGTATATGAGAGCGGTACCAACAAGAAAATCAAGACCATCTCCCATAAATTCACCGACAGCGATTCGCTCTTGTGGAGCAAGCCTTCAGGCCTTTACGAGTTCACCCACTACACCAAGAACCTCAACACCTTTTACGGCAAACCCGTAGAAAGTGCCTTCTCGCACCATGGCCGTTATCTTTGGGTGCCCTATTACCGTCGCAGCTACGACATCAATGCCCAAGACCCATCGGCGGTAGCCATCATCGACACCGAGACCGACAGCATCATCCGTTTGATGGAAACCGGTCCGCTTCCAAAAATGATTGCGGTCTCAAGCAACAACAGATACGTCGCCATCACCCATTGGGGCAACAACACGGTTGGCATCATCGACATTGCGAGCAGCAACCCTAGCGATTGGCATTATCTCTCGTGCGTGACGGTAAACTACAAATTGGCCTTGAATTTCAGCACCACGACATCTGTCAACCGCGACGTGAACAGCGGGCTTTGCTTACGCGGCACCGTCTTCACGCCCGACAACCACTACCTCTTGGTCGGTTGCATGGGTGGCAGCGGTGGTATCGCCGTCATCGACCTGACCAATTTCACCTACAAAGGCACCATCTACGGCATGATGACCAACCTGAGGCACCTACTCATCAGCAATGGTTACCTTTACCTAAGCATAAACAAGGCTGGCTATGTGCAACGCATCCCGTTGCAGACCTTCATCGATGCCATTGGTACCATAAAAGACAAGAAAGCGCAACTGACAGGTTGGGAAAATTGCAAAGTTGGCTCAGGAACACGAACCATCGAGATCACTCCTGATGGGAAATACATCATCGCAGCCTGCAACTCCAGCAGCAGCATCTATGTCGTTGACGCCCACACCATGCAAGTCGTGACCTCGATAGCCGCCGATTCATATCCTGTAGGTTTGGACATCTCGAAAAACGGCAAATACATCTACACCACCGCCCAAGGACGCTCTGGTGTTGGCGGCAACTGCGTGGATATCTTCGAGATAAAGTACTGATATCACATAATATCTTCTTCACGATGAGAAAGATCTTACCTTTAATAGTGGCTTGTCTCGTAGCTTCCAACATAGCTCTAGCACAAATCACCCACCAGCAGGCTGACGACCTCATTGTCAATCAGATATATGGATCAATCATTGAGCACATTGACATTTATGCGTCCACTGAATCATTGCATGGAAAAGGCAAAATACAAATGTTTGACGGTACAACGCTCTCCGTACCCTATGGCAATTGTTACGGCTATTTTATTGATTTACTTCCTTTTGCCAATTGGTCACATCCATGCAACTATTGTTTGATAGATTCTAGCACAGGTGAGCACACGATAATTGAAAGTACCATTTTCCCCAAGAATTGGTCTAATCATGAAGCAATTTCGTTGATGAGCCGACCTCAACCCATTGATTTTGAGCCGAGCGTTGCCTATGGAACCACCAAAGGCATCACATCTCAAGATCCTCATTTGTGGGCAGTGATGATATGTGGAGATGTTGGTGATTATTATAGTTCTAATGGGAGGTTTTGGGGCGATTTGTCATGTGTCTACAATGTTCTGATTAATAACGGATATATCCCCAATACAAGCAACTTAAAGGACGAATACAACGGTCATGTCTTTGTCCTCCCTCATCCTTCCATCTCGGGCCATTATAGCAATGATTTGGACCATGATGGCACATCCGACTTTTATTCGGACTTTGGTTGGGAATACAGCAAGACGAATCTACGAATTCTTTTAGAAAAGTTTCAGCTAGGGCATGAGTGGGAACTCGCTCCCGATGACAAGCTATTTATCTACGTCACAGGACATGGCGACAAAAACAGTTCGACAAATGAATCTTTCTTCAACATGAATCCGCCTGGTAGTACAGGCAACGCAGTGTCATCATCTGATTTGTCAGAGTGGCTGCTGGATATCAATTGTTCGAAAATGGTGCTATTGATGCAGAACTGCCATTCAGGAGGATTCATAGATGACTTTATGGATGTCTCTGAAGCAAAATGCAAAAACAGGGCAGTTTTCACTGCCTCAGATGCCGAAGGCTATTCATGGGCAGAAAAATACATTACCGCAACGGGACGCTCAAACGAAAAGTCGCCGACTCCTTTACTGTTTAATGTGAATGAATTCACCTATTATTGGTCTGCTGCAGCGTTAGGCTATTATCCGCATGTATATAATAGAAGCGACGACTCTTGGGGACCTTGGGAAAACATTGGCTACGGCACTATTGGAGGATCAGATAGTTCAAACCCAATGCCGTGGAACGTCTTTTTCACGGAGCCAGACATGCCCGATCATGAGCAATACGACAAAAATCCGGATACCGATGGCGATGGAATCCTTTCGTTAAACGAACTGTTCACTTTTGCCGACAATCTTGACATATGGTCAGAATACGGCTACTTCTACCCTCAGCAAGGCAATGAAGTGTCAGAAGAACATCCGCAATCGCAATACGGAGGATGCCTAACTATAGCAGAGCAGCATCCATTATTGCAAATGGACATACACCCCAACCCCGCCACAGCATGGGTAACGGTGGACTACACCCTACCCGATGGCAACACCAAAGCCGAACTTTCCATTTTCAACACTATGGGCATTAAAGTAAAGCAGATGGAGTTGGATGGCAATCAAGGCCAAAAGGTTATCGACCTACATGAATTTGCCCGTGGTGTATACACTTGCGCAATTGGCTGTGACGAATATTTCCAAATCAAGAAATTGGTGATTGGAAAGTAAGAGGCAAGAAACAGAAAAGGAGGCATCGATGGGTGCCTCCTTTTTCGTTTTATATCAAATCATATAGGGATTCAATTCCACTTGTCGCTCCAGGCTTGCTGGTCCTTGCGCCATTCCATCAGCGACTGTTGGTCATCCTTGGTAATGTATTCATCTTCGATGGCTTGATGAATCAAAGTCTCGTAGTTCGACAAGGTCACCAGTTGGCAATTCTTGTTGGCGAAGTTCTCGGCTGCAATAGGCATCTGATAGGTGAAGATGGCCAACATGCCCTTCACTTCGGCACCTACTTCGCGCAAGGCATCCACAGCCAAGAGGCTCGACTTACCCGTAGAGACCAAGTCTTCGATCACCACGACCGACTGACCTGGGTTGATGACGCCCTCGATCTGGTTCTGCATGCCATGCGACTTCTTCTCTGAGCGCACATACACGAAAGGCAAGCCCAGTTCCTGAGCCACCAATGCGCCTTGAGCGATACCACCTGTGGCCACACCTGCAATCACGTCAGGCATGCCGTATGTCTGCACTAGCTTCTCACAAAACTGCTGACGGATATAAGTGCGTACAGTAGGATAAGAGAGGGTGACGCGGTTGTCGCAATAAATGGGGCTTTTCAATCCCGATGCCCATGTGAACGGAGCCTTGGGGCTAAGTTTCACGGCCTTAATCTGCAAAAGATGACGGGCCAAAGTCAATGCTGAATCTTCGTATTTCATAAAATGTTTATCTTTGTCGTCTGAAACAACGTTCAAATTTGGCTACAAATGTACAAGATTTTTCATGAAAATAAAACACTCGTTTTCCCAAATATTGAGAGCAATGAATTGAAATCGGGCGCAACTATCCAAGAATCCGACACATACGATATCGAAGATTTATGTATTTTTTTGCCAGAATGGCTCGACGACACCGATCCAACCCAGACTTTGATACAGCAAGTGAGCCCTGTGGCCGTTGGTGAAGCCCTCCGCAAGACCTTCCGCATGGCTCCAGCAGCAGGCGGCATCGTCGTTGCTGACGGCAAATTTGTGGGCATCACCCGCAAAGGCATCCCCGACCTGCCCAAGGGACACATCGAAGCTGGCGAGACCCCCGAAGTGGCCGCCTTGCGCGAAGTGGAAGAAGAGACTGGCATCGGCGGACTGAAGATAGAGCGCGAGCTGCCATCCACCTGGCACTGCTACTTACGCAAGGACGTGTGGGAACTGAAACGTACCTATTGGTATGTGATGACCAGCGAAAAAGCATGCCAGACCAAGCCGCAGCAAGAAGAAGGCATCACCGCGGTGAACCTCATCGGGAAAGAGGAGGTCGACACGTTCTTGGAAGGCACTTTCCTCTCCATCCGTGAGGTGCTCGGACCAGAAATAAAACAAATCGTAGGAATCTAAGTTTTTTCGTACTTTTGCAGCGTTGCTAACAACATCACGAAACAATGAAGAGAATAGCCGTTTTCCCAGGGTCATTCGACCCCATCACCTTAGGTCACCGTTCCATCGTTTTGAGAGCCTTGCCTATGTTCGACGAACTTTATGTTGCCGTTGGCGTCAACAGCGAGAAGCGTTCAACCTTCCCACTTGAGAAGCGCATACAATGGATCAAGGACGTCTTCAAGGACTATCCACAAGTTAAGGTGGAAGCCTATGAAGGCCTCACTGCCGACTTCTGCAAGAAGGTCCACGCCAAGTACATCGTACGTGGCCTACGCTGCGGCAGCGACTTTGAGTACGAGAACATGATTGGTCACGCAAACAAGCGCTTGCACCCTGAGCTTGAGACCATTTTCCTGCTTACCGAAAGTGCCTTGGTAGGCGTGTCATCGAGCGTAGTGCGTGACATCTACAAGAACGGCGGCGACGTGTCGAAATTCGTCCCGAAGGAAGTCTGTCTCGACGAGATAAAGCAATAATACGGCCAGATTTCCGTTATCGGAAGCATGAAAAGACTTGTCTATACCTTATTATTATCGTTAGCTTTCGCTACCATTCAGGCCCAGAACGTGACCGTTACGGGATGCACCAACAAGCCTAACGAATTGATTCGTCTGTTCGTATACGACGACCTCCTCAACAATAGCGGCAAGCAGCTATACGAATGCCAAGCTGATGCAAAAGGCAACTTCCTCCTTAAAGGGAAACTGAGCCAGACGCTCTCCTCACGTATTTTTGTAGGTCTTGAAAGCGTTGACATGGTGCTTACCCCCAACGCCACATACGACATCGAGATCATCGTGCCCGAACAGCAAGACAACGTCTCGTATTTTGACAAAGAGATGCCCACTATCCGTGTCAAACATGCAACCGACAAGGGAGTGTACCGGCAGATCATCATCTCTGACGACATCACCAACGGCTACCTCATCGACCACATCAACCAGATTTACAGAGGTCGCCAAGTGCGTTATATTGACTCCATCCAAGCCACCATCAGTCGCGAGCTACCTGAGATAGAGTCGGACTACGTGAAAAACTACAACCTCTATCGGCAAGCCGCCATCCGTCTCGCCATCTCTTCCGACGGTGGCAAGAAAATCGTCAGCGACTATTTCGACGGCAAGCCCATACTCTACACCAACACGGCCTATATCGACCTGTTCAAAGAGTTATTCTCCAACCAGTTCAACAAGACGGTTTACGACATCAACGCCCTCGACGAAGCTTTCTTGACTGGTCCGAAAGCCCTCAAGGATTACCTTAACACCGACCCCTTTATGGCCAAGAACCCACGTCTGGCCGAGCTCATCACCATATACAACCTTCAAGGCTTATGCAATGCTGACCCCGAGACCCGACGTTACGCCAAGGCACATCTGGAACAGATGAAGGTCAACACGCAGTATGCCGAACACAAAGCCATCATCGCTGATTTCTTTGCCAGCCAAAACCGTCTTGCCCCAGGCAGCCCTGCCCCCGACTTCAACCTGAAAGACAGCCAAGGCCACGACGTCAGGCTATCAGACTTCAAGAGCAAACTGGTGCTCCTGCAGTTCATGGAAGGATACTCACCCGTCAGCGAACGGCAGATGACACAGCTGAACGAGCTTCACCAACAGTGGAACGACAGCGTCCAAATTGTCACCATCGCCACCCGCGACAAGATGGAGTTCTACAAGCAGCATTTCAACGATAAAGGCTACGACTGGCCGCTCTTGGACTTAGGCAACAACATCCTACTCTTGGAAGCCTACAACGTGAAGACCTTCCCAGAATACATCCTCATCGGCAAAGGCAACAAAATTGCCGCCGCCCCAGCCCCCACACCTGACCGTGGCGACCTGGAAGAACGAGTAAGAAAGACCTACGGGAAATGAGGATTCCCCTTGGCAAAAAAGGAATCCACCCAAAACTTTATTTCAGCTTGATTGACATAATGGTGATGTCGTCATTCTGCTCATTGTCGCCCACGAAACCCTTGACATCGTCATAAAGCCTCATGCAAACAGCTTCTTCGCTTTCGATGGCGAAGTTCGACTTTGCCCAATCAAGCAGGCGTTGCTCGCCATATTGAGACTTGTCATCACGCTCAGCCTCCGTTACACCATCGGTATAAAGCACGAGCCTTGAGCCTTTCTCCAAATCGGCTTCCTGCATCTCGAATTCGAAGTCAGGGAACACGCCTATGGCGATGTTAGACTTCTGCTGCAAGAAATAAGGCTCTTGTCCATTAGCAGGCACAACCACGAGTGGGTTATGGCCGCCATTGCAATACTTGAAGTGTCCGGTTTGAAGGTTCAAGCATCCCATGAACAAGGTCACGAACATTCCCGAATCGTTACCATCGACGACGGAATTGTTGATATTCTTCATCACCTCATCGAGCTCCATATCAAGGCCTGAGATGAAACGCGATGCGCTGCGCGTAATGGACATAAACATGGCGGCTGGGACGCCCTTGCCCGACACGTCACCGATGGTGAAATACAATTCGTTGCCACGGATTACGAAATCATACAAATCGCCACCGACTTCCTTTGCGGGTTGCAGCAAGGCAAACAACCCAACATCATTCCGGTCGGGGAAATTCGTCGGCACCATGTGCTGCTGGATGCTCTTTGCGATGTTCAGTTCGCTTTCCAAACGCATATTCGTGGCTGTCGTGGTCCGCAGTTCCGAGATGTAATCATTGATGGAATGCTGCATCTGGTCGAATGCGTCATGCAAGCGGCGCATTTCGTCGTTGGTATTGACCTCAGCAAGCTGGGCATGGAAATTACCCTTAGCCATATTCATGGCCGAAACCGTCAACTCCGTAATAGGCTGCGTCAGTTTCTTCACCCTTCGACGGCAGAAGATATACATGGCAACCAGGCCAAACAAGCACACCAGGCCCAATATCTTACTCATTTCCAACGAGCGTTCAAGGACATCGCGATACTGGCAGATGATGGCAGCCGACCAGCCATTATGCAGAGGGCCATAGACGGCGAAACCCTTATAGCCTTTATTGGAGAACTGCTCGACGCCTTTCCGGCCTGACATCATTTCATCGACGATTTTTGAGACTTGCCTATTCTTGGTTGTCTTAGCCGTCGAATAAATGGTCCGGTTCTTCAACATCTCTTCAGAAGTAGCATCGAAATAACTGCCATTCGAACTCACTACCGCCATATAGGAATTCTTGTAAGGCTTGATGGTCTTCACCTTATCGGCAATCCACTCCAAAGTGATGTCGGCAGTGACAACAGCATAGACTGTATTATCTTCACCTATCAGAGGATAGCTATAGGTTGACATAAGACAATTTCCACCACCTTTGTCGAAATATGGGTCGCTCCAATAAGGTTTTTTGGTCTCATAAGGGATGCGGAACCAGTCCATTGAGAAATAATTATAGGAGTCTCCCCCCAGCCACCTTGTTTCCAGCTTATCGTTGACATCCGAGGTATAGCACATCAGATAGTAGCAAGTGCTATCGAAAGCAAAAGGAGCATAAGCCACGCCCGAACCAATGATATTAAGGTCTTTAACCACCGCCGTCGTCAGGAATCGCAAGGAAGTGGTATCGCAATCCTGATGCGAGACGAACCAAGCAACGCTCTGCACCTTCGATTCCGTTGGCAACAATTTCTTTTCGATGTCGCTTATCGAAGCGTCAAGCTTGTTTTGTGCCGAGCGCGTCGCTTCATCGGTAATCAGTCTATGTGAAGTGAATGCCACAATGGCGATGGCGGCAAGAAACAAAGCCGCCAAAACTAGAAGGATATTAAGGCTCAATCGGATAGAGAAAGAACGTTTTCTAATCATTGTTGTAAAGATTATTCTGGCAAGACTAACTTAATGGCTTTTGGCAATATGTCGATGCTGAACTTCGTGCCTGGCAGCATCTCTCCATCGATGCACAACTCTACCATTTCTTTCGAAATCACATCAACATGCTTGACTTGGCGATATACTATCTTTTTCTTGAAGTGAGGATGCTCTAGATGCTCCCCTCTTTTATAGATAGGCATAAGTCTGAGAAAGCCCAACAGCGTCAAAGGCTTGATATAACAGACGTCCATGAGTCCGTCGTCGAGGAGCGCATGAGGTGCACAATGGTAACCGCTTCCCAAATACTGTCCATTACAGATAGCGCACAGCAACATATGGTGGCGGCCCAACTTCTCTCCATCGGCAATAACCTTGATTCTGTTGAAACGTGCAGTAAGAATCGCGGAAAAAATACCCCATTCATACGCCTTTGCACTTCCCGACTCGAACATTTCGTTAGCCACGCTACCGGCCACCGAGTCGAAGCCAAAATCACAGACATTCAGCGCATAACTATCGTTAACCTTGATGACATCCACTTCCTTGACTTGACCGTTCAGCAAGGCGTCAGCATTCTGGAAATCCTTGTCGGGAAAACATTTGATAAAATCGTTGCCCGTGTCGCCAAGCTTGATGATAGCCATGGATTTGTTTTCGAAGCCGACCAATCCTGACACCACCTCGCCAATGGTACGGTCGCCACCGCAAGCCACAAAGCACACTTTCTCGTTTGGATGCAAATCGTTGTAGATACGCACCTTGCGAGTCCCGTCGCCAATATTCTTAATCCAATAGCATTCGCTCTCATCGCCATGTCTCATCAAGGCGGACTGAGCCTCCTCTATTTGCTTTTCCACCGTACTGGTATCGGAATTCATATCCGAACGCCCGATGATAAAAATGTAATGCATCAGATAACAATTATATTTTCTGCAAAAATAAATAATTTCATTCAAAATTTCATTTTTCGCACAGGTTTTTCGTTTCTCGCCACAACAATTGGCCTTCGTCAATTTTCCTAAAAACAACTGACTTTTTGTCACATAATTTCCTCACTTCACGGAAAAACATTACCTTTGCACGATTTTTGCCACAAGCAAACATCATCTGTAGAATCAGACAAACTTATATCATTCATAAATACAAAGAAAAACATGGGATTCCTAAAGAAACTCTTTGGCGACAAGGCTTCGCGCGACAACAAAGCCCTTGCCCCCATACTTGAAAAAACCCTCAAAGCCTACGACGAAATCGTAAAACTCGACATCGACGCCATCCGTCACAAGACCGTTGAGTTCAAGGAATATATAAAAAACAAGACCGCCGCTGTGGTAGCCGAGATTGAAACGCTGAAGGCCAAGGCCGAAGCCGACCTCGACATGGAACCCGACGACAAGGAAAAGATCTACACCCAAATCGACAAGCTTGAAAAGCGTGAGCTCGAGCTCATCGAGGAAGCCCTCAACGAGATCCAACCCGAAGCCTTCTCCGTGGTGAAAGCCGCTGCCAAATACTTCTGCGAACACGAAGTGGTAGAAGTGACTGCCACCGACCTCGACCGCGACTTGGCCGCCAAATATGAACACGTCACCATCGAAGGCGACAAGGCCTACTTCAAGAACAGTTGGATGGCAGGTGGCAACATGGTCAGTTGGGACATGGTGCACTACGACGTGCAGATCATCGGCGGTATCGTGTTGCACCAAGGCAAGATCGCCGAAATGGCCACTGGTGAAGGTAAGACTCTCGTGGCCACCTTGCCAGTATATCTGAACGCCTTAGCTGGTAAGGGCGTGCATGTCGTCACCGTGAACGACTACCTGGCCAAGCGTGACTCCGAGTGGATGGGAGCCATGTATGAATTCCTCGGCCTCACCGTCGATTGCATCGACAAGCACGAGCCTAACTCGGCAGCACGCCGCAAGGCTTACATGGCCGACATCACCTACGGTACGAACAACGAATTCGGCTTCGACTACTTGCGCGACAACATGACAGGCGATCCTAACGAACTCGTCCAGCGCAAGCACCACTACGCCATCGTCGACGAAGTTGACTCCGTGTTGATTGACGATGCCCGTACGCCTCTTATCATCAGCGGTCCTACCCCACGCGGCGACCAGCAAGAGTTCGACCAGTTGAAGCCCGACGTGGTGAAACTGTACGAAGCCCAGAAACGTCTCGTGACCGGAATCCTGGCCGAAGCCAAGCGCATCCTCTCTGACCCTAACGCCTCTGAAGACGAGAAGAGACATGGTGCCGACCAACTGTTCCGCGCCTATCGTGGTCTACCTAAGAACAGCGCCCTCATCAAGTTCCTGAGCGAAGAAGGCATGAAGAGCCTCATGCAAAAGACTGAAGGCTTCTACATGCAAAACAAGAACGAAAACATGCACATCATCGACGACGAACTTTATTTCGTCATCGACGAGAAACTCAATACCGTCGACCTCACTGAAAAAGGTATCGACACCCTCACTAGCGCCTACAACACACCTGATTTCTTCATCTTGCCTGATGTGGGAAGCGAAATCGCCGAGTTGGAACACTCCAACCTCACCAACGACGAGAAGGTGCTCCGCAAGGCCGAGTTGATGCGTAACTTCGGCGAGAAGTCAGAACGTCTGCACACCGTCCACCAGCTGCTGAAAGCCTACACCTTATTTGAAAAGGACGTTGACTACGTCATCATCGACAATAAGGTGAAGATTGTGGATGAGCAGACCGGCCGTATCATGGAAGGCCGTCGTTGGAGCGATGGCTTGCACCAAGCCGTGGAAGCCAAGGAAAACGTGAAGGTGGAAGCCGCCACGCAGACCTATGCCACCATCACCTTGCAGAACTACTTCCGCATGTATCACAAACTGGCAGGTATGACTGGTACCGCTGAGACCGAAGCCGGTGAATTCTGGGACATCTACAAACTCGATGTCGTCGTCATCCCGACCAACCGTCCTATCGCACGTCACGACCAAGAAGACATGATCTACAAGACGAAGCGTGAGAAATACAATGCCGTCATCGACGAGATCCAACGTCTGGTCAACGAAGGCCGTCCTGTGCTGGTGGGTACCACCTCGGTCGAAATCTCCGAATTGCTCAGCCGCATGTTGACCCGAAAGAGCATCCCACACAACGTGTTGAATGCTAAACTGCACTTCAAGGAAGCTCAAATCGTCAAGGAAGCAGGTCAGGCTGGCACCGTCACCATCGCCACCAACATGGCTGGTCGTGGTACCGATATCAAGCTCGGACCTGGCGTGAAGGAAGCTGGCGGTTTGGCCATCATCGGCACGGAACGTCACGAGAGCCGTCGTGTAGATAGACAGCTGCGCGGTCGTTCAGGCCGTCAAGGCGACCCTGGTAGCTCACAGTTCTACGTCTCGTTGGAAGACAACCTGATGCGTATGTTCGGCTCAGAACGCATCGCCGGCATCATGGACAAGATGGGCTTGCAGGAAGGCGAAGTCATCCAGCACCCAATGATCACCAAACAAATCGAGAAAGCTCAGAAGAAAGTCGAAGAGAACCACTTCGGTACCCGTAAGCACCTGCTCGAATACGACGACGTGATGAACTCGCAACGTGAAGTCATCTACAAGAAACGTCACCACGCCCTGTTTGGCGAGCGTCTGTCAATCGACATCAACAACATGATGTTCGACTACGGCGAGAAGCTCATCAACGACTGCGAGAAGGACTACGAAGGCCTGCAGATGGCAGTGCTCTCGGGCATGGGCATTGACTTGCCTTTCAGCGAGGAAGAATTCGACCGTACGAAACCTCAGCAATTGGCTGAGAAGCTCTTCGACGCTGCCTTGGAACACTATCGTGAGAAGTCACGCATCATCGGCGAGAAGACCTTGCCTGTCATCAAGAACGTGTACGAGAGAGAGACGCACTTCGAGAACATCGCCATCCCGATTACCGACGGCAAGCGTGGCATGAACGTCATCGTCAACCTGAAGAGAGCCGTCGAGAACGGTGCCCGCGAGGTGAACCTCTGCATCGAGAAGAGCATCACCCTCGGCCTCATCGACAACGCTTGGAAGGAACACCTCCGCGAACTCGACGACCTGAAGGAATCGGTGCAGAACGCCACCTACGAACAGAAAGACCCGTTGGTCATCTATAAACTCGAATCGTTCAACCTCTTCAGCGCCATGCTGGAGAAGATCAACGAAGACGTCATCAGTTTCCTGATGCTTGCCGACTTGCCTGTACAAAACCCCGACAATGTCCGTGAGAGCCGTGCACAAGGCATCGACCGCAGCCGCATCAAGGAGCAACGCAACGACCTGCTCACCCAATCACACAGCGACACCCAACAGAAGCAAGTGACTCAACCTATCCGAGTGGAGAAGAAGGTGGGCCGCAACGACCCATGTCCTTGTGGCAGTGGCAAGAAATACAAGAACTGCCATGGCCGCTTGGAAGGCGGAGCAGAATAAGAAAAAAGAAGTTTTTCATGGTTTTTATATCGGAAGGCTGTCTGTTCGCAGATGGCCTTCCCTCGTAAAAAATGTTTTATTCCGTTGTCGAAAAAAGACTATCTTTGCCCCGAATTCAAATCAGAAACGCGTATGAGAAAATCCTTCCTTACCCTTGCCCTGCTGCTCATCGCAAGCATGAGCTTCGCACAGAAGAACGTCCTCGTCGAGGAGCTCACCGGCACCTGGTGCCAATGGTGTCCTAGCGGCATCTATTATGGTGATTCGCTGGTGAAGACCTACGATAACGTGATTTTCGTCGCCATCCACTGCGACGACCCGATGGAATATGCCGAATATTTCGAGGCCTCAGGCCTGACCGGCGCCCCAACGGCTAACGTCGGTCGCCATTATCTTGGCCTTGGCGTCGATAGCTGGTTCGCAAAGACAGAGCTTGAGATGCAGTCTGAACCTCTGGCCAACGTCAACGTCACAAACGATTACGATGCCGACACACGCACCATCGCTGCGACCGTCAACATCGAGGCTCTTGCCGAACTCAACAGCGATTACCGCATCGGTGCCATCGTCGTAGAAGATGCCGTCACCGGTCCTGCTCCAACCTACAACCAATCCAACAGCTACAGCGGCGGCGGTCACGGCCCAATGGGCGGCTTCGAGAACATGCCCACCCAGATTCCCGCCAACCGCATCGCCTACGACCATGTCGGGAGAATGCTTTTGGGAGGTTACAACGGCCAAAGCAACTCGCTACCTACCACATTGCCCGCTGGCGAAACGACCTTTGCCGAGTTCACCTACGAGATTCCTGAAGGCTACGACCCGAACTATATCCGCGTCATCGGTGTGCTCATCGCCCCTGATGGAAGCATCGACAATGCCGGCACTAGCACCTACCTCAACGGCAGCGACAACGCCGCTCCGAAGTTCACCTCAACGGGAAATGCTGAAGCTCACGTAGGACTCAACTACTTGTACAATATCTATTTCCACGACACCGACGATGAAACTGTCGTCATCGATGCCACCACCCTCCCTGACTGGCTCACCCTCGAGCAATACGACAACAAATCGGCCGTGCTGCAAGGCACGCCTAACGAGACGGGTAATTTCGATGTCACACTGCAAATCACCGATGGTGTGAACACCACCGAACAAAGTTTCACCATCGAAGTCGCCGACCCGCTCAACGGCAGCTGGGAATATGTAGGCGACCGCGCTTTCAGCGGAGCAGAATTCACCGTTTTCAGCGTCAAGTGCGACAACGAAGGCAACACCTACGTCTTTGGCAATGAAGGCGGTAACGCCACCGTCTATAGAAACGCCAACGGCAGTGACGTTTGGGAGAAACTGGGCGACACGCAGAGCCCCGTCAGCGTCACGCCATCGAGCATGGCCATCGCCTCCAACGGCGAGGTCTACATCGCTTTCGACGAGAACAGCGGCACAGGCCACGCTATGAAATGGGACGGCAGCAGCTGGCAGACCATCGGCGATGCCTTCAGCGGTCCCGAGACCAAGATCTTCCTCGACCACAACGACATGCCTTACCTGCTCCACCGCGACGCTTCGGGAGGTTACATGGGCATGGCACACCGCCTGGAAAACAACACATGGGTGCCACTCGGCGACGGTCTCTATTCTGGCTACGGCTATTGGCATGAGATGGCTTTCGATAGCAACAACACGCCATACGTCTCTTATACAGACTATTATGCAGGCGACGAAGTCTATGTCAGCAAGTTCGAAAACGGCGCTTGGCAGCAAGTAGGCGAGAGCCTCGGCATGGCCTACTACTACACCGAAATCGCCTTCGACAGCGAAGACAACCTATACGTGGCCAACAACAACTATTCGACCCGCAACATCGACCTCTTCCGCTTTGAAAACGGTGCTTGGCAGACCGTGGCCGAAAACATCAGCGGCTGCCAAACCGAGAAGTTCGACATGGTTGCCGACGGCACCGACATCATCCTCGCCTTCATCAACCAGAACGAAAACAATAAGCTCAGCGTGGTGAAATTCGACGGCACAGCTTGGGAAAACGTAGGTCCAACGACCTGCACCGACGGCCAGATCAACAACCCTGTCGTAGCCCTCAACGGCGATGCCATCACCGTGGCCTTCACCGATGCCGACATGGAAGCCAAGGCCACCTGCATGAAATATGCGCAAGCCAGCATCCTCTTCCCGCCTACCAACCTGCAAGCCGAACTCATACAGAACGACTGGGTGAAACTGACTTGGGGCGCACCTATCCAAGGCGAACCCGAGAGCTACCTCATCTACCGCAACGACATGATCATCGGCGAAGCCTTCGAGTTTGAATACACCGACGAGAACCTCCAACCTGGCACCTATCACTACACCGTGACGGCCAAATACCTCGAAGGCGAATCCACCCCAGCAGGCCCCGTGACCGCCGAGACCACCTTGAGCATCGACGAAGCAGGCAACAGCATCTGCCTCTATCCTACCACGGCCACCTCAATGGTTACCATCAATAGCAACACCGACTGCATTTTGCACGTGTACAATGCCGTTGGACAAAAAGCCATGACCCTCAACATCAGCGAAGGCGAGAACCGCATCGACGTCTCTGGATTGGCTGATGGCATCTACTTCATTGCAAACGGAACACTGACAGTTAAATTCATAAAACATTAAGAATCACATAAAAATTCAACGAAAATGAAATACAACAGAGTACTTTTGAAACTTAGCGGCGAAGCCCTCATGGGTGAGCAGCAGTATGGCATCGACCCACAACGTCTGAACGACTATGCCGACCAAATCATCGAAGCTGCCAAGACCGGCGTGCAGATTGGCATCGTCATCGGTGGCGGCAACATCTTCCGCGGCCTGCAAGGAGCCTCTAAAGGCATGGACCGCATCCAAGGCGACTACATGGGTATGCTCGCCACCGTCATCAACAGCATGGCTTTGCAATCCACCTTGGAAGGCAAAGGACAACGCGCCACCCTGCTCTCAGGTCTCTACATCGACCGCATCGCCGACACCATGAGCAGTGCCAAAGCCATTCGTCTGCTCAACGAAGGCCACATCGTCATCATGGGCGCTGGCACCGGCAACCCATTCTTCACCACCGACACCGGCTCAGCCCTCCGTGCCGTCGAAATCAAGGCCGACATCATCCTGAAAGGCACCCGTGTGGATGGCATCTACACCGCCGACCCCGAGAAAGACCCTACAGCCACCAAGTTCGAACACATCACCTACGACGAAGCCTACGAACGTAACCTCAAGGTGATGGACATGACCGCCTTCACCATGTGCAAGGAAAACAACATGCCGATGTACGTCTTCGACATGAACACCCGCGGCAACCTGATGAAGGTGTTGCAAGGTGAAAATATCGGCACGTTGGTAACGAAATAAACCCTGTAGAGACGCATTCAATGCGTCTCTACGACAACAGAACACAATATGAAACGGAAACACCATCTACGCAAGACGCGCATTAAGACCAACCTCACCGTCGATTACATCATCTTAGGTGTCATCGTCGCGGTGGCGGCGGTGCTGCGCCTATGGCGGATCGGCCATGTGCCCTTCATGCACGACGAATTCAGTGCCTTGTCGCGCACCGGATTCACCAACCTGCACGATTTCATCGAACAAGGCATCCTCACCGACAGCCATCCTGTCGGCGTGCAGACCTTCCTGCTCTTTTGGGTGAAGCTGTTCGGTTGGAGCGAATTCTGGGTCAAACTGCCTTTTGCGCTGATGGGCATCGCTTCCGTCTACCTTATTTATTGGATAGGCCGGCAATGGTTCAACAGCAAGGTGGGCTTGCTTTCGGCAGCCTTCTTCGCCGTGAGCCAGTTCACCGTGTTCTACAGCCAGCTGGCACGTCCCTACTCGGTAGGCCTGTTCTTCGTCCTACTGATGGCCTTCTTCTGGTACAAGATCGTCTTCGAAATCAAGAAGCCCAAAATAGGCGTTTACGTCGGCTTCGCGCTCTCGGCGTGGGCCTGCTCGCTGATACAGTATTTCTCCATCGCCCAAGCCGGACTCATCTTCCTCACCGGTTTGTTCTTCCTTCCGAAAGAACGCCGTAAGGCCTACTGGCTCAGCGGATTGGCAGCGGTGGTATTGTTTGCCCCTACCCTGCCCATCTTCTATCAGCAGCTCTTCGTCAGCGGCAGCATCGGCGGTTGGTTGGCAGCACCTAAATCGACATTCTTTATCGATTTCATCCGCTACACGATGAACTACTCCAGCCTGTTCATGTTCGCCGTCGGCGTCATCATCATCCTGCCCTTCATCTTGAGCCATTTTGACAAGCGCAACCGTCCACTGCGATGGGTCGGCATTGCCTGGTTCGTCATCATCTTCGCCATAGCCTTTGCCTATTCGCTGTTACGCGAACCTATCATCCAGCACAGCACGCTGATTTTCAGCTATCCTTTCCTCATCATCGTGGTGTTCTCTTTCTTCAAGAACAACACGATGACCATCTCGCAGACCGTCATGGTCGTTGCCATCATCCTCTTCGTCGGTGTCAGTTCGCTGATCAGCACACGCAAGCACTATGAGCTGATGTACGAGCAAGGCTTCGACCAGATTGCCGTCAAGATGCAGGAAGACCAAGCCAAATACGGCGACCAGATCCAATTCGCCACGCGCGAAGAGATTGTGGGAGCCGCCGAGTTCTATCAAGACCAGACCGACGTGAAAGACCGCGTCGTCTTCAACCGCGACAACTCCCTCGGCGAGTTCAACCAATGGCTTCACGACAACGACGAAAAGACCATGCTCGGCTTCGGCTGGACCGACTACTCGCCACCCATTTGGGAAACGACAGCCGTGGGCAAATACCCCTATCTCGTCTTCACAAAAGACTGGTTCACATCACGATATCTGACCCTCAGCAAGCAAGCTCGCGACAGCAGCGTCTATCTGCTCACTGACCTGAGCGATGCGCCCTATAGCTATGTCGAAGGACAAGAATGGAGCCAGAGCTTCGAGATCAACTGCGACTCCCTCAGCGCCGACATCGAAGCCTTTGGCGTGACCGCCAACATCAGCCACACCGACCCTCTCGACCGATGCACCATGGTCATCGAGCTGCACGACACCGAGACTGACACGCTGCTCATCTGGCACGGTTCCGACCTTGAAGGACGTGCTTTGTTGCCTGGTGAGAATGTGATAGCCGACGCCATCATCTTTGACGGATCCATCCGCAAGCAAGGCACCTACATCAAGGCCTATCTTTGGAACCAAGACAAGAAGCCTCTCATAGTCAACAGGATCGGCTATTATACCACCACAAGAAGTCCTATTTTGACCGGTTTGTATGAGCCTTTGAATTAAAAAAAGCCACAATCACACAGAAAAAACGAAAAATTTCTATTTTTGCAGCCAAATTTCGAACGAATATGACAGAAGATTCTCAATTTGTATTAGACGAAGCCGCTGAGAGCATGGACAACACCATCAAACACATGGAGCATGAATTTCAGGGCATTAGAGCAGGCAAAGCCAGTCCAGCCATGCTGAACGGCGTTATGGTTGAATACTACGGTACCACCGTCCCCATCGAACAGACCGCCAACATCGGCTGCGTGGACGCCCGCATGATTGTGGTGCAGCCTTTCGACAAGAGCGCACTGAACAACATCGCCAAGGCCATCCTGAATGCCAACTTAGGCTTCAACCCGATGAACAACGGCGAAATCCTTCGTATCGCTGTCCCTGCCCTCACCGAGGAACGTCGTAAGGAACTCGTGAAGCGCACCAAGACCGCTGCCGAAGACGCCAAGGTAGCCATCCGTGGCATCCGCCGCAACGCCAACGACGACGCCAAGAAACTTGAAAAAGACACCATCTCGGAAGACGAGTCGAAACAACTCCAAGAAGAGATACAGAAACTCACCGACAAATACATCAAGAAGATCGACGACTTGGTAGAACTCAAGTCGCAAGATATCCTGACAGTGTAATTTGGGAGAGAAGATCATTAAAAAACGGGACCTTGCCAGGCCCCGTTTTTTTATTTCAGTACATTCTCGATGGCCATGCCAAACAGCTTCTCGAGCGTAAGGCCGAAGCAGCGTGCCTGAGCCGGAATGATGCTCGCCTCCGACATGCCCGGAACGATGTTGGCTTCGATGAAGAACACGCCTTCGTCGCTGACGATGTAATCCATGCGCACGAAGCCCTTGCACTCCAGCTTGTCGTACAACATAGCTGTCGTCGCCTTGATCTCGATTTCAATCTCCTCGTCGACTTCGGCAGGCGTGATTTCGTCGCATTTGCCGGCAGTATATTTGGCTTCGTAATCGAAGAACTCGTTCTTGGAGCAAATCTCGGTCAGCGGGAAGACCATCATCTTGCCATCGTATTTCATGGCACCGCAGCCGAACTCACGGCCACTGACGAACTTCTCGCACATCACCTGACCGCCAGCTGCCATCGCCGTTTCCATGGCTGGGACAAACTGCTCCATCGTCTTCACCTTCGAAACGCCCACGCTTGAGCCATTGCATGTCGGCTTGATGAACAAAGGCAGACCCAGTTCCTCGACGATCTCCTCGGCATCATAGCCCTCACCTTCGTTCACCAAAATGGAAGGCGACACGTTGACGTCGTAGGAGGCCACCACGCGCTTGCAGAAATCCTTGTGGAAGGTCAGGGCGCAAGTGGTCAGGTCGGACGAAGTGCAAGGGATGCCCATCAGCTCGAGATAGCCCGACAGAGGGCCATTCTCACCCGGCACGCCATGGACGGCATTGAAAGCCACGTCGAACTTCACCTTCTTGCCATCGACACAGATGGAGAAGTCGTTCTTATCGATATCGACATGCGTTCCGTCGTCCAGGAGGCCATACCAGCCTTTCTTCGAAACCACCAGAATATAAGACAGATATTTTTCTGCATTCAGATTCTTTTTCACCACTCGGGCACTATTCACTGAGATCTCAAACTCACCGGAATCGCCACCACAGATAATTGCTACATTTTTCATATAGAGAATATTTGATTTTTTCCTATTTTTGTCGGTTTAAATTAGCTAACAATAAAAGCACTCAAATCGAGTTTAAATAACGCCGCAAATTTAGTAAAGTATGGGTAAATTATCCTTCTTGAAGCAAAAGAAATTTTACGTCAACCTGATTATCATCATCCTCCTGTCTTTAGTCCTTTTATGGCTGACATTCAGGATACTCAAAGTCTATACACGACACGACAAGGTCTACACCATGCCTTGTTTCATCGGACTTGACTATCACGAAGTGGAACGCGAGTATTCAAGAGACTTCAACTTCATCCTCATCGACAGCATCTATCCTAAAGGTCAGGAGCCAGGCTCTATCGTGCAGCAAGACCCCTTGCCGGGATCGAAGATCAAGAAGGGTCGCAACGTGTATTACATCATCGTGGCCGAGACGCCCGAGATGACCACCATGCCGAACCTCAAGAACCTGTCGCTGAGGCAAGCCATCGGCCTTTTGGATGCCCGAGGCTTGGAAGTAGATCATCTCGAATATGTGGAGTATTTCGCCAAGAACGCCATCATCGAGCAGTACTACAAAGGCTCCATCATCAAGCCCGAGACCGAACTCGTGAAAGGCAGCAAAGTCGTTCTCTATGTCGGCAAGGGCCAAGAACTGACGAAGGTGAAGATGCCTAACCTGATCGGCAAGCCCGCCATCGATGCCCAGCACCTGCTGAACCTCGCCGGACTGAACGTCGGCAAGATCAACTATGAAGACAACGACAGCATACAATACCAACGCATCATCAAGATGGTGCCTGGTCCTAGCAAAGGCCTCATCGAATTAGGGTCCTACGTCGACCTCTGGTACCATTCGGGGAAGACCTTCGACTTCGACAAGGAGATGCAAAACCTGCTGCGTGAAGACTCCGTCAACAATCCACCAGAGCCGATAGAGCCTGAGAATGACTCCATAGATCCTGAAACCATCGAAACAACCGACATAGAATATGAAGACGAATTTTAAGATATTATCATTAGCGATAGCCATGATGGCCCTCTCAGGGACCGCCATGGCGCAAGAGATTTTGACCGGCATACAACGCGAGCCTGGCAACAAGGCCGGAAAGAGTGCAGTGCAAGCCATCACCTTGCCTTTCTTCGACGACTTCGCTCATTCGGCAGTCTATCCCGACCAAACCAAATGGACCGACGACAACGTCTTGGTGAACGACGGCTTCCCCTTCCAGGCACCCAACCGCAACGCTGCCACCCTCGACGTCCTCGACGCCCATGGCCGCGTCTATGAATACGCCATCAGCAACGCCTTCGTCGCAGAGCACCTCACCTCGGCACGCATCCGTCTCGACTCCATCTTCGAGCCCACGCCACGCGCCCTCACCCCTGCCGACTCGCTGTATTTCAGCTTCTGCTACCAGCCACAAGGCAACGGCAACCCACCCGAGTCACAAGACTCGTTGGTGCTCGAATTCGGCACCACCACCGAACGCCAAGAGTTCCAATACATCGAATACAACAGCTTCAGCATGGCCGAGATCTTCGAACACATGCAAGTCGACACCCTCTTCCCTGGCGACACTGTGTGGGCTTTCGGCGGCTGTAACCCCAACATGTATTACATCATCACCGACACGCTCACCCACATCACCGCTGGCAGCATCGCCATCCCTTGCGACTCGGTGTTCGCCACCGTGGCCGACACCACCTGGCACCACATCTGGAGCACACCCGGTCAGACCCTCGAAGCCTTCATGGCCGACAACGACAACCAGAGCTTCAAGCAAGTGATGATACCCATCAACGACCTGCAGTATTTCAAGGACTGTTTCTATTTCCGCTTCTACAACTACGCCAGCATCGTCAGCTCCTCGCTGCCTAGCAACCGTGGCAACGAAGACAACTGGAACATCGACATGGTGTATCTCGACATGAACCGCACCGTCGCCGACCTCAGCTACCCGATGCTGACCTTCTCGGGCCAAAGACCGAGTTTCCTCAACCGCTACCAAGCCGTGCCTTACAGCCAATACCGCATCAACCCCAGCTCGTTCATCAAGGAACAGATCGCACTCGATGTGGCCAACCTCGACAAGGAAGCACACTACGCCACCTATTATTATAGCGTGCAGCAAGTCAACGGCGGCCAATACTACGAGCGTCATCTCGACGCCGTAGCCGTCAATCCATACCTGCAGTCGGGATTCTTGAACTGCCCCGAGACGGGCGAGTCGCCAGCCTGCCCTTACGTCGGCCAGCTCTTCGCCCTCGACCCGATGCTCGACAGCGCCTCCTACCTCATCAAGCACTACATCTACGACTCCACCTGCAACCCGCCTTTGGTTGACTCGATGGTATATCGTCAAGGCTTCTATAACTACTTTGCCTACGACGACGGCATCCCCGAGATGGGCTACGGCGTGGAACCCGCCAACGGACAATTCGCCATGCGTTTCGAGATGGCACAACCCGAGAAGATATGCGGTGTGCAGCTGCTCTTCAACCGCACCTTGCACGACGCCAACCTGAAATATTTCGACATCGTCATCTGGAAAGACCAAAACGGCAAGCCAGGCGAAGTAATCTACCGCTTCCCTAACCAACGCCCCGAATGGGACGAAGGACAGCCCTACCGTTTCGCCTACTATAAATTCGACAACGGTCCTATGCTCAGCGGCACCTTCTACATCGGCTTGGTGCAGCAAAGCGGCGGCCTCATCAACATCGGCTTCGATGCCTCCACCGACAACAGCCAATACTGCTTCTACAATGTGAACGGCGCTTGGATGCCCAGCCAGATGAAAGGCACGTTGATGATACGTCCAGTCGTCGGAAAGTCATACTACATCGGTCTCGACGAAGCCGAAACCGAGCAGATGAGCCTCTACCCCAACCCAGTCAGCAGCACGCTGCACATCAGCGGATTGACGAACGGCCAGACCAGCCAAATCAGCATCTACGACCTGACCGGCAAACGCGTCTATCAAAGCAGCTTCGCAGACGAGATTTCGGTCGCCGACTTCACTGACGGCATGTATTTCATCAACGTCACCACCACAGAAGGACAAGTGTTCACCCAAAAATTCATCATCAGCAAATGAGCGAAGAACTCGAAGATATCCTTGAAAACGACCTTGCCGAAGAAGAAGGCGGCGAGCTTTACGAACATATCCGCATCGTGGTCGATAAAGGCCAGCAGATGGAACGCATCGACACCTTCCTGACCAACCACATACAGAACATCTCGCGCAACCGCGTGCAGAACGCCGCCAAGGCTGGCAACATCCTGGTGAACGACAAGGCGGTGAAGCAGAACTATAAGGTGAAGCCCAACGACGTGATCAGCATCGTGTTCAGCTATCCGCCACGCGAGACCGACATCAAGCCGCAGCAGATACCGCTCAACATCGTCTATGAAGATGACGACATCATCGTCGTCAACAAGCAAGCCGGATTGGTGGTCCACCCCGGTCACGGCAACTTCGACGGCACCCTGCTCAACGGCTTGGCCTATCACTTCGAGCAGACCCACCAAAACGTGGAGAACAAGTTCGGCTACCTCGTCCATCGTATCGATAAGGACACCACTGGCTTGATGATTGTGGCCAAGAACGAAGCCGCGCAAGCCATCCTCGCCCACCAGTTCTTCGAGCACAGCATACACCGCCGTTACTACGCCTTGGTGTGGGGAGACTTTGCTGAAGACGAAGGCGTCATCGAGGGCAACATAGGGCGCAGCGCCAACGACCGCCGCAAGATGGCCGTCTATCCCGAAGGCAACCACGGCAAGGACGCCATCACCCACTGGAAGGTGCTGGAACGCTTCGGCTACGTCACGCTGAACGAATACCGTTTGGAGACGGGACGCACCCACCAGATCCGTGTGCACTCGCAATACATCGGGCATCCGCTCTTCAACGATGTCATGTATGGTGGCGACGTCATCTTGAAAGGCACCACCTTCTCGAAATACAAGCAGTTCATCGACAACTGCTTCAAGATCATCCCACGTCACTCGCTGCACGCCAAGGAGCTGGGCTTCGTCCATCCCACCACAGGCAAGCAAATGATGTTCACCTCCGAGCTACCTGACGACATGGTGCAGGTGCTGGAGAAGTGGAGAAATTACATGAAAGCAAGGGATTTGAGCGAGGATTAAGCCTTCACAGCCTTCCCCTTCTCAGCGAGGGTCTTATCTAAATCCACCAGGAAGCCACGGGTCTTCTCGAGGGTCTCGAGCATGATGATACGTTCCTCGTAGTCGCTGAACTTCTCTTTCAGCGCCATCTTGGCACCCGCCAAGGTATAGCCTTTCACCTTCAGCAGATGATAGATGACATGCACATAACGCACGTCACGCTCGGTGAAAAGTCGGTTGCCCTTCTTGTTCTTGCGCGGACGCAACACGTCGAATTCCTTTTCCCAATAGCGTATCATCGAGGTGTTTACGCCAAACATATCGGCCACTTCGCCGATGCTGTAGTAAAATTTTCCTGTGGTTTTAGCCTCTTCCATAGTTAGTCCATTGTTTTCGTTGGCAAAGTTGACTGTTCGAGAATCTGTTCGTATTGGTCGGGAGTCAAATCGTTGAAAAAGAAGTGTATCGGGTCGATAGCCACGTCATCCTTATGCAGCTCGTAGTGCACGTGGACGCCCGTCGATTTGCCCGTCGTGCCAGCATAGCCTATCAGCTGACCGCGTTTCACCTTCTGTCCCTTCCGCACGGCGAAGCCGTTGAGGTGGGCATACAGCGACTTGTAGCCATAGCCGTGGTCGATGGTCACCAGGTTGCCATAACCCCATTGCGTCTTGTCAACATCCACGACCCCATCGCCCGTGGCATAGACCTCGGTATTCAAGGTAGTGGAGAAGTCGATGCCGCTGTGGAATTTCTCTATATTGTAGATGGGGTCAGGGCGATAGCCGAAGAAGGAAGAGATGTATTTCACGTCATCGACCCTCAGCGGCATGATGGCTGGGATATGAGCCAGCATATCCTCCTTATTGCGGGCCAGCTCGAAGACCTCGTCGTATGACACCGATTGATAATACAGTTGGCTCGCAATCCTATCCAACTTTTGCGAAACGGCCATCACCTGCTCAGAGTTGCGGTAGCCATCCAGACTGGCATAGCGGTTGACATTCGGGAAGCCCAGCCGGCGTTTGGCACTAGGGATAGGCTCCGCATCGAAGATGACACGATAGATGTCGTTGTCGCGCTGCTCCAAATCGGCCAACTCGGCTTCGTAGAGGTCCATCCTGTCGTTGAGGATGTCGTACTGCAGCTTCATGTATTCCAGCTCACGCGCCTGGATCTTCTCGTTTGGCGACTTGAAGAAGGTGAACAGCAAGATGGCAAACAGGAAAGCCATGCCTATCACCGACAAGGTGACGAGCACGATGCGTCCCACCTTTCTTGCTGTCGAGATTTGGAACACTTCAAAAGCGAGCGTCTTTGGGTTGAATATGTACTTCTGCTTTGCCATTTTTGTCTTTTTTAACCTGTAATAAACGAGATACGACAAATTCTATTGCGCAAAATTACAGAATTCGGCCAAATAATCGTACTTTTGCACACTTTTTTAATAAGGTTCCGCCACACGGCGGAATGGAGTGCATTGTAGATTTGTTCTGCGACGGTGACTAATTCAATCTATAGAATACAGTGATAACCGCCGTCTTTCACTGAAAAAACGCACTCCATTCCTGAGCAAAGCGAAACGGAAACTCTCTTGATAGCATAAAAATACAACATAAAATGAACGCATACGAAATCAGAAACAGCTTCTTGGACTTCTTCCGTTCCAAGGAACACACCATAGTGCCATCGGCACCTATCGTCGTGAAGAACGACCCTACCCTCATGTTCACCAACGCGGGCATGAACCAATTCAAGGACATCTTCTTGGGCAACCAGCCTGCCAAATGGAAACGCGCTTCCGACACGCAGAAGTGCCTCCGCGTCTCGGGCAAGCACAACGACCTTGAAGAGGTGGGCCACGACACCTATCACCACACCATGTTCGAGATGCTCGGCAATTGGAGTTTCGGCGACTACTTCAAGAAAGAAGCCATCGCCTACGCTTGGGAATACCTCACCGAGGTGGTGAAGATTGACAAGGACAAACTCTACGTCACCGTTTATGGCGGCGACGAAAAGGACGGCCAGCCTGCTGACATGGAAGCCTACGGCTACTGGATGGAGCACGTCAGCGAAGACCGCATCATCTACGGCAACAAGCACGACAACTTCTGGGAGATGGGCGAGACGGGACCATGCGGCCCTTGCTCCGAAATCCACATCGACCTGCGTCCCGAAGCCGAGCGCCAGAAGATCGCTGGCCGCGACCTCGTCAACAAGGATGACCCACAAGTCATCGAGATATGGAACCTCGTGTTCATGCAATACAACCGCATGGCCAACGGCCAACTTGTTGAACTGCCCGCCAAGCATGTCGATACCGGCATGGGCTTCGAGCGACTCGTGCGCGTGCTGCAAGGCAAGACCTCGAACTACGACACCGACGTGTTCCAACCGTTGATCCAGGAACTCGCCAAGATGTCGGGTATCGCCTACGGCCAGGCCGAGAAGACCGACGTCGCCATGCGCGTCATCGCTGACCACCTGCGCGCCGTGAGCTTCGCCATCGCCGACGGACAGCTGCCTTCCAACAACGGAGCCGGCTACGTCATCCGCCGCGTGCTGCGTCGCGCCGTGCGCTATGGCTTCACCTTCCTCGGCTTCGACGAGCCTTTCGTCCACAAGCTGCTGCCTATCCTCGTCGGCCAGATGGAACACAACTACCCCGAGATCAAGGCTCAGCAAGAACTCGTCGGCAAGGTCATCCGCGAAGAAGAAGCCTCGTTCCTGCGCACCCTCGCACAAGGCATCAAGCGCTTTGAAGGCTACATCGAGCAACATCAAGGTCAGGACATCGACGGCAACTTCGCCTTCGAGCTGTTCGACACCTACGGCTTCCCTATCGACCTCACCCAACTCATGGCCAACGAAAAAGGCCTCAACGTGGATATGGACGGCTTCAAGGCCAACCTCGATGAGCAGAAGAACCGCTCGCGCAAGGCTGCCGAGAAAGCCAATGGCGACTGGGTGGTGGTGACCGAGACCGAGAAACCCACCGAGTTCGTGGGCTACACCGAGACGCAATGCGAGAGCCACATCCTCCGCTTCCGCGAGGTGGTGGCCAAGAAGAAGACACACTTCGAGATCGTCCTCGACCGCACGCCTTTCTATGCCGAGATGGGCGGCCAGGTGGGCGACACCGGCGTGCTGGTCTCCGAAAACGAGACCATCAAAATCATGAATACCGTCAAGGAGAATAACCTTGTCATCCATATCACCGAGCAGCTGCCACAGAACCCTGAAGACAGCTTCACGGCTACCATCGACCGCGAGCGCCGTCAGCGCATCGCCAACAACCACAGCGCCACCCACCTCATGCACGCTGCCTTGCGTCAAGTGCTGGGCACCCATGTGGAACAAAAAGGCTCACTCGTCGACGACCAACGTCTGCGCTTCGACTTCAGCCACTTCGCCAAGATGACCCCTGAAGAGATCCATCAGGTGGAGAAGATCGTCAACCAGAAGATTCGCGAGAACATCCCTAACGTCACCATGGTCGACGTCCCGATCGACGACGCCAAGGCTATGGGAGCCACCGCCCTGTTCGGCGAGAAATACGGCGACAAGGTGCGTATCGTCATCTTCGACAAGGACTACTCCATGGAGCTCTGCGGCGGCGTGCACACCTCCGCCACGGGTAACATCGGCATGTTCAAGATCGTTGCCGAGAGCGCCATCGCTGCCGGCATCCGCCGTATCGAAGCCATCACCGGCGAAGCCGTGGAGCAATACCTCGACGACAATCTCGACCTCCTGGGCCGCATCCGCGAGACCGTCAAGTCGCCCGACGTGGTGAAAGGCGTAGAGTCATTAGCCGAGCAGAACTCAGCCTTGAAGAAGGAAGTCGAACACCTGATGCAGGAAAAGGCTCAAGCCATCGCCGAGAAGCTCGCCGACAAGGCCGTCGAACACGAAGGCTGCCATCTCATCATCGACACGCTGAGTGTCACTGGCGACCAGCTGCGCAACATCGCCCTGATGCTCAAGCAGCGCGACGAGAACACCATCGCCATCCTCGGCTCCATCAGCGAAGGCA
Source organism: Bacteroidales bacterium (assembly GCA_045627065.1). Taxonomy (GTDB): domain Bacteria; phylum Bacteroidota; class Bacteroidia; order Bacteroidales; family F082; genus Limimorpha. Next base: position 19,216 of record JAZQMX010000048.1, on the reverse strand, counting down.
AGCCCTCGCTCTGCTTCCTGCTGCCTGAAACCTACGCTGACGCCAAGGGCTTGGATGCCACCAAGGCCATCCGCGAAGTCGCCAAGGAAATCCAAGGCGGCGGCGGCGGACAGAAGACCCTCTGCGTGGCCGGTGGCCGCAACGCCGACGGCTTGCAGAAGGCTATGCAGATGCTGAGAGAGAAGATTTGAGATAATAAACAAACCAGCCCCATTATGGATGGCGGAATGGCCGTTTATGTGAGGCTGGTTCTTACTGCTTAATAAGGGCTTTTGGTTAAGTCATATTAAGCAGAGATTAAAAAGTGTTTTGCCTATGCCGTGAGAGGTCCTCCCTCTTCATTAGTTGGTGCGACATAGGTCGGCTCCTGTTCCACTTCGGTTTTCTTGTGGCGCGAATGCAGCTTAGCGCTAGCATTGGCCGACGCAACCACCTGACACAAGGTGTCGTTGAAGTCGGCATAGACTCCGCCTTTCACCTTGGCCATGGTACCGAAGTAAGGAAGGATAGTGTTGTTCACCATGTCCATCACCCTCAGTTTCAGTGCAGAAGCACAGTCGGAGTTCTGCATTGCGCCACGGCGCGACTGATAGTCGACACGCTTGGCCTCGAAGGCTTGTTGAGCCGTTTCGAGTTGGCTGATGCTGTCGGCCAGACCAGGCACCGCTGCGATGTGCGACTGGATTTCGGTGGCAGAGAGGTCGGTGAGCAACGAGTCGATATGACCCGTACGCTCGTCGAGGCCCTTGTGAAGCACCGAGAGACCGCACGAACGGAAGGCTTGATAGACTACCGCCGCATGAGCACTCACGTTGGCATCTTGCGATGCCACGGCACTACGCAGCAAGTGATACAACGAACGCAGGCACTGGGCACGCTGGGCGTCTTCAGTGTCGTAGGCTGCACGAACCTTGCGGTCCACAGCCGAGTCAATACGCACAGCCAGATCCTTGAAATCCGACATAGCGTTACGCAGATATGAGTCCTCAGGGAACTCCATGCCTTCATATAGCGCCACGAGGCGAGTGGCAACTGCCGATGCTTCCGAAGCATGACAGTTTCTAGCAAAAGTAATATACTTCATTTCCAAAAAAAATGATGGCCATCCACATCCATAAGTCTTGTCTCTTCCTTCATAGTAATTCATTCCGTTGTTGATGTTTTTGTTTGTTGGATTTTGTTTAGTTGATTGTGTTTGTTGGATAGATGTGGTAGCACTAGCATATCGTTTAGCTGTGGCTATGAAATATTTGGGATGCGAGTTACGAAGTCGTAAAACACGCTCGCATCGAGGATGATTCAAATTTTGAATTGGTAAAATGCTTCCGTAACGAGGACGGTTCGAATGATCACGTTGCAAAACGCTTCTGCGATGAGGGATGAGCGATTCACGCACATGTAAAATGCATCCGCAAAGGAGAATATCCAAATTGTGGGATTGCAAAACGCTATCGCAATGCGGAATATCCAAATGACGAGACTGCAAAACGCCTTCGTAATGCGGAGGACACATTTCGCGGTCATGTAATGGGATAGGGCAATATGTGGCGTTCGAATTCATTCTCAATCAGTATAATACGAATAAGCTTTCTTAAGTTTCTCTCCGATTTTGCGGCGTAGCGTGACGGGGTTCAGCACCTCTACCCTATCGCCGAAGCTCATGATACGTTCTTCCAGGTCGGGGGTGAGGAAGAGTTTGTAGCTGAAGGTGCTGCTTGCGGCATCCACCTTCTCCAGTGTTTGGGAAGGATGCAGCGGCATGTTCTCGATGTATTTGACGCGGTCGCCATAGAAGCGCAGCACCACCTTCTCGACCTTGCCGTCTTCGGGCCGGAAGATGCCGAAGGCATCGCGGAAATAGGCGTCGATGCTGAACGAGGCGGGATAGACATAAGTCTCGTCGAGCAAGGTGATTTCGCCGATGCGGTCGAGGGCGAAACAGCGGCGCGAGGCGTCGTCCTGTTCGCCCACCAGATACCATTCGCGCTGATAGAGGTAGAGGCCCAACGGCGACACGCGGCGTTGCGTAGCGTCCTCGTATGAACGGAGATAGCCGAAGGCGATGCGGCGTTTCTCGACGATGGCATCGACGATAGGTGCCAGGATGGCTGTGCCACGGTGTGTAGGCTCGTAGCGGATGCAACGCTTCAGCTCGCTGTGGTGTATCGCCTTGTCGAGCAGATAATAGGAGTTGAAGAACCACTCCGACATGAGTGCCATGTCGTTGTCGGCTTCGGTGATGGCATAGAACCCGTTGCCGATGTGCTTGATATGGATGCCGAACAGCTCGCGGATGGCGTTGATGCGGCGTTGGAAGGTGCGACGCAGGAACTCCTCGTCGTTGCCTTCGTTCTCCCACTGGCGTGCGAGGCTCTCGAAGGTGATGCCACGCTTGCCGGCGCTGTAGGTCTTTTTCATCATCCATACCAGTGCGTCGAGTTGTTTCATTTTTCAGTCCTCCTATTTAATTTTATCATGCGACAAAGATAACGCCTCTTGATGGACACTGCGCGTCCATGAATGAAAAAATTTCAAAAAAATCAAAAAAAAGGCGAACGGCAAAAACCAGAACCCAAAATGACGGGACCAGAACCCGATAACGTCACATCTGTAGAGACGCAAGATTTTGCGTCTCATAAACACGGGTCGTCATTGTATGTAAAAACGCAAGATTTTGCGTCTCATAATCAAAAATCCCACACGATGACACGCAGTGTCCATTTGGGTAGATAATTTTGCGAAGCAAAACGCAGAAGCCTACATGCTTCCGTGGCCGAGAAGGTCCTATTTTCATAATTTGATTCAGATATGTTCAATTTATAAGGTGTCTTATCAAAAAGAAAATGTAATTTTGTAGGCATAAAACAGATTCATCACCAAAACACCCTCACTATGGCAAAGACCGCTACAAAGACCAAACCCGAGAAGCCCATGGAGGAAGCCCTATGGGAGTCGTGCAACAAGATGCGTGGCTCAGTGGAACCCTCTGAATACAAGCACGTCGTGCTCAGCCTCATTTTCCTCAAATACGCCGGCGACCACTTCGACCAAAAACGCCGCGAAATCGTCGCGCAATATGGCGACGAGTTTGCCGACATGGTAGAGTTCTATGCCAAGGACAACGTGTTCTTCCTCCCCGAGGAGTGCCGTTGGTCGTTCATCATAGCCAATGCCAAGCAGGACAACATCTTCCAGATTGTGGACGATGCCCTCGCCAACATCGAGAAGGCCAACAAGCAGCTGGCGGGAGCCTTACCCTCCAACTACTACAGCAACTTAGGTCTCGACAAGAGCAAGTTCGCCGCCCTGCTCGACGAGATCAACCGCCTCGACACGCTGCGCGACGAGGAGAACGACATCATTGGCCGCGTGTATGAGTATTTCCTCGGCAAGTTCGCCATCGCCGAAGGCAAGGGCAAGGGCGAGTTCTACACGCCGAAGAGCATCGTCAACCTCATCGCCGAGATGATAGAGCCCTACGACGGCAAGATATACGACCCCTGCTGCGGTTCGGGCGGCATGTTCGTTCAGTCGATGAAGTTCGTCCGTGCCCACCATGGCAACCAGAAGAACATCAGCGTCTATGGGCAGGAATACACCAAGACGACCTACAAGCTGGCGCGCATGAACCTCGCCATCCGTGGCATCGCAAGCGACATACGCCTCGGCGACACCTTCCACAACGACCAGCACCGCGACCTGAAGGCCGACTACATCATGGCCAACCCGCCCTTCAACCAGAGCGGCTGGCGCACTGCCAACGAGCTCATCACCGACCCCCGCTGGGCCAGCTTCGAGGTACCTCCTACCAGCAACGCCAACTATGGCTGGATAATGAATATGGTCTCCAAGCTGAGCTACAACGGTGTGGCGGGCTTCATTCTGGCCAACGGTGCGCTGAGCGCCGATGGCACCGAGTACGCCATCCGCAAGAAGATGCTCGAGCGCGGGCTGGTGGAAGCCATCCTGATATTGCCCCGCAACCTCTTCTACACTACCGACATCAGCGTGACATTGTGGATATTGAACAACAACAAGAAGGCCCGCGTGGCCAGCCGCAACGGCGAGGAGGTGCACTACCGCGACCGCGAGAAGGAGGTGCTGTTCATGGACCTGCGACAGATGGGTTCGCCCTACGAAAAGAAATACGTGCAGCTGACCGCCGACGACATCGCCCGCGTGGCCCGCACCTACCACGATTGGCAGCGGGAGGGTGATGCCTATCGCGACGTTCCCGAATATTGCTATTCCGCCACCTTCGACGAAATTGTGGAAAAGAATTTTTCGTTGGTGCCCAGCAAATACATCGAATTCGTGAACCGCGACGAGCAGATCGATTTCGACAGCAGGATGAAGCAGCTACAAGGCGACCTGCGCGAGCTGCTGGCCGAAGAGGAAAAATCGAAGGCGGAATTGAAGGCATTGTTCGAGAAATTGGGGTATAAATTGTAAAGACGCACGGCCGTGCGTCTCAGATAAAAAAACAAAACGATGACGAAACCATCCACTACATACCACCCCCTCGGCGATTACATCCGTCCCGTTGACATCCGCAACCGTGATTTGAAGGTGACGGAATTATTGGGATTAAGCATCGAAAAATGTTTCATCCCATCGATTGCCAACACCATTGGAACGGATATGTCAACATACAAAATTGTGCAGCCGCGACAATTTGCATACGGACCCGTGACCTCGCGCAACGGCGACAAAATAACCATTGCATTATACACGGGCGATGAACCTGCCATCATTTCGCAGGCGTACGTTGTTTTTGAAATTGTTGACCGCGAAAAATTGTTACCCGAATATTTGATGATGTGGTTCCGCCGCCCGGAATTTGACCGGTATGCGCGATACCATTCGCACGGCAGCGCGCGAGAGATTTTCGATTGGGCGGAGATGTGTGCCACGATGGTTCCCGTCCCACCCATTTCGGAGCAGCGGGCGGTGGTGGCGGACTACGAGGCGGTGGCGCGGCGCATAGCGGTAGCCAAGCGCACGATAGCCACCCTGCAAGCCACCGCACAAGCCCTCTACCGCAAGATGTTTGTTGACGGCATCGACAAAGAAAACCTGCCGGAAGGATGGAGATGGGTCCCTTTATTTAATTGTGGAAATGTATTGTACGGATTTCCATTCGATTCTGAGTTATTTTGTGAGGATGCTAACCTTACCCCAATTATTCGCATCAGAGATATATTGGAAAATCAATCTTATACTTTTACATCGGAAAAAGTTGATTCAAAATATGAAATTATAAATGGTGATATTTTAATTGGAATGGACGGCGTATTTCATATGACAATTTGGAGTGGTGGATTTGCATATCAAAATCAACGAACTGTGAGAATCCGTCCTAACAAAGAGAATTTCATATCTGCATATCAAATTCTTTTTGCCATTCAGCCAACGATTAAAGAATTAGAATCTTCAATTGAAGGCACGACCGTTGCGCACCTTGGTGATAAAGACATGAAACAGATGAAAGTACCGGTCGCACCGGAACAGATTCAAAAAGACATATTTGAAAAATTTGAAGTAATTTCTCAAAATGTCATTTTGCACAAACAAGAAATTAGAAAATTAACGGAAATACAAACGATAATGCTCTCCGGGATGGGGAGGTGAGAAGGAGAAAAAAAGACATGGCGAAAATTAGAGTTTATAATGTCAAACATGGTGATTTTATATTGCTCGGTCTTGATAATAACATATTGGTCACAAGAGATTTCGGATCTCTTGATGGCTACGTTAACTGTTGCATTGAACATCATATAAGAAAATGTAAGCATTGTTTTCCATTTCGTTTCACACGATGCCATTCAAGGAATTGTTTTGGCTGTTATATGCATAATGAAGCAATTCTAACACATCCTCATAGCGACCATTATTCAGGATATGAATTAATGTATAATAATGGTATCAGAAAAATTTATGATAGAGCTTATGTCCCATATCTTGATTTAAAAGCGATAAATTCGACGCCTACGTTTCATTCTCTACAATTAGAAACAGCATTGTGTTTCATAGTAGCTATGCCAAGTGTGAAGACCTTAAAAGTACAAGAGTGGATTAAAGTAGCTCCGTTAATGTCTTCATTATCAAAAAAAATAATAGGTGTTTATCAAGGATGCAATGCATTTAGTCATTGGCAGCCTCAGGGAACTGTACTTTGGCCGCCATTACCATCAGATGACTATTACAAGAGAAGAGAAAAGAAATTGAACGATATGTTGGGCATCTTTTCAAATAACGTAATAGGTTATGTAGAGCCTATATATAAAGAATTATCAACTATCTTAACTTCAATATTCGATAAGGATAATGATTTTCATGGGTATGAGGGCCTAAAACAAAACGATAATGATTTCCAAATTGCGGAAGAATATGAAAGCAATGATGCATTATCAAAAGTAAGGAGATTGTTAGAAGGCATTGCAGGAAGATTTGTAGAGAATAACAATGAGAGTATTGAAAAAATGTATTTGTCTTTTGGAAATTTGATAGATGATCATAGTATTGCTTTTTCTATTGGAGCGAAAGATAATGCTGCATTGTTTCTTAGTGATTTTCATGATTCTGCCATGAACAGAATGGTTAATTTTATGACCTATTCTGATTTTAAACTTATTAAATCTGCACATCATGGAACTCGATTAGGAAAACGTTTAGAAGCATTCTTGTCATCACAACCATTAGCTGACGAAGTTATTCATTGCTGTGGACCTTCTAAAAATTCGAATTATCACGGCCCGTCTCCACGGTATGACAAATTGGCCAAAGATACATATTGTACCGATTGGAATAATAGTTCAACGAAATGGGGGAAGCGGAATTCAAAATATCAATTGTTTAAAAACATCTACGAAGATTTCGTATTGTAATTTTCGCATATGGTGTTTGTAAAATCAACCTTCAAAAACAAGGTGTTATTGAGACGGAAAATATAGAAATTAATCTATGGACAAACAGAAATACAACAACTATCCGCTGACGATCAGTCAGATTTTGGGTCTGATAGAGGCCAACGACATTGCCATTCCGGAAATTCAGCGTCCGTTTGTGTGGCGCAAGTCGCAGGTGCGCGACCTGATGGACTCGCTCTACAAAGGTTATCCCACGGGCTACATCATCATCTGGAAAAATCCTACCGTGAAACTCAAAAACGGCCAGATGTCGGAAGGCAAGAAGGTGCTGATTGACGGTCAGCAGCGCATCACCGCCCTGATGACCGCCATCGCCGGCAAGAATGTGATTTTCAGCGATTACAGCGAAGGCCGCGTGAAAATCGCCTTCGACCCCTTCGCCGCTTTGTCGGGCAGTCAGGATGCGGAAATCTTTGCCGTGCAAACGCCCGCCCACATCAAGAGCAAACGCTGGATCCCCGATATCTCCGAAATCTTCAAATCCGATTTCTCCAGTTTCAAGTTCATCGGAAAATATGTGGCCGAAAATCCGGAAATGGATGAGGAAGACTTGCACCGCGTGATTGAAGGACTCAAGAATCTGCAACATTGCAACATCGGTGTCATCGAACTGGATGCCAGCCTGGACATCGACATCGTGACCGACATTTTCATCCGCATCAATTCCAAAGGCACCGCCCTCAGTCAGGGCGACTTCGTGATGTCGAAGATTGCCGCCGATGAAATTCACGGCGGAAACGCCCTCCGCAAGGTGGTCGATTATTTCTCGCATCTTTGCAAGGACGGCACTTTCTTCAACAAAATCAAAGAAAAGGATACCGAATTTGCTGCCACGGAATACCTCAATATGCTGCAATGGCTGCGCGACGACAAGGAAACCGTATATGACCCGGAATGCGACGACGTGCTGCGTGTGGCTTTTATGCACAAATTCAAACGAGCAAAACTCGCCGACTTGGTGGCCCTGCTCTCGGGACGTGATTTCGAGACCAAAGAGTTCAAGGAGGAAATTGTAGAACAAACCTATACCGAACTCAAGGCCGGTGTGAAAAGTGTGGTCGGCGAATACAATTTCACGCAGTTTATGCTGGCCATCCGTGCCGCCGGATTCATCTCGAAGAAATTGGTCAACTCCGTGATGGCCATCGATTTCGCCTACGCCGTCTATCTGATTCTTCAGGAGACGAAAGAGGTACCTGTTGACGAAATCAAGAGCTTGGTGCAACGCTGGTACGTGCTTTCCGTCCTCACGGGGCGTTACAGTTCATCGCCCGAAACAGCCTTCGCCAAAGACCTCCGTATCATTGGCGAAATCGGTGTGAAAGCCGCACTGAAATCCATTGAAGACGCCAACCTGTCCGACAATTTCTGGAACATCCAGCTGAATCAGAATCTGACTTTCGTCTCCTCCATCAACCCGACCTATCAGGTGTTTTTGGCCGCGCAGAATTTCTTCAAAAGAGATTCGCTGCTGTCGCATATTCCTGTCAGCGAATTAATCAATTTGGGTGGCGACATTCACCATATTTTCCCGAAAAAATATCTGGTGGACAACGGATATGAAAAGAATCAATATAATCAAGTAGCCAATTATGCCTATTTGGATACGCCCATCAACATCAAAATCGGCAAGAAAGCACCAGGCGAATATCTCAATGAGGCCTTGTCGGAAATTCTAAAGCGGTCGGAATCTTCGTTCAAATCCATCAAGACAGAAGAAGAATTCCGGAAGAATTTAGAAGACAACTGCATTCCGGTTGAAATTCTTCAGATGGACCACACGCAGTATGAGGAATTTCTGGAGATGCGCCGCACGAAAATGACGAATTTGATCAAAGAATATTATTATAATTTGTAATTATGTCCTTCCCCGAATCCCACTTAGAATCCGCAATTATCGAATAAAGCCACACCAATAATATGGACAAACAGAAATACAACAACTATCCGCTGACCATCAGCCTAATCCCAAACCCCACATAAACCACTTAACAACATGTCGCTCCATCCAATCAAAATAGAATCTCCAATAGGCCACCAAACGACATGCGGCGGCCCCCTTTGTAAAGACGCACGGCCGTGCGTCTCATCTATGACCTGGGGCTCATCTGCACCCTGTGTCTCCTACCAATACCCTGCATCCCTATAAGACGAAAACGATAATATGACAACCGCATCAGAAAAATATCACAACAAATACCGAATCCCATCCAACCGGTTGCGCGGATGGAATTATGCCAAAAACGGGCATTATTTCATCACCATCGTCACGCACGGACGCCATTGCGTGTTCGGAAACGTTGTGAATGGCGAAATGATATTGAATGATTTTGGCCAAATCGTTTACGATGAATTTTTCAAATCGTTCACCCTGCGCGATGAATTGTTTTTGGGCGAATTCGTAATCATGCCCAATCATCTGCACGCCATCGTGATATTGGATAACGATGATGCAATTCCCGATGAAACGGACGATTTCATTTGGGGGATTGATAATCCCACAAACGTTGTAGAGACGCACGGCCGTGCGTCTCTACAACAACAAACCAATGACCAACAGACGCACGGCCGTGCGTCTCTACCACACCGGCAACCCAAATCCATTTCATCGTTCGTGGCGGGTTTCAAATCGTCGGCCATCAACCGCATCGACGATTGGATTGATGCCAATAACCCTTCAATGGAAAAATTCAACCGTGCCAACCCATTGTGGCAGGCGAACTATCACGACCACATCATCCGCAATCAGGCAGAATACCAACGAATCTCCAATTATATCATCAACAACCCCATAAATTGGAATGACGACACCTTAAAATGAAACACACATTATGGCCTACTTCAACGAAGCACAACTCGAGCAATCCATCCTGCAGCTGTTCCAAGAACAGGGCTACCTCTACACACCCGGCGAGGCGCTCACGCGCCACGACGACGAGGTGCTCATCCAAGGCGACCTGCGCACCTACCTCGCCAACCGCTACCACAGCGATGGCATCACCGCCGACGAGGTGGAACGCGCCGTACGTCTCATCAGTGTCCACGACACCGGCTCGGTCTATGACGACAACCGCCAGTTCCTCGGCCTGCTCATGGAAGGCTTCTCGCTGAAACGCGAAGATCCTACCCTACCCAACCTCTACATCTACCCCGTCACCTTCGACGAGAAGAACCACTCGAAGAACATCTTCCGCATCGTCAACCAACTCGAGATACAAGGCTTGCAACGCCGCATCCCCGACGGCATCGTCTATGTGAACGGTATGCCCCTCGTCGTGCTCGAATTCAAGAACGCCATCAAGGAAAACACCACCATCGAGGATGCCTACAAGCAACTCACCATACGCTACCGCCGCGACATACCGCAGCTGTTTCGCTACAACGCCTTCGTCGTCATCAGCGATGGCGTCAACAACAAGTTCGGCTCCCTCTTTGCCGACTACGACTTCTTCACCTCGTGGCGCAAGATAGAACCCCAGGAACGCCCCATCGACGGCATCCCCTCGTTGCGCACCATGGTGGCGGGTCTCTTCAACCGCGAGCGCTTCACCGACGTGCTGCACCACTTCATCTACGTGCCCGACAGCAGCAAGGGCGAGGCCAAGGTGGTGTGCCGCTATCCGCAATACTACGCCGCACGCGCCCTCTATGCCAACATTCTCGTCCACTCGAAACTCAATGCCGACGGCGACGGCAAGGGCGGCACCTACTTCGGTGCCACAGGCTGCGGCAAGTCGTTCACCATGCTCTTCCTCTGCCGCCTACTCATGCGCAGCAAAGCCCTCTGCTCGCCCACCCTGCTCCTCATCACCGACCGCACCGACTTGGACGACCAGCTGTCGCGCCAAGTGCTCAACGCCAAGCATTTCATCGGCGACGAGATGGTAGTGCAAGTGGAGAGCCGCGAGCACCTCAAGACCCTGTTGCAAGGTCGCACTAGCGGCGGCGTGTTCCTCACCACCATACAGAAGTTCTCTAAAGACATCGACCTCCTCTCGCGCCGTGCCAACATCATCTGCATCAGCGACGAGGCACACCGCTCGCAGCTGAGCCTCGACGAGAAGGTGCAAATCACCGACACGGGCGTGCGCCGTTCCTACGGCTTCGCCAAATACCTCCACGACTCGCTGCCCAACGCCACCTACGTCGGCTTCACCGGCACCCCCATCGACCCAACACTCGAAGTGTTCGGCCCTATCGTCGATGAATACACTATGATTGACGCCGTCAACGATGGCATCACCAAGAAGATCGTCTATGAAGGCCGTGCCTCAAAGGTCATCATCGACTCAGACAAGGTGCAGGAGATAGAACGCTACTACGATCAATGCGCCGAGGAAGGCTCCAACGAATACCAGATAGAAGCCTCAAAACGCGCCATGACCCAGATGGAACTCGTCCTCTCCAACCCCGACCTCATACGCCGCCTCGCCGCCGACTTCGTGCTGCACTACGAGCGCCGCGTGGAAGAAGGCTCGAGCATGGAAGGCAAGGCCATGATTGTGTGTGCCACCCGTGAGATAGGCTACGCCATCTACCGAGAGCTCATCGCACTGCGACCACAGTGGAAGGAGATACACAACTGCGCCGAAGGCGAAGAGCTGACGCCCGAGGAGCAACAGAAGATAAAGCCCATCGAAAAGGTCAAGATGGTGTTCATACGCGCCAAAGACGACCCCGAGGAACTATACAACCTGCTCGGCACCGACGACGACCGCAAGCGCCTCGACCTCCAGTTCAAGGAGCCCAAGTCGAACTTCAAGATTGCCATCGTCGTCGATATGTGGATCACCGGCTTCGACGTGCCTTGTCTCGACACCATGTACTGCTACAAGCCCATCCAGATGCACACCCTCGTGCAGACCGTCAGCCGCGTCAACCGCAATTACCCAGGCAAGGAGAAAGGCCTCATCGTCGACTACCTCGGCATCAAGAAGAACATGAACGCCGCCATGCGCAAATACGCTACCGGCACTTATGACGGCATCCCCACCGAAAGCGCCGAGGAGTCGTTGAAGCTCTTCCGCGACGAACTCGACGTGCTACGCAAGATGCTCTACCCATACGACTACTCCAAGTTCTGGACAGGCAGCCCACTCGAGCAACTCGACACGCTACAGCAAGGTGCCGAAATCGTTCAAGTCACCGGAGAGAGAGAGCACCGCTTCATGAAACACGTCGCCATCATGGCCTCAGCCTTCAAGATGTGCCACAACGACGACAGCATCACCCGCGTGGAGGTGAACGAGGCACACTACTTCAGCGGCGTGAAGAGCATCATCGTGAAACTTACCAAGGGCGAAGCCCCTGACGCAACCAAGATGAACAAAGTAGTGCTGAAGATGGTCAACGAGTCGCTCATCAGCGAAGAGGTGGAACTGCTCCACAATATGGCCCTGGACAACACCGAAGAGATCGACCTGCTCACCAGCAGCTACATTGCACGCATCAACCGACTGCCGCTGAAGAACACCAAGGTGAAGTTGCTTGAACAACTGTTGAAGCGTGTCATCGACAGCGTGATGCGCGTCAATAAGGTGAAAGGTCTCGACTTCACCGAACGTCTCAACGCCATCGTGAAGACCTACAACGACCGCACCGACGACCTCGTCTATGCCGACGAAGTCATCACCGAGGTAGCCGACCGCCTCACCGAGCTCCTCAACAAGATCAAAGACGAGCAGAAACTGCCCGAAGGCATCCCTGACATTGAGGTGAAAGCCTTCTACGACATCCTAAAGATGGTGGCCGAAAAATACAAGTTTGCCGACAATTTCACCGAAGAGCAATACACCCGCATGGCTATCCAAATCAAAGAGACTGTCGACGACAAGAGCCAATACATCGATTGGAACAAACGCGACGACATCAAAGCCGACATGAAGGTAGCCATTATCCTCATCCTCGCCAAGGAGAAATACCCACCTTACACCAAAGACGAGGTATTCAAGGAAATTTTCGAACAAGCCGAAAACTTCAAGAAGAATACAATAAAGGAAGTTCTAAAGCCTACGCCTGTGGTGTATATCTGCGAAGGCCTTACCACTATGGCAGCAGAAAAAATAGATGGTGGAATATGAATATTGTGACTAATTGTATTAATCATTCACCTTCATTCATCACTCCGTAGGCAAAGCCTTGAAGCCATTACCCATGATTTCGGAACTCTCGATGACGTTGACGAAAGCATGTGGGTCGAGGAAACGGAGGTTAGCCTTCAGCTTCACCAAATCCGAACGGTTCAAAGTCACATAAATCATCTTGCGCTCAGCACCTTGATACAGTCCGCTGCCAGCGAAAACGGTGCCGCTGCGGTCGAGGTCCTTGATGATGAAGTCGCGCACAGCCTCAATCTCGTCGGTGACGATGAAGGCGGTCTTGTAGCTCTTCACACCTTCCACCACCAAGTCGATGACCTTACTCTCGATCACGATCAAAAGGATGGAATAGATAGGCAGACGCAGCTGGTGGAAAGCGACGAACGAAGTCAAGGTGATGCACGAATCCACGATGAGGACCAGCGTACCCAGCGAGACCTTCGTGTATTTGTGCAGGATCATGGAGATGATATCACTGCCACCTGAGGTAGCGCCCGACTTGAACACCATGCCGATAGCCACACCATAGACCAAGCCAGCCACCAAGGTGTTCAGGAAATAGTCAGGCACGAAAGCCAGGTTCTTGACGGGTTCGTCCAGCAAGCCATCATGGATGACAGGCTGATAGCCCCAGAAGGTCTCAAGCAACCAGGTAAAGGCAAATATCAAGATGGTGGAAATCACCGTCTTGGCTCCGAATTTCGGTCCCAAAATCCATGTACCTATCAGCAGCAAAGGGATATCCATGCAAATGGCATAGTAGGAGATCTTCCAAGGCCATACCGTATTCAGCACGTTAGCCAAACCATACGTTCCGCCAGGAGCCAACAAATAAGGGTTCACAAACATCACATCACCCACTGCAAACAGCAACGAGCCCAGCACCAAATACAGATACGCAATAATCTGCTGCTTCAACTTTTCGTTCTTCATAAATACTATTTAATTAAATATCAATTCTTTAGCAAGATTTCCTCTCGCTTTCGAGGGTGCAAAGATACAAAAAAAGGAGGAACCGACGATTCCTCCTTTCCTAATTTACGATAGGTTGCCTATTACTTCAGCAGCTTAACCTTCAGTGTCTCAATCATATCGACGGTCATCTTGTCGAGGTCGTACTTCGGGTTCCAGCCCCACTCGTTGCGAGCGCAGCTGTCGTCCATCTTGTTCGGCCATGAATCGGCGATGGCTTGACGGATTGGGTCAAACTGATATTCCATCTCGAAGTTAGGATAGTACTTCTTGATGGCGTTGTAGATGATTTCAGGATCGAAACTCATGCTGGTAACGTTGAACGAGTTACGGTGGATGAGTTTGGTCGGATCAGCTTCCATGATGTCGACCATGGCATCCAGAGCATCAGGCATATACATCATATCCATATAGGTGCCTTTGCTGATAGGGCAGATGAACTTCTCGCCCTTGACGGCTGCATAGTAGATCTCGACAGCGTAGTCGGTGGTGCCGCCACCAGGCAGTGTGAGGTTGGAGATGAGGCCTGGGAAACGGACGCTACGGGTATCGACGCCGAAGCGGGTGAAGTAGTAGTCGCTCAGCAATTCGCCAGTCACCTTGGTGACACCGTAGATAGTGTTAGGACGCTGAATGGTATCTTGAGGCGTGTTGTCGTGAGGAGTAGAAGCACCAAAAGCACCGATGGATGAAGGTGTGAACACGGCGCAGCCGAAGGTGCGAGCCACTTCGAGGCAGTTCACCAAGCTGCCGATGCCGACGTTCCAACCCAGCATAGGATTCTTCTCTGCTGTGGCGGAGAGGATGGCTGCGAGGTTGTAGATCGTATCGATGTTGTATTTCTTCACGACGTCAACGATCTGCATGATCTGCGTTGAGTCGATTCTTTCAAATGGACCGTTTTCGACGATTTCGCCTGTCAGCTGACGGAGGTCAGAGGCGACGACGTTCTGGTTGCCATAGGTGGCACGGAGTTTCTTAACGAGTTCGGTTCCGATTTGTCCGCCGGAACCCACAATCAATATCTTTTTCATTTTAAATTTTATATTTGACGACGAGGTTTCGAGGTCGCGAGGTCACGAGGTCGCGCGATCTCGAAATCCCAATTCATTATTTCAAAACACCAAGTTCCTTACCGATCTTCACGAAGGCAGCGATGCACTTGTCGAGGTGTTCGCGTTCGTGAGCTGCGCTAACTTGCACGCGGATACGGGCTTGTCCCTTTGGAACGACAGGATAGTAGAAGCCAGTGACGAAGATGCCTTCTTCCTGCAGTTTGGCAGCGAATTGCTGTGACAGAGGAGCGTCATAGAGCATGACAGCGCAGATGGCTGATTGTGAAGGCTTGCAGTCGAAGCCAGCTTCGGTCATCTTCTTGATGAAGTAATCGGTGTTGGCGTGCAGCTTGTCTTGCAGTTCGTTGGTTTCGCTCATCATTTCGAACATGCGGATACCGGCAGCAACCAGACCTGGAGCCATTGAGTTGGAGAACAGGTATGGGCGTGAGCGCTGACGCAGCATGTCGATGATTTCCTTGCGGCCAGTTGTGAAGCCACCCATAGCGCCGCCGAAGGCCTTACCGAGGGTACCGGTCAGGATTTCGATCTTGCCACGGAGGTTGTAGTGTTCGGTGACACCACGGCCTGTACGACCGACGACACCAGCTGAGTGGCTTTCGTCGACCATGACCATAGCGTTGTATTTCTGAGCCAATTCGTAGATCTTGTCAAGAGGGCAGACATTGCCGTCCATGGAGAACACGCCGTCGGTGACGACGAGGCGGAAGCGGCAGCCTTGAGCATCCTGGAGTTGCTTTTCGAGGTCGGCCATGTCGGCGTTGGCATAGCGGAAACGCTGAGCCTTGCAGAGACGCACGCCGTCGATGATGGAAGCGTGGTTCAAGGCATCGGAGATGATGGCATCGTCTGGTCCGAGCAATGGCTCGAAGACACCACCGTTAGCATCGAAGCAAGCAGCATAGAGGATGGTATCTTCAGTGCCGAAGAATTCGGCGATCTTTGCTTCGAGTTTCTTGTGAAGGTCTTGGCAGCCGCAAATGAAACGGACGGAAGCCATGCCATAGCCGCGGGCATCCATACCTTCCTTGGCAGCCTGAATCAGTTCAGGATTGTCGGCCAAACCGAGGTAGTTGTTTGCGCAGAAGTTGAGGCAAACCTTGCCGCCAACCATGATTTCAGCGCCCTGAGCGCTTTCAATGATACGTTCACGCTTATAAAGGCCATCGGCTTCAATCTGAGCCAATTCCTTCTTCAGATACTCTTGAAAGTTTGTGTACATCGTATGATAATTTTAAAGTTAAATTCTTTGGGTGCAAAAGTACGAAAAGCATTGGGATATTGTTCCAAATAAATATGATTTTTGCGATAAAAAAAGATTCCGCCTCGCTTCGCTTGCGGAACGGAGTGTACGTCCCATGGCGCTGCAGAGGCGGAACCTTAATATAAGGAGTTTTCCGGGCCCTTATTTGATGTCCTTGATGCGGCCTTCGATGCCGGCATATTCCATGCCGACGTGGTTGTTCTTGTAGTTCTCCAGGAAGTTCTGGATGATGTCGGTATCGAGGATGCCAGCGTCTTGTATGTTGGTGCAGCGGCTCATCATGGCGAAGCCGTCGCCGTGGTCGATAGCCATGTAGCTGGAGGCTGCGAAGGTATAGGTCTTGTTGACGTCGAGAGGTTCATATTCACCCTTCTCGTTCATGATCTCGACTTTTTTGACGCGGCGTTCGCCGTTGACGCCTGCGAAGTCGTGGTTGGCGTCATAGACCACCGGTGAAGGGATGCTGGAGTCGTATTCGAAGCGCATGCCCGAGACTTGTTGGAAGCCGCCGAACTCGCCTGGGGCGATGGCGACGGAGAACTCGAGGATATCGAGGAGCACCTCGCCGGTGCATTCACCCTTGCAGGTGCCATTCTCGAAGGGGAACATGGTGTAGAGGTCGTTGAAGGTCACGTCGCCCTTGGGGAGGTCGGCTCTGATGCTGCCGCCACCGAGGAAAGCGATGTCGGTGCCAAACACCATCCTATAGGCGTCGGAGCAGAAGTTGCCGATATTGCATTCCTGACTGCGCACCAAGCGGTTGTTTTGGTCGTCGTACGAAGCCAGTTTGACATCGCTGGTGAAGATGACCTGCTCTGCGACTTTCTTGTAGCCTTCCTTGATGTCGTTGATGACCTTGAGTAACCAAGCGTTCTTCTTGATGTAGTCCTTGGTGGAGATGAGCTCGGTGCTGAACTTACCATTAGGATTGATGGTGAGCTTGCCGATGTTCTCGAGCTTGGTGCCGGTAGAGGTCAAGGTGACGTTTTCGCCCTTCTTGTTCTTCATCACGGTACCAGGAATCACGCTATGCGAGTGACCATCGAGGACGACGTCGATGCCATAGGTGTTCTCAATCATGCTGAGCGAGTTGATGCCGCCTTCGCCTTCGCTCTCGTCGCCGAGGTGCGAGAGGACGACCACGAAGTCAGCGCCTTCGTTACGGGCCGAGTTGACGGCATCCTGCACCAATTCGTAGAAATTGTCGATGCAGAAGCTATAGATGTAGTTGCCGTTCTCGTCCTTGAAATAGGAAGGTGTAGATGAATTGATGGTGTAAGGGGTCGACATGCCAATGTAGGCCACATCGAAGTCACCGTAGTTCACGATATGGTAGGCATCGTAGAGTTGCTTGCCCGTCCTCAAGTCCTTGAAGTTGCAGCAGAGGCATTGGGCCGAGAGGGCTTCCATCAGCTCGAGCTGGCGAGGAATGCCGTAGTCGAACTCGTGGTTGCCGAGGGTGACGAAGTCGTAGCCCACTTCGTTCATGATGTTGATGATGTTACGTCCGTGAGAGGCTGCGCCAAGGCTTCCGCCCTGCACGAAGTCGCCACTAGAGACGACGGAGACATACTTGTGCGTCACTTTCAACTCGTCCTTGAGGGCTGCGAGATTGGCATAGCCATCGACACCGCAGTGGACGTCGTTTTCATAGAGGACGACGATATCCTGCGAATTAGGATAGGTGATCTGGTTGCCCGATTTGCAGGAAACCGAGAGGCAGCAGCAGATGATGCTGGAAGCCAAAAAGAGGAAAAATCTTTTTTTCATAAGGTTATAATTTTAGTGGATGATATTTTCTAATCAATCTATCACTTCACTTCCACCCTTTGCAAAGCGACGCCCTTTTCGGTCGTCACACGAAGGAAATAAAGGCCCGAAGGAAGATTGCTCAAATCGACAACCATTGCCGACTGCGAAGCGGATTGCTCTTTCACGATGCGGCCCATCATGTCAATCAACTCCACATTCCGAAGGCCTTCCGCCTTGACGTTAACAAAGCCTTCCGCCGGATTCGGATAGACTTTGACATTCATGTTTTCATTCTCCGAAACGCCTACACCATCTGTCGTAACTTCAATCTGAGAACTTTCCGAAGTGCAGCCGTCACTGTAAACGGCTTCCACATAATAAGAATAGGTCTCAAACGACTCTACTTCCATATCGTGAAACTCACACATTGTCACCAATTCTTCATTGATTTTGGTAGCATCTCTGTAAACATTATAACCTAACAAATCACCCGTCGAACCGGCTTCAGGTGCATTCCAAATAAGGTCAACCGATGAAATACAAGCAGCCCAACCATCACCTTCCAAATTCTGAACAGGATTGCAGCTCACAGGACTGCCAGGCTCAACAAAAACGGCCAAACCCATCGAGAAAAGGACTTCATCCCAATTCACCACGAAATAGGATGGCTTCCAATACCACTCGAATTCATACTGGTCGCTGTAGTAATACTGGC
The DNA here is from genome assembly GCA_045627065.1 of Bacteroidales bacterium. Taxonomy (GTDB): domain Bacteria; phylum Bacteroidota; class Bacteroidia; order Bacteroidales; family F082; genus Limimorpha. The sequence continues at coordinate 410 of JAZQMX010000048.1, read as the reverse complement.
CCAAAACGGCACCCGCCTGGTCGCCAAAGACAGCCATGCCTTCGCCGTTCATCTTTACGCCAATCCAGAATTCGCCATCCGGAATGTTGTAAGGCGTGTCAAGTTCGACAATCTGCCAGCCTTCGCTCGATGCCGTATAGTCCTGTGAATAAACCTCATTGCCGCAAGAATTGAAATAGTAATAATTCATGTTTTCATCATACCATTTCAAATCGATGCCTTCGTAAATCTTCACCGTATAGGACGTAGTATTGTATTCGTTGTAAACCTGACGATAGAATTTCAGGCTCGTGATTTTTCCATTAATATCGGGATCAATTTGGCGAGGTGCCATAACCATAATCGTGTTTTCCATCATGGCCATGTTGGAAAGATTGGTATTTCCGACCCATCCATCCCTATTGGTCTGT